>DASWOV010000035.1:0-1670 GCA_036398595.1 Granulicella sp.
CATTGCGCCGAAGATTGCGCAGGTGACGCGGCTGCTCGACGCAGGCGAAGGCGACCTGAGCCTGACTGCGCTTGCAGAGAGCGTGCAGCTTAGTCCATTCACGCTGCAGCGGGCATTCAAACGCATCCTTGGTGTCTCTCCACATGCCTATGCGACGGCGCGGAAGCTGGAGCGGTTTCGCGCTTCGCTGCTGCGCGGGACGGACGTGACCACGGCGACGTACGACGCGGGCTTCAACTCGTCGAGCCGGGTGTATGAGAAGACGGCGCGGCAGTTTGGACTGCTGCCGAAGGCGTACACGACCAAAGGCGCGGCGCAGGCGATCCACTTTGCGGTGACGAGATCGCCGCTCGGGCTGATGCTGGTAGCGGCGACAGAGCGCGGGGTGTGCAGCATTGCGTTCGGGGAATCGGCTGCCGAACTGGAGAGCGAGCTGCGCGCGAACTTCCGCAACGCCGTGCTGACGAAGACTCCGCCGACGGGCGCGCTGGCAGAAGCGATTGCCGGGATACTGGACCAGCTTACGGAGCATCCCGCTGCGCTAACGCTGCCGCTGGATCTGCGGGCGACGGCGTTCCAGCAGCGGGTGTGGCAGGCGCTGATGGAGATTCCGCGGGGCGAGACGCGCAGCTATGCGGAGATTGCCCGAGCGCTGAAGCAGCCGACGGCTGTGCGAGCCGTGGCGAGGGCCTGCGGCGCGAATCCAGTGGCGGTGGCGATTCCCTGCCATCGCGTGATCGGCAGCAATGGGGCACTGACCGGATACCGCTGGGGCGTGGAGCGGAAAGAGCGTCTGCTGAAGCTAGAACAGGGCTCGCGCAAGCAGGCTTAGGGACTATTCCCTATCGATGTAACGACTTGGGCGGCACCTGAAAAGCAGATTCTTCGCTGCGCTCAGAGTGACAGGGGAGAAGGAACAGAGTGACCGGGAGAGAGTGCCAGAATAGCAGGAGAGAAGCGTTCTGAATGGCCGAAACGAAGGGCTGGAATGGTATCCTAGAGGTCGATATCAACGAGGAGTCCCCATGGCACCAGCAACTGCAGAAGTGATCGCACCCGACTACAAAGTAGCCGATTTATCCCTGGCCGACTGGGGACGTAAGGAATTGACCATCGCCGAGCAGGAGATGCCCGGGTTGATGTCGATCCAGCGCAAGTATGCTCCCGGCAAGCCGCTGAAGGGCGTGCGCATTACCGGTTCGCTGCATATGACGATCCAGACCGGCGTGCTGATCGAGACGCTGGTAGCGCTTGGCGCCGACGTACGCTGGGCGAGCTGCAACATCTTCTCCACCCAGGATCACGCCGCCGCAGCCATTGCCGCGGCCGGTGTTCCGGTGTTCGCCTGGAAGGGTGAATCGCTGGAAGAGTATTGGGATTGTACGTACAAGGCGCTGGCGCATCGCGACGGCACCGGGCCGCAGCTTGTGGTCGATGACGGCGGCGATGTAACACTGCTCATCCACAAAGGCTATGAGCTGGAGAATGGCGACAAGTGGGTCGATTCGCCATCGGGCAGCCACGAAGAGAAGGTCATCAAGGACCTGCTGAAGAAGGTTTACGCGGAAGATCCGCAGCGCTGGCACGGGATTGTGAAGGAGTGGCGCGGCGTCTCGGAAGAGACGACGACGGGCGTACACCGCCTCTACAAGATGAAGGAGACAGGCACG
>DASWOV010000036.1:0-7021 GCA_036398595.1 Granulicella sp.
TCCAGGCACTCCTCGCGGCTCTGCTCCGGAGCCTGCCTGCGCGCCAAAATACCCGCCGCGCCACTGATACTCGCCAGAGGATTGCGAATCTCATGCGCCAGGCTGGCCGCCAGCTCACCCGCCGCCGTCAGTCGCTCGGTCTTCTTCATCTGGTCGATATTCCGTTGCAGCTCCGTGTGCAGCTGCTCCAGCTCCTGCTTCGTTTCCTCCACCCTGCGCCGTTGCAGACGTTCACGATCCGCCAGCACCCCGGCGATCAACCCCGCCGCACCAAAGGTACTCAGCTCTACGATCTCATCCTGCGCATCGAGCGGTTCCCTATACCAGTGCCGATGAATCGAAGGCGTCAGCAGCACCGTCGCAAAGAGCAGCGTCTTGAGCGCACCGCGCCAGCCGAAGAGCAGCCCCGCCAGCATAAAGGGCAGGATATTCAGGTGGTGCAGCACGTTGTGCAACACCAGCGCGTGCGGCGGCGTAATCCACGTAAAGACGGCGAGCGCCACCACCAGCACCGTGATAAACGATGCCTGGAGCCGCGGCGAGATTCGGCGAGTCCGGTGCAATGGCATGAACCCATTCTGCCACGCGGACGCAGGAACAAGCGCAATGGAAGCATAGGCAGGCACCTCTTCGATACGTGCAATCCGACCACCAATCCAGCAGCCCCGCCCATTCCCCTCAATATGCCATTCAGAACACCGCCGTTGTCCTTTTTGCGTCTTCAAACCAGCCCACGGTGTTCCATATGGGACACCCATCCAGCCCCTCAGCCCAAATCCCCTTGTTTCAACCGAGTTACGTTTGGCGACCAAGTTGCCTTAGCATCAGCGTGAAGCTTTCTACACTTGCGACGTTAGCCCTTCTGCTGCCATGCGCTGCTCCGGCACAGACAAGCAGCCCCCCGCCCCCACCCCAGGTTCTCACGCTCGAAGACGCCATCGCCATGGCCGAGCACAACAGCCCGCGCCTGCACAGCGCAGCCGCCATCACCGCCCGTGCGGATGCAGCCACCCACACCGCCCGCGCCTACATCAACCCATCGGTCGAGGTCTACGCCGGACGCCAGTACGCCCGTCCCATCGCCACGCCCGGCGTCCCCGGCCTGCTGCAACACTACGCCGCTTACCAGGCCATCGAGATTCCCTCCGAGCGCCGCGCCCGCCTGCACGCCGCGCAGCTTGCCGCCATCAGCAGCCGCCAGGGCGAAGCCGGAGTAGCTCGCGCCGTCATCGCCGAGGTCAAGCGCACCTTCTACGATGTCCTCCGCCGCCGCGAAGAGGTCGAGCACACCCGCGAGAACCTCCAGCTGGTCGAAGACCTGCGGCATCGCGTCGAGGTCGAAGTAAGCGTAGGCGAGAAGGGCCGTCTCGAACTGACCCGAGCCGAGGCCGAGCAGGCACGCGCAGGCTTTGCCGTACGCGGAGCGCAGCTCGAGCTATCGAACGCCATCGCCCTGCTGCGCGTAGCCATAGCCGCACCGGCAGATTCGAACCTCGATCCACGCGGCACCCTTGAAGATCACCTTCAACTCCCACCGCTGGCCGAGCTACGCGAGCTGGTACTCAACACTCACCCCGCCATCGCAAGATCACAGGCCGACATACAGACCGCCGAAGCCGCACTCGAACATGAGCGCAAACTGCGAATCCCTCGGCCCACCGTCTTTGCCGAGTTCGAAAACCAGCCGGACCTCCGCTACTGGCGCACCGGCGTCACGGTTCCCCTTCCTCTATGGGATCGCCGTCGCGGCCAGATCGCCGAGTCGAAAGCAACCATCGCGCAGACCCAGGCCGAGATTGAAGCGCATCGGCTTGAGCTAATCTCCGCGGTGGAGCGCGCCTTTGAGCAGTACCAGCTAGCCGACCAGCAAGTGACCTCACTCCAGTCAGGCGAGTTGCACGCCGCCGAGAGCGCCGTCGAGGCGGCCAAGGCAGCTTATCGCTTCGGCGAGCGCGGCATCGTCGAAGTTCTGGACGCGCAGCGCGTTCTACAGAGTGTGCGCGGAGACCTCGTCGATGCGCAGTACGCGCGTCAATCCGCACTGATCGACCTTGAAGAACTCGGCGCAGTTGCGCCTGGAAGAAGGCCCTAATGATCTCGTTACCTGCCCGTATCGCAAAACGTCTTCCCCCTTACACCTTCTGCATCCTGCTGCTGCTCCTTCCCGCCACAGGCTGCAAGAAGCAAGCCATCGCAGCCTCTACAACGGTCTCAGGCGATCCTTACGAGATTCAAGTAACCCCAGCCCTGGCCTCAAACCTCAAGCTGGGCAAACCCGAGATGCACGACGTAAAAGGATTGCTGAAGGTCTCCGCCCACGTCGAGACCGATGCCAGCCGCATCGCCCGCGTAGGCTCCCCCGTGGCCGGACGCATCCTCAACCTCCTCGTCTTCGAAGGCCAGAGCGTTCGCTCCGGCACAGTGCTCGCGACCCTGCACAGTACCGATCTCTCCGCGGCCCAGCTCGCACTCATCAAGGCAGTCTCGCAGCAAAGCCTCGCCGAAGCAGCCACCCGTCGAGCCGAGCAGCTCGTCACCTCCGACGTCATCGGCCGCGCCGAGTTGGAGCGCCGTCAGGCCGAGCTGCTCCAGGCAAGCACCGAAGTCGCATCCGACCGCACCCAGCTCCGCGGACTCGGCATGAGCAACGCCCAGATCCAGCGCCTGGTCAGCACACGCGAGCTAAGCGCCGACTACTCCATCATCGCCCCCAAGGCAGGCGAGGTTCTCGAGCGCAAGATCACCATCGGACAGGTGGTGCAGCCCGCCGACCCCGCCTTCACCATCGCCGATCTCTCCACCGTATGGATCGTAGCCAATGTCCCGGAAGAGGACGCAGGCCAACTCCGCCGCGGCCTCGAGGTCACGGTCCAGATCCCCGCGCTCCCCGAGGAAAAGATCACCGGCAAGCTCACCTACGTAGCGCCCATCGTCGATCCCGCGACCCGCACCGTCCAGGTACGCATCGACGTCACCAACCCGCACGGCCTCTACAAACCCGATCAGCTCGCCAGCATGACCTTCACCGGCCACACCGAGCAGAAGCTCACCGTTCCGCAGACAGCCGTAGTACGCGAAGACAACAAGGAGTACGTCTTCGTGCAGCTCGCACCGAATAAGTTCAAGCTTCACGAGGTCACCCTCGGAACCGAAACCGACGACCGAAGAGTACTCGAAGGCGGCCTCCGCGCCGACGAATCCATCGTGCTCGACGGAGCCTTCCACCTGAACAATCAACGCAAGCAGAACGCGATCAAGGGAGGCAACTAAGCATGTTGCAGTCCATTATCGCGGGCGCGCTGCGGCAACGCCTCATCCTCGTCGTAGTAGCGCTGGTGCTCGTCGGCTTCGGCCTGAACGCCGCGCAGCATCTCTCCGTCGATGCCTTTCCCGACGTAGCCAACGTCCAGGTCCAGATCGCCACAGAGGCCTCCGGCAAATCCCCCGAAGAGGTCGAGCGCTTCGTCACCATTCCGATTGAGATAGCCATGACGGGCCTCCCCGGCATGACGGACATGCGCTCTCTCAACAAGCCCGGCCTGTCACTCATCACCCTCGTCTTCGCCGACGGCAACAGCCTCTACCTCGAACGCCAGATGGTCTCCGAGCGCCTCTCCGAGCTGCGCGACCGCATGCCCGAGGGAGTCACCCCGGTACTCGGCCCCATCACCAACGCGCTGGGCGAGGTCTACCAGTACACACTCGAGCTACCAAACGATGGCAATCACGCACTCACGCGAGAGGAGTTGATCGAGCGCCGCACCCTGCAGGACTGGGTCGTGCGCCCCCTGCTGCGCTCCATCCCCGGAGTCGCCGAGATCAACTCCACCGGCGGCTACGTCAAGGAGTACGACACCCGCGTCGACCCGCAAAAACTGCACTACTACAACCTGACGATCATGGACGTGCGCAACGCCCTCGCGCGCAACAACGCCAATGCAGGCGGAGGCATCCTGCCCCAACACGCCGAGCAGTATCTCGTCCGCTCCGTGGGCCTCGTGCGCGATCTCGACGACATCCGCAACATCGTCCTGAAAGAGACCGGTGGCACTCCCATCTGCATCCGCGACGTAGCCGAAGTACTGATCGACGCCGAAGTCCGCTACGGCGCCATGATCAAGAACGGCAACACCGAAGCCGTAGGCGGCGTCGTCCTGATGACCAGCGGAGGCAACGCCAAAGAGATCGTCGGCCGCGTCAAAGAGCGCGTCGCCGAGATCAATGCCAAACACATGATCCCCGGCGGCCTCGAGATCAAGCCATACTACGACCGCTCGCAGCTCGTCGACGCCGCCATCCACACCGTAACCGAAGTACTCGGTGAAGGAGTCATCTTCGTCGTCATCGTCCTGGTGCTCTTTCTCGGCGACATCCGCTCAAGCCTCATCGTCAGCGCAACCCTGATCGTCACACCTCTGCTGACCTTCCTCATCATGAACCAGATCGGCCTCTCCGCAAACCTGATGTCGCTGGGCGGCCTGGCCATCGCCATCGGTCTCATGGTCGATGGCTCAGTCGTCGTAGTAGAAAACGTCTTCACCAAACTAAGCCACGCTAACCATCTCAATCACGGCAAGACAAGCACAGCACAAAAACTCTCCATCGTCCTCTCAGCAGTTACGGACGTAGCCACACCTGTCCTCTTCGGCGTCACCATCATCATCCTCGTCTTCCTCCCATTGATGACACTCGAAGGCATGGAGGGCAAGATGTTCGCGCCCCTCGCCTACACCATCGCCATCGCGCTGGGCATCTCGCTCATCCTCTCGCTCACGCTCTCTCCCGTGCTCTCGTCCTACCTTCTCAAGGGAGGCTCCGAGGACGACACCTTCGTCGTACGCACCCTGCGCCGTCCCTACGACGCCATGCTGCACTGGGCGCTCAACCATCGCAAGAGCATGGTGATCGCCGTGCTCACCCTCTTCATCGGCGCAATCTGCCTCTTCCCCCTTCTCGGCACTGCCTTCATCCCCGAGATGCAGGAGGGCACCCTCTCCCCCAACGCCGACCGCGTCCCCAACATCTCCCTCGACGAGTCCCTGAAGATGGAGATGGCCATGCAGAAGAGCATGCTGCAGGTGCCCGGCGTCGAGAGCGTCGTCTCCCGCGTCGGCCGCGGCGAATCCCCCGCCGACCCCGCCGGCCCCAACGAAGCCGACGTCCTCGCCTCGCTAACCCCCTTCGACAAGCGCCCTCACGGCATGACGCAAGACAAGATCGCCGAGCAGATGCGCCAGAGCCTCGTCTCCATCCCCGGCATCAACCTCGTTATGTCGCAGCCCATCAGCGACCGCGTCGACGAGATGGTCTCCGGCGTACGCGCCGACGTAGCCGTCATGCTCTACGGCGACGATCTCGACCTACTGGTCGAGAAGGCAAACGAGATAGCCAAGGTAGCAAGCAGTATTCAAGGCACGCAGGACACTCGCGTCGACCGCGTCGGCGGCCAGCAGTACCTCACCATCGACATCGACCGCGATCAGGTCGCGCGTTACGGCATCAACGCCGCCGACGTAAACGACATGGTCGAAACAGCCATCGCGGGCAAGTCCGCCACAGAGATATACGAGGGTGAACGCCGCTTCCAGGCAGTCGTGCGCCTCCCGCAATCGCTGCGCGACAGCGTCGAAGACATCCGCGAGCTGCTCGTCAGCTCCCCCGACGGCCCTCGCGTTCCGCTAAAGGATCTGGCCCGAGTAAGAGTCGTGGAAGGCCCTGCGCTCATCAATCGCAGCATGGGCAAACGCCGCATCGTCGTAGGCGTCAACGTTCAGGGCCGTGACCTCGGCGGCTTCGTCACCGAACTGCAAGACAAGGTCGGCAAGCAGGTCGCCATCCCGCCCGGCTACTTCGTCGAGTGGGGCGGCCAGTTCCACAACATGGAGCGCGCCCTCCATCATCTGCTCATCATCGTGCCCATCACCATCGCCGCCATCTTCTTCCTGCTCTTCGTCCTCTTCGGCTCCCTGCGCTTCGCCGCGCTCATCATCACGGTGCTGCCGCTCGCCTCCATCGGCGGCGTCATCGCACTCTTCCTCTCAGGCGAGTACCTCTCCGTCCCCGCCTCCGTAGGCTTCATCGCCCTATGGGGAATCGCCGTGCTGAACGGCGTCGTGCTAGTATCCTACATCCGCAAGCTGCGCGAAGAAGGCATGTCGCAAGATGAAGCCGTCCGTACAGGAGCGCGCCTCCGCTTCCGGCCCGTAATGATGACCGCGACCGTAGCTGCCTTCGGTCTAGTACCGTTCCTCTTTGCAACCGGTCCCGGCTCAGAGATCCAGCGGCCACTTGCAATCGTGGTGATCGGCGGTCTCGTCAGTTCCACCGCACTCACGCTCTTGCTCGTCCCGGCCGTCTATGCGTTCTTCGAGGGCAAAGGCCCCGTAATCGCAAGCACCGCGATGCCCGACGACGGAGCAGTCCTCTAACGTAAACCCGGACGGCCCGCGATAAGCAGGCCGTCCGGGTTTACAGCGTACGCAGCGATTACTAGTAAAGAACCTTCAAGCCGAACTGAATAATACGCGGCTCAAAGGTGCTGCTGATGATGCCACCCGTGCTTGCAGTGCTGCCGTTCGTACCGCCAATCGTGCTCGGCAGATACAGGTTGGTATGGTTCAGGAGGTTGTAGAACTCCGAGCGGAACTCAACCTTCAAGCCCTCGATCGGCGTGGAGAACTTCTTATTCAGCGCCAGGTCCGTCTGGTAGAACGGCGTATTGCGCAGTGGATTACGCGCCGCATTGCCGAAAGGGCTTGCAGGCGCTCCACCAACCGTCGTCGCAGGCAGGCTGAAGGCCGCCGGGTTTACATACTGAATGAATCCGTTGCTGGCGATCTGCGTATTCAGAATTTTCTTCACGCCAGGATTCACATTCGGACGATACTCGTTGGCTCCGCGATACGTAGCGGAGATCTGCTGCGATACCTGGTTCTGCGCCGCGGGCCCATAGGTCAGGTTGAAGGGCGTACCCGACTGCATGGTGTTGATGATGCTTACCTGCCATCCCCCAATGACGGCA
>DASWOV010000037.1:0-103757 GCA_036398595.1 Granulicella sp.
AAGGCTCCAAACGTCCGTCCATCGTCGATGGACAGGACGCCGGGGACGTTCTCCCATACCAGCCATAGGGGGCGGAGTCTGCCAGCAAGTCGAGCAAGCTCGATGGTGAGGTTGCCACGCGGGTCATCCAGTCCCGCTCGCTCACCGGCGACGGAGAAAGACTGGCAAGGTGTTCCTCCGGCCAGAAGGTCGATTGTTCCAACATCGTCTGCTCCTATGCGTGTAAAGTTGCCGGCATTGATAACGGCACCAGCGGCAGGCAGAGCAACAATGTTGCGAATGACTGCCGCGCGCTGCTTCGCCTCTTTGCGCGTTGGCTCATCATGTGGGCTCGGCATATGTAGAGGCCGCGATGCGCGATAGTGCGAGCGCAGAAGCCAACAGCAGAAGGGGGCGATCTCGGCGAACATCGCAGGTCGCCAGCCGAGCGGTCCCCACGCAACGGAGACTGCCTCGATGCCCGAACACACGGAGACGTATCTCATCCACCCCCTCCGTCTATTCCATATAGTCCTTTGACGGAATAGTCCTTGTATGGAATAATGAATGGGTGGCGACCGAGGTCATCATTACCGTCGAGTTTGAGACGTGGTGGGATAGCCTCATCATCGAAGAACAGAAGAGCGTGGCCGTCGTGGTCGCTATGCTCGAAGAAAAGGGGCGACGCTTCCATTTCCCTATAGCTCCAGCATTACCAGCTCCGCGAAGCTGCGGGAACTTTGGATTCAACATGCCGGGCAACCATACCGCGTGCTCTACGCTTTCGATCCCAAACGCAACGCGGTCCTGCTGCTGGGCGGCAACAAGACGGGTGACGACCGCTGGTATGACACGCATGTTCCGAAGGCGGAGAAGTTGTTGATGGCTTATCTCAAAGAGAGCGGCCAGCGGGAATGATAGGAGGGAAAAACAATGGCTCGCAAATTCAGTGAACTGACGGCGAAGATGAGCGGACAGGATCGGGCGGAGATCAAAGCCCGTAGCGCGAAGCTGCTTGCGGAGCTTCCACTGGAGCAGCTCCGCTCTGCACGGAACCTCACCCAAACCAACATGGCGCAGGTGTTGGGCGTGAACCAGAGTGCCATTTCCAAGATCGAGAAACGCACGGACATGTATCTGAGCACGTTGCGAAGCTACATCGAAGCGATGGGAGGCCGTCTGGAAATACAGGCGGTGTTTCCAGACGGCTCCGTTCGCGTTGATATTCTGAGCGGCAAATAAAGACATCGTCTGCCGTGCAACTGGAACCACTCCGATGGCCGAACCAATCGAGAGATGTCCTATCAGGATATCCAGACTCATTCGCATCGGCCAAACCTCGATTCGCAGGCTAGTGGGGGCAGGATGCGGAAGAGATTGTTCTGCCTGCCGCCGCGGTCGGTCTTCGCCCAGGCCACGACGTCATCGATCCAGTTGATGACCATGCCGGACAGACGAGATAGAACTCTATACAAAAAAATGGTGCCTTTTGATTTCTTTGTTTTCTTTGGAGTCAAAGAATACCAAAGGCGACAAGGCGACCAAAGGCAACGTGTGTAAAAGGAATAGGGAAATGTGTTGCCTTTGGCGTGAAATTTTTAGCTGAAAAAACTTTGCCCCTCGATTGCGGACTTGTGCGCAGCAAAATTCTTGGATTTTGTATGTCAGCAGATGCCAACAAGTCTCAGCACCATTCCAGCCGCTCACTTGAGCCAGACGCGTGCAGATCGCAGCAGCTAGCAGGGAATCAGACGACATGGGAAGTCGTCGCTAATGTCGGCCATACGGCAAATAATTTTTGCCATATGCGTTCCGTTGACTCAATACAGCTTGACTCGCCGTAACAGCCTGTTTTTGTACGTCGTTTGCATGTAAGGGCAATAATATACTTGACTGACTGTTGCCTCGTTACCGTCCGCTAAATATATTATTTTGAATACTTTGGATAGTCTTGCGTGGTATCGGAACGCCAAGCGCCCCAAAAGAGTCTAAAGTAAAGGGGATATCGGACCGATATGCTTATAATGAGGCACCGTGGATACCCGCTGGATGGTCGGATTAGTTGTCCTCATAGTGGCCCTGCTAGCTTACGGGCGGTGGTGGCAACCGATCAATCATGGCATAGGAGTCGCAGCGAAATGGATATTTCGAATAGCACTCGACCCCAAGACATGCAGCGTAGCAGAGACGTTCCTAAATGAAGCGGCTGTCCTTTGGTTTGTGTTCCCATTGCTGGATATTATTTATGACAACAAGCACCTTAACGATCCAAGTCTTCATCAGGCATATTGGCTTTCTGGAGCTTGCTTTTTAGGGGCCGTCGTTTTATCCCATATCGCTGGAAGGCGAAAGGAGGATTAGAAAAATGTCCAACATTGTCATTTGGTCACTAGGTGGGATCTTAATAGTCTTTTGTCTTGGTTTGATTTCTGCTATTGAATCGCGGCGACAGCGCGGGGTCAAATCCAAACAAGACTCCTCCATAGAAGAAATTCCGGTAGCAAAGGAATATGTTCGCGTGTCAGCAGGTACACGGAAGAATGAAGCGCCCAAGACCGCCATGAGTATGGCCGCTGGTGGCATTGGTAATGTTAGTGTGGGCGCGTTCAACGGTAACGCGGAGGAAAATCTTGCGTCAATCGGCAGTCATTCTCGCTAGAGTTTTGGGATTTATTGAGTTTGCCGATCTCGTCTCTGGCACGAAGGTGTCTACTGCCGAGCTTGTGCGCAAGGTAACGGAGCGTTTTTCGTTTCAAAAGTCTCCGAAAACAATCGAAGAACTCGATCTGCATAAGGGTATCGAGTTTGTGGAGGGTGTTGCTGGCGTATATCCGATCAAAAAATTTGTCATTTGGGACACTTTGTTGACATTAGAGACACAGGTAAACACTAGTGTTTCTAGGACTGTCTTGGAAGAGATCCTTCTCTGGGGAGCAAAGGAATTTGGACTACATTACAGCCCCGGTTCTATCAAGAGATTTGCTTATATCAGCGATGTCACTTTTTTTAGTGACGCTCCAATCCTCGATGTGAATCCGGCAGTCAAAAATTTAGCATTTAAATGCAGTGATGAACTGTCACATATTTGGCAAGAGCCGGTAAGATATGAACCTTTCACGGTGAGGGTTGGGCATGATCCGTCAGCTAGAAAATATCCGATTGCTCCATTCATGATTGAGCATAGAGCGGAGACTCGTTTTTCAGAGAACAAGTATTTTTCGGAAGCGCCTCTTCCAACGGACATACACTTGCGCATGCTGGAAGAATTTGAGCAAGAAACGTTGCTTCACGGAAAGACGGGCAATGCATAGAATAAACCGTTAATCCAGCAAATCTTTAGCAGTCTTCCCCAGAGCTTCCGCTACTCTCTGAAGCGTCCTGATCCCCATTTCCTTGCTTCCATCTTCAATTCTGTTGATGTGCTCTCTGGTCAGTTCGGCATGATCGGCAAGGATTTGCTGCGTCCACCCCTTTGCGCGGCGTGCGGCGCGAACCCTGCGGCCAACCAATTTGCATATATCAACTGCCATCTCACCATGCTGGCGAGTCGGCGCGGTATTATAGTGATCTAACGATCACTATTGAGAATTTTTGGGAGTTCGGAATGCCAAGCACACCCGATTGGACGAAAAGAGCTGAAAATCAGTATGAGAATGAACAGCGAGAAATACGACAAACGGGCAGGATTGGAACTTCTATCTCTGTTTTCGCTTTTATCGGCGCATCGATTGTGTTGGGGGTGATCCAACTTGTGCGGTGGGGATTGGAGGGGAAAAGCCTGCTTCCAACCAGGCTGGATATTTATTGGTTTGCTGGTGTGGCCATCTGGATAGTGATACTGCCTCCTGTTTTCGAGCGATGGGATGAGGCGCGGAAGTTGCGTGCACAACGTCTCATCCGTCTCGAGATTAAGCTCGATGCGTTGTTAGACAGACATGAGCATGTAGATTCACAGATTACCGATCTCAGGCATGAGATTTGGGAAGCACGCTCTCGGCGATGAGAAATCATCTAAGGAAAGGCAAGGAAAGTTATGTATTTCATTCCTGTTTTGGATTGTCAGAATTGCTTGCAGCCCATTTTGCTCCTGCCTCCCATCCAATTTGGAACATTTCCCAATCGAACTCCGTGGCCTTGGGGAAACGCTTCTCAAAATTTTGCATGTCTCTCATGCAAGCAAGTGTACGAGTATCAGGCATCCAACTGCCGTTGGCTCCCACTTCACTTGAACCAAATAGATGCATATAGGGGTTTGGCAAACTATCTACTCTCTGTCCCATGCGGTGAAGAGCGACAGATATGTCAGATCGACATGATCGTAGTAGCGAGAAAGGAGTTACCAGCATCGGAAGGTAACGAAATCGCCAGTGGCCTTTATTTGAAGGACGTGCTTTGCGGTATTGGACATAGACATAATCGGCCAATAAGCGATAAAGATGTAATAGCCTTCCACGAGATGGATATCCTTTGAGCGCGATACCCCCAACATCGATATGAGCCAAGAATCCGCCTTTCCGCCGCGTGCTATAATGCGGCTAGATGAAGGCTGAACCTATAGCGAGTAACCCGATCTCTCCGGCCAAGGATGCTCAGGGCGACTTCGCGCAGTTCACGGATTTTATGAGGCGGCTCGTTTCCGTTCCGCGCTCAGAAATTCAAGCAAGACTAGACGCCGAGAAGGAAGCGAAGCACACTAAGAAACCTTCCGCTTCCCGCGTCTCTGTCTCTTCACGTTAGAAGCTACTGGCTCCCACCTTGCCAGTAAGATCATTATACGTTAGTCTCTTTCCCGCAACCTGCGAAACCGCTAAGGCAAAACGATCACCATCAGTGAGTGGATTATCGCGTGTGGCGCGATTGTTGAACCGGAAAACCTGCTCGGTCACATAGCGGTCCAGATGAAATGGCTCCACAGCGACATACGTGCCGCCTAGTGTCCGCTTGAGCAAGGACCAGAAGTTCTCGATTCCCTGAGTATGGACCTCACCTCTGACGTACTCTTCGATATGGTTCACGGTCGCGTGAATGTAGTTCCTCGCCGCGAGATGGTCGTAGCCTACCCAGCCATCGGTGTAGACCTTTGCGCCATGCTCGATCTCATTCAGGATCTCCCTCTGTAGGACTTCGCGCTTGACGTTAGGGATAACCTTCGCACGGACCTGACGGCTATCCCGTTCAAGCATCCCCATCACGGCGACCTTCTTCCCAGCCTTCTCTGCAGTCTTTAGGGCAAGTCGCTTCTCGCGGTGCATCTTCTGTGGCTTAGGCCCGATGAAGGTTTCGTCCACTTCGATAGGCGAACCAATCCCACCTAGTTTCATAAAGGTCTGGGTCTTCATGGCTTCCCGAATGCGGTGCAGCATGAACCACGCCGACTTCTGTGTGACTCCGATAGCACGTGAAAGTTCATAACTCGATATGCCGTTCTTGGAGTTGCAGAGGAGCCATACAGCAGGAAGCCACTTCTCAAGACCGACAGCCGAGTCCTCAAAGACGGTCCCAACCTTCAGTGAGAACTTCTGCTTCGGGTGGTTTCTGTAGCAGCGGTAGACCTTGGCCTTGGCGAGATATGTGACTTTATCGGAGTTGCAATAAGGGCAACGCACAACACCATCAAGCCACCGCACTTCAATCATGAATTTGCGGCAGTTCTCGGGATCAGAGAAATGAATGATGGCTTGCTGAAGTGTCTTTATCGCGTCCATGAAGCAATAGTATTGATAAAGCAACAGTCAGTCAAGTATATTATTGCCCATGTAAGTTGCTGTGATTGCGTAAGTTATAAGCAATTCATTGGCGCACGCATGGACATGCCCTGAAAGGCGATATGCCGTATTATTTGCCGTATGGAGCTATTTGCCGTGCCCATTACGGGCTAAGTTGTTGATTTGATTGGCGTCCCCGACGGGATTCGAACCCGTGTTATCGCCGTGAAAGGGCGGTGTCCTGGGCCGGGCTAGACGACGGGGACGCAGCAGACATAGAGGCGCAGAACGCACCTCAACCCCTTCTAACGCTATCAATATCCCCGCGCCCTGTCAAAGACGAAAGTCCGTCTTCCGCGGCAAATCCGCCTGCAATTCAAGGCATTTAGCGTCAATTCCCGTCAGCGGATACACTCAAATATTATCTCCATCGAATCCAAACCGACCACCGGCTCCGCCGCCCTCGCGCGCACGCTGAACCTGCGCGGCGCAGTCGTCCTCAACATGCTCGACATGATCGGCGTCGGCCCCTTCATCACCCTGCCGTTGCTGCTGGCCGCCATGGGGGGACCCCAGGCCATGCTCGGTTGGATCTTCGGTGCGGTGCTTGCTCTCTGCGACGGCCTCGTCTGGGCCGAACTGGGCGCGGCCATGCCGCACGCCGGCGGATCGTACGAGTTCCTCCGCCGCATCTATCCCGGCAGGCTCGGACAGTTCTTCGCCTTCCTCTTCATCTTTCAGCTCACCTTCAGCGCGCCGCTTTCGGTCGCCTCGGGGTGCATCGGCCTCAGCCAGTACGCCACCTATCTCTTTCCCGGCCTTGCCGGACAGGCCGCGACGCACGCGATCCACATCGGCTCGTACACCGCGGCCATCTCCATCGGGCCGGAGACGCTCGTCGCCATCCTGACCGTTGCCGCTGCGGTCTTTCTGCTCTATCGCAATCTCGAAAAGATCCAGAAGCTCTCCTACATTATGGGAGGCATCGTGCTGGCCACGATCGCCTGGATTCTCGTCACCGGCTTTACGCACGCACACTGGCAGCAGGCGTTCACCTTTCCGCCGAACGCCTTCACGCCTGGCCCGGCCTTCTTCACCGGGCTCGGCTCGGCCATGCTGATCGCCACCTACGACTACTGGGGCTACTACAACGTCACCTTCCTCGGCGCGGAGGTAAAGGACCCATCGCGTACCATCCCGCGTGCGATCCTCATCTCCATCGTTGTCGTCGGCATCCTCTATCTGCTGATGAACCTGACCATCCTGGCCGTGCTTCCGTGGCAGCCGCTGCTCGGCTCGCAGGCATTGGAGGCGCGCCGCGCCATCGTCTCGCTCTTTATGGAGACGGCGTACGGCCCCTCGCTCGGCCCGCTGCTCGGCAAACTGGCCGCCATCCTTATCATGTTCACGGCCTTTGCCAGCGTCTTCTCGCTGCTGCTCGGCTACTCGCGCATCCCCTTTGCCGCGGCCCGCGACGGCAACTACTTCCGCGCCTTCGGCAAGCTGCATGCTACGAAGAACTTCCCGCATATCTCCCTGCTGGTTCTCGGAACGGCAGCGGCGGTCTTCTGTTTCTTCTCGCTGAAGGACGTCATCGCAGCGCTGGTGGTACTGCGCATTCTGCTGCAATTCCTGTTGCAGCACATCGGCGTTATCTATCTACGCCGCACGCAGCCGGACCTGCCGCGTCCCTTCAGGATCTGGCTGTATCCATTGCCTCCGCTGGTCGCGCTGGCAGGCTTCGGTTTCATCCTCTTCTCCCGGCCCGACTTCGAGCGGGAGCTGTTGCTGGCTGCTATCCTCATCGTGATTGGATCGGTGGTCTATCTGCTGCGCGGCCGATCCGCCGGGGCCCTGTCTTCGTTGTAACCTTCGTACCGGAGGCCGCGTCCTACGGATGTGCCGCAGAAGGGAGTGTCCATGTTGATTCGTAAGCCGGAGGACATTCGCTCCTCCGAGATCACGCCGCAGAAGGCAATGCTCAACCGCCGCGCCTTCATGACCGGAGCCGCTACCCTCGGCGTAGGAGCCATCGCCGCGGACATCATCCGTCCAAACACCGCGGTGCTGGCCGCCCCGGCGCTCAAGGTCATCCAGAGCAAGTACACTCTGCCGGATGCGCAGACTCCCTTCAACAAGGCGACCCAGTACAACAACTTCTACGAGTTCGGCACCGACAAGTCCGACCCCGCGCACAACGCGCACACCCTGAAGACGCGCCCATGGACCGTGCAGGTCACGGGCATGGTCAAGAAGCCGCTGACCATCGACCTCGACACGCTGATGAACTATCGTCCGCTCGAGTCGCGCATCTATCGTCACCGCTGCGTCGAGGCATGGTCGATGGTCATCCCCTGGGACGGCTACCCGCTCGCCGAGTTCATCAACTACTGCCAGCCGATGCCGAGCGCGAAGTTCGTGCAGTTCATCTCGCTGGTCGACCGCAGGCAGATGCCCGACCTGCCCGGCGGCTACGACTGGCCCTACTCCGAGGGCCTGCGTATGGACGAGGCGATGAACCCGCTCTGCCTGCTCACCTTCGGCTGCTACGGCGATGTGCTGCCCAACCAGAACGGTGCGCCGGTCCGCGTCGTCACGCCCTGGAAGTACGGTTTCAAGAACGGCAAGTCCATCGTGCGCTTCCACTTCACCGACAAGATGCCGAAGACCACCTGGAACGAGATCAACGCGCAGGAGTACGGCTTCTACTCCAACGTGAACCCGTCGGTCGATCATCCACGCTGGTCGCAGAAGCACGAGCGCCGCATCGACTCCAGCGTCTTCCCGAAGACCATTCCTACACTGCCGTTTAACGGCTACGCCGATCAGGTGGCCAGCCTGTACAACGGCATGGACCTTAAGAAGTTCTACTAGATCGCTCATGCCGACGCGCCTGATCCCATTCATCAAGGTTTTCGTTCATCTCGCGTGCTTCGCGCCGTTTGCCGATCTTCTCCTGCGCTTCCACCGCGACGATCTCGGTGCCGACCCGGTCAACACCATCACGCACTTCACTGGCGATTGGGCGCTCTACATCCTGCTCCTCTCGCTGGCCGTCACGCCCGTGCGCCGCCTGCATCCGCGCCTCGCAAACCTTATCCGTTTCCGTCGGATGCTCGGCCTCTACGCCTTCTTCTATGCCACGCTGCACCTGGCAACGTACCTCTTCCTCTTCTCCGGATACGACGTCCCGACGGCATGGGCAGGCGCGCAATCCGGCCACTTCGGCGAGGTCTTCACGCAGTTCAAGCTCGTCTGGCCCACCATCTGGGACGACATCCACAAGCGCCGCTTCGTGCAGGTAGGCTTTGCGTCGTGGGTCATCCTGCTGGCGCTGGCGCTTACCTCGCCGCAGTTCATGCTGCGCTGGATGGGCGGCAAACCATGGCAGAGGCTGCATCGTCTGGTGTATATAGCCGCAGCCATGGCGGTGATTCATTTCTGGTGGCTGGTCAAGACCGGCGTGCGCACGCCATGGAAGGTCACGGCTGTTCTGACAGTGCTTCTGCTGGCCCGCGTGGCCTATACCGTCCTCAAGCGAAGAGCAAAGACCGCAGTCCCGCAGCCCGTTATCCGTTGACCCGGTTCACCGGCTGCCCATCCACAAACGCCCTTACATTCGCCGCCGCCTGCGCGAGCAGCCTCCCCCGCGCAGCGCCCGAGGCCCACACCAGATGCGGCGTGATGATGCAGTTCTTCGCCGTCAGCAGGGGACTGGACCCATCCGGCGGCTCCATCGTCAGCACATCCAGCCCCGCGCCCGCAATGCGTCCGCTATTGAGCGCATCCGCCAGATCCTGTTCCACGATCAGCCCACCCCGAGCCGTGTTCAGCAGCAGCGCCGATGGCTTCATCCTGGCCAGCGAGCCCGCGTTGATCGCGCCCTTTGTCTCCTCCGTCAGAGCGCAGTGCAACGCAATCACATCGGACTCCTCCAGCAGATCGTTCAGCGGAAGAAACCGCACCTCCGGATCGAGCACACCCGCATGCGAACGACTGGTCGCGGCGATCTTCATTCCCATCGCCCGCGCCGTCGCCGCCACGGCCTTGCCGATCCGCCCCCACCCCACAACACCGAGTGTCAGCCCGGCCAGCTCCAGCAGAGGCCTCTTCCAGTAGCAGAAGTCCGGACTCCGCTGCCAATCGCCCGCATGAACACTCTGGTCGTGCAGCCCCACATGATTCGTCAGCTCCAGCAGCAACGCAATCGTCCCCTGCGCCGTCGAGGCCGTACTGTACGCGGGCACATTCGTCACCACGATCCCACGCGCACTGGCGGCTTCCAGATCGACCACGTTATACCCCGTAGCCAGCACGCCGATGTAGCGCAGCTTCGGCGCGGTGGCAATCGTCGCCGCATCCAGCACCGTCTTGTTCGTCAGCGCCACCTCGGCATCGCCGAGACGTGCAAGCACCTCAGCAGGCACAGTGCGGTCATAGACCGTCAGCCCCCCTTGGCTCTCCAGCGGCTCCCAGCTCAGGTCCCCCGGATTGACGGTGTAGCCATCAAGGACGACGATCTTCATGCACCCTCCCGCAAGCCAGTGATTCGTGATGAAGCGTTACGCCAGCGCCGATGCGACCGCGGCTCTCTGGATCTCCAGAATCTGCCGTATCCCGCCCTCGGCCAGGTCGAGCATCTGCGTCAACTGTGTGCGGGAGTAGGAGTCCTTCTCCGCCGTGGCCTGCGTCTCCACCAGCCCGCCGTCGCTCAGCATGACCACGTTCATATCCACGGTGGCGCGAGCGTCCTCCCCATAGCAGAGGTCCAGCAGCAGGCGCTCATCGACCAGCCCGACGCTAATTGCCGCAACCATCTGCTTCAGCGGAGACTCCTTCAGCGTGCCGGCGGCCATCAGCCTGCCCAGCGCAATCGCCAGCGCGACCGAGGCGCCCGTAATCGCCGCCGTGCGCGTCCCGCCGTCGGCCTGCAACACATCGCAGTCCAGAATCACCGTGCGCTCGCCCAGCGCCTTCATGTCTACCGTCGAACGCAGCGAGCGGCCAATCAATCGTTGAATCTCGTGCGTGCGTCCGCTGATCTTGCCGCGCTCACTCTCTCGCGGCGTGCGGGTCAGCGTGGCCCGGGGCAGCATGCTGTACTCCGCCGTCACCCAGCCGCGGCCGGAGTTGCGCAGCCACGAGGGCACGCCGTTCTCGACGGTCGCATTGCACAGTACGCGGGTATTGCCCGCCTCGATCAGCACCGAGCCCTCCGGCATCGAGGTAAAGCCGGGGGTCAGGCGAATTGGGCGCAGGGCGTCGGCGGAACGGGCATCGGGGCGAAAGAGCAGGTCAGGCATCTTGCCGATTATAGGGGAATGGACCCGCTGGAAGGGGGCAGGGCTCTTGAAGGGACGGGCCTCTGACCACACATCCGAACCTGTCCATGGTTCGCCTCGAAAAAAAATTCGCTGGATCGGCTGACCCAAGCTACTATAGCGCGCTAATAGTTCGTTTCGGGAAAGGGTTCCATAGTGGGAAAACATGAGCAGAGGCAGTCCCATCGCAGATTTGCTCCCGATCCGGGGCCAAATCTGTTCCAAAATGGGAATCAGGACAAGCCTTCGCTCTCGACGTCCGTTGTACGATTAGTAGATTCTTTTGAAGAGGTTAGATCACTTTCCCGGTTTGGCACGTTACGTGATTACATTACTCGGCAACAGCGCCTTACAAAGATAAGGCTTAATGTACAACTCGGAGTAAGACACCATGCAGGCAACGCTGAGCAGTACCGCCTCGGGAACCTGGTTTCACGCAGGAACCTCCGCCTCACTTCTGCCCGTTCATCCCGTCAATCCATCGCACCAACCGGACTCCAGTACCCAAAGTTACCCTTTGCCGGACCCTGTCGCCGAGAGTCGTGGCCTCGCGCATGACGCCGGTAACTTACTAGGCGCGCTCGGCCTCTACTGCGAGCTGCTGGCGCTACCCGGCGTCCTGCAGCAGGAGCACCGCCACTACGCCGAGGAGTTGCGCCTGCTCAGCCACCGCAGCCGCACCTTGATCGACCGTCTGCTCAGCGTGGAAACCACCAGCCGCCGCGCCCCCGAGCCCGCGCCCGAGACGGTCCTGCTGCCCGAGGTCATCGACGGCTGCCGGGGAGTGCTCGAGGCCGTCGCCCGCCGCGCGCTCACCGTCGTCTATGAGCCCGACGCCGCGCTGCCGGTCCGCGTGCCCCGCGAGTCCCTCGAGCGCATCCTCGTCAACCTGACCAAGAACGCTGCCGAGGCTATGCCCGAGGGCGCCGGTCCAGTCATCACCATCCGCGTAAGCTGCCGTCGGGATGACCCTGGAACCGGAGACGGCTGGGTGGTCCTCTCCGTCGAGGACAGCGGCCGCGGCATGAGCACCGCGGCGGTCCGCTCGCTCCTCGGGCAGACCGCGCGCGCCCCGCGCCCCGATGGCCACGGCATCGGCTTCCAGGTCGTCCGCGAGCTGGCCGGAGCCTCCGGCGGCCGCCTGCACCTGACCAGCCGCATCGGCGACGGCACCACCGTCTCCATCGCTTGGGCTATCGCCGCCGCTGCGAACGAGCGTAGCTGCCAGTTAGGTAGCCAGTGGATTGGCGATGCGCGCACAGGGGGGCTCTCATGCTAAACCGTCACCCTCATCACAGCATCCAGCGCAGCAGCTCCTCCGAGCAGCATCCAGCCGCCCCTTCGGGGGTGCTCGTCGGCCATACCAAGAACGGCTCCGCCGCACAGAGCCGCGTGCAGCGCAGGGAGCAGCTTCAGCCGCTCCAGCTCCTCATCGTGGACGACGACGACTCCGTGCGCCACGCCTGCTGCGAGATCGCCGGGGGCATGGGCTTCCACATCGCCAGTGCTCGCAACGTGCCCGAGGCGCGGGCAATCCTGCAACAGCAGCCCATCGACCTTCTGCTACTCGACCTGCGCCTGCCCGGCGGCAGCGGGCTTGAGCTGCTCGAGGAGATCAAGTCGCTGCATCCGGAGACAGGCGTGGTGGTCATGACCGCCTTCGCCACCGTCTCCTCGGCGGTCGAGGCCATGCGCATCGGCGCTGGGGACTACCTCACCAAGCCCTTCGCGCTCGAGGAGCTGACGGCGGTGCTCGATCGCGCCGGGCAGCGCCGCAGCTACGACCTCGAGAGCCGTGAGCTGCGCCGTCGCCTCCGCACCGAGCGCGGCATGGGCGATCTCGTCGGCCGTTCGCCGGAGATGGAGAAGCTCTACCGCATCCTCTCGAAGGTGACGACGGCGATGCACCCGGTCCTGATCCTCGGCGAGAGCGGCACCGGCAAGGAGCTGGTCGCCCGCTCGATCCACGTCAACGGACCGAACGCGGCCAAGCCCTTTCTGCCCATCGACTGTGGCTCGCTGGTGCCGACGCTGATCGAGAGCGAGCTCTTCGGCTACGTCAAGGGAGCCTTCACCGGGGCCAACACCTCGAAGGACGGCCTCCTGGTCGCCGCCAATGGAGGCACGGTCTTCCTCGACGAGATCGGCGAGCTTCCGCTGGACCTGCAGGCGAGGCTGCTGCGCGCCCTGCAGGAGAAGGAGGTGCGCCCGGTCGGCGCAACGCAGGCCGTGCCCATCTCGGCTCGCGTGCTTGCGGCGACCAACCGCGATCTGCTCGCCATGGTGGAGCAGGGCCGCTTCCGCAAGGACCTCTACTACCGGCTGAACGTGCTCAACCTCAAGATTCCTCCGCTGCGCGAGCGCCGAGAGGACATCCTCCTGCTGACCGAGCACTTTCTCGAAAGCTACCGGCGCAGCTCCGGCATCACGCACCAGTTCTCCGATGAGGCGCTGCGCCTGCTGACCGAGTACGAATGGCCAGGTAACGTTCGCGAGCTGGAGCACGCCATCGAGCGCGCCTGCTCGCTCTCGAGCGGTCCGGTGCTGCACATGCGCGACCTGCCTACGCAGTTGCAGGAGTACCGCATCCAGACCCAGCCGCCGTCACCACCGGCTACGATTACGGTCGGCCTTGCCCCGCAGGCCTCGCTCGCCGGAGACGGAGGCATCGTCTCGATCGCCGAGATGGAGAAGCACGCCATTCTCACGACGATCCGCCAGCTCAAGGGCGACAAGCTGATGGCCGCAAAGCTGCTGGGCATCGGCAAGACGACCCTCTACCGCAAGCTGAAGGAGTACGGCATCTCGGAAGGGGCCACAGACGACTAGGCAGCCCTTCGATCATCAGTCTGTTTGAAGGGGATGGGCTTTAGCTTGAAGGGTACGGGCTTCAGCCCGTACATCCCCATCTGCCATCAAACGGGGCTTCAGCCCCTGAGGGAAGAATGCAGGCGCCAGACTGACCCGCGGCAGGCCGTTTGCTATGCTGACTTCATCTCAGGCACGAGGAAAAAGTGAATGTCCGATGAAGCAGTCGTAGTACCGGCGGTAAAGATCACCGTGCGGCCCAATGGTCCCTTTCGCGTCGAAGGCCCGATCCAACTGGTCGATGTCGAAGGCAATGCCTGGGACCTGACCGGCAAGCCGGCGATCTCGCTCTGCCGCTGCGGTCTGTCGTTGCGCCGTCCCTTCTGCGACGGCACCCACGGCCGCGAGGGCTGGGTATGCGATGCCAGCCCAATCCCGGCGGCTCCGGTCGCGCAGGGATAATCGTCCTTGCTCTGCACATAAAGCACGTTCAACAGAGTGGCTGCTCCCCCAAAGGGGCGGCCATTTCTTCTAAGTTTTCTGAACACAGGGAGGCGGCATGAGGCTACAGCAGCTCTGGAGCAGGGCAGTGGTATGGGGAGCCGTTGCGGCGTGTGGCCTCTCCGGCGCGCAGGCGCTCGCGCAGTCGAGCGACGACGCCATCGGCGTCTACGCCGACAGCGTCGAGCCGGATCTCCTGCTCTCCATCTACAGCGAGAACGGCCATCTCTTCGAGGAGGGCGAGCGTTCGCCCCGCGTCGAGCTGCAGACCGTCTCCGCCGACCGCCTCGCCGTCGGGCAGGGACCGACCAGCATCGACCTGATCCGCGACGCCGGCGGCAAGGTCGCTTCCATCACGGTGTCCTACGGCAACACCGTCCACACCTTTACGCGCACCGGCACGGAAGGCCGCCACCTCAACCACTTCCGCGACTACACCCGGCAGGAGGTGATGATCCCCGTGCGCGACGGCGTTCGGCTGCATGCGATCATCCTTCGCCCCGCAGGCTCCGAAGCCAGTGGCGAGCCGCTGCCGTTCCTCATGGAGCGCACGCCCTACGGCGTCGACGGAGCAAGCTCCAACAGCGTCAACGCCAACAAGCCGGAGCTGGCTGCCAGCGGCTACATCTTCGTCTATGCGGACATTCGCGGCCGCTACAAAAGCGAGGGCCAGTTCGTGATGAACCGTCCCATCGTCGCGCACCACACCAAGCAGGACATCGACGAGACGACCGACACGCACGACACCATCGACTGGCTACTCAAGAACGTGCCGCACAACAACGGCAAGGTCGGCGTCATGGGCATCTCCTATCCCGGTTTTCTTTCGATGATGTCCGGCATCGACGCGCACCCGGCGGTCAGGGCCATCAGCCCGCAGGCCCCCATGACCGACATCTGGCTCGGCGACGACTTCTTCCACAACGGGGCCTTCCGCGAAACCTACGGCTTCGACTACGTGCAGCAGCTCGAAGGGCAGAAGACCGACGTGCGCGTCGAGTCGAAGGAGGACACCTTCGACTACTTCCTGCGCAACGGCAACTTCGCCAATGCCGCCGCCGCGGCGAACATGAGCAACCTGCCCACAGCCAAGATCTTCCTCACGCAGCCCAGCTACACCAAGTTCTGGCAGGACATGGCCGTGCAGCGCCACCTCACCCGCGTCGAGGTTCCCACGCTCGAGGTCGGCGGCTGGTGGGACCAGGAGGACATGTGGGGCACGCAGGCCGAGTACGCCGCGCTCGAGCCGCACGACGCGAAGCACGAGGTCTTCCTCGTCCTCGGCCCATGGAACCACGGTAGCTGGACACAGACCTCACGCCATCTCGGGGCACTCGACTTCGGCGCGCCCACCGGCGAGCAGTACCGCAAGACCATGGAAGCCCCATTCTTCGAGCGGTATCTCAAAAATCGCCCCGGCTTCGACCTCAAGGACACGGCCAGCTTCCGCACCGGCGTCAACCAATGGGAGCACTACGATTCATGGCCGCCAAAGACCGGCTTCAAGCCCGAGCGTCTCTACCTGACCGAAAATAAAGGCCTCAGCTTCACCGCGCCCACCGGCGGCTACAACACCATCGCCGCCAGCTACATCGCCAACCCTGCCGACCCCATCCCCTACCGCCACCGGCCCATTCAGGCCACCTACGGCAGCGGATCGAAGTGGCGCACATGGCTCGTCGAAGACCAGCGTTTCGTCACCGACCGCAAGGACCTCGCCACCTTCTCGACACCGGTGCTCGACCACGACGTCACCCTCACCGGAGACATCGTAGCCGACCTCTTCGCCGCCACCACCGGCACCGATGCCGACTGGATCGTGAAGCTCATCGACGTCTACCCCGACGATGCCCCCGAGCCCATGTCCGGCTACCAGCTCATGATCGCCGACGAGATCTTCCGAGGCCGCTACGCCAAGAGCTTCGAGACGCCCGAGGCCCTCAAGCCGAGCGAGGTCGTCGAGTACAAGTACAGCCTGCACGGAGCGGACCACACCTTCCTCAAGGGCCATCGCATCATGGTCGAGGTGCAGTCAAGCTGGTTCCCGCTCTACGACCGCAACCCGCAGACCTTCGTGCCGAACATCATGACCGCGCCGCCGGAGGCCTACAAGCCTGCGACGCAGACCATCTACGGCTCGCCCAAATATCCATCGCACCTCGAGTTCCTCACCCCCGAGCAGGAGTAGTCATGCCGATCAAGACCATCAGCAGCCGCGAGGTCTACCGCAACCCATGGACCAGCGTGCGCGAGGACATCATCGAGCGCAAGGGCGGCGTGCGCGGCCTCTACGGCGTCGTCGATAAAGACCCCGCCTGCATCGTCATTCCACTCGAAT
The DNA here is from genome assembly GCA_036398595.1 of Granulicella sp. GTDB lineage: Bacteria > Acidobacteriota > Terriglobia > Terriglobales > Acidobacteriaceae > Edaphobacter. The sequence goes on from DASWOV010000037.1 coordinate 16,653, forward strand.
CCACGCCCGAGGGCGAGTTCATTTATCTCATCAAGCAGTTCCGCTACACCGTGCAGGGCAGCTACATGGAGCTGCCGCAGGGCGGTTGGGAGATCGCCGAGGTCGACCCCGAAGAGCTGGCCCGCGGCGAGCTGCGCGAGGAAACCGGCCTGACTGCGAAGAGCATGACTCAGCTCGGCACGCTCTGGATCGCCTACGGCGTCATGCAGCAGAAGCAGCACGTCTTCCTCGCCGAGGGACTCACGCAGGGAATCGCGGACCCCGACCTCGAGGAGGACGACATCACGCTGCACCGCGTGCGCGTCGAGGAGTTCGAGGACATGCTGCTCGACGGCCGCGTCATGGACAACTGCTCTGCCGCTGCATGGGGCTTATACAAGGTCTGGCGAGAGCGCCATCCGCGCTAAGCGCATCCAACTGCGTGACACATAGGAGGCAGGGATGGCGGAGCAGTTCGACGCAATCGTAATCGGCTCAGGACAGGGCGGCAACCCGCTGGCGGTCGCCATGGCGCAGCAGGGATGGAAGACCGCCATCGTCGAGCGCCGCTTCGTCGGCGGAACCTGCGTGAACGTAGGTTGCACGCCTACCAAGACGCTCGTAGCCACGGCCCGCGTAGCCTATCTCGCCCGCCGAGCCAAAGACTTCGGTATCACGACCGGCAGTGTGCAGATCGATATGCCCGCAGCCATCGCCCGCAAGCGCGAGATCGTCGCCCGCTCCCGCGGCAGCAGCACCAAGCGGCTGACGAACACCGCCAACCTCGAGCTGATCGAGGGCGATGCAACCTTTACTGCTCCCCATGGGGTTGCTGTGCGCCTGAACGCAGGCGGACAGCGCACGCTCACCGCCGAGCGCATCGTCGTCGACACCGGCGTCCGCACCCACATCCCGCAACTCGAAGGCCTTTCCACGATCTCGTACCTCGACAACGAATCCATCCTCGAGCTGGAAGCAGTGCCCGAGCATCTCATCATCCTCGGCGGCGGCGTCATCGCGCTCGAGTTCGCACAGATGTTCCGCCGCTTCGGCAGCGCCGTCACCATCGTGCAGGCCGGCCCGAGTCTCGTCGAGCACGAGGACGAAGACATCTCCACCGAGCTGGCCTCCATCCTGCGCGAGGACGGCATCACGCTCCTCTTCAACGCCCACGCAACATCGGTCGCCAGCGACAACGGCATCCTTCTATCCGTAGACATCAACGGAACCACACAACAGATTCACGGCTCACACCTTCTACTAGCCGCAGGCCGCACGCCCAACATAGAAACCCTCGGCCTCGAACACGCAGGCATCGAGCTCAACGAGCACGGCTACATTCAAACGGATGAGTGGCTGGAGACAAACATCGGTGGCGTCTACGCCGTCGGCGACGTCAAGGGCGGCCCGCAGTTCACGCACATCTCCTATGACGACTACCGCGTGCTCAAGGCCAACCTGCTCGACAAGAGCTATCGCACCATCAAGGGCCGCATGGTGCCTTACACCATCTTCACCGACCCCGAGCTGGGCCGCATCGGCATGACCGAGGCCGAGGCTCGCCACTCCGGCCGCTCCATCAAGGTCGCAAAGATGCCGATGAGCTATGTGGCCCGCGCCTTCGAGTCCGCCGAAGAACGCGGTTTCCTGAAGGCAGTCGTCGATGCCGACACCGACCAGATTCTCGGAGCCTCCTGCCTCGGCGTCAACGGCGGCGAACTCGCTACGCAGATCCAGATAGCCATGATGGGCCGCATCACGGCCTCGCGTCTGCGCGACGCCACATGGAGCCACCCCACATGGTCCGAGGCGCTGAACAATCTCTTCTCGAAGTACGAGTCCTAACTCGCAGCCGCCTGATCTCCGGGAGCCGGAATAATCCCCATCTCCACATAGATAGGCCGCATGATGCTGCGTATCTTCGGCAGCTTCGTGGTGTACCACAGCGATCCAAGGATGCAGCACGCGCCCGTAATCATCACCGCGTGCGGCGCGCCGAAGCGGTGCGCCAGCGTGCCGGCAAGCAGGCTGCCGAACGGCGCCATGCCCACGAAGGCCATCGTGTAATAGCTCATCACGCGGCCGCGCTTATCCTCGGGCACCAGCGTTTGAATCACCGTGTTGCTGGCCGCCAGCCCCTGCATCATACCGAAGCCTACAAAGAGCATCAGCACCAGCGACAGCCACAGCGTATGCGACAGCCCAAAGAGAATTAGCCCCGCGCCAAACATCGCCGACGAGATCTGAATCATTCGCGTCAGTCCGCGCGGCGACCTCCGCATCGCCAGCGAAACCGCCGACACCAGTGCACCGATGCCCGAAGCCCCCATCAGCCAGCCCAGCGTATGCGGCCCGCCGTGCAGCACCTGCGAGGCGAAGATCGGCATCAGCACCATGAACGGCATGCCCATCAGGCTGACGATGGCAAAGAGCGTCAGGATCGTACGGATCGGCGCGAACCCCGCCACATACGTCCAGCCTTCCTTCAATTGCTCGACCATCGTCGCCTTGTGCCGCGCCGACTGGGCAATCGTGACGTGCATCATCAGCAGCGAAATAATGACCGCGATGTAGCTGACACCGTCGACCATGAAGCAGTAGCCCTCGCCTACCGCGGCGATCACAAGTCCCGCAAGCGACGGCCCGATCAGCCGCGCCACATTCACCATCGACGAGTTCAGCGCAATCGCATTGCCCAGGTCGTGCTTATGCTCCACCATCTGTACCAGGAACGACTGCCGCCCCGGCATATCGAAGGCGTTGATAAGCCCCTGCAGCGCGCTCAGCGCAATCACCTCAGGGATGGTGATGACCTTCGCCAGCGTCAGCCCCGCCATGGCCAGCGACTGCACCGCAGCCGCGACCTGCGTCCACACCAGCAGATTGCGGCGGTCGAGCCGGTCCACCAGCACGCCCGCCACCGGAGCCAGCAGGAAGGTCGGTATCTGCCCCGCAAAGCCCACGACGCCCAGCAACAGCGCCGAGCCTGTCAGCCGATACACAAGCCAGCTCGTCGCAACCCGCGTCATCCATGTGCCGATCAGCGAGATGCCCTGGCCCATGAAGAACAGCTTGAAGTTGCGATGCCGCAGCGCCCGCCAGGCGTGGGAATAACGTCCTGCAATCTTTACTGCTTCGGATGGGGAGGTCATCGTCTGCGTCATACATCTCGATCCTATCGATACTTCGCGCACGAAGTATCGATAGGACAATTATATTGAAATCGGACAGGGAATTTAGTGAACTGTCTTCATTCTACGCGACATGAAATCCATCAGCAGATAGCTGCCAAGCCTTTCGGGCGAGGTAAAGTACGCCTTGCCGCGGCACATCGCGCTCACCTTCTGCACAAACTGCATCAGCGCGAAGTCCTGCGCCAACATGAAGGTATTAATCATGATGTTCGACCGCTTGCAGCGCGCAACCTCTTCCAGCGTCTCCTCGATCACCAGCGGATCGAGCCCGAACGCATTCTTGTAGATGCGTCCATCCGGCAGCGTCAGCGCCGAGGGCTTGCCGTCGGTAATCATCACGATCTGCTTCATGTCCTTCGTCTGCCGCGCCAGGATGCGCTGCGCCAGCCGCAGGCCCTCGCGCGTATTTGTGTAGTGCGGCCCCACCTTGACCCGCGAGAGCTGCTGCACCGGAATCTCCTCGGCCGAGTCATGAAAGAGCACAAGGTTCAGCGTATCGCCGGGGAACTGCGTGCGGATCAGGTGCGAGAGCGCCATCGCCACGCGCTTGGCCGGGGTAAAACGGTCCTCGCCATACAGAATCATCGAGTGCGAGCAGTCCAGCAGCACTACTGTCGCGCACGAACTTGTGTAGTCCGCCTGATGCACATGCAGGTCGGAGTACTCAATGTTCAGCGGCGTATGCTCCTCACCTTCGACTGCGGCCTGAATACCCTCCCGCGCAAACACGGAGCGGAAGGTTTCATTCACATCCAGGTTCAGCGTGTCGCCGAACTCATACTGCTTCGAGCTGCCGTTCGTCTCCACGCCCGAGGCCTCATGGCGCGTGTCATGCCGCCCGAAGTTCGAGCGTCCCAGCGGCCCCAGCAGCTCGCGCAGCGCCTTGTAGCCAAGGAAGTCCATGCCCTTGTCCGTAACCTCGAAGCGCGCGGACTCGCCTTCGCCACCCGTCTCGCCCTGTCCCTGTTGAGGCATCTCGGCGTTGATGAAGTTCTGCTCCTGCATCTTCTGGATGATCTGGTCGATCAGCTCTTCGACCTGGTCCTCCGAAAGCTCGTCGAACTTCTCCTGCGACTCCTCATCGAACAGTTCACCCGACTCCAGCGCCTGCCGGATAGACTCGCGCAGGTTCTCGAGCGTCTGGTCGTTGTCCTCTGAGAACTGCGAATAAGGATCGTTGAAGCCCGAGTCCAGCAGAAAGTCGGAGAGCGCCTGCATCAGGTCCTCAAGCCCGAAGCTTGAGGAGAGGTCGCCGGTAAATTTGGTGTATCGAATACGCTTCATGAGTTGGCCTCTAGTTTAGACGGTTCCCGGCTGGCTTGCGATGCAAAGTGAAGCGCCCAAGGCCTCCCGGAAGTGTATGTGCATCCATAAAAAGGAGATTCGCCGCCGCCGGTCGATTCGCTATACTTCCGCCAGCACAGACAGGGAGAGCAGATCATGGCAATCGCGGCACAGGATCAGGCGCTGTATGCAATCGTCAACGGCACGAAACCGGCAACGATCGAGGAAGTGATTGCAATCATGCAGAGCATCGATGCGCTGCTGGTAGACGAGGATGGGCTCAAGTGGTTTAACCGTCTGTACCTGATGGTGACGCAGCAAGTGGACCTGAATCCGCCGGACGGCGCATGGAAGGACGCCGAGTGGCTGCTCTCATTGGATGTGATCTTTGCGGGGTTATACCTGGAGGCGCTTGCCGGGTATCTCAGCGGCGACCCCGCGGTGCCAAGCTCGTGGCTGGCGCTGATGGAGGCGCGATACCGGCCCGGGATCGAACGCATCCAGTTTGCCTTGGCGGGGATGAACGCGCATATCAACCGTGACCTTGCGGTTGCGCTCCTCAAGACGAACGCACAGTGCCATGTAACTCCCGTAGCCGGAGGCCCGCAGCGCACCGACTACGACGCAGTCAACGGGCTGTTGAACACGCTTATGCCTGCAACACTGACCATGCTGGCTGCTGACCCTTGGGCAAACTGGCGCAAGGCACGGGCGAGCCCGGACGTCTGCTCGCGTTCTGGGATATCTGTAAAGCGCGTGACCTGGCGTGGACCTTTTCGGATCACCTGCGCGGCCTCGGCGGCATCAGTCTGGCCGTAGCGATGAGTTCGCAGGATCAGCTTACCGGCGTGATCGGACGAGCGATCCTAGCCTTCCGCTGATCCTGCCCGGTCCTAGTTGAAGCCGCGCCGCGTGCGGCTGCGAGCAGCCTCGTCGCGCTCCTTTTCCTTCTCACGCATGCGTTCGGCGTACTGCGCGGCCTGATCGACGCGAGCCTTCTTCTCGGCAGCGGTAAAGGCACGCTCCTCGGTGCGCGTAATGCGCTTGTGCGCGTACATGCCCTCGAGCAGAAACTCCGCGGCGCTCACGGCGACCTCGGCTGCGGACTTCGCCGTAATCCCAAGCGGGGCGAGCTTTTCGATGAGCCCCTGAATCTGCTGCAGCTCCTTGAGCGACACCGCCGCAGGCTGCTGGTCGGTCAACTGCACCGTACCGCCGAGGTTGAACCACTCCTCAATCTGCTGCGTGTTCGTATTCGCAAAATATTGATCGAAGACCGTAGCCACGGCGTTGCGAATGATCTCGCGGATCACCGTATCGGCTCCGCGCATCTCGCCCTCGTACTCCAGCTCGATTTTGCCCGTGATGCCCGGCAGCGCCGTGTAGATATCGCCCACACGCGGCACGATCACCGACTCGCCATGAATAAACGCCCGCCGTTCTGCATTCGAGAGCACAAGCTCCATCGTCGAGATCGGCAGACGCTGCGAGACGCCGCTGCGCTTATCGACCTTCTTATCCTCACGCGCCGAGAACGCAATCTGCTCCACGATCTGGCGAATGTAGAAGGGAACTTCGATCTGATGATCGTTGCGCTCCGACCACGCCTCCTGCGTCGTGATGGTGATGGCCTCGTCAATCGACTCCGGATAGTGTGTGCGAATCTCCGAGCCGATGCGGTCCTTCAACGGAGTCACAATCTTGCCGCGAGCCGTATAGTCCTCCGGGTTCGCCGAGAAGACGATCGCCACATCCAGCTCCAGCCTTACCGGATAGCCCTTAATCTGAACATCGCCCTCCTGCATGATGTTGAAGAGCGCGACCTGGATCTTGCCCGCAAGGTCCGGCACCTCGTTGATGGCGAAGATGCCGCGATTGGCGCGGGGCAGCAGGCCATAGTGCATCGTCAACTCGGAGCCAAGATCCTGATTCGATCGTGCAGCCTTGATCGGGTCCACATCACCGACAAGGTCAGCCACGGTCACATCCGGCGTAGCCAGCTTTTCGACGTAGCGATCCTCCGGCGTCATCCACGCGATTGGCGTATCATCGCCCATCTTCGCAATCAGATCGCGTGAGAACTTCGACAGCGGAGCATACGGGTTGTCACGAATCTCCGAACCAGCCACATACGGCACAAACGGATCGAGCAGCGTGGTCAGCGAGCGCAGGATGCGGCTCTTCGCCTGTCCGCGCAGGCCCAGCAGAATGAAATTGTGCTTCGACAGCACCGCGTTGACGATCTGCGGCATCACCGTGTCCTCGTAGCCCACAATGCCGGGGAAGAGCGGCTCGGCCGAGGTGCCCTTTGCGCGCAGCTTTGCAATCAGGTTCTCGCGCAGCTCGTCCTTCACAGAGCGGGAGACGCGGACAGGAGTAAATTCGCTGGCACGGAGTGCGCCAAGAGTCGTCGGTAGAGAGTTCGCCATGTGTTAAGTATAGATGTTTCGCCCGCGTGGAACGGTGCACTGGCGCACTCTGCGCTATGCACTCCAGTGCAGTTCCACCACGCCCGGCGTCGCCGCCAGCTCGTGAACAGCCTCTGGAGTCGCTGGCTTTTTGTGCCGCGGCGCCTTCCAGTGCAGGTCGCAGGTGAGCGCGACCAGCTGTGGTCCCGGGGAGAAGCTGACCCGCCATCCGGAGATCTTCATGCCGGAGTTCTCGATGCGCTGCCGCAGCTCCTGCTCGGTAAGATCTCCCGAGAGCGTCAGCGTAAGTGTGGCGTGATGCTCGGCGTGCATGTGTTTTTCCACTCGCTTGAGTGGCCACAGGATGAAGATGCCGAGCAGCGTCCCTGCCGTTCCCAGCGCAAGCTGTCCGCCGCCGAACAGCAGGCCAAGTACGGTGACGTACCAGAGTGTCGCCGCGGTAGTCAGGCCGAGGACCATCGAGTCTTTCCGCAGGATCGCGCCCGCTCCCAGAAAGCCGATGCCCGAGAGGATGCCGAGCGGAAGCCGCATCAGGTCCAGCATGACGAAGGAGCTGGCGCTCCGTCCGTTGAGCGGAAGCCACACATAGGCCTGCAGCATGGCCAGCGTAGCCGCCAGGCAGACGAGCATTGTCGTACGCATGCCGGCGGTCTTGCCGCTCTCGTCGCGGTTGACGCCGATCAGCGCGCTGGCAACGGCGGCGAGCAGCAACCGCACCGCCATCTCGTGCCACGAAATCGTAACCGTCATCGACGCTCCTTTACGATGCCGGTTTCCAGCTTACCCGAGTTCGCCGCGCATGCCCTGCAGCTCTGCCAGCGCATGCTGATTGCCTGTGCGTCCGGCCGCCGCAATGCCCGCGTCGATCCGGGCAAGTGCCTCAGCAGTGTGGCCCAGCCGCAGCAGCGTCTGCGCCGACATCTGGTAGGCAGGCACATAGTCCGGGTTCCTGTCGATCAGGTCGGTGAACTCCGCGAGCCCCTGCACGGTGTCGCCCCGGCTCACATGCTCCATGGCGAGCCCATAGCGGGCGAAGGCGTTGCTCGGGTCGAGCGAGAGAATCTCACGGAAGGCGACAATCTTGTCCATGCGTGTATGGTGCGGCCGCACGCGCCGCCATGGCAAGCCGGGTGGCCGTTTTGAAGGGTACGGGCTTCAGCCCGTACATCATTCAGGCCTGCACGATGAAGGGCTTTAGCCCCTGAGGGAACGCCCGATTTACACTGGAGGGAATGGATGAGCAGCTCCTTTCCCGCACCGTAGCCGAGTCGCAGTCCGAGCGCACGGAGATCGTCTTTCCGGGCGACTCCAACGCGCTGGGCAATCTCTTCGGCGGCCGGCTGATGCAGTACATCGATCTTGTCGGAGCCACTGCCGCCGTGCGCCATGCACGCGCCTTCGTCGTCACGGCCTCCATGGATCATCTCGACTTCGTCGCTCCGGTGCGTGTCGGCGAGCTGCTGATCCTCAAAGCCAGCGTCAACCGCGCCTTTCGTACTTCCATGGAGGTCGGCGTGCGGGCGATGGTCGAGGACGTAAAGGAGCAGAAGCTGCGCCACGTCTCTACCGCCTACCTGACCTACGTGGCCGTCGACAGGGAAGGCCAGCGGCTTGTCGTGCCGCAGGTCATCCCCGAAACCGATCACCAGAGGCGACGCTACGAGGACGCAGGCCGTCGCCGCGAAATGCGGACCGAGGAGTATCTGCTCAAGAAGCAGCAGCGGCCCACCCGGCCCGACGGCTTCAACTACTAGCACACAGGAATTGAGAGGAATTCAATGGGACACACAGGGCATGGAGTACCGCAGGGGCCGCAGCCGCTGCAGGGAGTCAAGCACGTCGTCGCGGTAGGCAGCGGCAAGGGCGGCGTCGGCAAGACCACCGTATCGGTCAACCTTGCCATCGCACTTGCAAAACTCGGCTACAAGGTCGGCCTCATCGACGCCGACATCTACGGCCCCAACGTGCCTATGATGCTCGGCATCACGCGCCAACCGAACGTCGTCGGCGACAACCGCATCGAGCCGGTCACGGCGCACGGCGTCAAGTTCATCTCGGTCGGCCTCATCTCGCCCGGCGACAAGCCCATGGTCATGCGCGGGCCCATGCTGCACCAGATCATCCGCCAGTTCCTCCAGCAGGTGGAGTGGGGCGAGCTGGACTTCCTTATCATCGACCTGCCCCCGGGCACCGGCGACGTCGTCATCTCGCTCGTGCAGACCGTCCCGCTCACCGGGGCCGTCGTCGTCTCCACCGGCTCGGGCGTAGCGTTGCAGGACGCACGCAAGGCGCTCGAGATGTTCCATCAGGTCAAGGTCGAGGTCATCGGCCTCGTCGAGAACATGAGCCAGATGACGCTGCCGAGCGGCGAAGTCATCGACGTCTTTGGCGCGGGTGGCACCGAGCGTACCGCTGCCGAGTTCGGCTTGCCGTTCCTCGGCGCGCTCGATATGGACCCGAAGGTCCGCATCGGCGGCGACCGCGGCCTGCCGGTTACCTTGGCCGGTCCCGACTCCGAAAGCGTCCAATCCTTCTACGAGGTCGCTCGCAAGATAGCCCAGCGGGCCATGGAAATTGCTGATACAGAAGAGGATGTCTTCGAGATTAGTTAAAGTTGAGTCTAGTCGGCTCAAGATCGCTTGACGGCTGACATATCATAGAGCAAGAGGGCAGAGGAGCCTTCCGGGTCCATGCAAGCGGAGCGCGTGACAACACGGCAGCGGGCGATTCTCACCGCGATCATCGAGAGCTACATCGAGACTGGCGAGCCGGTCGGCTCGAGCACGATCTCGCGCCTCGGGCCGCCGGAGGTTTCCGGCCTGAGCCCGGCTACCATCCGCAACGAGATGGCCGCGCTCGCCGATCAGGGGCTGCTGGAGCAGCCGCACACCTCTGCCGGCCGCGTTCCCTCGGCGCTTGCCTTCCGGCTCTACGTGGACCAGATCCGCGGCGGTCCAAGCCTCCGCTTGCTGACCTCCGGCCTGCGGCCGGAGATCGACTCGAGCTTCGCCGGAGTCTCCGGCACGCAGGCGGTGCTCGAGCGCACCTCGCACGTTTTGGCCACGCTCTCAAGCGGCGTCGGCGTAGCCGTAGCCTCGCTGCCGGGCGGCGACCTGCTCGAACATATCCATTTTTCCCGGCTCGTCGAGTCTCGCGTGCTGGCCGTCGTCGTCATGCGCTCGGGGCTGGTACGCGACCGTGTGCTGGCGCTCGACCGCGACCTCCCCGTGACGGAGCTGGAGCGCGCAGCCAACTTCCTCAACGAGCACTTCCGCGGCTGGGCCATCGAGAACGTCCGCCGCGAGTTGGCCCGGCTCGTCGAGCGCGAGCGCAGCGAGTACCACCGCCTCCTCGCCTCCATCCAGCAGCTCTGGACGCACGCCATGCCGGAGTCCCCGGCTATCCAACCCGCTGTTTACGTTGAGGGCGTAGCTAATTTAATCACCAGCTCCCCCCGGCAGGAGGACCGCGACCGCCTGCGCGAGATACTGACGGCGCTCGAGGCCAAGCAGCGCGTCATCGAGCTGCTGAACGCCTACATCGACGCCCGGCAGGAGTCGGTGCGCGTCGTCTTCGACCTTGAGGAGCAGGCTCCGGAGCTGGAAGGGTTGGTGCTCATCGCCGCCCCGGCGCGCATGGCGGGCGAGAGCCGCGGCACGGTCGGCGTCATCGGGCCCAAGCGCATGCAGTACGAGCGGACAATGAGCGCGGTCAGCTACATCGCGCGGGTCTTCGACAGGATGCTGGAGACGCCGCAGTAGGCGGATGGCATGACAAACAAGAAGAACGGGTGGGACCAGATGGCGGGCGATGTGGCCCGCTGGGCAGGAATCGGTAAAAAGAGATCAGAGACAGACAGGAGCAGCACCATGCAGGACGAAATCATCGAGCAGAAGATCAACGAGGCGGAGAACGCAGCGGAGCCCGCCGAGGCACCGGCCTCCGCAGAGCTGGAGCAGTTGAAGGCCGAGCGCGACCAGTTAGTGGACCGGCTGGCGCGGCTGCAGGCCGAGTTCGACAACGCCCGCAAGCGCGAAGCCAAAGAGCGCGCCGACGCCCGCGACTACACGATTGGCAGCACGATCGAACCCTTCCTCGGCGTCATGGACAACTTTCAGTTAGCCCTCAAGTCCGAGGGTTCGGCGGAGCAGCTTCGCGCCGGAGTCAACCTGATCCTCAAGCAGATGGAGGACGCGCTGCGCGGCCTGAACGTGCAGCCGGTGGAGGCGGTCGGAATGCAGTTCGATCCGCGTGTGCACGAGGCGCTCGGCAATATCGAAACTCTCGAGTTTCCCGATCATCAGGTATTAGAGGAGATTCGCCGCGGCTACAAGATCCGCGAGAAGCTGCTGCGCCCCGCGCTGGTGCGCATCGCGTCGAACCCCGCGCAGGTTTCCGAGTAAGTCAACAATTTAGGAATTCCAAAAAAATGGCGACGGCAAACGTGACCAAGGTCGATTATTACGAGGTGTTATCGGTAACGCGGGAGGCCTCCGATCAGGAGCTGAAGACCGCGTATCGCAAGCTGGCGATGCAGTACCATCCGGATCGCAACCCCAACAATCCGGAGGCCGAGGATAAGTTTAAGGAGTGCAGCGAGGCCTATCAGGTCCTGAGCGACCCGGAAAAGCGCGCGGCCTATGACCGCTACGGCCACGCGGCGTTTCAGGCGGGCGGACCGGCGGCAGGCAATCCGTTTGCGGGCGGCGGCTTCGGCGGCAACGCGCAGGACCTTGGCGACATCTTCGGCGATCTCTTCGGCGAGATGTTCAACATGGGCGGCCAGCGCAAGGCCTCGCGCGTGCAGCGCGGCCGCGACATGCAGATCGGCCTGACGCTCGAGTTCGAGGAGGCGGTCTTCGGCAAGGAGCAGGAGGTCACCTTCCGCCGCATGGAGATTTGCACCGACTGCAAGGCCACCGGCTCGGCCAACGGCAAGGCTCCGGCGACCTGCTCGCAGTGCCAGGGCCGCGGACAGGTGCGCTACCAGCAGGGCTTCTTCTCGGTGGCGAGGACCTGCCAGGTCTGCGGCGGTACCGGCACGCTCATCTCGGACCCGTGCAAGACCTGCAAGGGCGAGACGCGGGTGGCGAAGGAGCACACGATCCTCGTCAAGGTGCCCGCTGGCGTCGAGCAGGACACGCGCATCCGCTACCAGGGTGAGGGAGAGACGGGCCGCTTCGGCGGACCTTCGGGCGACCTGTATGTCATCCTGAACGTCAAGCCGCACAAGTTCTTCGAGCGCGACGGCGACGACCTGCACTGCGTTCTGCCGGTCTCGTTCCCGCAGGCGGCTTTGGGCGCGGAGCTGGAGATCGACACGCTCGACGGCCCGGCAACGATCAAGGTTCCCGAAGGCACACAGAGCGGCAAGGAGTTCCGCCTGCGCGGCAAGGGCGTGCCGCACCTGAACGCGCACGGCAAGGGCGACCTGATCGTCGAGGTACGCATCTCGACACCGGCCAAGCTGACCAAGGCACAGCGCGAGCTTCTAAAGCAGCTCGGCGAGACGATGACGACGGAGAACACGCCGACCTCGCGTGGCCTCTTCGACAAAGTGAAGGACATGTTCAGCTAAACAGGCTGAAAAACAACTACGGGCGGACCACTCTGGTCCGCCCGTAGACATTTTAGGGGGGGCTGATTATAAATGTTCCACGTGGAACATTCAAGACTCGTGGAGCAGCAGGAAGCGTTTGTCAGAATTCATTTTGAGATGCGCTATCTGGGCTCATGGGACTCGATGGTGTGGAGATCATCCTCCGTGTAGAGGAGCTATTTTCAATCGAGATAGGCGACGAGGAGGCTGCGGCTGTCCTTACTGTTGGAGATTTCTACGAACTGATCTGCGCCAAGCTAAATATTTCACCGTTGCAATCCCCAATTACCTCTCGAGAGCTTCCTGTAATCACTCAGCGCGAGAAGACATTTCTATTTCTTGAACGCCACACGCCTTTGCCAGCCCCGCCAGAGGTATTGCCATGGTCGCCACAAAGTGCGTGGGATTGCGTGGTAACTGTTTTCGTAGATCAGATGGGGCTAAAGCGAGAAGAGATCACATGCCACGCGCGGATTGCTGCGGACCTTGGTGTCGATTGAAGCAGGTTTGCCGATGGCCTGTAAGTATTTGCCGTAACTAGTAACTCAGGTGAGCGTTGACGATGGCGATCGCTGCAATTGCCGCCGTTTCTGCCCTCAGGATGCGCGGGCCGAGGGTGACGTGCTGCCACTGGTGTTCGGTAAAGAGAGCCATCTCCTCCGGTGCCCATCCGCCCTCCGGCCCAATTGCAAGCGCGAAGGATTCGTCCTCGCTTGTGAGCGTTCGAGTCGTAAGGGCTTTCAGCAGGGGCTGCTCCTGCTCGGTTTCGCTCAATAAGATGCGGATGCTGGCGGTTTCCTGCGCCAGCGCAGCCTTGAGTGCTATTGGATCGCTGATGATCGGCAGGTCGGTGCGGCGCGACTGCTTGGAGGCTTCGAGCGCGATGCGTCTCCATCGTTCGACCCGCTTGGCCGCGGCCTGCGCCAGGTGCTTCTCCGTGCGCCGGGCGAGGATCGGCGTAATTCGCGCCACGCCCAGCTCGGTGGCCTTCTCGATGGCCCACTCCATGTGGTCGAACTTGAAGACCGCCAGCAGCAGATGCAGCGGCAGGGCAGAGGCTGCTGCGAGTTCTTCGTGCAGCGTGAAGGCGACCTCTTTGTCAGAAACAGAAACAATCTCCGCCCGGTGCAGAAAGCCGTTGGCGACGATGTCGTAGACCTGCCCCGGTTGCGCCCGCAGCACATGGGCAAGGTGGTGGGCCTGATCTCCGGTGAGCGAGGCGGTGGTGGCGGTCCAGGTATCGGCGATGAAGCGTCGGCGCATACACACAGGTTAAACGGGTTAGCCGTAGAATGGGCGGCTGGGAGGGCTGTGATGCGTCGATGGATCTATGGATATGCTGTGCTGCTGGCTTCGGGCATGATGTTTGGACAGGCAACGCCTCCACCCCCGGCCGTGTCGCCGGAGATGGTTGCAGGCACATGGTCGATTGACGGCGACGTCTCCGGAAATGCGCTTGTCTCCACCTGCGAGTTTTCGGTGGTGCAGGCGGCGATCTCCGGTACCTGCACGGGGACGGACGGCAAGCCCATGCCGGTGACGGGGAAGCTGCTCGACCGCTCGATCCAGTGGACCTACGAGTCTGTCTGGGAGGGCGGCAAGATCGTGATGAGCTACGCGACCACCTTCGATAAGGACGGCAACATGGTCGGCTCGGTTTCCGTCGATCCCTATGCCGTTTCCGGGCAGATCACGGCGAAGCGCAAGGCCGTCGGTACACCGGCAGAGTAATTAAGGAATCGGTATCGTCTGCGGGTCCTGATGGTAATAGGACACCGTTAGCGCGGCAGACTTGCGTTTGTTCCATGCCTCCTGCGTGGCGGGGAAGCGCAGGAGGACCGTGCCCTCGGCGCTCTCGCCCGGCTGGATGGTGATCTCGCGCAGCAGCGGCGTTCCTGCCAGCGGCTTGAGCTGGGGAAAGCTGGTGAAGAGGTTCGGCAGATCGTTCTTCTCGACGGCGCTGGCTTCGAGCCTCTGCCCGTCGGCGGTGGTCAGCGTGCCGGTCAGGTCTTTGAGGAAGATGGGGATGTGCAGTGTGTCGGTGATGCGGAGCGTTGCTACGACGTAGAGATCGTCCTCGGCGGTATCGCGGCCTACGAGGATAGTGTCCGTCTTAAAGACCACGTGCGACTGCCACGTTGCCGACTTCGTGACGGCAAGCTCGGCGGTGTCTTTTGGAATGAAGTGGTACACCGCCGCGCCGATGACGGCGAGAATAAGCACCGCAAGCACGACGGGGACGGCAAGGCTGCGTCGGGTGGTGGGATACAGGTTCAGGTCGGCCACTACGTTAAGAATAGCAGCGGGCTGGAGTGGTCGGTTTGGTTGCAGCGATTCCCTCAGGGACTAAAGCCCCGTGTATGGGGAGTCCTTTTATGTACGGGCTAAAGCCCGTACCCTTTGGGGCTGAAGCTCGTATTCTTCAACGTAAAAGCGCGGGCCCTTCAAACTGGCTCGCCATCGTGATGGATCGCATACTCCTTCAGCAGCACGGTGATGAGCGCAGCCGTGGGTACAGCGACCAGCGCGCCGACAATGCCCGCCAGCGCCGTGCCGATCAGCAGCGCAATGAGCACCGTCAGCCCCATCAGGTCCACCGAGGACCGCATGATGCGCGGCGTCAGGTAGGCGTTTTCGAGGTTGATATAGATCGCATAAAAGATCAGCACGCCGAACATCTTCGGCCACGAGTCGAGCGCGGCCACGCACGCCGCCAGCGTCACTGTAACGATGGCGCCCGCGATGGGGATCAGGTTGAAGAGCCCCATCAGCACGCCCAGCAACACGAAGTAGCGCACCTGCAGGATACCGAAGACGATGGTGCTCGAGACGCCGAGGATGAGCATCAGTAGCCCCTGCCCAAGCAGCCACTTGCTCATCTTGACCTCGGCGATCTGCAGCGTGGCGTCGAGCCGCTGGCGCTGATCGGCACGGAAGAGCGAGAGGAAGAACTGGTAGGCATGCTCGCCCTCGAGCATGAAGTAGAGGCAGAGGAAGATGGTCGTCAGGATGTCGAAGAGGTGCGAGAGCCACAGCGGCAGCGAACTGACAAGGTAGGTGGCCGCCTCGGCGATGCCGTTCTGTACATGCGCGGCGGCTGCGTCGAGGCCGATCTTGCCGCCGAGCGGGATGCGCTTGGCGCGGGCCAGCAGGTCGGGAACCTTACCCGGAAGATCCTGCGAGAAGGCCTGCAGATCGTGCAGCACCGGCGGCAGCGCGAAGAAGAAGAACAGGAATAGCCCGGCCGCAACGGCGGCGATCAGCAGCACGATGGCCATCGCTCGCGGCGGATGCCAGCCGCGGAGGTTGAGCTTCATGATCCACGAAACGATGGGCATGAGCACCACGGCAAAGAGTCCGGCCACGTAGATGATCTCCAGCTCCTTGGCGAGCCTCCACGCAAGCGCGAGCGCCAGCAGGCATCCGATGGCGAAGAGGATCGAGGCACGCGCATCATGGCGTGTCTGAGCGGGATCTGAGCCGGAGGATACGGGTTCGGTCATGGCTGTGTGAGTGTGATGCCGGGTACGGCGGCGTCAGTAGCGGCCCGGCGTAATTTTTTCGAGCAGGGTAACGAGCGAGGCAACCGACTGCTCCGGCGTGAGGGACTCGGTCGGCAGCGTGACGCGGGCGAGACGGCGGTAGATGGGCTGGCGGGTGGCGAAGCGGACGCGGGCGGCCTCGGGGTTGGCGAGCACGGGGCGGTCGGCGTTCTGGAGCACGCAGCGGTCGAAGAGCGTCTCGAAGGGGGCGTCGAGGAAGACGACGGCGGTGCCGGGGGTCTGCTCCAGCAGAAGGCGGTTGGTGAGCAGCTCGGGCGTGCCTCCGCCGAGCGCAAGGACGGTCGAGCTCTTGCCAAGGGCCGAGACGAGGGCGAGCGATTCAAGTTTGCGGAAGTGCTCTTCTCCCTTGGTCGTGAACAGCTCGGGGATGGTCGCTCCGGCGCGGGCTTCGAGGTGGGCATCAAGATCGAGGAAGCTCCAGCCGAGGCATTCGGCGAGCAGGCGGCCGATGGTGGACTTGCCCGCGCCCATGAAGCCGGTGAGGACGATTCGTTTGAGGTGGCCGGGCAGCGCGGGTGCGCTGGTTTCGGTGGTCGCAGGTGTGTCGAGCTGGGCGTTCATTGGGTTCTCCGTAGTGTATCCGGTGCAGCAGGTTGATTTCGCTCCAAATGCAAAAGCCGCGATCCTTGTGGGATCGCGGCTCGGGATGTCTCTAGTCTCTGAAGGTGCTTATCTTCGAGAGGCAAACGAGGACACCGCCACAGCCGCGATGGGCCAGTAGCGGTAGCTAAACGAAGCGAACTGGAAGCTAGTCCTCATGCCAAATTAGACGTTACACCCGGAGGGAAGTTGCGCGCAAGCGGGGAGAAATGGGTAGTGGGTCAGTTTGAATCCACTTTCGAATGGCCGACAAACCGGGATAGAGTGACTTCGGCGCGTTTCCCGGTCTGTCGGCTTACCGCATCGAAGGGACAGAAAGGGGGTAAACACGGTGCCGTTTTGCCCTCCTTCTGCTCAAGCTCCTCAGCGATAATGTGGACTAGCCGGATAGCGAGAACCGAGTGCGTGGCAAGTGTTGCAGGAGGATGAGTGACAGACACGAAGACCCTGATTGAGCAGGCGTACACCGCATTCAACAAGCGGGACATCGACGGCGCATTAGTACTGATGACGCGGGACGTGAGCTGGCCGAAGGCCTCGGAGGGCGGCAAGGTTATCGGAAAGGAAGAGATCCGCGCCTATTGGACTCGACAATGGGGCGAGTTCGATCCCCATGTCGAACCGCTGACCATCACGGTGGAAGACGGAGGCAAGGTTCGCGTCAGGGTGCACCAACTCGTCAAGAGCCTTCAGGGGGATGTTCTGGCGGATAGCGAGGTTCTCCACGTCTTCACTGTGAACGGCGGCCTTATCGCAGCCATGGACCTTGGAGATGAGGCCGATTTTACCGATGGGCCGTCTGCCGCATTCGCATATCGATCCTGACTGGCTGCCCGCTGTGAAGCGTGAGAGCGTCGGAAATTCAATGGCCCGCCACCCCAACATGAGTGGCGGGCCCATTGAAATGATTGCGTCGAAGGAATCGTACTCTCGAAGGCTGCAAGGGCGCTTTTGCGGCTTGTCCTACTCGGTTTCCGGCTCCAGCCCCGGCTCGGCGGTTTCAGTGGCGAGTTTCTTCTGGATGTTCTGCCAGATGTCGTCGTCCTCGGGCTCCTCTTCGACTGTCGGCTCGAACAGGTTGCGGGCGGCGGTGGCGATGGCCTCGAGGTCGCGGACCAGCGCGGCGCAGTCGGGATTGGCTGCAAGGAACGTTTGCAGGCGAGGGTCGGTGCTGACGATTCCGTTCGGGGCCGAGGCGAAGAGGTCGGGCAGGAAGTGCTCGAACTCGGCGGCTGTCATGGTGTCGAAGTCGGGAAGCTGCGTCTCGGGAGTATGGTCGCTCACTGCGCCACCTCCTGCTTGGTTGTGTGCGCTTCCGTGTGGCGGAGCAGCTCGCGGAGCTTGAGGCGCGCCTTGTGGAGCTGGGACTTGCTGTTGCCTGTAGAGCATTCGAGCATGGTGGCAATCTCGTTGTGTTCAAAGCCCTCGACGTCGTGCAGGATGAAGACCATGCGGTAGCCGGGTGGAAGGGAAGAAACCGCGCGCTCGAGCGCAACACGGTCTACAGAACCGGAGAGAATGGGGTCGCGGCTGCCGAAGTCGCGCTTGGGCGCGTCCTCTTCGGAGGGGTTGATGGTTTCCTCGAGCGAGACGAGGTTCAGGCCCTTTTTGCGCAGGTGCATCAGGACGAGATTGACGGTCAGGCGATGCAGCCAGGTGGAGAAGGCCGACTCGCCGCGGAAGCTGCCGAGCTTGCGGAAGAGGTGGAGGAAGGCCTCCTGCGTCATGTCCTCGGCCTCGGAGACGTTGCCGAGCATGCGCAGGCAGAGCGTATAGACGCGCCGCTTGTGCAGCGCATAGAGCTTGGAAAAAGCCTCCGCATCGCCGTTCTTTGCTGCTTCGATCGCCTCCGCTTCGCCTGCGATCGGAGGGTTCCGCTTGAATAAGCCGGAGTTCTGCTTGGGTTCGGTCATCGGTACGCCTTGTGTGCTCATAAGCTCGACTCGTGGTCTGTACACTCCTGGTTCGCCGCGCTCTCGCTTCTACCAGCGTATCGTACCCGTTCGCGGTTGGTTACGTTTCGTGGGTAAGAGCGGCCGAAGCCAGACCGGGGTTGTCCGGTTTTGCGAAAAACGCTCAGGAGCCGATGAAGCGCGCATAGAGCGAGCGGGCCAGCGCAATGTCGGTCGTTCCCTGGAT
This sequence comes from Granulicella sp., assembly GCA_036398595.1. Lineage (GTDB taxonomy): Bacteria > Acidobacteriota > Terriglobia > Terriglobales > Acidobacteriaceae > Edaphobacter. Next base: position 35,440 of record DASWOV010000037.1, read on the forward strand.
GAGCGCGCGGCCGTCGGGAAAGAGCGTCAGGGTGTGTGCGCCGCGGCGGAAGCGCAACAAAAGGCCGTTGGCGCGGAGGTCTTCGATCTCGGGCCGATCTGCTAATCGTTGCTGCATCGCGGCCAGAGAGACAGGTCTGTGATGCTCATGGATCTGTACGGAGTTGCGTCCGCAGAGGGTAATGTGCGGGCGGCCCTCTCCTGCCAGATGCGAGAAGATGCGTTGGCCGCAGACCGCGCAGTCGGGATCGGGCTGGCCGGTGGCGATCTCCGAACGGTCGAGCCTGCCGTCGGGCGTCCACAGGTCGAAGGAGACGAGCGTGCGGCGCATGGCTTCGGGGTGGCCGGTCAGGTACTTGAGTGCCTCCGTTACCTGCATGGAAGCTGCGAGGTTTACGGCAGTAGAAAGAATGCCCGCGGTATCGCAGGTTTCTACCGGGCCGGATGGCGGCTTGGGGAAGATGCAGGCGAGGCAGGCCGTGCGGTGCTCGCCGGGCAGGATGTTCATGGTGGCCGCATAGGCGCCGATGGCGGCCGCGTAGATCCACGGCTTGCCTTCGCGCACGGCGTAGTCGTTGATAAGGTAGCGAGTCTCGAAGTTGTCGGTCGCGTCGAGGATCAGGTCGGCCGGGCCGAGCAGCTCCTCAATGTTGTCCGGCACCAGATCGGCGATCTGGGCGTGGACGGTGATCTGCGAGTTGAAGAGAGCGATGTGACGGCGGGCGGCTTCGGCCTTGGGCAGCGCCTCAAGGGCGTCCTGTTCGTCGAAGAGCACCTGCCGTTGCAGATTGGAAGGCTCCACGAAGTCGCGGTCGATGAGCGTCAGTGTGCCCACGCCTGCACGGGCCAGCAGGGAGGCAGCGGCGGCCCCGGTGGCTCCGCAGCCCACGATGGCGACCTTCGCTGTGGCGAGCCGGGCCTGACCCTCCGCACCGATGGGCGCAAAGAGCACCTGGCGGGAGTAGCGGGACTCATCGGTAATCGGCTGCGGCTCGGAGAGGGTGGCTGCTGTGGTCATGCGGGCACATTCGGTTTCACGAAAGCGAACCGTTTCCATAGTATAAAGACCGGCGGGTTTTGTAGGGATTCGCCGTGCGGCAAGGGGCCTTCCCGAGGCGGACACCGGCGGGGGTTTCCGCATCCAAGCTCGGGAGTATGTGTTACGTGGCCGCAGACAAGCAGGCAATTTGATCATGGAGATGCGCCGGGTACGGCGAGGTTTCTAAAGAGGAGTATCGGTGCTGCAGGGGCCAAAGCGGCGGGCGCTGACATCATGGCTTTCGGTGGGGATGCGCGCGGCGGCGATCAGTGCGCTGATGCTCTGTGTGTGCGCGCCGCTGTGCGTAGCGCAGGGGCAGAGCATACCCGCGCCTGCATCCCCGCAGCCGACGACTCCGGCGAACCAGCCCGCTGTGCCGAATACGATGCCACAGGGAGCGCCGGGTAGTCCGGTTGCTACCGGCGTGACGCCGAATGTCGTGCCGCAGGAACCGATTCCGCCTCCGCTGACCACGACCATCTGGCAGTATGAGGGGCTACGGGTGAAGGCGATTCAGTTCGACGGTGTGACCTTCGGCCCGGAGGATACGCTGCCGAGCGAACTGGCGCAGAAGGCCGGCGAGCCGCTCGACCCGCAGAAGGTACGGCAGAGCACACAGCGACTCTTCGCCAGCGGACGCTACCGCGACATCGAGGTGCGCGGCATCCGTGAAGGGGATGCGATCACGCTGATCTTCAACGGCACGGTGCGCTTCTACGTCGGCCGCGTGGTGATTCAGGGAGTGAACAACGAGCGGCTCACCTCGCTGCTGGAGTTCGGCACCAAGCTCGACCCCGGCACGGCCTTCACCGAGGCGCAGATTCAGGCGGGCATCGACGGCATCAAACAGGTGCTGATGCAGAACGGCTACTACGAGCCGGTGGTGACGGCAGTCTCCACGAGGGACGGGTCTACGCAGCAGGTGAATGTGACCTACACGGTGGCGGTGGGTCCGCAGGCGCGTATCGGGCAGGTGATGCTCGGAGGAACGGACGCGGGCTTTACCCAGCAGGAGTTCCAGAAGAAGAGCAAGCTGAAGCACAATGCGAAGGTGTCGCGGGATACGGTCACGAACGCGCTCAACCGGATGCGTAAGCAGTATCAGGGGAAGGACCGGCTGGAGGCGACGGTCGCACTCGAGAAGAGCACCTATGTGCCGGAGCGCAGGCAGCTCGACTACCAGTTCACGGCGAACCAGGGGCCGCTGGTCCGTGTCCTCGTCGAGGGAATCAAGATCTCGAAGGGCCGCGTGCGCCTGCTGGTGCCGATCTACGAGGAGGGCACGGTCGACAACGATCTCGTCAACGAGGGCCTGCACAACATCGAGGAGTATGTGAAGCGGCAGGGGTACTTCGATACGACGGTGACGGTGCAGGTTACGGGCACGGACACCGCCTCCGCGCAGGTTATGTACGCGGTGGACCGCGGCACGCGGCACAAGGTGACGTCGGTGACGATCGCGGGCAACAGGTACTTCGACGAGGACACGCTGCGCGAGCGTATGCAGGTGCAGAAGGCCGACTCGTACATCCGCGCCGGCAAGTTCAGCCCGTCGCTGCTCAGCTCGGATGAGAGCGCGATTGCGGCGCTCTATCGCGCCAATGGATTTAGCGATGTCAAAGTGACCTCGAAGGTCGAGGACATCGACTACGGCCCCGATGGCAAGATGTTGAAGGTCGGTGAGATTCGCGTAGCGATGACGATTGAAGAGGGACCGCAGCAGAAGTTCGGCGCGATCCGGCTGAACGGCGTCAGCCCGAGCCGCGTGAAGGACGTGACGCCGCTGCTGAACTCGCTGGAGGGCCAGCCCTTCTCGCTGAGCACGCTCTCGGGCGACCGCGACACGGTGCTGACCTACTACGTGAGCAACGGCTTCGACCAGGCGCGGGTCGAGATCAAGCAGGAGAAGCAAAAGGACGATCCGACGCGCACCGATGTAACGCTGAACGTCAGCGAGGGGCAGCAGGTCTTCGTCGACCGCGTGCTGCTCTCGGGCGCGCAGCGGACCAAGCCCGGCCTGGTGCAGCAGCAGCTTCGCGTGCACGCAGGCGACCCTCTCGACCAGAGCGCGCTGCTCGATACGCAGCGGAATCTGTACAACCTTGCGCTCTTCAACCAGGTGGTAGCGGTCGTGCAGAATCCTGCTGGCGATGCGCTGCGCAAGAATGTGCTGGTGCAGATGACCGAGGCGCGCCGCTGGGACGTGACCTACGGTTTCGGCTTCGAGGCGCAGACAGGTACGCCGAACAAGGGTGTCATCTCCCCGGCCACCGCGGTTCTGCTGGGGCTGGACCCCGGCACGCAATACGGACAGAACGGAACGCCTGGCATCAGTCCACGCGTGACGCTCGATGTCTCGCGCATCAACCTGCGCGGCACCGACGAGTCGCTGACGCTGCACACCACGTACGGTCTGCTCGAGAAGGTAGCCACGCTGAGCTTCACCTATCCGCGCTTCCTTGGGCATCCGCCGCTCAGCTTCGCAGTCTCGGGCGGCTACTCAAACGTGCAGAACATTACGACCTTTCAGGCCTCCACGCTGCAGGCCGATGTGCGGCTTACGCAGAAGGTGCGCCGCACCGATACCTTCATCTACGACTTCCAGTACCGCAGGGTTTCGGTCGATCCCAACAGTCTGGAGATCTCTGCAAACCTCATCCCTCTGCTGTCGCAGCCGGTGCGCGTCGGCGGCCCGCAGATCACGTGGTTCCACGACACGCGCCAGCCCTCGCCGCTCGATGCGATCAAGGGATCGTATACCTCGGTGCAGGAGTTCATCGCATGGTCGAAGTTCGGTTCGCAGAGCGACTTCAACAAGATCGACATGTCGAACTCCACCTATTACACGTGGGGCAAGAAGCGGAAGTACACGCTGGCACGCAACACGCGCATGGCCTTCGAGAACTCCTTCGGACCGAATCCAAACTTCTCCGATAAGACGACCTCGGCCTGCTACGGTGCTCTGCTGGAGAGCAACGCGAGCTGCAACCCGGTGCCTCTGCCGGAGCGCCTGTATGCGGGCGGCGCGACCTCGCATCGCGGCTTCGGCATCAACGGTGCCGGGCCACGCGATCTGCAGACGGGCTATCCCGTCGGCGGTGCGGCTGCGTTCGTTAATACCATCGAAATGCGCCTTCCTCCACCGACGCTGCCGTATATCGGCGATAGCATCTCGTTCGTCCTCTTTCACGATATGGGCAATGTCTTCAACCATATCGGCGATATGTTTCCGAGCTTTGTACGCTTCCGCCAGCCGGACGAGGAAACCTGCGCGAAGGTTTCGATCGACCCGCCGATCGGCAACTGCAACTTCAACTACTTCTCGCACGCCATCGGCATCGGCGCGCGCTACAAAACCCCGGTCGGTCCCATCCGCGTGGACTTCAGCTATAACCTGAACCCGCCGTTCTATCCGGTGATCTTTGACTTCAATAGCAGCAACATCGGCGAGGTCAAGCCCTACGAGGGGCAGGCGGGCCACTTCAACTTCTTCTTCAGCATCGGGCAGAGCTTCTGATGACAGGCGTGGCGCACAACACGGTACGGCGGCGAATGATGGCGATGATGCTCGCCCTCGTTTCGCTGTCCGCTACCGCGCAGAGCAGCACGGTGCAGAACCCACCGACTCCTCCGGGAACCATCGGGCAGAGCCTGGTGATCGATCAGGTGATCGCCATCGTCAACGGCGATCTGGTGATGGAGAGCGACCTCGACGAGGAGCGCCGCATGCTCGCCTTCCAGCCCTTCCGCGCCGCTGCCGCCGTCACTCGTGAGCAGCTGGTGGATCGCCTGGTGGACCGCACGCTCATTCTGCAGCAGGAGCGGCTGCAGCCGCAGCCTCCGGTCGCGGACGACGAGATCAAACAGCAGTTCACTATCCTGCGCCGCGCCATCCCGGCCTGCAAGCAGTATCAGTGCCAGACCGATGCCGGATGGGCGCGCTTTATCCAGGATCAGGGTTTTACGATTCCCGAGCTGACCGAGCGATGGCGCGAGCGCATGAGCGTGCTGCGCTTCACCGAGCAGCGATTCCGCATGGGTGTCCGCATCACGCCGGAGGAGATCAAGGATTATTACGACCGGACGTTGATGCCTCAGTATGCGAGGCGCAATGTGACGGCCCCGTCGCTCGATACCATCTCCGACCGCATCCAGGAGATTCTGCTGCAGCAGCGGGTGAGCGGTCTGCTCGATGACTGGCTCGGATCGCTGAAGGCGCAGGGAACAGTGCGCATCATGCGGCCCATCACGGAGGCGACGCCATGAGCGAAACGACTCCGCCGCGGCCGCTCCGCTGGCATCATCATGTGTGGCGCATTACGCGGCCCGTCGCATTGATGCTGGCCGGGCTGGTGCTGCTGGTTGCCGTGCTGCTGGGCATAGGCGCGTGGTACACCACGACGGCCGATTTCGAGCGCAGGGTTAAGGCCGAGGTGATTCATATCCTCGAGGATGCGACCGGCGGCAAGGTGGAGATCGCCGGGTTCGACTTCCGCTTGTGGCATCTCTCCGTCGGGGTCGATGGCCTTGTGATTCATGGGCTCGAAGGCCCGGGTGAGGCTCCGTATCTCGCGGTGGATCGCATCTTTGTCCGTGTGCAGATTCTCAACTTCCTCGAGCACGCTGCGGGCACCGGCTTTGCGCCGCGTGTCAGCCTGAACCTGCTGCGTGTGGAGAGGCCGCGCTTCCACCTCATCATCGACAAGGACGGCCACACCAACCAGCCCACGCCAAAGCATCCGACGGCAAGCAGCAAGCCCATCCAGGACACACTGCTCGACCTGAAGGCCCGCGAGGCCGAGGTCGTGAGCGGCGTTGCGCTCCTCAATGACAAGGCGATTCCATTCGACCTCGCCGCGCAGGACCTGAACGCGCAGGTGCACTACCTTCGCGCTACGGATCGCTACGGCGCAACGGTGGACCTGAACGATCTGCGCACGAAGATGCAGAAGGAACCTGAGGCGCAGTCGAAGCTGCACATCGAGGCTGAGCTGGGACGCGACGTTGCCGAGCTGAAGAATCTCCATCTCGAGACGGGCACGAACTCGATGCTGACGGCTACCGGCACGCTGCAGCACTTCGCAAAGCCTGTATGGCAGGCCCATACACAGGGCACGCTCGAGCTGAGCCAGATCTCTGTGCTTACGGGCTTCGACGGGCTCAGCAAGGGCACGGTCGATCTCGATGTGAACGGTCATAGCTGTGCGACGAGCCCTGTCGAGGCACAGCGGCATGGACTGCTTTGGGACCTCAGCCATCGCCGCGGGACGAAGGCGAGTGAGAGCGGAAAAGAGCTGCCCCCCGATCCCGACTGCCAGGCTGGCTATCTGCTTACAGGCTCGGCCAAGATTCATAACGCGAGCTTCTCCGACGAATATGTGCGTCTGCACGACGTCAACGGAGGTGCGCAGTTACACATCACGCCCGCAGAGCTGCAGCTCCGGTCGCTCATCGGCAATCTGCCCGGTGGCGGAAGCGCCTCGGGCGATCTGCGCATTGTGAACTGGCTGGGGGAGGTGCCCTCCGAAGCACCGAAGAACTCACCTACCGTGAATGGCGCTGCCGCGACGGTGAATAAGACGGCGCGGGCATTGAACTCCAAGCCCACCTCCACCGATACCACGCTGCCCAAGGTGCAGCCTGCGCATGCGTATCTGACCGCGACGGTCACAAAGATTCCGCTCCGTACCATCATGGATATCGCGGCTCCGAAGAACTATGGCGACCTCGGCTTCGACACCTCCATTACCGGGCCGGTACAGGTGGAGTGGGGCGGTCCAGCCGCAGACATCGCCGATACGGTCGAGGTGGATGGAACGCTGAAGCTTGCTCCAACGGGCGTCAAGCGGCACGGCGCTTTCTCTAACATCCCCGTCAGCGGGCAGGTGCAGGCGCACTACACCGGCAGGAACGAGACGGTGCAGATCAGGAGCTTCAACGCGCAGACGCCGCAATCGACGCTGGCGGCGACGGGCGTGCTTGGCGTTAACCAGGGCGATCCGCTGACCGATCTGCACACCGATCTCGTCGTGCGCGATCTCTCCGAGTTCGATCAACTATTGCGGACGCTTGGTGTTTCTGCCAATGGGAAGAAGGGCGTTGCCGCCATTCCTATCGCGCTGCACGGACAGATTGCCTTCGACGGCACGGCTCGCGGCGCGCTGGCGCGGCTCGATCTGAAGGGGCACCTCGATGGCACACAGCTTGAGGTGAAGGAGGGCACCACCGATATACAGGTCGACTCCGTGATCGCCGATGCGGAGTTCTCTCCACAGGCTGGCGTTGCCATTGCCTCTTCGACGATTCGCAGGGGCAGTGCGGTGCTGAATGTGACGGGCACGGCGCGGCCGCATCGGCTGGAGCATCGCCGCGGTGTGAGCTACGAATGGGACGATCAGGTGGAGATCGACTCGCATGTGCATCTCGACAACGCCTCCATGACTGATGTGCTTGCCATCGCGAGCCAGCAGGAGAATATTCCTGTTACGGGAACAATCTCCGTGAACGTTCATGCAGCCGGTGTGCCGAATAATCTGACGGGCGGTGGACAGGTCACGCTCTCGAACGGTGTGGCGTATGGCGAGCCCTTCGATTCGCTGGTTGCCAACGTGGCGATTCATGGGCAGGCGCTCGATGCGAGCAATGTGATGCTGCGTCTGCATGGCATGCAGGTTGAGGGCAATGGCGGCTACGATCTCACCTCGCGGCAGCTTCATGGACATTTGCAGGCGTCACGTCTGCAGATCGCAAAATTCAAGACCGTGGAACAGGCCGGGACCAACGTCGATGGATTGCTGAGCTTCGTCGCGGATGCGAACGGCACTGTGCAGGAGCCGGGGCTCAAGGCGACCCTGAGCCTCGACCGCGTGACGCTGAACGGCTCGCCGATGGGCAGGGTTGGGGCGAATCTCAGCAGTCAGGGGTCTACGCTATCCTTTACGGCGGACTCCACGCTGGTCGGCGCGCAGCTTGCGCTGGCCGGGCAGACGCAGCTCACCGGCGGCTACCAGACGCAGGCGAAGCTGACCTTGTCGGGGCTCGATGTCGGCAAGCCGCTGGCGATCTTCCGGCCTGACAACTCGATCAAGGCAAGCTCCTCGATTCATGGCGTCATCACGGTCAATGGGCCGTTGGCGACGCCACGCGCCATGAGCGGTGAGGCGCAGCTCGATAACGTAGACTTTACGGTGCAGGGCATTGCTCTCAGAGCGCCGGAGCCGCTACACATCCGGCTCGACGACGGCATCGCGCGGCTGGAGCAGGTGCATATCACGGGGCAGGACACCGACCTGCGTGCCAGCGGAACGGCGCAGCTCTTCGGCTCGACGAATCCGAAGGGCGGCGCGCTCGATCTTAAGGCTAACGGCAATGTCAGCGCGGCGCTCGCGCACACGTTTGACCACAGCATGCTGGCGAGCGGCAAGGTCGAGTTCGCAGTGAACGCCGGAGGGCGACTGAAGAATCCGGCGCTCAGCGGCGATGTGCGTTTTGTCGGCGTGAACCTTGCCATCGACGGCGTGCCGAACGGTCTGACCAACCTGAACGGCACGCTCATCTTCAACGAGGATCGCCTTCAGGTGCAGACCCTGACCGCGACGACCGGCGGCGGCCAGATCAGGCTCGGCGGCTTCCTTACCTACAAGAACGGCCTCTTTGCGGACCTCAGCGCCACGGGCGAGGCAGTGCGTGTGCGCCTGTATGGTCTGAGCGCGACGGCCAATGTCGGGCTTAAGCTGCAGGGAGCCTTCGACAGCCTTCTGCTGAGCGGCAATGTGCTGCTCACGCGCTTCGGCATCGGTCAGGATGTTGATTTTGCCGCGTTCTCTTCTCCCGGAGGCGTCAGCGCGCCGCCCGATCCCAACGCTCTCTCGAACAAGCTGCGCCTCGATGTGCGTGTCACCAGCTCGCCGCAGCTCGACTTCCAGAACAGCTACGCCAAGCTGGCCGGCACGGTGAACCTGAACATCCGCGGCACGCTCGCCGATCCCTCCGTGCTTGGCCGCATCCAGATCACCGACGGCAGCGCGACCTTTGCCGGCACGCAGTACCAGTTGCAGCGCGGCGATATCTACTTCTCGAACCCGGTGCGCATCGATCCGGTGATCGATCTCGACGTGACGGCTCGGGTGGAGAACTATGACGTTACGATCGGCCTGCATGGCACCACCTCGAGCCTCAAGCCGACCTACCGCTCCGAGCCTCCGCTCAGCGAGTCCGATGTTTTTGCGCTGCTGGCGCTTGGCCGCACACAGGAGCAGGCGCAGCTCTACCAGGAGCAGCAGGTGCAGCAGGGAACCGACCCTACTACCAGCTCGCTGCTTGGCGGCGCGTTGAACGCTACCGTCAGCAACCGCGTGCAGAAGCTCTTCGGCGTGGGCAGCGTCAAGATAGATCCGGCCTTCGTCGGAACGCTGGGCGGATCTTCGGCGCGTATCACGGTGCAGCAGCAGATCTCGCGGCAGATCACGGCGACCTTTGCCACCAACGTCAACTATTCGGCCCAGCAGTTGATCCAGGTGCAGTACAACCTGACGAACAACAAGTCCATCGTCGTGACCCGCGACGAGACGGGCGTCTTCAGCATTGTCTACAAGCTGCGCCAGCGGTATCGCTGAGGATGCTGCTTCGTGACAATTTACTGACATCTATCTTTTCGGACCTGAGTTACATCTGATAGGAATGGATTGCGGCAGTCAGCCGTATATTTTTGCCGCAACCGAGGTGACGCGATGAACAGTACCGTACGGAGATGGGGTGTCGGTCTTCTGGCGTTTGCCATGGCGACTGCCGGAGGCACGCTCCTGCACGCGCAGGGCGGCGATGATGCGCAGATTCAAGCCGATGTAGCGAAGGCTCTCAGCAACAAGAAGTTCAGCAACGTCAAGGAGGCCGTGCAGAACGGCACTGTGACGCTGACCGGCACGGTCGGGCTCTACGCCGACAAGCTGGACGCCGATAACAAGGTTCATCACCGCAAGAACGTGCAGGCGGTGAAGAACATGATCGAGGTTGCGGGCCCGGAGATTTCGGATCAGGCGCTGGGCGAGAAGATTGCGCCGAAGCTGGCTACGGATCGTGTCGGCTACGGCACGACGACCTTCAATGCGTTTACGATGGCCATCCGGAACGGCGTGGTGACGCTGGGCGGCACGGCCTATGGTCCGGTGGATAAGGACTCGGCGCTGAGCCTGGTGGCGAATACGCCGGGCGTCAAGGACATCATCGATAATGTCGATGTCGCTCCCGTTTCGCCGATGGACGACCGCATCCGTGTAGCAACGGCGCGTGCCGTCTATGGAGCGGCGCAGCTCAACCGCTATGCGCTCGATCCTGCGAAGCCGATCCGGATTACTGTGGTCAACGGCAACGTAACGTTGAGCGGCGTGGTCGACAGCGAGGCGGATAAGACGGTCGCCAATCTACAGGCTAACAGCGTTCCCGGGGTCTTCAAGGTCATCAACAACCTGCAGGTCGCTGGTGGTGGAGCCAGGTAAGTCCGGTTCTTTCTGGTTCAGGGCCGCGTGGACGTTCTCCGCGCGGCCTTCCTGTTTAAGTCGGTTTTAAGCCCACTTAAACCGTAAGATAAAGAGATGGCAAAGCTGTGGAGCAGTACCGTGGCAACGCTCGAGATGATCAAGTGGGAGCACTCGATCTTCGCGCTGCCGTTTGCGCTGACCGGGGCCGTGCTGGCCGCGGGCGGCTGGCCGCCGCTGCGGGCGCTCTTCTGGATTGTGGTGTGCATGGTTTCTGCGCGCTCGGCGGCGATGGCCTTCAACCGCCTCGTCGATGCAAAGCTCGATGCGGAGAACCCGCGCACAAAGATGCGCGCCATTCCTGCAGGTGCGCTACGCAGCAGCTTCGTTGCGGGGTTCGTGGTGGTGTCGTCGGCGATCTTTTTTCTTGGTGCGGGGATGCTCAACCGGCTGACGCTGATGCTGGCTCCGGTGGCGCTGGCGGTGGTGCTGGCCTACAGCTACATGAAGCGGGTCACGCGCTGGTCGCACCTGGTGCTGGGGCTTGCGCTGGGCATTGCGCCCTCGGCTGCGTGGATCGGCGTGCGCGGCTCGCTCGATGCGCGCATCGTGGTGCTGACGCTGGCTGTGCTGCTGTGGGTGGGCGGCTTCGATATTCTCTACGCATGCCAGGACTTCGAGCATGACCGCCGCGTGGGCCTCAACAGCGTGCCGCAGGCCTTCGGGCTGGAGGCGGCCTTCTGGATCGCGCGGCTGATGCACCTTGCGATGATGGGGCTGCTGGTCTGGCTGGTCCGACTCTTTCATCTGGGCACCGTTGCCGAGGCGGGGCTGGTGGTCGTGGCGCTGCTGCTGCTCTACGAGCACAGCATTATTTCGCCGCGGGATATCCGACGCATGAATGCCGCGTTCTTTACGCTGAACGGAATTATCTCGGTGGTCTTTTTTCTGTTTGTTGCCGCGGATCGTTTTCTGATTCGTTAGGCGATGCCGATCCCGCCCCTTTCGCATATGGCGCGAAAGGATGGGGCTCGGTATTCGGTGTGGATGTAAGGAAGGCCCTCCTATGGAGGGCCTTCCTTTGTTGTGTTGCTGCGATGTCAGTTACCGATCATCCCGCAGCGAGTCGATGCCGCGCTGGACGCTTTGTTTGGCCTGGGCGGCCGCATCCGTGATGGAATCACGGACGTTGTGCGCCGCGTGCTCGCCGCGCAGACGGTTTTCGTCGAGGCGCTCCTCGCTGGTTTCCATCGCGTCGTCATGGAACTCCGTGGCTGCGTCCTTCACATCGCCCCAGGCTTCCTTCGCGTGGCCTTTCACCTGGTCGGCTGCGCCCTCGTTGGCCAGGCGATCATTGCCGATTGCCTCGCCGAGTCCCTGCTTGATCTTGCCTTTGATCTGGTCGATTTTTCCGCTTACCGTGGTTTGGTTCATGACAGTGCTCCTTACAACAACATGGGAGGACGCCTGCGCACAAAACCTTGCATGTACACGCAGGCGCGCGTTAGAGTGCCCGTCTTCCGGAGAGCAGGTTGAAGATAAGCACGATGACGGCGAGGACGAGAAGGATATGAATCCATCCGCCGAGTGTGTAGCTGCTGACGAGTCCGACTAGCCAGAGAACAACGAGTACAATCGTGATCGTCCAAAGCATGGTTGTTTTCTCCTTCGCGGCGGCCCGGCATACACGTCCATGCCTTAAGCTTGGAGGTTCAGGGTGCCTCCGGCCTGCCTGTGTGTATGTTGCGGGACGGTGAAGCGAGGTTGTCCGGGGATGGAAAGGCGGGGAGAAGGAATGACCAGGATTGCCATACAAGGAGAACTTGGCTCGAACAGCCACATGGCCGCACTTGCCATGCTGCGGGGGGAGCCGCGGCTGGAGATTATTGCATGCAGCCTCTCGGCTGAGGTCATGGAGCGCGTCGTCGGGGGCGACGCCGACGGGGCCGTGCTGCCCATCGAGAACAGCCTACATGGCTCGGTCGCCGAGCACTACGATCTGCTGCTCGAGCAGCCCGTTCGCATCGTGCGCGAGAGCTTGTTGCACATCCGGCACAACCTGATCGCCGCGCCGGGAGTCCGACTGGAGCAGGTAAAGCGCGTGCTGTCGCATCCGGTGGCGCTGGCGCAGTGCCGCCGCTTCTTCAACCAGAACCGGCAGATGCAGGCCGTTCCGTTCTACGACACCGCCGGGAGCGTCAAGTACGTCGTCGCCGAGGGCTTGCAGGACGCAGCCGGGGTCGCTCCGCTGCTGGCCGCCGAGCAGTACGGCGGCGAGGTGCTAGTGGAGGGGATCGAGGACCACGCCGCCAACTTCACCCGCTTCCACCTGATCCTGCCGGCGGGCGCGCCGCACACCGAGAGCGGTCCGCCGAACAAGATGAGCCTTGCCTTTGCCGTCGACCATCGGCCGGGAACTCTGGTCGCGGCGCTGGAGAGGCTGTACGAGGCCAAGGTCGATCTGACCAAGATCGAGTCTCGTCCTGTTCCGGGAAGTCCGTGGGAGTACGTGTTTTACGTGGACGGCCGATTTGCCTCGGAGGAGGCCGCCGATGCGGCCATTGCGGCGCTTCGGCAGAGCTGCCGGATGGTCAAGGAACTGGGCCGGTATGTGGCCGCGCAGCCGCTGGCTTCCTGAGGAACGCCTGTCGGCATCCTAAGGTCAGAGACTTCGGGGCCGATTGACGGTGGAGTGGGGGCGCGCTGGTTGGGATTTGCGACCGGAGCTTGACTTGCTGCATCGAATAGCATGAAATCTGACAGAAGGACGCTCAATGGCAAACGACTTCGTAAGTATCATCCAGCCGAAGGCCTCGAAGACTATCGATGCCACCTCCGGCGAGCAGTACGACTCCCGTCCTCTTCCCGTGCTGCCGGTCCGCGACATGGTGCTGTTTCCGCACGCTGTGCTGCCCCTAACCGTCGGCCGTGAGAGCTCCATCCAACTGATCCAATCCCTCGGTGAGGAGAAGACCATCCTCGTCGTCGCACAACGCGACGCCCGTATGGATACCCCCGAGGCCGACGATCTCTACTCCGTCGGCACCAAGGCGACCGTTCACAAGGTCGTCAAGATGCCCAACCAGAGCCTCTTCGTCTTTACGGAGGGCAACGAGCGCGTGCGTCTGGGGGACTTCTCCCAGCTCGCGCCCTTCATGATGGCCGAGTCTCAGACGATCCCGGATCTCGAGCCGGTTGAAACTCCCGAGATCGAGGCGCTGCAGCGGAACGTGCTCAGCCAGTTCCAGCAGATCGTCAGCTCGTCGCCGACGTTGTCGGATGACCTGCAGACCATCGCGCTGAACCTCGATGAGCCGGGCCGCCTGGCGGACTTCATCGCCTCGTCGCTGCCGTTTTTGACGACGACCGACAAGCAGGAGCTGCTCGAGACTCCTGACGCCGCGATGCGTCTGGAGCGCGTGAACAAGCACCTTGCCAAGGAGCTGGAGGTCCAGCAGCTTCGCAACAAGATCCAGACCGAGGTGCAGGACTCGGTACAGCAGTCGCAACGGGACTACTATCTGCGCGAGCAGTTGAAGGCCATCCAGAAAGAACTGGGCGACACCGACGACACGCAGAAGGACATCGCCGAGCTGAAGGAGAAGATCGAAGCCGCGGGCATGCCCGAGGAGGTCAAGAAGGATGCTCTCAAAGAGCTTGGCCGCCTGAGCCGCATGAACGCCATGGCTGCCGACTACTCGCTCACGCGCAACTACGTGGAGTGGCTGGCCGTGCTGCCGTGGGCCAAGAGCTCGGCCTGCGAGGTGGACATCCTAAAGGCGAAGGAGATCCTCGACGCCGACCATTACGGCCTACAGAAGGTGAAGGAGCGCATCCTGGACTACCTTTCGGTGCGCCGTCTGAAACCGGACATGAAGGGGCCGATCCTGTGCTTCGTCGGGCCTCCGGGCGTGGGTAAGACCTCGCTCGGCCGCAGCGTGGCGAAGGCGCTGGGACGCAAGTTCTCGCGCATCTCGCTGGGAGGCATGCACGACGAGGCGGAGCTGCGCGGACATCGCCGGACGTACATCGGCGCACTGCCCGGCCAGATCATCCAGAACCTGAAGCGGGTGGAAACCAACGACCCTGTCTTCATGCTGGACGAGATCGACAAGCTGGGCCGCGACTTCCGCGGAGATCCGGCGAGCGCGCTACTCGAAGTGTTGGACCCGGAGCAGAACAACACGTTCCGCGACAACTACCTCGACCAGCCGTTCGACCTGTCGAAGGTGCTCTTTGTCTGCACGGCAAACCAGCTTGATACCATCCCCGGTCCGCTGCTGGATCGTATGGAGATTATCGAGCTGACCGGCTACACGGAGGAGGAGAAGGTGAACATCGCCTTCCAGTACCTCATCCCGAGGCAGATCAAGGAGAACGGTGTCGATCCGGAGATGATCGAGTTCCCGAGAGACAGCGTTCACCTGATTGCGCGGCACTACACCCGCGAGGCCGGTGTGCGTAAGCTCGAGCAGTTGATGGGCACGGTCTGCCGCAAGGTGGCGCGCCGCATCGCGGAAGGGAAGACGGAGAAGGTCGTCATTACGCCGGAGATCATTCACGAGTTCCTTGGCGGCATCAAGGTCCGCGTGGATACGGAGATCGCCGAACGCACCAAGAGGCCCGGCGTGGTTGTCGGACTTGCATGGACGCCGGTCGGCGGCGACATCCTCTTCATCGAGGCGAACAAGATGAAGGGCAAGGGCGGCTTCACGATCACCGGCCAGATCGGCGACGTGATGAAGGAGAGCATGCAGGCCGCGCTGACCTGGGTGCGCTCGAACGCCACGTCCCTCGGGCTGGCGGAGGACTTTACCAAGGACGTTGACCTGCACATTCACGTGCCCGCAGGCGCGATTCCGAAGGATGGTCCCTCGGCTGGTGTCACGATGGCGACGGCGCTCGTCAGTCTGCTGACGAACAAGCCCGTGCATCCGCTGACGGCGATGACCGGCGAGATCACGCTGAGCGGCAATGTGCTCCCCGTCGGCGGCATCAAGGAGAAGTTCCTTGCTGCCAAGCGGGCGGGCGTCCGCGACGTCATCCTGCCACAGGAGTGCAAGCAGCAGGTGGATGAGGACCTGACGCCGGAGCAGATCGAAGGAGTGACGCTTCACTACGCGACGCACATCGAAGATGTGCTCGCTGTGGCGCTGCCGAAGTCGGTGACCGAAGTCGTTGCGGACGAGCGTGTGCGCGACGAGGTCATCCACGAGTCGGAAGTGGCGATCGCCTGAGCCGAACAAACCGAATCACTGCGCGGCCCGGAGTCTTCTCCGGGCCGCTTTGTTTCCGTGAGAGGGAAGAGGATGAAGACCATCGGACACTCGACGCTGCCGCTCGAGGTCTTTCTGCGTGCTCTTGTGGATAACGGTGTCCGCACGCTGGTCGATGTGCGGCGCTATCCCGGCTCGCGCCGCAACCCGCAGTACAGCCAGCGCGCTCTCTTTGCGGCGTTGACCGAGGAGAGGATTGAAGGCATCTGGCGCGAAGGACTTGGCGGGCATCGGCAGCCGCTGGCCGAGAGCATCAATCTTGGCTGGCGGCACGATAGCTTCCGCGGCTATGCCGATTACATGCAGACAATCGAGTTTGCCGCGCATCTGGATTGGCTGCTGGCTCTGCCTGGCGAGGTTGCTATCATGTGCGCCGAGTCGCATCCGCTGCACTGCCATCGCTCGCTTATCGCGGATGCGTTGCTGGCTCGTGGCCATGTCGTCGAGCACATCCTTGTCGACGCACCAGGAAGCAGCCGTCTCGAGCCTCATCGGCTCACCTCATTTGCCCGCATCGAGGACGGACGTCTCTGGTATCCCCCGCCCCATGCCGTGACGCTCTTCGACTAGGCGAGCAGAGCATCGAGCATGAGGAAGCGTACCCTTGTGGACTGGCATCGCCGTTTTCCTCATCCAGACGAAGCATCTTATTTAGTCTTCGGATAGTCTTATTATTGTTCCGGCTATCTCTCAGGCTTTGCAGCGCACAGGTATCACAAAGAACCATTGCTCTGTAGCCACGCTCAAGCCGGTTGCCCTCCTGCTGCTCATCGCCTGCCTTTTTCTATGCGGCACACCTGCTTGGAAGGGGACCACAAACCCATGGCTTTTGAGAATGTCGGCAGCATCTTGCGGATGGGGTCGGTGGCAGGCAGCTTGAAGCTGCTTCCGCTTGCGGCGTCGTCCTCGCGCCCGCGGTATCGCTCGCTCTTTCTCGGGCTGTTGCGGCCGTTTACGAAGAATGGCGAGGTGCGGCTGAGTTATCGCTGTTACGGCCGCCGAATGCAGTGCATGATCCGACTGTCCGATCTCTCGAGCGACGTATATAGCGTCTTCGAGCTAAGTATCCGCGACAGCTATGAGCTGGAGCGCGGCTTCCGGCCCGACCTGGTCATCGACGGCGGAGCCAACATCGGACTCTTTACCCTGCGCGCCGCCGCTGCTGCTGCGGACTCCGGGCCCACGAACTTCGTCGTCTGCGAGCCGCTGCCGCGCAACCTCGAGCAGATTCGTAAACACTGCAAGCTCAATGGCGTTCAGGTCGATGTGCTGGCCGGATGCCTTGGCGGCCAGCGCGATTCTATCCCATTCTATTGCCGTGAGGCTCTCAGCAGCAGCTTCGACCCACATAAGCCTTACGACAGCATCATGCAGATGCCGGTCTACACGCTGGACGATGCGCTGGACCTACATCCCGCCGCTACCCGCCTGCTGATCAAGCTCGACATCGAGGGCATGGAGATGGAGGTGCTGCGCGGATTTGTCCCCCGCGAGCGTCGGCCCGTCTACGTGGTGGGCGAGCTGCACGACGTTGCTACGAACGCCGAGGCGTTCGAGCGCATCTTCCGCGACCACGACTGGGCCTTCGAGTTCCGCGAGATCGGCCACGAGCACGCGACCTTCCGGGCATGCTCTCCGGCGGCGTTTCCGCTGCTGCCCTGGAGCCAGAGGGCTCGCCGGGAGTCTCCGGTTGCCGTGAATCGCTGACTGTCGCCGCGCGTTTTTTTTTCATCGATCTCGAGTACACTGCTGCTCAGTCCTTAAAATCCTGAGTTTGAGCGTTGCATGCTGCGCAATGTTTGCGGTGTTTTCTGCCTGTTGCTGGTTGCCCTGACCCTGTCTGCCCAGACGCCGACTCCGCAGGCCGATCGTGTTCTGACTGCTCCCGCGCTCGCGGCTTCGACGCGGCTTCGTGGCCATGTCCCTGCATGGGCCTCCGCGGCGAACGACCTGGGAACTGTCGCGCCCGAGGCGCAGCTTCGCGTCACCTTTGTCCTTACGCGCTCGCCGGAGCGGCAGGCTGCGTTTGCGCAGCTTCTGGCCGACCAGCAGAATCCCGCCTCGCCCCGCTATCATCACTGGCTCACGCCGCAGCAGGTGGGCGAACAGTACGGTCCCACGGAGCACGATCTGGACGCCCTGAGCGACTGGCTCACCGCACAGGGACTCTCCGTCGCGGCTCTCGCGCCTAGCCACGTCTTTCTGACCGCCAGCGGCTCTGCTTCGGTCGTGGGAGCGGCTCTCGGCACCAGCTTTCACATCTTCAACGACAACGGGGCGCTTCGCCGTTCGGCGGCCACCGAACCTGTCTTGCCTGCATCGCTGGTGGCGCTCGTCTCCGGCATCTCCGGCATTGCCGAGACGTCGTTGCGGCCACAGCATCGTATGGAGATTCATCCTTCGGTGACTGCTACCAGTGGCGAGCACTTTGTAACGCCCGGTGACTTTGCCACCATCTTCGACCTGAACCCGGTCTATAGCTCCAT
The DNA here is from genome assembly GCA_036398595.1 of Granulicella sp. Lineage (GTDB taxonomy): Bacteria > Acidobacteriota > Terriglobia > Terriglobales > Acidobacteriaceae > Edaphobacter. The sequence goes on from DASWOV010000037.1 coordinate 53,713, forward strand.
GGGCAACGGCACGGGGCAGAGGGTGGCGATCATCGGCCGCTCGCGGGTCAGCGGCTCGGACATCACCGAGTATGAGAGCGCAACGGGACTGCAGCAGAAGCAGCCAGTGGTCATCATCCCTCCCGATGGCACTGATCCGGGTATCTCTCCCACTGACGATCAGGCAGAGGCCGTGCTCGATGTGGATCGCGTTCTCGGTACGGCTCCCGGCGTGCAGGCCGATCTCGTCGTCAGCGCCTCCGGGAATAATGCCGATGGCATCGAAATTGCCGCGCAGCACGAGGTCCAGACACTCGTCGACCCTGTTATGACGATCAGTTTCGGCACGTGCGAGAGCTATGCAGGAGCCTCCACCGTCAGCTATTGGGATACGCTCTTTGCTCAGGCCGCGAGCGAAGGCATCTCGGTCTTCGTCTCCTCGGGAGACTCCGGCGCTGCCGGTTGCGATGCCGCCTCGACGGCTCCGCCGGCCTACCAGGTTCTCAGCATCAACGCCCTCTGTTCCAGCTCGTATGTCACCTGCGTCGGCGGCACGGAGTTCATGGACACCGCAAATCCCGCACAGTACTGGTCGAGCGCGAACAGTGCGAGCCTCGTCTCTGTGTTGGGGTACATTCCTGAAGGAGCATGGAATGAGTCGAAGACAGGTCTGGAGGCGATGGTGGAGGCCACGGGAGGAGGGGCGAGCGCGTATGTCCCCAAGCCCTTCTGGCAGACCGGAGCCTCTGTCCCGGCGGATGGTGCGCGCGATGTCCCCGACGTCAGCTTTCCTGCTGCCGTACACGATGGCTACTTTATGTGCTACGCCGCCAGCGGTGTCGATTGTTCCACGGGCCGGTTCGTTGCGTTTGGAGGAACCTCTGCCGCTGCGCCTTCCATGGCTGCTGTGGCGGCGCTGCTCGATCAGCGGCTGGGAGGTCCGCAGGGCAATCTCAATCCGTTGTTCTATCAACTGGCCGCATCGAATCCCTCCGCCTTCCACGACGCGACCCCGGCGAGCAGCGGCAATCCCAGCGGATGCAGCACCTCGATCGTCTCTGTCTGCAACAACAGCACACCTAGCGCGACCTTCTCCCAGACGGTAGGCCTTGTGGGATATTCGCTTGCCACAGGGTATGACCAGGCTACGGGGCTTGGATCGCTCGACATTGCAAATTTCATCACGGCTGCGGCGGGGGCCGCACCGCAGCAGACCGCTACAAGCATTGCCACCACGGTCAGCGCGACGAGCATTGCCAGAGGAGGCAGCGTTACGCTGACGGCGACGATCACCTCGAAGACAGCCGGTAGCCCGACGGGTACTGTGCAGTTTTATGCGGACAATGCTCCTGTTGGCTCTCCTGTTGCGGTCAGCTCTGCTACGGTAAGCACCTCGGTTGCGTTTCCGAACGCAGGCAGCTTCCTGATTACGGCCGTCTACTCGGGGGATAAGAGCTTTGCCGCGGCGTCCTCGCCTGGCGTTACGCTCATCGTGACCGGACTGACGCCATCGGTGACGCTGACTGCGCCTGTGGGCCCGACAGCCACGGGGACGGCCATTTCCTTGGCCATCACCGTGGGTGCGGTGCAGAACGGCGCAACACCTACAGGTATCGTGCGCGTGCTGGCCCTGACCTCGCCCAATGAGGGCAGTTACGTTGCCACGGTACCGCTCGTTAATGGAAGCGCGACGACTTCGGACGTCATTCTTCCGGCCGGAAGCTATACGCTGACCGCCTATTATCTGGGCGACTCCGTGTACTCTCCTGTGCATTCGGCCCCGCTTCCGCTGACAGTGGTGAAGGAGTCCACGACGACGAGCCTTTCCGTCTCTGCGAACGATGTCGGAGTCAATGGCTCCAAACAATTCTCCGTGTCACTGGCGATCTCGGCATACGGCATTCCGCCGGCGGGCACCTTTCAGCTCTATGCCAATGGAGCACCCTTCGGCCTTCCATTTGGAATCAATGCTGCTATCGGCCCTTCGTTTGGTGAAGGCGGTTCATTCACGCTTACTCTGGCGCACGTGCAGTCGTTTCCTGCGGCAGGAACGTACAGCATTAGCGCGGCCTATTCCGGAGACGCCAACTATCTCGGCTCGACTTCGGCGGCGCAGAGCGTCACGGTTTCCTCCGCAGCGGCTTCGTACCAGATCACACCGTCTTCCACCGCCATCTCGATGCAGGTCGGAGCCTCAAATAGTAATGTAGACAGCCTGACTATTCTCCCGATAGAGGGCTTCGCCAGTCCGGTCAGCTTCAACTGCTCGGTTACATTTGCCGGTCCCGGTACCTCCGCGGCTCTGCCGAGATGTACGATCCCTTCGGCTATCAACCTCTTCCCCGATAGGACATCGTTTCCTATTCCGATCGGACTGGAAACCTTTTTACCTGCCAGCCCCGCTCTCGTCGCGGACCGGTATCCATCATCGAGCCGATGGAGTACTGCGTTTGCCGGAGTCTCTCTCAGTCTTTTCGGAATGTTTCTCGTGCCGCGCCGCCGCCTCCGCTGGAGCGTTTTCTGTCTGGTTCTATTTGCCGGAGTGGGGATGACTGCATTTACCGGATGCGGCGGAGGAGGAAGCCAGACCGGCTCGACGGGTTCCACCGGCACAGGAGGAAGTACGCCCGGCTCCAGTGGTACAGCCTCGGGTAACTACACCATCACCGTGACGCCAACGACGACCGTTCCCGGTGTCATCAATCCGCAGCCCATCACCATTACGCTGACGGTCCATTCCTAAGATCGCTGGTCGAAATGAGGGTTCTCGCTGGCAAGGGGAGATCCTCATTTTCTGTGGATAACTAATTTTATTGAATAATAATTTTTATCGTTTACACTCGTTCTTGTGAGCACGACGCACAAGCCATTCCGTGAACTCTGTGCCGAGCACGGTATTGCGGCGACCCATCAGCGGCAGATCCTCTACGAGGTTATGCAGGGTATGGAGGGGCATCCCAGCCCTGAAGAGGTCTATGCCCGCGTTCGAGAGCAGATTCCTTCCATCTCGCTGGCCACCGTGTACAAGAATATTCATCTTTTTGTGGAGAGTGGCATTCTGCGTGAGGTCAGCCTGCACCACGGCTCCATCCGCGTGGAGATGAACGACGAGGCCCATCACCACATGGTCTGCTCCCGCTGCAAGGCCATTCTCGACATTGACGAAGCGGCGCTCGGCATAGCGACCGGACCCCGCGTTCTACCCGGAGGTTTTCTGGTGGAGCGATTCGCCATCGACGTTATCGGCATCTGTGCCCGCTGCCAGCAGGAAGCGGCGGCCCGCAACTAACTCGTCCACGCACTTAACCGACCGGCCTTTGCGGCCCTCAACTTCTTCATTTCGCGGCGATTCCATGCCTTCGATCGGATCGCTCAGGTTTGCATCACCACGAGGGTGGTCTATCGCAGACTGCCCGCCTTTGACCAAAGCAGTTCATCAACCCCACGCGCTGGTTCCGGCTGGCGTGCCACATAATCCCTATTTTTTGGAGGATGTTTCTTACATGCTGCAGATTGGCGAAAAATTCCCGAACTACTCGCTTACCGCTACCGTTTCCACGGACAAGGATGAGGCAAAGGCCTTTACCACCCTTACGCAGGACTCCTATCCGGGCAAGTGGAAGTGCTACTTCTTCTGGCCGAAGGACTTTACCTTCGTGTGTCCGACGGAGATCGCTGCCTTCGGCAAGATCAACGGCGAGTTTGCCGACCGCGACTGCCAGATTCTCGGCGCCAGCATCGACAACGAGTACGTCCACGCCGCATGGCGCACGCACCATGCCGATCTGAAGGATCTGCCCTATCCGATGATCTCGGACATCAAGCGCGAGCTCTGCGGTGAGCTGGGCATCCTCGATGAGAAGGCCGGTGTAGCGCAGCGCGCCACCTTCCTCGTCGACCCTGAGAACGTCATCCGCTTTATCTATGTCACCGACCTGTCGGTGGGCCGCAACCCGCAGGAGGTTCTGCGCGTGCTCGATGCGCTGCAGACCGACGAGCTCTGCCCCTGCAACTGGCAGAAGGGCGAAGCTACCCTCGCCTAACGATTCACACAGAACAGGAAGGGCGCAGCGCCTGCTCGCAGCTGCGCCCTTTTGCCTGAAAGGAGAACCACGCCATGTCTATGGAAGACCTGATGGGCGGCCTGCCAGCCTATGCGAAGGACTTGAAGCTGAACTACTCTTCGCTGGTCAAGCAGAACACCGAGCTGACTCCGCAGCAGCTCTGGGGAACGGTGGTTGCTGCCGCGATTGCGACGCGCAACGCCGAGCTGACCGCGGCCATCATCGCCGAGGCCGCTGCGGCGCTGACGCCCGATGCGCTCGATGCTGTGAAGGCAGCCGCGGCGATCATGGGGATGAACAATATCTACTACCGCTTTCACCACCTCACCACGAACGAGAAGTATGCGACGCTGCCTGCGCGGCTCCGCATGAACGCTCTGCGCGGGCACTCGGTTCCGGCGGTCGACTTCGAGCTGTGGTGCCTGGTCGTCAGCGCGGTGAATGCCTGCGAGAAGTGCGTCGACTCGCACGAGAAGGTGCTGCGCGAGAAGGGCGCGAATGAGGACCTGATCAATGCGGCGGTTCGCGTCACCGCGGTCATCCATGCCATTGGCGTGGTACTCGACAGTGAGAAGGCGGCTCCTACGGCTCCGGCAGCCTGAGCCTGTTTGCGGTCAAAGGGCATGCGTCTACGGGCGCATGCCTTTTGTGTTTAAGGTGGGACTACCGCCCGCCCCCCCAAAAAGGTCTGTCATTCCTTCGCTGCGCTGCGGAATGACAGGGGGGAGTTAATAGCGGGATCGTAGTTATTCGTAGCGCAGCGAGGTCATCGGTTCGACCCGCGCTGCCTGCCGCGCCGGATAGTAGCCGAAGAGCACGCCGATCACCGTCGAAACGGCGAATGATAGCGCGACGACGCTCCACGACAGCTCCGTCGACCAGCGCAGCCGCATCGCAATCGCCGCCGAGACGAGCAGCCCCAGCGCAATGCCCAGAGCGCCACCGCTGCTGCTCAGCAGCATCGACTCCAGCAGGAACTGCTGCATCACCTCGCGCGACTGCGCCCCGACGGCGCGGCGGATGCCGATCTCCTTCGTGCGCTCCGTGACGGAGAGCAGCATGATGTTCATGATTCCGATGCCGCCGACCACCAGCGAGACGGCGGCAATCGAGGCCAGCAGGTATGACATCGTATGCCCCGTGCTCTCGAGCGTCTGCCCGAGCTGCGTCAGCGTTACGTGGTCCAGCGAGGCCATGTTCCCCATGATGGCGCGGGCTACGTCGTTGCGTCCGCCTTTAGCGGCCGCCGAATCCGACTCGCTGGCGATGGTGAAGTCCGAGGGCGTGTCGAGGTCCAGCCGGTGCCGCAGCCGCAGCTCGTCGTGGATGACCTGCCGTACGTGCTCCACGTCGCCGGTCGAGCTGGTGGAGACGAGGATGTTGTCGAGGTGGTCACGGTCGAGGATTCTTGCCGCGGTCAGCAGAGGCACGTAGACCGCGTCGAACTGCCCGTCGTTCTCCGTGGGGCGCAGCATCCACAGACCGCTGTCGACGACGCCGATCACGCGCAGCCTGTAGCTCGCAATCGTGATCGTTTTGCCGACCGGGTTGCGCTTGCCGAAGAGTCGGTCTGCGGACACACTGCCAAGCACGGCCACCGCGGCTCCTGTCTGCTCCTCTGTCTCCGAAAAGAAGCGCCCGTGCGGAAAGACCCATGCTCGCCGGATCTCCGGCAGTACGGCCTGCTCGCCGCGCACCTGCGGAGCCCACGTTCGCGTGCCGTAGCGTACCGGCAAACTCTCGTGCATGCTTGCGGACACCTGCTGCACGCCGGGGATGCCGTTGATTCCGTAGGCGTCCTCGAGCGAGAGTGTTGTGGCGGGGCCGCGGCCGGGTTGCGTGTCGGGGGTGTTCTGTAGCAGCAGCGCCGGATTTTTGAGCGGCGAGTCCGGCGGAGCCTCGGCCTCGCCGTAGTTCCACATCAGGCCCTGGCTGCTGTTACCGCTGGTCACGAGGATCGTGTTCATCCCCGCGGCGCTGACCTGCCGGGCAATCGACTGCTCCGCGCCTGTGCCTACGGCGACGGCGGCCAGCAGTGTGCCCACGCCGATCATCAGGCTGAGGATCGTCAGCAGCGTGCGCAGGCGGAAGCGAAGCAGCGACCGTATGGCGATGCGGGAGCTTTTGCGAAGGGACAAGGCCGTACCTCCGGGCAAAACCATCTGTGCGGCGCGGAATGAGGACATGCTACTCCAGAAAGTCGTCCCGCCGAAGCCTCTCTTTTTCGCCGCCGCGGGAGTCCAATCCATGTCTTTGCGACAATGGGGAAGAGGGGCTTATTGGATGTCGGTACGAACGCGGTGTGTGGGTGCGGTGGCTGCTGTCTTTCTTCTTCTGCTCAGCGGCTGCTCCGGCTTCTTTCCTCCGTTGAGCGATAGCTCCGGCGGCGGCTCCGACACGACGACGGGTTCCTTCGTCTACGTCGCCAACGCGGCCACCAGCAATATCGGAGCCTTTGCTGTCGGTACCAGCAGCGCCGGAGCGGCGACGCTGACGGCCATCAGCGGATCGCCCTACGGCCTTACCGCCCAGCCGACGGCGCTGGCGATCACGCCTGGGAACAGCTATCTGTATGTGGCCGAGGCCGGCGGCATCTACGGCTTCTCCATCAACAGCTCGACCGGCGCGCTGACCGGACTGGACGGCAGCTCCATCCTCGCCATCACGACGCTGGGCAGCGTCTCGCTGGATGTCTCCCCCGACGGCCAGTGGCTCTTCGCCCTCAGCCAGGACAGCGCGACGCTGAACTGGTACAAGATCGGCTCCGACGGCTCGCTCACCCTGCAGGACTTTGTCTCCTACGCCGGGGCCAACGGTACGCAGGCGGTCGCCAAGATGGTGAAGGTCGCGCCCTCGGGGAACTTTGTCTTTATAGCGATGGGTACGGGAGGCGACGCCGATTTTGCCTTCACGACGAGCACTGGCGTCATGAACAAGAACGAGACCTCTCTCGCTACGGGCTCCACGACCACGGGAGATAACGCGCTGGCCATCGACAGCACCTCGAGCTATCTCTACATCGCCCGTTCGGGCGGGACGACCGGTATCGCGGTGTACACCATTAGCTCCGACGGCTCGCTGCACTCGATCTCCGGCTCGCCGTTTGCCTCGGGTAATGGTCCTGCGTGGGTCACGTTCGATACGACAGGGAAGTACCTCTACGCGGCCAATCGGGCGGACAGCACCATTTCGGGATATTCCATCGGCACCGGAGGCGTGCTGACGGCGCTCGCGGGCTCACCCTTCGCAAGTGGCAATGCCGTCAACAGCTTAGCGGCGGACAAGAGCGGAAGCTACATGCTGGCCAGCGCGGGCGGAGGAGCGGACGATCTGACGATGTACGGCTTCAGCTCCACCAGCGCGGGCGCGCTCAGCTCGGTTGCCACGGCTGCTACTGGTACTGACCCGACACAGGCGGTTATGGTGGTGGCAACGCACTGAGCAACACGCCAATCCACAGGACATCCACGGCTCTTCACGCAGCATCCACGTATGATGAGATCCAGATGAACCGCGACGACGCTAGTACTGCTCGCCCCTTTCTTTCGAGGACGTTACGTCATGTGAGGGTGCTGTTGCTGCTGGTGGTAGCCGGCTGCTCGAGCCTTCGTCCCAAGCCCGCCGACAACTATGTGTACGTTACCGCGAAGGCGACCTTCCTGCGCGACCGGGTGGCGGCCGTCTCTAACCGTACCGGCACGGTCAGCAATGGCGACCGGCTGAAGGTGCTGGAGCGTGGACGGCGTTTTCTGCGCGTGCAGACCGACAAGGGCGTGCAGGGGTGGATCGACGAGAAGGTAGTTGCGCCGCAGACCGTCTTCGACGGCTTCGAGGACCTGAAGAGCAAACATGAGAAGGACCCCGCCATTGCCACGGGCGCGACCCGCGACGAGGTCTACCTGCATCTGCGGCCGGGCCGGGATACGGAGCGGCTCTTCCGTCTGTCGGAGGCGGAGAAGCTGCAACTGCTGATGCGGGCTACGCTGCCGAAGGCGGTTCCGCCGGGGCAGGCTGCGGCTCCTGCGGCAAAGACTGCCGCGAAGACAGGGGATGCGAGTGAGCCTGTGGTGCCGCCGCCCCCCGCGATGGAGGATTGGTGGCTCGTGCGGGACTCGCATGGGAACACCGGCTGGATGCTGAGCCGCCTGATGGACGTCGATGCGCCGGACGTACTGACCCGCTACTCCGAAGGGCAGCGCATCGTCGGCGCGTATGTGCTGAATCGCGTCAATGACCCAGAGGCTCCGCAGGACGACAAGAACATCCCCCAATATCTGGCCGTGTTGAGCCCCTACAAGGCCGGGTTGACGTACGACTTCGACCAGGTGCGGCTGTTTATCTGGAACGTGAAGAAGCATCGGTACGAAACCGGTTTCCGTGACAGAAATATTGAGGGCTATCTGCCGGTGCAGATTCTGACTGCCAAGGACCCGAGCGAGAAGGGGCCGCTCGGCGCGACGGCGCTTCCGGCCTTCCGCTACAGGGTGCTGGCCGCGGACTCGCCGCCGGTTGTGCCCGATCCTGCGACGGGGGCGATGGTTCCGGGGAAGACAATCACCAAGACGTATCGGCTGGAAGGGAATATTACGCACCGCCTGCTGGCTTCAGGAGAGACGCCGCCGGATGAGGCGCATCCGGTTCCGCCTGAAGAGAAGAAGGGGAAGCGCAAGCGGTAGGAAGCCCCATTCAAGCCAAAAGACGACTTGAATGGGCCAACTAATCACCCGGCTGCGCTTCGCTCAGGACGACAATTTTTGGGTTGGTGCAATGAAAACAGCAGATTCCTGCGCTGCGGAATGACAGTCGTTCCGGGGGAATGGCAATTCTGGCTGGGTGGTGTGACGAGGCTACGCCTGGGTGCAGGCGCAGCCTTGCTGCTTTAGTGGATGCGGAAGACGAGGCCGGTGCTGAGGTTGATAACCTGCGACGACGGGAACGCGGTGGCCTGCGTGTTCACGATACTGGTGTTCATGGTCGTGAGCGACGAGTAGCCGACCTCGATGATGCGGAAGTCGATGACGCGGCTGAGGTGCCAGTCGGCTCCGGCGGAGATGCTGTAGGTGGCCCGGCCGAGCGAGCGCGGATTGTGCGCCGCGCGCGTGCTGGCCGCACCGCCGAGCAGGTCGATGTAGGGCGAGATGGGCAGTGTCTTCGGCTTGAAGGAGACGCGGCCGCCGAGCAGGAAGTCCGCGTACTGCGCACCCGCGCCGCGGATGATCTTGGTGCGCACATCGACGCCCGCGTCGAAGCGCGGCGTGTGGTAGAACTCGTCGTACACGCCCACGCCGAAGCCCTCAAAGAAGCGGGAGGTTGCGCCCTCGCCGAGGAAGGCGAAGACGCCGGTGTCGGCCTTCGAGTTGCTGATCCGCGAGACGTACGGCGTGGCGTAGATGCCGATCTTCTGGGACGACTGGGCGACGGCGGAGCCGGTGGCGAGAGCCATACCGGCAAGTACTGCGAGCAAACGCAATCTCATGAATGATCCTGATGTTGTAAATCCGGCGGCGCTCCGGTTGCGCAGAAACACCCGCTCTCTCGAGTCTATCGGAAGCGGACAGCCTGTGGGGCCGTGGCTTGCCGCTCAGGAATAGAAAGAGGCAATCGCGGCGACGACAGCCTCCTGCTCGTCCTCGCGCAGCTCGGGGTAAATGGGCAGCGCGAGCACCTCGGCGGCGGCCTGCTCGGTGTGCGGCAGATCGCCCGCGTGATTACCGAGGAAGGCCAGGCTCTCCTGCAGATGGATAGGCAGCGGGTAGTAGATCTCCGTGCCGATATTGGCCTCGGCGAGGTGCTGCCGCAGCGCATCGCGGCGCGGAGCGCGGATGACGTACTGGTGGAAGACGTGTCCGGCGCGCGGATCGGTGACGGGCAGCACGATGCCGTCATAGGTGGCGGCCGCAAGTCCGGCGCGGAGGAAGAGCCGGTCGTAGGCGGCGGCGCAGTCGCGGCGCTGCTGGTTCCACGTGGGCAGGTACTTCAGCTTGACCGAGAGCACGGCGGCCTGGATGGCGTCGAGTCGGGAGTTGCCGCCAATCTCGTCATGGAAGTAGCGGCGGCGCATGCCGTGGGTGCGGAGCATGGTGGCGCGCTCGGCCAGCTCGTCGCTGGGGGTGGTCAGCAGACCCGCGTCGCCGAAGGCGCTGAGGTTCTTTGTGGGGTAGAAGCTGAAGGCGGCGACGTCTCCCAGTGCGCCTGCGGGCGTGCCGTTCCAGGTGGCTCCGAAGGCCTGCGCGGCGTCCTCGACGAGCAGCAGGTTATGCTGCTTCGCAATCTCGGTGAAGGCGTCCCAGTCGGCGCACTGGCCATACAGGTGGACGGGCAGGATGGCCTTGACTGTGTGTTTGGTCGAGCGGAGAAGCTCCTCGACCGAGGCCGGGGAGAGGTTGTAGGTCGCCGGTTCGATGTCCGCGAAGAGCGGCGTCGCCCCGCAGCGCAGGATAGCGCTGGCGGTGGCGAAGAAGCTGAACGAGCTGGTGATGACGGCGTCGCCGGGACCGATGCGGGCGGCCAGCAGGGCGAGCCAGAGGGCGTCGGTGCCGCTGGCGCAGCCGACGGCGTGCGGCACGGAGCAGGCCAGCGCCGCCTCCTGCTCGAAGCGCGTGACCTGCGGGCCGAGGATGAAGCGCTGCGAGTCGCAGACCTCGGTGATGGCGGCGAGCACCTCCTGCCGGATCTGGGCGTACTGGCGGGAGAAGTCGAGCATGGGGACAGGGGGAGCGGAGGAGTACGAACGGTCGGCGGCCACGTCTACCATCGTACTGGAGGTCGCCGGGCTGGACGGAAGTTGATGAGGTCAACTTTCGATTCCTGTCGTGGTTACTTAAAGTGTTATCATGGCTCGAGAATTGTGAGCTACGATGCGCCGCATGTGCCTGCAAGAACTTGGCGCATGAGCTTGGCAAACCTCGGCGGCCCAGCGACATCTATGTAAGCAGTAGATTCCGTCTGGACTTTTCTTGGGATAGCGATATCCCTTTGACTGTTGGTCGTTTAACTGGATCTTTCCGCCTTTTTGGGGGAGGATGCAGGGATCTTAAACTTTAGAAGTGAAACGAGAAGGAGATCGGCACTATGGATCCAAAGCCGGCACAGAACATTCAGGACACGTTTCTCAATACGGTCCGCAAAGATAAAAGCCCCATTACCATCTATCTGGTCAGCGGCGTCAAGCTGACGGGAAAGATTCGTTCCTTCGATAAGTACTCTGTGTTGCTCGAGAACAACAGCCAGGAGCAGTTGATCTTCAAGCACGCCATTTCGACGGTCGTGAGCGCCCGGGCGGGAGCTCATCCTGATATGCGGTCCGATACGCGGGTAGAGCCTCGCAGCGTAGGGACCGTATCGCACGCCCCGTCCTCCCATGAGCCTGTCGCCCGTGAGGCGAGTGGAGCGTAAGCTTCGGTTGTCCGGACAGGGAATGAGTCAACAACAGGGGCTCGCCGCGCGGCAGATGCGCGGCGAGCGCGCTGTGCTGGTGGCGGTAGAGTTTACCGGCGAGCGGCGCAAGCCTGGGGCCTCGGCCCGGCAGGCCCGCGGAGTCGCGTCTTTGCTGCAGCCGGAGACGGATGCGGCCGGGGAGAGTCATGCCCCGGGTTTGGACTTCGAGGCTGGGCTGGCAGAGTTCGTCGAGCTGGCTGAGAGCGCCGGGGCCGAGGTCGCCGCGACCATCGTGCAGCATCGACCGAGGCCCGACGCGGCCACGCTGATCGGCACGGGTAAGCTCGAGGAGATCGAGGGTGTCGCCGCCTCAATGAATGCAGACGTGGTGCTCTTCGACCATGACCTGACCCCCTCGCAGCTTCGTAACCTGGAGGCCAAGCTGCCCTGCCGGGTGATCGACCGTACCCAACTGATTCTGGACATCTTTGCCCGCCATGCGCGGACGCGGGAGGGCCAGCTTCAGGTGGAGCTGGCGCAGCTCGAGTACCAGTTGCCGCGGCTGGCGGGGCGAGGCAAGGCCATGTCGCAGCTCGGCGGCGGCATCGGCACCCGCGGACCGGGTGAGACGCAACTCGAAACCGACCGGCGAAAGATCAATCTGCGCATCGACCGTATCAAGGACCAGCTTGAGGCCGTGCGGCGCGTCCGCCGCCAGCAGCGGCAGCGGCGGGAGTCGGTGCCGGTGCCGGTGGTGGCGCTGGTGGGCTACACCAACGCGGGCAAGAGTACCCTGTTCAACGCACTGACCGAGGCCGGAGTGCTCGAGTCGTCACGCATGTTTGCGACGCTCGACCCGAAGCTGAAGCAGCTTCAGCTTCCGTCGCGGCGGAAGATTCTGCTCTCCGATACGGTCGGCTTCATCCGCAATCTGCCGCATACGCTTGTGACCAGCTTCCGGGCCACGCTTGAGGAGGTCGAACGGGCCGAGGTGTTGCTGCACGTCCGCGACAGCTCGAGCCCCATGCTCGACGAGCAGAAGGCGCAGGTGGAGAAGGTTCTGGGTGAGCTGGAGGTGGCGGGCAAGCCCGTCATCGAGGTCTGGAACAAGGCCGATCTGCTCCCCGCAGCCGAGCGGGAGGCGCTCGAGCAGAGCGGAGCGATGGTCGTCTCCGGGCTGCGCCACGAGGGACTGGACCGGCTGCTGGCGGCCATCGACGCGGCGCTTGTCAACGATCCCCTCATTGAGGTACGGTTTCGCGTGCTCCAATCAGAGGGAAGCGTGCTGGCGGCGCTCGAGGGAGGAGCCGTCTTAGGGCCGATGCGCTTTGAGGGAAACCTCGCCTACTTTACGGCGCGGGGTCCGGCCTCGCTGCTCCATCGGTACGGAGAGTTCCGCGAACGGATGAAGTGACATGCGGACGGTTATGAATTTAAGTTAGATACAGGCTGCCTAACGGGGAGCGGAGGTGGGGTCCCGCGTTACGCAGCCTGTAGGACCCAGAACGTAGGGTCATGGTGTCCTTTAATTTTAGACCTGCCCCGGTCAAAGTCAACCGGAAAGGAGCGGCGCGGAGGTTGTTCGATCATCGTTCCGCTTGTGCGGATATCGCTCATATCGAGTTGACACTCATGAAATTGCTTTGCTAAAAATAGGAGAACTGTGAACAGCCTGCCCTTATTGGCGTACGCGATCCGCGCAGGTTTGTAACTCCGCTGTAACTAATACAACGGTAAGGACTTTCGAGAGGCCGCGGCCACCCCACTCATGGATGCGATACTGAAACAACTCAGCGAACTTGTGCTCGGCTCCGTGCCGACGATGGTTCTCTTTATTTTGCTGGTGATAGCGTACGGAATCCTGGTTCGCCGTCCGCTCGACCGCGTGCTGGCCGAGCGCCGCGCCCGGACGAGTGGAGCCGTGGAGCAGGCGAAGAATGCGATGACGGCCGCCGAGGCCGAGACGGCCGCGTACGAGGCGAAGTTGCGCGCTGCCCGCAACGAAATCTTTCAGCTTCGGGAGCAGCAGTTGAAGCAGTGGAACACCGAGCGCGAAATCGCGCTGACCGAGGTCCGCACCTCCATGCAGGAGCGCGTGCGCGTGGCGCGGCAGGAGATTGAGCAGGGCGCAGCCGCGGCCCGTCAGCAGATTGAGGGAGCCGGTGTGGAGTTGAGCGCGCAGGTGCTGCGCGCCGTTCTTCCTGCCGGTATCTCGTCGGAGGCCGCGCAGTGAAGCATTCTTTCTGGAAGATCGTTCTTCCCGCCGCACTGTTGGGTGTCCTGTTCTCGATGCCGGTGCGTGTTGCGATCGCGCAGGAATCTCCCGCGTCCGCCTCGCAGCCGATCGGCTCGGAGAGCAGCACGCCCGAGGCGCAATCGCCCGTCAAGAATGAGGACGAGAAGGACGCGAACGAGGCCTTCCGCAAGTCTCCCGCAGTGCGCTCGCTGGGCGCGATGATCGGGCTGAACCCGGATCAATCGGCGACCGCCTTCGAGGTGACGAACTTCCTCATCCTGGCGATTGCGGTGGGTTGGTTCCTCGCCAAGGCTCTACCGAAGACCTTCCGCGGCCGCAGCTCCGCGATCCAGAAGCATCTGGTCGATGCGCGCACCGCGACCGAAGAGGCGAATGCGCGGCTGGGCAGCGTCGAGGCGCGGCTGGCAAAGCTCGACGGGCAGATCGCCGAGATGCGCTCCGAGGCGGAGAAGCATCTTGCGCTCGATGAGCAGCGCATCAAGACCGCCGTCGAGGACGAGAAAAAGAAGATTACGGATGCGGCCGAGCAGGAGATCGCCGCGGCGACCCTTCAGGCGCGCCGCACCCTGCAGCAGTTCGCGGCAGAGCTGGCTATCGATCATGCCGGACGCCAGCTTCACATCAACGCCGATACCGATCACCTGTTGGTGAAGGAGTTCGCGCAGAAGCTTTCGGCGCAGGGAGGGACGAACTGATGGCAGCCTTCGCTCCCCACTATGCCCATGCCTTTGCGCAGGTGGTTACGGCCCGGAATCTCGATGCCGCCGCCGCCCAGCAGCAGCTCAAGGACTTTGCCGCGACGCTGGCTGGAAGCCACGACCTGCATGAGGTTCTGCTGAATCCCTCCTTCTCGCAGGACGAGAAGCTGCGGCTGCTCGATGCGATTGCGGGCCGCATCGGGATGTTCCGCGAGGCACGGAACTTCATCGCCGTCATCATGGACCATGGCCGCCTGGGCGCGCTCGACGAGATTCTCGCCGAGTACGCGCACGAGGCCGATACGAATGCGGGCATCGCCGAGGCGGAGATCGTCAGCGCCCGTCCGCTGAGCGACGAGGATCGCGCCGCGCTGGAGCAGCAGGTCGCCCGGCTGGCGGGAGGCCGCGTGCGGGCCACCTACAAAGAGGATGCCTCGCTGCTGGGCGGCGCTGTCGTGCGGATCGGCTCGACGGTGTACGATGGCTCGGTCAAGGCGCAGCTCCAGCAGTTGAAAGAGCGGCTCATTCACGCGTAACAGCGTTTCTGTATAGAGATTTGAGAGAGATTCAGGTAGAGAGAAGACATGGCACAGATCAGCGCAAACGAGATTACCCAACTGATTAGCGAGCAGATCGCCAACTACGAGCAGCGTATCCAGGTCGACGAGGTCGGCACGGTGATCTCGCTGGGCGACGGCATCGCTCGCGTACACGGCCTCGACAAGGTCATGGCCGGCGAGCTGATCGAGTTCCCGCACGGCATCGCCGGACTGGCGATGAACCTCGACGAGGACCAGGTCGGCGCCGTGCTGCTGGGCGACTACACCGAGATCAGCGAGGGCGACCAGGTCAAGCGGACCGGCAAGATCATGTCCGTGCCCGTGGGCGAGGCGCTGATCGGCCGCGTGGTGAACGCGCTCGGCCAGCCCATCGACGACAAGGGCCCCATCAACACGGAGCACACGCTGCCCGTCGAGCGGCTTGCCCCCGGCGTCATCGACCGCCAGTCGGTGCGTGAGCCGATGGCGACCGGCCTCAAGGCCATCGACACGATGATTCCGATCGGCCGCGGCCAGCGCGAGCTGATCATCGGCGACCGCCAGACCGGCAAGACCGCCATCGCGCTCGACACGATCATCAACTCGGCCAAGAACGACCTTATCTGCATCTACTGCGCCGTCGGCCAGAAGCGTTCGTCGGTCGCGCAGGTGGTGCAGACGCTCGAGGAGCACGGCGCGATGGCCTACACCATCATCGTCGCCGCCACGGCCTCCGAGCCCGCGCCGATGCAGTACCTCGCTCCGTTCGCGGCGACCGCGATGGGCGAGTACTTCCGCGACAGCGGCAAGCACGCGCTCATCATCTACGACGATCTGTCGAAGCACGCGGCCAGCTACCGTGAGATCTCGCTGCTGCTCCGCCGTCCGCCGGGACGCGAGGCCTATCCGGGCGACGTCTTCTACCTGCACTCGCGCCTGCTGGAGCGCAGCTCCAAGGTGTCGGACAAGCTGGGCGGAGGCTCGCTGACGGCTCTGCCGATCATCGAGACGCAGGCCGGCGACGTGTCGGCCTACATTCCGACGAACGTTATCTCGATCACCGACGGCCAGATCTTCCTTGAAACCGACCTGTTCAATTCGGGCGTTCGCCCGGCGGTCAACGTCGGTCTGTCGGTGTCGCGCGTGGGTTTCTCGGCGGCGATCAAGGCGACCAAGCAGGTCGGCTCCACGTTGAAGCTCGACCTCGCGCAGTACCGCGAGCTGGCGGCCTTCTCGCAGTTCGGCTCGGACCTCGACAAGGTCACGCTGGCGCAGCTCAACCGCGGCCAGCGCCTGACCGAGCTGCTCAAGCAGCCGCAGTTCAAGCCGCTGACGTGGGTGCAGCAGGTGGCCATCCTCTTCGCCGGTACGCAGGGCCTGCTCGACGACGTCGAGGTCCGCGATATCCGCGCCTTCGAGGACGGCTTCTATCCGTACCTCGAGTCGGCGCAGTCGGCTCTGCTCAAGGACATCGAGAGCAAGAAGTCGCTAGACGACAGCAACAAGGCGAGCCTGACGGCGGCGATCAAGGACTACAAGCAGAGCTTTCTGGCCTCGCTGAAGGACAAGGGCAACAAATAAACCATGGCGAACGTCCTCGATTTACGGCGCCGCATTCGCAGTGTGAGAAACACGCGGCAGATTACCCGGGCCATGAAGATGGTTTCGGCGGCCAAGCTGCGCCGCGCGCAGGAGCGCACGATGCAGGCGCGGCCCTACGCTCAGATGATCTCGAGCGTGCTCGAATCGCTGGTGCACCGCACCGATCTCTACGATGAGAACACGGGGGAGATCCTTCATCCGCTGCTGCGCGAGCGTGAGGAGAAGAACATTCTCGTAATCGTCATCGCGGGAGACAAGGGCTTTGCGGGCGGCTTCAACACGAACATCGGCAAGACGGCCCAGAAGTTCATCGACGCCCGTGTGGCTGAAGGGCAGAACATCGACCTCGAGCCGGTAGGCAAGAAGGCGATCGGGTTCTACAAACGTCGATTCCCGGCGGCGAACTACGAGCGCAAGGAAGAGAAGTACGACAACGAGCTTTCGACACACTTCGAGACGATCCGCCATCGCGGGGCGCAGATCGAGGTGACGAACGAGTATCCCGACCTGCTGTTGAAGACGGACGTGGATGCGGTTTCGGCGATGTCGCGCTCGATCATCGAACGCTATGAGCGTGAGGAGATCGACTCGGTCTACATCGTGTATAACGAGTTCCGCTCGGTGATCTCGCAGCGTGTCGTGGTGGAGAAGCTGCTGCCGATCCGCAAGCTCGGTTCGCACGAGATCACCGTGGCCGAGGTCATGACCGAGGAGCAAAAGGAGGCGGCGATGCGCGCCGCAGCCTCGCAGGGCATCCGTGTCACCGAGCCCGAGGAGAGCTTCTTCGAGCGCGAAGCGAAGAAGTTCGGCACCGCCGAGGTCGACTACATCTACGACCAGGAGCCGAAGTGGCTCTTCCGCCACCTGATGCCGCGGTATGTGACGACGCAGATCTACCATGCGCTGCTCGAGAGCATCGCCTCGGAACACGCCGCGCGTATGACGGCCACCGATGCGGCGACCAAGAACGCAGGGGATTTGATCGACGCGCTGAGCCTCACGATGAACCGTGTGCGGCAGGCGGCGATCACGAAGGAAATTATCGAGATTGTGAGTGGAGCAGCAGCCCTGTAGTAGCTGCTCCGGCAGAGAGGTTTTGAGAAGAGACAAGGACCTATGGCAGAGAATATTGGAAAAGTGATTTCGATCAGCGGCCCGGCCGTTGACGTCCAGTTCGACGAGTCGCATATGCCGCCGATCTACCAGGCGCTTCGTATTACCAGCGAGGGCTTCAACGTGCCTCAGCCGCTGGACGTCGTCGTCGAGGTGCAGCAGCACCTGGGCGAGGGCCGCGTGCGCTGCATCGCCATGGTGGCGACCGAGGGCATGGTGCGCGGTATGAAGGCGATCGACACCGGCGCGGGTATTACCGTCCCGGTAGGCCGCGAGACGCTGGGCCGTGTGCTCAACGTGCTCGGCGAGCCGGTCGATGAGCTTGGCCCGGTCAACGCGAAGACGCGTATGCCGATTCATCGGCAGGCACCGGCGTTCGACGAGCAGTCGACCTCGGAGGAGATGTTCGAGACGGGCATCAAGGTCGTCGACCTGATTCTGCCGTTCTTGAAGGGCGGCAAGATCGGCCTCTTCGGCGGCGCTGGCGTCGGCAAGACGGTCGTGATTCAGGAGTTGATCAACAACGTTGCCTCCAAGCACGGCGGCTTCTCGGTGTTCGCGGGCGTCGGTGAGCGTACCCGCGAGGGTAACGATCTGTGGCACGAGTTCCAGGAGTCGGGCGTTATCGATCCGCACGACTTCAACAAGTCCAAAGCCGCGCTGATCTACGGCCAGATGACCGAGCCGCCGGGGGCGCGTCTGCGCGTGGCGCTGACCGGCCTCACCGTCGCCGAGCACTTCCGCGACTCCGAGGGCGCCGACACGCTGCTCTTCATCGACAACATCTTCCGCTTCACGCAGGCCGGTTCCGAGGTCTCCACGCTGCTGGGCCGTATGCCTTCGGCTGTGGGCTATCAGCCGAACCTCGCCACCGAGATGGGTGAGTTGCAGGAGCGCATCACCTCGACCAAGAAGGGCTCGGTCACGTCCGTGCAGGCCGTCTACGTGCCCGCCGACGATATCACCGACCCGGCCCCGGCGACGACCTTCGCTCACCTGGACGCGACTATGCTGCTCTCGCGTCCCTTGTCCGAGCTGGGAATCTATCCCGCTGTGGACCCGCTGACCTCGACCTCGCGTATCCTTTCGGCGCGCATCGTCGGGCAGGAGCACTACGACGTGGCGCAGGGCGTGAAGCGTATTTTGCAGCGTTACAAGGATCTGCAGGACATCATCGCCATCCTCGGTATCGATGAGCTCTCGGAAGAGGACAAGCTCACCGTGGCCCGTGCGCGTAAGGTGCAGCGCTTCCTGTCGCAGCCGTTCCATGTGGCCGAGATCTTCACTGGTATCCCCGGCGCTTACGTCAAGGTCGAGGACACGGTGCGCAGCTTCAAGGAGATCATCGAGGGCAAGCACGATGCGATCCCCGAGCAGGCCTTCTACCTGAAGGGCGGCATCGAGGACGTGCTGGCCGCAGCCGAGAAGATGAAGCAGACGGCGTAAACCATGGCAGAGACAAACAACAACGCGGGACAATTGGCGGTTCGGCTGGTAACGCCGGGCCGCGTCCTCGTCGATACGACGGTGGATGCGGTCGAGCTGCCGTCCATGTCGGGATATCTTGAGGTGCTGTACGGTCACGCTCCTCTGCTGGCGGAGCTGGGCGCAGGCGAGGTGCGTCTGCACGGAGCGGGCGCAGGCGAGCAGCGGTTCTTCGTGGCCTGGGGCTTCGTTGAGGTGCTTCCGGAGCGGGTAACGATTCTGGCCGAGACGGCTCTGCGGCCCGAGGAGATCGAGCGCAGCGACGCCGAGCAGGATCTGCAGGACTCCGACAAGCTCTGGCACGAGGCAGGCGACGATGGTCACAAGTACGACGAGGCCAATGCGATTCGCCGCGTAGGCGAGGAGAAGCTGGCCTCGGCTACGGGTAAGAGCGCGTAAGCAGATTCCTCCGCTGCGGAATGACAGCCGGCGGGGGAGGAAGACGGGCTAGTTGAGCTTCTGTAGCCGAGCCACCAGCTTCTGCGCCAGTGGCTCGCCGGACTCCGTCCACAGATGCCGGTTGGAGATGCCGCAGTGTTTCTCCACTGAGAGCGTAAACGCGAGTAGCATCTCCACGTTCTGCTGCATATGCTCGGCCGTTTCCTCGTCGAGATCGGCGTCCTCCTGCACCCACGGCGTATCGAGTCCGAAGTCGACGCGGATGTGGCCGTTCTGCTCGTAGCTGCCCTCGTCGAACTCCGGGCCAAAGCCGAAGAAGCGCACGGTGAAGGGCTGTTGCACCCATCCGGTTTCGAGCCCCTCGTCACCGTCGATCAGCGAGGGAGCCTAGAGCTTCCATGGCATCTCGAACTCGTAGGCCATGTCGTCGTGGAGCTGCTCGGTCGCCTCGGCGACAGCGCGCTCGATGGTGGAGTCGTCCGTCTCCTCGGCACGGTCGTCGTTGACGAAGATGCGCTGGTAGACCGGCGCCTCCGTAAAGTCGATGGGGTAGGTTGAGGCCGCCGAGACGCGGCTCTGCCGGCTCACACGGGCAAACTGCTTCATCACCGAGATCATCGCCGCCGGAAGCGCGTCCAGGCGGAAGTTCGGAAACCACAGGCTAAGGTAAAGCTGATCCGCCATAGCTTCATTCTACCGCCCGCGGCCGGGTGAGAAGATAGAAGGAATGGCTCTTTCGATCGATCGTCTGCGCATCTGGCTGCTGGTGGGGGCAGCTCTGCTTGTTGCAGTGATCGCCGGTTTCCTAGGCTACGCGCAGTATCGCGCACACCGTTTTCTTGCCGGGCTGCCTGCCAAACTCGGAGTCGATATTCGCCGGGAGACGAACGGCTACACCTACTCGCAGTCGGTGGGTGGCAAGACCGTGATGACGCTGCACGCCGCCAAGGCGGTGGAGCACCAGAACGGCAAGCTCACGCTGCGCGACGTCGATATGACGCTCTACGGTCGCAAGCAGGACCGCATGGATCATATCTCCGGCAGCGAGTTCGAGTATGAGCAGAAGGCCGGCGTGGTGCGGGCCATGGGCGAGGTGATGATCGACCTGGAGCGGCCGGGTGGCGAGTCTGAGACGCAAAAGGCAGATAAGGACGATGATCGGCAGGTGATCCACGTCAAGACCAGCGGCCTCGTTTATTTGCAGAAGCTGGGCGTTGCCGCGACGGACAAGGATCTGGAGTTTCGCTTCGGAGGCATGACCGGTCACGCCATCGGCGCGGAATACAACTCCGATACCGGCGTGCTGATCCTGCAGCGCGAGGTCAAGGTGAACGGCAAGCAGGGCGAAAAGCCCATCCTGCTGACAGCCTCGCACGCGGAGCTGGAACGCAACGAGCAGCGCGCCCTGCTGACGCAGGCAAGCTACACCTCGTCGGAGGTGAGCATGCGCGGCGATCACGCCATCGTACATCTGCGCCAGGACGGCTCGCCCGAGCGCATCGAGGCCGAGGGTGGTGTCGCGCTGAAGAGCCCGAAGACGGGTGAGGTGACAGCGCCGCAGGCGGACGTTCTTCTGACCGCACAAGGACAGGCGCGCAGCGCACATCTCTTCGGCGGCGTGCAGTATGCGGAGACATCTAGCCTGCGGCAGGGGGCGGGACACGCCGACGATGCACAGCTAGCCTTCGATCCGCGAGGCCAGCTTGAGAACGCCGTATTGACCGGCGCGGTTCATGTGAAGGAAAGTGTTCGCCCGGCAGAGGCAAGCCCATGGAGCCAGCGCGAGGCGACCGCCGGTACGCTGCAT
Organism: Granulicella sp.; assembly: GCA_036398595.1. Lineage (GTDB taxonomy): Bacteria > Acidobacteriota > Terriglobia > Terriglobales > Acidobacteriaceae > Edaphobacter. Next base: position 75,033 of record DASWOV010000037.1, read on the forward strand.
CTTGCGTTTGCCGGAGATAAGAGAGGCAAGCGCGAGATCAGCAAGGCCGAGGCCACGCAGGCGGCGCACCTGAAGCTCGTCAGCGATGCGGACACGCCCGCCGAAACGGCGAGTGAACTCTCTGGTGAATCATTGACCGGCCTCTTCAGCGGTGGCGGAAAGACGACGCTGCTCACCAGCATTCGTGGCTCCGGTCGCACCGCGCTGCGCCGTCAGGGCGTGCAGGGAGCGGAGCAGACGAGCACAGGGGACAGCCTCGACATCACGCTGCGCCCTGCGTCGGCGCATGGCGGACGCGGCGAGGAGATTGCAAAGGCTGTGCAGACCGGCCACGTCCAATTGACTAGCCGCTCCGCCGCGAAGCCCGGAGAGACGGCAGAGTTTGCACGCGCCTCGGCGGATCTCGGTGTCTACGACGGCGATGCCGACAGCCTAACCCTGACCGGCCACGCGCAGGCCGTGCAGGGAACAGGAACCGTCGCGTCGGACCGCATCGTAATGCGGCATGCGAGCGGCGACGCTACGGCTGAAGGCGCGGTGAAGGCGACGTATGCCTCCTCCGATGCCAGCGAGCCTGCGCATGTGCTGGCTGACCGGGCGCAGTGGTCGCAGACGACTAGCCGGGCAGTTTTTTATGGAGCATCGAAGGTCGCCCGGCTGTGGCAGGGAGCCTCACAGGTGGAGGCCGCTGTCATCGAGCTGGATCAGAAGCAGGGGACGCTGAAGGCGCACGGCACCGGCTCGGAGACGGTCCCGAATGCGGTCCATGCGGTCTTCGCGGGTAACCAGCAGAACCATCCTGAGCAAAGCCCCGTCATCCGCGTCGCCAGCCGCACGCTGGTCTATAGCGACACAACCCGGCAGGCGGAATTCTCCGGCGATGTGCTCGTGGAAGGGACCGAGGGCACGCTCCGCGCCCGGCAGGCGACGGCGTATCTGCATCCCGCGCCGCCAGCGGGACAGACTGCATCCAACAAGGACACCGGCAAAGGCAGCAGCAATGGTGTGCCGTTTGGAGGCAGCGTAGACCGCATCGTGGCCACGGGACAGATCGAGATTCAGCAGCCGGGCCGTCACGCCAGTGGCGAGGAGCTGGTCTACACGGCCAGCGACGGCATGTTCGTGTTGACAGGCACGCCTGCCGTTCCGCCCCGGCTGATCGACGAGGCGCAGGGCACCGTGACGGCGACCACGCTGCGCTTCCACACCGGCGATAATAGGGTGATCGTTACCGGCGCCGCGACGGCTCCGTCCCAACGGGTTCATACGGTGACACGGGTTAGGCAGAAGTGATACGGACTCTGGCAACAGAAGATATTGGAAAGTCCTACGGCGGCCGCCAGGTTGTGCGCGGCGTCAGCATCCAGATCGAGCAGGGCGAGGTGGTGGGGTTGCTCGGCCCCAACGGCGCAGGCAAGACCACGAGCTTTTACATGATCGTCGGCCTGGTGCGTCCCGATGCGGGGCGGATTCTCTCCGACGGCAAAGACATCACCATGCTGCCGATGTACCTCCGCGCGCGGAACTGCGGCATCAGCTACCTGCCTCAGGAGCCTTCGGTCTTCCGCAAGCTGACGGTCGAGGAGAACATTCTGGCGGTCCTCGAAGCCCAGCAGTTGAGCTGGGAGAGCCGCCGCACGCGCACGGAAAAGCTGATCGAGCAGTTGAGCTTAGGGCATGTCCGCAAGACGCGCGGTTATGCCCTCTCGGGCGGCGAACGGCGGAGGGTGGAGATCGCGCGATGTCTTGCCATCCAGCCTGCGTTCATCCTGCTCGACGAGCCGTTCTCCGGCATCGATCCCATCGCCGTGCTGGAGCTGCAGGAGATCATCTTTAACCTGAAGGCGAGCGGCATCGGCGTGCTCATCACCGACCACAACGTCCGCGAGACGCTCTCCGTCACGGACCGGGCGTACATTATCGCCGAAGGAAAGATCTTTAGAACAGGAACGCCCCGCGAGCTGGGCCGTGATCCGGAGGTCAAGCGCATCTATCTGGGAGAGGGCTTCTCGATGGACTGAGAGGCGGCGGGGTTACTCTCGGAGATTCGGTCTGTCTTTCATCTCCACAAACCGCCGATGCGTAATAGACTGTCCTCAAAACCTGAGGGGATGCGGCGTTGGTTGCCCGTGGCCCCTGCCGCCATGCAAGCATCCCATCAATCATCGACTCACTTGAAAGGTTGAACGTGCTTCTGCAACCCAGGCTCAACGTAAAGATCTCCCAGCGCCAGGTGCTCACACCCGGACTGGTGCAGATGGTCAGCGTCCTTGCGCTGAACAAGCTTGAGCTGAAGGAGATGATCAACAACGAGATGATCGAGAACCCGATCCTCGAGGAGATCGAGGACTCGGACCTTCCGCTTGACGAGCGCGCCGCCCTCGAAGGCGACCGCGAGCGTTCGGCCGAGGAGGTCGTCGAGGCCGACCGCGCCGAGAAGGACCCCTTCGAGGAGATCGACTTCGGTAGTTACTTTCAGGAGTATCTCGACCCGGGCTTTCGTACCGTCTCCACCTTCGAGGAGTCCGACAAGCCCTCCTTTGAAAACTTTCTCTCGCAGCCGAGCACGCTGACCGACCATCTGGCGTGGCAGCTTGGGTCGCTGACGCTTTCGCCGATCTTATACTCGGCGACGGAGCTAATCGTCGGCAACCTCGATGAGAACGGATACCTGACGGCGAGCGCCGAGGAACTGGCCGGGTCGTTGATGGAGTCCGGGCAGACTATCACGCGGGAGGAGGCTCTCCGCGTCATTGAGGAGGCGCGGGGCATCGTTCATCAGCTCGATCCGCTGGGCGTCGGCGCGACTGATCTGCGTGAGTGCCTGCTGATCCAGATCCGCGGCCAGCAGCGCGAGGCGGAGCTTGTGCTCCAGCGCAGGCGCGCGGCACAGACGGCGACACCGGCCTCGGAGGAGGAGGCTGGCGAGACGATCGAAGCGGCCGCTGTGGAGGCTCCAGTCCCGGCAGACCATGCTTTGCCGCAGGCGGGCGTCTTCGAGACGGCCACCTGCATCGTGACCAGCCTGCTGCACCTTCTGCAGAAGAAAGACATGCGCGAGCTGACCAAGAGCGTCGGCCGCACCTCGGCTGAGGTGAACGCGGCGGTCGAGTTCATCCGCACGCTCGATCCACGCCCGGGCCAACGCTACAACCAGAGTGAGACGCGGCTCATCGAGCCGGACATGGCCTTCGTCAAGCGTGACGGCGAGTACGTGGTGCTGATGAACGAGGAGGACATGCCGGTCCTGCGCCTCAACCAGGGCTATCGCCGGATGCTACGGCAGGAGCAGACCGAGAAGGAGGTGCGCGAATACGTCAAGGACCGCTACCGCTCGGCCATCCAGCTTCTGCGCAACATCGAGCAGCGCAAGAACACCATCGTCCGCACCTGCGAGGTTATCGTGCGCAGGCAGACCGAGTTCCTCGAGCATGGCGAGCAGTCGCTGAAGCCGATGATGATCAAAGAGGTTGCCGAGGAGATCGGCGTGCATCCGTCGACCGTCAGCCGCGCCGTGGCCAACAAGTATGTCCACACGCCGCAGGGCGTCTACGAGCTGCGCTTCTTCTTTACCGAGGGCGTCAACGGCCCCGAGGGCGCGGACCTGCCGCTGGTCCTGCTCAAGCGGAAGGTGAAGAAGCTGATCGAGGACGAGGACCCGCGCAAGCCGCTCACCGACGACCATCTCGCCGCCGAGCTACAGCGGCAGGGAATCCAGATCACTCGCCGCACCATTGCCAAGTACCGCGAAGAGATGCAGATTCCCAGTACGCATCAGCGCCGCGTGCGATAGAGCGACACGTGCGTTCGATTCGTCAAAGGTGTACAACAATATATCCGAGGTGAAGCGGATGAAGGTCGAGTACACCGGAAGACAGACGACGATCACCAAAAAGCTGAAGACGCAGGCCGAAGAGGGGCTTGCCGCCATCGCCAAATTAGTGGGCAGATCGGCAAGCGCCCACGTCATCCTGACCGAAGACAAGTACCGCATGATCGCCGAGGTTTCGATTGTGACGCGCGGGCAGACTCTGGTCGCCACCTGCAAGGGAACCGACATGTCGGTCGCCCTGCATGACGCCCTGGCCAAGATCGAGAAGCAGGCGATCCGCCAGCGGCAGAAGACCACTACGCTGCGGCGGCATCCCAAGAGCGACAAGCACGAAACCAACGTGGTCGCCGGTGAGCGCGAGGCCATCGAGACGCCGGTGAAGCCTCTGGTGAAGAAGTCGATTCCCCGGGCAGCCGCGTCGAACGGAGCATCTCCGGCCTCGTCGCGCAAGGCGGTTTCGATGGTGGTGCACTCCTTCCCGTCGAAGGTGCCGCTGGTCGAGCCGCACGTCGTCCGCTCCATCGACAGCGCGGCCATGCGCCCCATGACCTTCGAGGAGGCAGTGAAAGAAGCGGCCTTCCGCGACCGCGAGGTCTTCGTCTTCCGCGACCGCTCCGGGCAAGTCATGGTGCTGCATCGCAGGCGCGACGGCAAGGTCGAGTTGATCGAGGTGCCGTAGTAGGATCAGACCATGCCACCACGCAAGCGGAGTGCAGTAAAGAAGACGGGGACGCCTGCCGCGGAGCCCGCTGTCCCGCGCGAGCTGGTCATCCTGACGGGGCTCTCCGGCTCCGGCAAGGCATCGGCGCTCAGAGCATTCGAGGATCTTGGCTACTATTCGGTCGATAACCTTCCGCTCGATCTCGTTCCGCGCTTCGCGGACCTCGTGCGGCAGTCGGCGGAGATCAAGCGCGCTGCGCTCGTGGTCGATGTGCGCGAGGGCAACCGTCTCGAGGAGTTTCCCGAGATTCTCAAGAAGGTGCGCCGCGTTCTGCCTACCCGCGTCGTCTTTCTGGAGGCGGACGACGATGTGCTGATCCGCCGCTTCTCCGAGACGCGCCGCCCGCATCCGCTGGGCCGGGGCGAGACGGTGGTCAAGTCGATCCGTGCCGAGCGCAAGCGGCTGGACCCGGTTCGCAACGTCGCCGACATCCTGATCGACACCTCGAAGTTCAACGTCCACGAGCTGCGGGCGCACATCAACGCGCAGTTCGAGCGCGGCGGCGACGGCGACCGCAGCCTGATGATCTCCTGCACCAGCTTCGGCTTCAAGAACGGCGTGCCCGCCGACGCCGATCTCGTCTTCGACGTGCGCTTTCTGCCGAACCCCCACTTCATCCCCGAGTTTCGCAAGCTGACCGGCCGCCATCCCAGCGTGGCTAAGTACGTCCGGCAGTTTCCGCAGACGAAGGAGTTTCTGGAGAAGACGACGGAGATGCTGAAGTTCCTGCTCCCGCACTACATTCAGGAGGGCAAGAGCTATCTGACGGTGGCCTTCGGCTGCACCGGCGGCCAGCATCGCTCCGTATTTATCGCAGAGGAGATCAAGAAAAATCTGGCCGCGGCAGGCTACCGCGTCAAGTCCGCGCACCGCGATATGCCTCGCTGAGGCGGCTCATCGCCGTAGAATAGGTCTAATGTACGTTCCGCACCGCAGGACAGGGAAAGCGAGCCACGCCGCATGAGGAAGATCTGGCGGCTGCTGCTCTATCTTCGCCCGTATCTGCTGTACTCGCTGGCCTCGGTCGTGCTCATGGCGACGGTCGGCGCGATGGCGGCCTTCCGCATCCTGTTGGTCAAGCCCATCTTCGACAACGTCCTCAGCCCGGACGCGCCGCTTGGCCCGGTGCTGCGGTATCCCATTGCGCATACCGGACGGACCATTGATCTGCAGCAGTTCATCCCCAGCTACTTCCATAATGCGTGGACGGTAGTGGCGGTGGCACTGGTCGGCTCAGCGCTCATCAAGTCCATCTGCGACTACGCAGGCACGTACCTCGTCAACCGCGCTGGCTTCGGCATGATTACCGACCTGCGCAACGACCTCTACGACGCGATCCTGCGCCGCTCGGTCGCGTTCTTCCAGAAGAACTCGACGGGCACGCTGCTCTCCACGCTCATCAATGATGTCGAGCGCGTGCAGACAGCCATGTCCACCGTGCTGAGCGACTTCCTGCAGCAGTTCTTCACGCTGCTCTTCACCGCGATTGCCGTGGTCATCGTCGGTGGCAAGATGGCGTGGGTGCTTCTGCTCTTTGTGCCGGTGGTCATCTCCTCGGCGCGGCGCATCGGACGCAGCGTGCGCGTGACCACGCGCCGCGGGCAGGACAAGCTCGCCGAGATTCAGAACATCCTGCACGAGACGATCACTGGCAACGGCATCGTCAAGGCCTTCGGCATGGAGGTGTGGGAGATGCGCCGCTTCCGCCGCGCCGCCAGCCGTCTGCTCCATGCCAACCTCAAATCCGTCAGTGTGCAGGCGATCAGCTCGCCTCTGATGGACCTGATCGCCTCCTGCGCCATCGCGCTGCTGCTCTACCTCGGACGCATCCGCATTCTGCATCACGAGATGACGGCGGGCTCCTTCATCACCTTCCTCATCGCGGTCTTCACGTTGTACGACCCGGTGCGTAAGTTCGCCGCCTACTATAACAGCTTCCAGCAGGCGCTGGGCGCGAGCGAAGAGATCTTCCGCTTCATGGAGGCGCAGGACGATGTGCAGGAGAAGAAGCGCGCCGTTGTGCTGAAGGGCTTCACGCAGTCCATCCGGTTCGAGGACGTGGGCTTCGGCTACAAGGCCGACGAAGGCACGCGGCAGGTGTTGAGCAACATCAACCTCGACGTGCAGCGCGGCGAGGTCATCGCGCTGGTAGGCCCGAGCGGTGCAGGTAAATCGACACTCGTGAACCTGTTGCCGCGCTTCTTCGATGTGAACGAAGGCCGCATTACCATCGATGGCCACGACGTGCGTGACGTAACGATTGCCAGCCTGCGCGAGCAGATCGGCAAAGTGACGCAGGAGACGATCCTCTTCAACGACACCGTGCGCAACAATATCGCCTATGGCCAGCCGGATATTCCCCTGGAGCGTGTGCAGCAGGCGGCCCAGATGGCCTTCGCGCACGAGTTCATCCAGCGCATGTCCGACGGCTACAACACGCGCATCGGCGAGAAAGGCACGCTGCTCTCGGGCGGCGAGCGCCAGCGGCTTGCGATTGCCCGCGCCATTCTGAAGAACGCGCCGATCCTTGTGCTCGACGAAGCTACCTCATCGTTGGACACCGAGAGCGAGCATCTCGTGCAGACCGCGCTGGCAAACCTGATGCAGGGCCGCACGGTCTTCGTCATCGCGCATCGCCTCTCCACCGTGCGCCGCGCGACGCGCATCGCGGTGCTCGAGCGCGGCCGCATCGTCGAGATCGGCACGCACGAGGAGCTGCTGGAGAACTCGGGCACCTATCGGCGTTTGTACGATCTCCAGTTCGCCACTGATGATCTTGTTCCCGCGGGCGCTCTGCCCGAGAGCGTGGAAGGAATCGCATGAAACCCATCCTCTCGATGACCGGCTTTGCCTCGCTATCCTCTCCGTCGGAGCAGCAGGGAGCCGCGTTCACACTGACGCTGAAGAGCGTCAATCATCGCTTCCTCGACTTGTCGCTGCGGCTTCCTTCGCAGTGCGATGAGCTGGAAGGCTCGCTGCGCCGCATGGTGAAAGAGACAGTCCGTCGCGGCCACGTCGATCTCACACTGCAGATGGAGCGCGGCGAAACGAACTCCGCTCTCAGGCTCACCCTCAATCAGGAGTTGCTTGCCGCGCACGTCGCGGCGTTCCGCGAGGCCGCGGCAAAGTATGGCACGAGCGCCGTGCCGGACATGAACACCATTCTCTATTTGCCCGGCGTGCTGCGCTCCGAGACTGCCGCCATAACCACGGACGACGCGGCCACGTTTCACGCCAACGTGCTCGCGCTGCTGCCCGCGTTGCTCGAGCGCTTCAACGAGGTCCGCGCACAGGAGGGGGCTTCGCTCGCGCTTGAGATGCGCGCAGCCATGCTTCGTCTGGAGGCGCTTGCCGCCGAGGTCAGCGCGCTGCGCGAGGATGTCCGCTCCGCCTACGCCGAGCGCATCCGCTCGCGCATCGCGGAGCTGCTGGAGTCGATGGGTGTTGCGAAGGGAAGCATCGCTGAAGACCGCATCCTCTCCGAAGCCGCTCTGCTCGCCGAGCGCAGCGACATCGACGAGGAGCTGGTGCGCCTGCAAACACACGTCACGCGCTTCCTCGCTTTACTGGACGAGGGCGGCGAGCTGGGCAAGCGTCTCGACTTCCTCTTGCAGGAGCTCAACCGCGAGGCCAATACGCTGCTCTCGAAGACAAGCGGCGCAACCAGCGGCAACGGCCTGCGCGTCACCGAGCTTGGGCTCGAGATGAAGCTGGAGATCGAGAAAGCCCGCGAACAGGTGCAAAACCTCGAGTAGGACTCGGGTTATCCTAACTAGCGAAGACGCAAAGGAGACTCATGGAAACCGCTTACGTGCCGCTTGCCGGACGTTACGACGATGCGCACTTCCGGCGCTGCGGGCGCTCGGGAATCGTTCTGCCTCCCATCTCACTGGGGCTGTGGCATAACTTCGGCGGCGTCGACTCCTTCGAGACAGGCCGCGCCACTATCCGCCGCGCCTTTGATCGCGGCGTAACGCACTTCGATCTGGCCAACAACTATGGCCCTCCCTATGGCTCGGCCGAGGAGAACTTCGGCACCATCCTGCGCAAGGACTTCCGCGCGCTGCGCAACGAGCTCATCATCTCGTCCAAGGCCGGTTGGGACATGTGGCCCGGCCCCTACGGCATCGGCGGCTCGCGCAAGTACCTCATCGCCTCGCTCGACGAGAGCCTCCAGCGCATGGGCCTCGACTACGTGGACATCTTCTACTCGCACCGCCCTACCTTCGATGTGCCTCTCGAGGAGACGATGGGCGCGCTCGCGCATCTGGTGCGTCAGGGCAAGGCGCTCTATGTTGGCATCTCGTCCTACAGCCCGGAGCGCACGCGGCAGGCAGCAGCGATCCTCAAGAGCGAGGGCGTGCCGCTGCTGATTCATCAGCCGTCCTACTCCATGTTGAACCGCTGGATCGAGCAGGAGCTGCTCGGCACGCTCGAGGAGCTGGGTGTTGGTTGCATTGCCTTCTCGCCGCTGGCGCAGGGCATGCTGACGAACAAGTATCTCAAGGGCATTCCCGAAGACTCACGCGTCACCAAAGGCGATTCGCTCTCGAAGGGCATGCTGAGTGAGGAGAACCTCAGCCGCATTCGCGCTCTCAACGATATCGCCGCCAGTCGCGGGCAGACGCTTGCCCAGATGGCGATTGCGTGGACGCTGCGCGATGCGCGTGTCACCTCCTCGCTGATCGGTGCGCGCAATGTAGCGCAACTTGACGACTCACTCGACGCACTGAAGCGGCTGGAGTTCACGGCGGACGAGCTGAAGGCGATCGACCAGTACGCGCAGGACGGTTCCATCGACCTGTGGAAGGACGCGCGCGAGGGAAACGAGTGATGGAGTCTCGTATCCCCCGGGGCCGCGTGCATGGAGCGCGCAGCTAAGCCATGGCCGGTATCCTGTTCATCATCTCGGCGCCTTCGGGCTCAGGTAAATCGACGCTGGTGGCGCAGCTTCGCACGCTGGTCGAAGGTCTGGACTTCTCCATCTCGTACACCACGCGGGCTCCGCGCGGCTCGGAGACGAATGGCCGCGAGTATCACTTCACGACCCGGGAAACCTTCGAGCAGATGATCGCCGCGGGCGAGTTTCTGGAGTGGGCCGAGGTCTTCGGCAACTACTACGGCACCGCGCTCTCGGCGCTCGATCACGCGCGCGCCGAGGGCAAGGACCTTCTGCTCGACATTGATGTGCAGGGAGCGGTTCAGGTGATGGAGAAGCTGCCCTCGGCCGTCTCCATCTTCATCGTGCCGCCCAGCCCGCAGATCCTCGAGATGCGTCTGCGTCATCGCAGCGAGGCGGAGAACGTGACCTCGGAGGAGGTTATTGGCCGCAGGCTAGCGCAGGCCGAGCAGGAGATTCAAAGCATTCGTAGCTATCAATATGCGCTGGTGAACGATCAGCTCGATATGGCCGTCGCGGAGATGAAGTCCATTGTGCTCACTGCGCGAGGCTCTCAGGATGCGCAACTGATGGCGCTTGCGGCCTCGTGCCGCACCGCGGACCCCTCGCCGCGCCTTCGCTCCGCGCTGGCTTGTTTTCGGACAGCCGAGGAAATTCGCTAGTCTTCCGGGGAAAAGTGAGGTACGCTCTTGTCACCGAGGAGAACCCAATGAGCACTCCTGAAAACCCTTTTCAGAACAAGTACAGTTTGGTGCGCGGAGCAGCGCGCCGGGCGCGTCAGTTGCAGTCGGGCGCTGTTCCGCTAGGCTCCTCGAAGTCGATGAAGGCCTGCCGTGTGGCGCAGGACGAGATTCGTGAGGGCTTCGTGAAGTACGTGCTTCCGGAGAAGCCCGCCGAGCCGAAGCTGGATATCCTCCACTAGGCCCCTCGCTCCGTCCCCCACGCGGTACGATAGAACGATGGCAGTGGATCAGGAGCAGTTGCGCGCGTTTGTCGAGTACCTCCGCGACATGGGCGTTCACGATCTCTACCGCATTGGTGAACTCGTCGAGGCGGAGGCCGCTCCGCCGCCTGTTCCGCAAGCCGCTACCACACCTGTGCAACAGGTCGCACGGCCTCTTGCGGCCCCGCTCATTCCTGAGCCTCGGCCTGCCTCGCCTCTTCCGATACAGCCCTCTGTGGCTGCACGGCCATCATTTCCATCTGAGTCTTCCATGGCAAAACCTGTCAGCTTCAACCTGCTTGCGCCTCTGCCGCAGGCAAAGATTCCTGCCGCGGATCGTCCGGCGGCGCTCCAGGCGCTGCGCGACGAGATCGGCGACTGTACCCGATGCCCACTGGCCTATGGCGGCCGCCACACGATCGTCTTCGCCAACGGCGACCCGAATGCGCGGCTGATGTTCGTCGGCGAGGGGCCGGGCGCGGACGAGGATATGCAGGGCGAGCCCTTCGTCGGCAAGGCGGGGCAGCTTCTTAACAACATGATCGGGGCAATGGGGCTGCAGCGCGAGCAGGTCTACGTGGCCAACATCGTCAAGTGCCGTCCGCCAGCCAATCGCGTGCCTGAGCCGATCGAGGCGAATACCTGCTCGCCTTTCCTGCTGCGGCAGATCGACATCGTGCAGCCGCAGGTGATCGTGGCGCTCGGCAGCACGGCGGCGACCTATCTGCTCGGTGTGCGCCAGTCGCTTGCCTCGCTGCGCGGCCAGTGGTTCGACTGCCGTGGGGCCAAGTTGGCCGTCACGTACCACCCGGCCTTCCTGCTGCGCGATCCGCGCCAGAAGGGCGAGGCGTGGAAGGACCTGCAACGCGTGATGAAGGAGCTTGGTTTAGAGGCTCCGAAGAAGGCCGGAAGCTAGGCCGTAATCGCAACGGCAAACCTGCCCACAAGCAAAAAGTCTGTCATTCCGCAGCGTAGCGGAGGAATCTGCTTTCCTGTCCCTTATTACTCATGCCAAGGGGAAGAACAGCAGATCCCTCCGTTTCACTACGGGATGACAGTCATGGCGGTTGGGTGACAGCGACTCTTGCTTACAGCTTATCCGCCTCATCCTCAAGCTGCTTGGCCTTGCCATCCTGATAGCTATGCCGTAGCAGCGCCGCATGCAGGCGAAGCACGCCCTTGAGTTGCGACTTCATATCCGCCGCAAGATACGGCGCGGCCTGCTGCTCGATCAGCCCGCGCAGAATCCGCTCGGCCTCCTGACAGTCCGTGATGCCGGGCTTCACATCGTTGTTGCGGGAGCGCGTCTCGGCGCGCGTGATGTACGCATTCGCTGCGGCAAGCGAGTCAGGATACGCATCGGCAATTGTGGACACAGCGTTCTCGCCGACCGCCGCGGCCTCCTTCTTCTTGCCCTGCGCGAGCAGCACCATCGCAAGGTCGTTGAAGGCCGTGGCATGAGCCACCATGTATCCCTTCGGCGTAAACCTGCCCGCGATGTCGAGTGCCTTCTGGCACGCGTCGAGCGCGTCCTTATCCTTGACGCGGGCCAGCGCCTCGCACTTCGTATGGGCAGGCTCGAACTCTTTGGCGACGAGATCGTCCGGCGAGGGCGTAGCCTCGTGCAGGAAGAAATCGACCTTGGTGTGGACCACCGCCGGAATCGCCTTGCCGTTCCGCAATAGCGGGTGGTAGCTCGCCAGCGAATAGGCGTCGATGGCCGCCTGCCGCAGCTCCGGCGGGCCGGAGAGCGTCGTAACTCCGGTGACATTGCCTTCGGGCGAGACGTGGACTTCAATCTCGACGCTGCCCTGAATATGCTTCTGCTTCGCCTCGGCTGGATAGACGACCGTGGGCGGGGTGATCGGCTCATCGCTGACGGCGGGAGCCTGGGCAGAGAGCGTGGGAACAAGCAGGATGGCGAGCAGCAGCGGAAGTACGACTTTCACAAACAATCTCCAGTTAGGCACCCGTCAGGATACCGCACGCGCATGAGTGGCACGTTAACCCGGGCGGACGATACCCTGAGATGTGCCCCGCTTCTGCGATGTCGCTCTGCCCGTACCACTCGACCAGAGGTTTACCTATGCGGTCGATGGCGTCGTCCCTGCCGTCGGTGCACGGGTGCTGGTGCCCTTCGGCGGGCAGCGGCTGATGGGTGTCGTGCTGCGCGTCCACGACGAGCAACCCGAGGCATCCATTGAGGTTAAGCCGGTCCAGCAGGTGCTGGACGAGGCCGCCCTGCTGCCCGAGGAGCTGATGCGCCTGGCCGAGTGGATCGCCCAGTACTACGTGGCTCCGCTGGGAGAGGTGCTGCGCGGCATGCTGCCGCTCTCTGCTGAAGTAAAGAGGCACTTCGTCTACCGCATCACCGAGCAGGGCCGGAAGGTGCTCTACTCCGGCGCGGAGAAAGGCTCCTCTCGCCGCTCGAAGCTCACACCCGAGCAGCAGGACCGCGAGTACGCCGTGCTGAATTACCTCGAGTCCGGCGAGGGCGCGAAGGCCACGGCCTTACGCTCGGCCACCGGAGCGAACAAGGCGTTGCTCGATGGCATGGTCAAAAAACGCTGGCTAGTCCGCGAGGCCGTCGCCGAGGAGCGCGATGCGCGCCGTCTGGAGCGGGTGGCCGTGCTGGTGCCGGAGGCCCGGCTGCCGAAGCTGAACGCCAACCAGACGGCAATCCTTGCCGAGCTGGCAGCCGTAGGCGGACGCATGCGCGTGCCCGACCTGCGCTCGCTCGACGTACCCGAGTCCACGCTGGGAACGCTGGTGAAGCGCGGTCTGGTCGTCATCGAAGAGGTGCCGGAGAGCTTTCACCTCGGCGGCGTCGGGCATCATCCGGGGAAGAAGCACGCGCATGAGCACGCGCTGAACGAGGCGCAGATGGAGGCGCTCGGCACCATCGCTGCCGCGATGGCGAGGGGCAGCTTCCAGCCCATTCTTCTCTATGGAGTCACCGGTTCCGGTAAGACCGCCGTCTACTTCGCCGCGATGCAGCGCGCGCTCGCTGCGGGCAAATCCGCATTGCTGTTGGTGCCCGAGATCGGCCTGACCCCTGCAATGGCCGGCCAGCTCGTCGCAGCCTTCGGCGACGAGGTAGCCCTGCTGCACTCGCAGCTCACGCCCGACGAGCGCGCCGAGCAGTGGCACCGCATCCGCCGCGGCGAGGCGCGCGTGGTCGTCGGCACACGCTCGGCGGTCTTCGCGCCCATGGTCAACCTCGGGCTCATCCTCGTCGACGAGGAGCACGACGGCAGCTACAAGCAGGAGGAGATGCCGCGCTACCATGGCCGCGACGTCGCCGTGATGCGCGCCAAGCTGCTCGAATGCACGGTCGTCATGGGCTCGGCGACGCCGTCGCTCGAGAGCTGGTCCAACAGCGAGCGTGGCCGCTACCGGCGCGTGGAGATAACGTCGCGCGTCGGCGGCAGACCGTTGCCCGAGGTCGAGCTGGTCGACATGCGCGAGGAGTTCCGCGAAACCGGGCAGGAGCAGCTCTTCTGCCGCCGCCTCATCGCCGAGACGCAGGCCACGCTCGATCGCGGCGAGCAGGCCATCATCCTGCTCAACCGACGCGGCTATTCGTTCGTGGTCATGTGCCGCTCCTGCGGCGAAAAGATCGAGTGCGAGAACTGCGCCATCTCCATGACCTTCCACAAGCCGGTCGAGGGAACCGACCTGCACGCGCATCCGGGCCAGCGGCTGGAGTGCCACTACTGCGGCTTCCGGCGCTCGGTGCCGAAGACCTGCCCGAAGTGCGGCAGCGAGCACCTGTACTACCTTGGCGCAGGCTCGCAGCAGGGCGAGGAGCGCCTGCAGGAGATCTTTCCTAACGCGCGCATCGGCCGCATGGACCGCGACACCGTGCGCGGCCGCAGCGACATGGAGCGCCTGCTCACGCGGCTGCACGCTGGCGAGATCAACCTGCTCGTCGGCACGCAGATGATCGCCAAGGGACATGACATCCACGGCGTCACGCTGGTCGGCGTGGTCGGCGCAGACTTCGCGCTCGGTCTGCCCGACTTCCGCGCCGCCGAGCGCGTCTTCCAGCTCATCACGCAGGTTTCGGGCCGTGCCGGGCGCGGCGATCTGCCGGGCAAGGTGCTGGTGCAGACCTATCACCCCGACCACTACGCCATCCAGTTCGCCGCGAAGCACGACTACACCAGCTTCGTCGCCAAGGAGATGCAGTATCGCCGATGGATGCACTATCCGCCCTACGCCGTGCTGGCGAACGTGCTCCTCCAGAGCGAAAAGCTCGAGGAAGCGACCGGCTGGGCCTCCACGCTGGGCGAGTGGTTCCGTCATCAGACGCTGGACAAGGTGCGCGTTTTAGGCCCGGCCGCCGCGCCGCTCGTGCGTTTGAAGCGCATCTACCGCTATCACCTCGTCGTGAAGGCGGAGAAGCGTTCGACCCTGAGCGAGACGCTCAGGCGCATGCTGGTTTTCGCCGAGCTGAAGGGCATCCCGCGCCGCAACCTGATCGCGGATGTCGATGCGGTCCACCTAATGTAGAAGTGATCGTCGATACACTGACAGGGGAGAGAACCATGCAGATAGGAATCGACAGCTTCGTAGCGACGTCGCCGGACTCGCTGACCGGCAGGGAACTGAGCCCGGAGGACCGGCTGGCCGACCTGCTCGAGGAGATCGAGCACGCCGACGAGGCGGGCCTTGACGTCTTCGGCGTAGGCGAGCATCACCGGAAGGAGTACCTGGACTCCGCGCCCGAGGTGATCCTCGCCGCGGCGGCGGCGCGGACGAAGCGCATTCGCCTCGCCAGCGCCGTTACCGTGCTGAGCGCGCACGATCCGGTGCGGGTCTTCCAGCAGTTCGCTACCATCGATCTGATCTCCCGCGGCCGCGTGGAGATGGTCGTGGGCCGAGGCTCGTTCGTCGAGGCCTACCCGCTCTTCGGACTGGACCTGCGCGACTACGACTCGCTCTTCGCCGACAAGCTGAGCCTGTTGCTGGAGCTGCGCCAGTCGACGCAGGTGACATGGTCGGGCAAGCACCGTCCTGCGCTGTCAGGGCAATCGGTGTATCCGCGTCCGCTCCAGAACCCATTGCCGATATGGATCGGTGTAGGCGGCACGCCAGCCTCCTTCGAGCGCGCCGGACGCCTTGGCCTGCCGCTGATGGTAGCGATCATCGGCGGCGAGCCACACCGGTTCCGCGTGCTCATCGAGCTTTACCGCGAGGCAGGCAAGCGGGCCGGATTCACCCCGGAGCAGTTGCCGGTGGCGATTCACGCACTAGGCTACGTGGCCGACACCGACGAACAGGCAGCGGACGAGTTCTTTCCCGGCTACGCGCACGCCTTTACCGAAATCGGCAAGGAGCGCGGCTGGCCTCCCGTGACTCGGGCGCACTTCGAGGCGCTGCGCGGCTCCCGCGGGGCGCTGCTGGTAGGCAATCCCGAGCGCGTGGCCGAGAAGGTGCGTTACTACAACGAGGCGCTCGGCGGCATCACGCGCCTGAGCTTCCAGATGAGTGTCGCCGCACTGCCGCACGCCAAGCGGATGCGAGCAACGGAGCTGCTTGGAGAGAAGGTTCTGCCGCTGGTGCGCGAGGTATAGCCATTGTAGAAAAGAGGCTCGTGCAGAGCCTCTTTTCCTGCATGGGGTTAGCGGAGTTTCCTAATCAATCAGGTGAAGATCTTTACCGGGCTTGAAGCGGACTGCCTTGCCCGGAGCGATCGAAACCTCGGCGCCGGTGCGAGGATTGCGGCCGATGCCGGTCTTGCGCGGCTTGACGGTGAAAACGCCAAAGCCACGGAGTTCAATGCGGTCCCCGGAGATGAGGCTCTGCTTCATGGTGTCGATAATGGCATCGACAGCCGCCTCGGCTTTGGTCTTGGGGAGGCCAGTGCGGTCCACTACACGCTGAATGAGGTCCTGCTTGATCAAGGGGCAAGCCTTTCTTGCGCTACTATAAAAAACGATACATCCACCGGCGCGGCTCAGGTTGCTGTGATCTTAAAAACACTCCGGAAGATTGTCAAACGAACCCGGGGTAAGGCATTTTATTGCCATAGGTTAGACGCACGGTAAAGGATTAGGAAAGGCAGGCGCGAAAAAACAGGTATGGCGATCAAGAGCGACCGTTGGATTCGGCAGCAGGCAGTGGAGCACGGCATGATCTCGCCCTTCAGCGAGAAGCAGGTGCGCGAGGGCGTCATCTCCTATGGACTCTCCTCGTATGGGTACGATCTGCGAGTCTCCGATGAGTTCAAGATCTTCACCAACGTCAACAGCGCGGTCATCGACCCCAAGAACTTCGACGAGCGCTCGTTTGTGACGGTCACCTCCGACAGCGTCATCGTTCCGCCGAACTCCTTCGCACTGGCCCGGTCGATCGAGTACTTCAAGATTCCGCGCGATGTGCTGACCATCTGCGTCGGCAAGAGCACCTATGCGCGCTGCGGCATCATCGTCAACGTGACGCCCTTCGAGCCGGAGTGGGAGGGGTTCGTCACCCTCGAGATCTCCAACACCACGCCGCTTCCGGCCCGCGTCTATGCGAACGAGGGACTCTGCCAGATCCTCTTCTTCCAGTCGGATGAGCCGTGCGAGGTCAGCTATGCCGACCGCAAGGGCAAATACCAGTTCCAGCAGGGGATCGTTCTCCCCAAGTTATAGCCCTGTTGTGAGGGGGTTGCGGGCGCATGTATGCTACTTTGGTAAGCAGCATATAGGTAGCGAGCGGGGATTGACAGTAACTGTCTTCCATGTTCCCACCTGCGGGGGAAGCGGCATGCAACAGGAGAACTTCCAGGTTGGCTTGGTAGCAAACGACCCGTTGCGCGTCCTGGGATTGCAGGCGATCCTCTCCGAGCAGGCCGAGTCGCAGGTCATCTCACTGAGTGTGCCGAACGCGCTGCATGCGCTGGATATCACGATCCTGGTGATCGATGCCGACAGCACGCCGCGGCTGTTCGATCTGCTCTCGACCTTCCGCCGGAGCCGCCCCGAGATGCGGCTGATCGTGCTCGGGCGGTCGGCCGAGATGGACTACGTCCAGCGCATCATCGGCTCCGGAGCCAAGGGTTATCTCTCGCACGATGCGAAGGAAAGCGACATCCGCCTGTGCATCGAGGTGGTGCGGGACGGCTCGATCTGGGCTCCGCGCAAGGTGCTGGCGCGGCTGATCGAGGCCAACACCGCCGGAACATCGACTCCCCCGTCGCAGAGCGAGTCGCGGTTCACCGAGCGCGAGGGGCAGGTGCTCAACCTGCTCATCGAGGGCCGGCCCAACCGAGAGATCGCCATGATGCTCGGCATCGACGAGGGAACGGTCAAGGCGCACATCAGCCGCCTGATGCGGAAGGTGGGCGTGGGCAACCGAACGGCGCTCACGATGCACTACCTGAACTCGACCCGCCACACCAACTAAAACCCTCTCCAGTCCTGCCTGGGGAGCCTCGGATCGCCTGTCGCAAAATGAGACGCGGCCGGGCCTTCCGTAACTCTGGAGGCATGTATCTGCTGTTTACTTATTGATTAACAGGATTGGGTACCTTGGTATGACTACGGCTGTACTGTTGCTGAATTGAACAGATGGGGCCAAAGTAAGAACCAGCAACACAGACCTGGGAGAGTGGGGTTATAGGAGAAGCGCTTGGTATTATGCCGGTGATCTCATGTAACCCCCATTTTTTTAGTGTGTTACGCGGAGTGAAGTGTCTGGCCGCAACTGCCGCCCGGCATGAGCCTGTCGCCTCCTTCCTTTCGTCTCCTTTCCTGTTTGATTTTGATATGGTGCAACCTCCGGCCGTGGGGGAACGTCAGACGGCTTGGTAGTGTGCGGTCGATGTACTGCACTTCCGTTGCTCATGAAAGGTTATGAAAGGTTAATTCCTATGAAGAGATTTGTTAGTGCTGTTTGTGCTGTGGTTCTGGGCGCCTGCTCGCTGCCCGCGGTTGCTGCTACCGATATGGACAAGCTGAAGGATCGGTTGACGGCCTCGGCGGACGTAGTGAAGGAGATCATGGCGTCCCCGGACAAGGGCATTCCGCAGAGCATTCTCTCGGGTGCGAAGTGCGTAGTGGTGATTCCGTCGTTCAAGAAGGGTGCGTTTGTAGTTGGCGCGCAGTACGGGCAGGGAGTTGCTACCTGCCGCACGCCTCGTGGATGGAGCGCTCCGGTGTTCGTGCAGTTGACCGGTGGCAGCTTTGGCTTCCAGATTGGCGGTCAGGCGACCGACCTGATCCTGGTGGCCATGAACGAGAACGGCCTGCAGGACATGCTGAAGAATAAGTTCAAGATCGGCGGCGATGCGGCGGCCTCGGCCGGTCCGGTGGGCCGCAACGCGCAGGCAGGTACGGACTGGAAGCTGAACGCGGAGTTCCTGACCTACTCGCGCTCGAAGGGCCTGTTTGCGGGCATTGACCTGGACGGCACGGTACTCTCGCAGAACGGTGACGACACGCAGAGCTTCTACGGCGCGAATGTGCCGTTTGAGCAGCTTCTGAAGGGCAACAAGGCAACGCCGGATGCGGCGAGGCCGTTTGTGCGCACGGTAGCGAAATTCTTCACCATCTCGCGTAGCGCGCAGTAAAACCACCTTTATCTCATGAAAAGAGCAGCCCTCCTTCGGGGCTGCTCTTTTCGTTTAAGCCTGCATCTATGCAGGGGGTGCGAACGAATAAGGAGGAACGACTCATGAAGAAGCTATTCGCTGCAATCGGTTTGCTGGCGGTGGGCGCGTCGAGCCTCGTGGCCATGGGGCAGGACAAAGGGAAGCTGGCCGATCGGCTCTCGGCAGGTAGCCAGGTGCTCACGGAGATTATGTCGACGCCGGACAAGGGCATCCCGCAGGACATTCTCTCGAAGGCCAAATGTGTCGTTGTGATTCCGGCCTTCAAGAAGGGAGCATTTCTCGTCGGGGCGCAATATGGACAGGGTGAAGCCACCTGCCGCACGGGGAGCGGCTGGAGTGCTCCAGTGTTCGTGCAGTTGACCGGCGGCAGCTTCGGCTTTCAGGCGGGCGGCCAGTCGACAGACCTGGTGCTGCTGGCTATGAACGACAATGGCTTGCAGGACATGCTGAAGAATAAATTCAAGATCGGCGGCGATGCGGCGGCTTCGGCCGGTCCTGTGGGGCGGAATGCGCAGGCGGGTACGGACTGGAAGCTGAACGCCGAGTTCCTAACTTACTCGCGCTCGAAAGGCTTGTTTGCCGGTATCGATTTGGATGGCACGGTGCTCTCCCAGAACAACGATGACACGAAGGCGCTATACGGATCTGAGGTGCCGTTCGAGACGATCCTGAAGGGGAGCCGGCCGGTGCCGCCGGAGGCAGCACCGTTCGTGCATACGGTGGCGAAGTACTTTCTCGTGTCGAAGAGCGTGCAGTAGGAAGAGGTATCGGTCCCCGGTGATAGAAGGGCGGCCTGCGGGCCGCCCTTTCTCTATCCGGCGTCCTCCGCAGACGGAGGTTGGGGCTATTAGACTAAAGAACGGTGAGTCAGCAAGAGCAAGTGCAGCAGAAGTGCGGGCAGATGGCGACCGTCCGGGAGCGGATGGAGTTTGCGCTGGTGTGGCTGATCGTGCAGGGGCTGCGGGTGCTTCCTCGGAGCATGGCGCGGTGGGTCGGCGCGGGCATTGGCGCGCTGGCGATGCGGCTGCTGAAGCGGCTGCGCGAGGTGGGGCAGAAGAACCTGGCGATGGCGCTGCCGGAGCTTCCGCAGGCTGAACGGGACCGGATTCTGCGGACGCTCTACCGCAACCTCGGCTGGCAGCTTGCGGAGTTCTGCCAGATGGCCGGGTACATGAAGGAGTCCGCCAGCCGGTTCATCCGCTACGAGGGGTTAGAGAATTATCTGGGCGCGAAAGAAAAAGGGAACGGCGTGCTGGTGCTCACTGGCCACCTGGGCGCGTGGGAGCTGTCGAGCTTCTACCACTCGCTGATGGGCTACCCCATGGGACTGGTCATCCGCAGACTGGATAATCCGCTTGTGGACGAGTTCGTGAACCGTATCCGCTGCCAGCACGGCAACCGCGTCATGCACAAGGACGACTTCGCCCGCGGCCTGCTCGCCGCCATGCGCGCCGGGGAGACGGTGGGCATCCTGATGGACACGAACATGACGCCGCCGCAGGGGGTCTTCGTGCCGTTCTTCGGCAAGGAGGCCTGCACAGCCTCGGGACTGGCCCGCGTGGCGGCGAGGACCGGCGCGGCGGTGGTGCCGGGCTTCCTGCTCTGGGAGGAGCGCGAGCAGCAGTATGTGCTGCACTTCGGCGAGGAGCTTCCCGTAGCCAGAACGGGCGACAGCGAGGCCGATGCGATGGCGAACACGGCGCTGTTTACGCAGGTGATCGAGGAGTATGTGCGGCGGTATCCGGAGCAGTGGCTGTGGATGCACCGTCGATGGAAGACGCGGCCAGCGGGCGAGCCCGCGGTGTACTGAGGGGGCAAGGGATGAGAATCGGAGAGCTGGCGGCGCTGGTCGGGGCCGAGGCGGCAGGGCAGGACGAGGCGGTGGTGACGCGCGTCTCCTCGATGGAGGAGGCTGGGCCGGACGCGGTGGTCTTCGCCATGGAGGCCGAGGCTCTGGCGCGTGCGCTGGCCTCGCTGGCCGGGATCGTGCTCGCCTCGCGCAGGTTGAAGACCGAGGAGGCGGAGCAGGACCCGCGTGTGCTGTGGGTGCGCGATGCGCGGTACGCCTTTGCGGTGGCCGGGAAGGCTCTGCGTGGCACTGGTGAGGCTGGTGGGATACATCCGACGGCGGTAGTGGCTCCGGGCGCAGTGCTGGGCGAGGGAACGAGCATAGGCCCGGGCGCGGTGATCGAGGACGGTGTAACGATCGGCGCAAGGTGCGCGATCGGGCCTCGGGTGACGATCTACGCAGGCACCGGGATCGGCGACGAGTGCGTCGTGCAGGCCGGGGCCGTGCTCGGCGGCACAGGCTTCGGCTATGCGCCCAACCCGGAGACGGGCGAGTACCTGCTCTTTCCGCAGCAGGGGCGGCTGGTGATCGAGGACTGCGTGGAGATCGGCGCGAACACGACCATCGACCGGGGCGCCCTCGGCGAGACGCGGATCGGGCGCGGCACCAAGATCGACAACCTCGTGCATATCGGGCACAACTGCGTGATCGGGCCGAACGTGGTGATCGCGGCGCAGACGGGCATCTCCGGTTCGAGCGTGGTCGAAGAGGGGGCAATCCTCGGCGGCCAGGTCGGCATAGGCGAGCATGCGACGGTGGGGAAGGGCGTGATCCTCGGCGGAGGAGCCGGTGTGCTGAGCGGCAAAAAGATGCACGGCCCGGGACAGGTCTTCTGGGGACGCCCGGCGCGCCCGCTGAAGGAGTATCTGAAGGGCGTGGCGGCTCTGGCGAGCGCCGCCAAACGAGGCAGCAAACGCGGTGAGTAGCTTTGAAAGGCACGGGCTTTAGCCCCTACGTTCTAGGTGTGCCCTATCAAGAGGCTGAGGGAATGACCGGGGATTCACGGGCAAAGCAAAGGGCCAGCTCGTAAGCTGGCCCTTCCTAAGTAAAAACGGATTAGTTATCGAAATTGGTAGCTGCGTCCATATACGCCACATCGAGCGCGGTGCCCTGTACCGTCACCAGCGAGTTGTCGATCTCCGAGCCGTCCGTTGTGGAGAAGACATGCACCTGTCCGCCGTATGCGGTATAGACCTTGTGGAAGGTCTGCACCCAGCAGATGCCGGTGAGGTCGCCGTAGTAGAAGTAGTTCAGGTTCGTGTTCGGATAGGCGACCTGCGTGCCGGTGTTCTGGTTGACGGCGGGCACAATCGAGGCAGTCTTCGCGCTGAGGTCGAAGCGGGTGAGGCAGTTGTAGTTCGCCGCCTGCGACGTATCGCCCTGCGATGCCTTCTTCTGCCGCTCGCCGGTAGCGCAGTACTGCGAGCCGATCCAGAGCGTGTTGTCGTCGGCGAAGAGCAGCTTGGTGTGCGTGCCGTCGGAGATGGAGTAGGTTCCGGTCACAGCATCGCTGCCCAGCGCAATGGTGGTCAGGTTGCCGGCCAGAAGACCGTCGGGCTGTACCTGCTGCCCGGCGACATAGAGATTCTGCCCGTCGGAGGTGGCCACGGTGGCCCCGCCGGGCGTCGGGATATTCACGACGAAGCCGGGGGCATTGCCGCCGCTCGAGACGGCTTGTCCGCTCGGGATGCCGAACTGGGCGACGTTGTTGATGTTGAGTGCGCCCTGCTGGATGGCGGTGACGCTGGCGGTGGTGCCGCCGCACTCGGGACCGCAGTTGAGGATGTAGGCGGTCGAGCCGTCGCTCGAGAAGAACGCGCCGATCGGGCGGTCATACTTGCCCGCGACCGGAACGACGCAGTAGACCGGCAGGTTGACCGGCTGGCAGTCCGTCGCGTTGATGCCGCCCTGGTTGGAACCGTTGACGATGTTCGGCGGAGCGGCCGCGTGCGCCAGATCGATGTACTGGTTCGAGTTCAGCTTCACGACCTGATAGAGCGTGTCCGAGTTGCGGACCATGGCGATCGCAATCGTGTCGGCCGTATTCGTGAAGACCTGGTAGACGTTCGGCAGGTTCAGGCTGTAGCCCTTGCTGGAGGTATTGTCCAGAATCGAGAGCTGGCCGGCGGGTCCCTGGGCGGCGAAGAAGCGGCCGAAGTCAGTCGGGACGGCGTTGCTGCTGGAACCGGTGAAGGTGCCGACGGAGCCGGCACTGGCCTCGGTGCCGTAGTCGATGTTGAAGAGGCTGCCGTCCGCGCTGGAGTAGACGTACCCGCGAATCTGCTCCGGGAAGCTGTAGATGCGGGTAGGCATCGCGGTGGCGTAGCCGGAGATGGAGAAGTTGGAGGTGGTGTCCTGGATGTTGTTGCGGATGTCGCGCTTGGCGTCGACGATGGCCAGCGCGCCGCTTGCGCCGAGCAGACCGGCATTACCGTAGGCAATCATCACGCGCTGCGCCAGCTTGCTGGGCGGAATGGGCCGGTCGGCGAAGGTGTATGTGGGGAACTTGTACGCCAGGTACAGGTTGCTGTGGCAGGCCGTAAGGCTCACCGTAGCCAGGGCCAGCAACAGGCCGCAGAGGACCGAACGCATGGCGGAGCCGGGACGACGCTGCAGGCGAGGCGACGAGGGTTCAGGAGAAGGCGTGCCAGCCGGCAGGGCAGAGAGACTTCGATTCTTCAACGTATACAACTCCAACCTGTGCACCGGGGCGTTGATGCAGCGATTACCTGCTTTGACCCAAGTATAGCAAAGGAAGTTGCTGTGGCTGGATGCCTCGGAGCGGGTGGCTTAGGATGGAAGGGATTGGCCCGAGTGTGTACAAGCGCACCGCCGAGCGGCCGGGAAAGGTAGACGTGGAAACGGGAATCACAGGCGTCGAGAGTCTGTTTCAACGCGATCATGCGCAGGGATCAGGAGCCGCGCTGCGGCGCACGGTGCTGTGCGATGGCGCCATGGGCACCATGATCTACAGCGCCGGGGTCTACATCAACGTCTGCTACGACGAGCTGAACCTGAGCCAGCCGGACCTCGTCCGCAACATTCACCAGGAGTATTTGCAGGCGGGCGCGGAGATCATCGAGACGAATACCTTTGGCGCGAATCGCTTCCGGCTGGAGCGGTACGGCCTGGTCGACAAGATGCGCCAGATCAACAAGGCCGGGGTGCGGATCGCCCGCGAGAGCGTGCGGCACATGGCCGAGAAGCACTCGACCGAGGCGTACGTGGCCGGAGCCATTGGCCCGCTGGGCGTGCGGCTCGAGCCGGTCGGACGGACGAGCATCGACGAGGCCTTCGAGGCCTTCGCCGAGCAGGTGAGGGCGCTGATCGAGGGCGGCCCGGGTGTCGGCGCGGACCTGCTGGTGGCGGAGACGATGCAGTCGATGGCGGAGATGGAGCAGGCGATTCGCGCTGCCCGTAGCGAGGCTCCCGGCCTGCCGCTGCTGGTCATGGTGACGGTGGAGGAGGACGGGAACTGCCTCGACGGCACCAGCGCCGAGGACGCCGCCCGCCTGATGACCCAGTGGGGAGCCGACGCCGTGGGCTGCAACTGCAGCGCTGGTCCGGCGACGCTGCTCGGCGTGGTCGAGCGTATGCGTACGGCAACGCATCTGCCGCTCGCCGTGATGCCGAATGCGGGCATTCCGCGCGCCGTAGACGGGCGGACGATCTACATGACCTCGCCCGAGTACATGGCGCGGGTTGCGCGGCGATTCGTGCGTGCAGGCGCGACCTTTATCGGCGGCTGCTGCGGCACTACTCCGGCTCACATTCGCGCTGTGCGCGGCGCGCTGCGGGTGATGGAGGTGATGGACGCGGGCACGCACGGCGAAGGCTCCGAGGGCAAGAAGACGACCGTCTCCATGCCCGGCGGCGTGGAGCCGAAGCCGCTGGCGGAGCGGTCGCACGTCGGCGCGAAGATCGCCGCGGGCGAGTTCGTCACACTGGTGGAGATGATTCCGCCCAAGGGGCTGGACTGCTCGAAGGAGCTTGAGGGGGCGCGGCAGTTGAAGGCTGCCGGTGTCGATGCGATCAACGTGCCGGATCTCGCCCGGGCCAACGCTCTAATGAGCGCGCAGAGCCTGTGCCTGCAAATTCAGCAGAACGTCGGCATGGAGACGGTGCTGCACTATACCTGCCGCGACCGCAACGTGCAGAGCATCCAGAACGACCTGATCGGAGCGGCGTCTCTGGGGATTAAGAACATCCTGTGCCTGACCGGCGATCCGCCGAAGACGGGCAATTACCGCGACGTAACGGCGGTCTTCGACATTGACGCCATCGGGCTGACGCACGTCGTGCGCGGGCTGAACCATGGCCTCGATCTCGGCAAGAACCCCATTGGCGGCTCGGCGGGCTTCGTGATCGCTGTAGCGGCGAACCCCGGAGTGCCCGACATGGAGCACGAGGTGCAGCGCTTCATGGGCAAGGTGGAGGCAGGCGCGGAGTACGCGATCACGCAGCCGGTCTTCGATCTGCGTCTGCTGGAGCGCTTCCTGAAGAAGGTCGAGAGCTTCCGCATCCCGGTGGTGGCGGGCATCTGGCCGCTGACCAGCCTGCGCAACGCGGAGTTCATGAAGAACGATCTGCGAGTGAATATTCCGGACGAGATTATGGCTCGCATGGCCGCAACTTCGTCGCCGGAGGAGGCGCGGGCCGTGGGCCTGAAGATCGCGCAGGAGATGCTGGCCGAGGCGCGCAGCATGGTGCAGGGCGTGCAGGTCAGTGCGCCCTTCGGCAAGGATAAGTACATGGCCGCGGCGCAGGTGCTGGGTCTGGTGGAGGGTTAGATGGCAGGGTTTGAGGATAAGCTGACGGCGCTGGAGTCGGTGGTGGCGCGACTGGAGCGGGGCGACCTGTCGCTGGAGGAATCGGTGAAGCTCTTCGAGGAAGGCGTCAAGCTCTCGGGCGAGTGCAAGAAGGAGCTGGAGGCCGCCGAGGGCCGCATCCAGATGCTGGTCGAGCCGGAGAAGGGAACCATTCGGACGAAGGATCTGGACGTTGATGAGGATGAGGACGGGGAGTAGGATTTGGGTATGAACGACCTTATGGATGTGGAGACATTTGACATTCAGAAGTTTGCCGAGAGCCTCGTGAAGGACTGTCAGGAGGGCGTCAAGTGGGAACGGCGCAGGCTTGAGTGGATTCGTGAGGAGCGGGCAAAGCAGGCACGGGCAAACGGCGAAACCGCTTGAGCCAACCCATCTTCACCATCGTCGCCGGGGCGAATGGATGCGGCAAAAGTACCCTGACCTCCTTCGCCCGGGACAAGTTTCAGCAAACGCCGGTTCTCGATCCGGATGCCATTGCTCGGTCCTTGCAGTCGACCCTCGATTCCGACAACTCTGATCTTGAAGCGGGCAGGTGTGTTCTGCGGCTTGCGGAAGATCTGATAGTCAACAAGCAGACATTCACTGTTGAGACGACGCTCTCGGGCAATACCTATCTCCACATGGCTGTCAGAGCGAAGCAGGCAGGGTTTCTCCTGATAGCGATCTTCATCGGCACAAGTTCGGTCGAGATCAACATGGAACGGATCAGGATGCGCGTGGAAAAGGGTGGTCACGACATACCTGAGAGCGATCAACGGCGACGCTATCCGCGCACACTGGCAAATATGAAACGGCTGCTTCCACAAGCCGATCGTGCGATCGTTTTGGATAACTCAAAGGCAGAGGGACATACGCTGGTGGCCTACGGAAGCGTTGGAACAATGCACTGGATTGAACCTGTTCCAGCATGGGCAGCATCGTTACGAGGATAGAACCTGCTTGCCATTAGCGGTCGCGCGTCGTCACAAACGTCGGCACCCAGAGCAGCGCCCGTTTCGCATCCGTAGGCGGCAGATCAGCGAGCGACTGGCGGGCCGCCTCCGCATAGGCGCAAGCGGTGTCCATCGCGTAGTCGATGGAGCCATGCCGGTGCAGAATCTCTAAAATCTGCGGGTGCGAGACGCGCCCGAAGTTGCGGTCTGCCAGCACGGTGCGGATCGCCTCGCGGTCGGCACCGGTACCGCGCTCGAGCGCGTGAATCACGGCCAGCGTCGCCTTGCCCTCGCGCAGATCGCTGGCAACAGGCTTGCCGAGCACCTCCTCGGTGGCCGTCAGGTCGAGCACGTCGTCGACGATCTGGAACGCCAGCCCGAGATTTCGTCCATACTCGCCCAGCGACTCCTCAGCCGCATCGCCGCCGGGGCTGATCACCGCGCCAAGCTGCATCGAAACCTTGAACAGGCACGCCGTCTTGCGATAGATCAGGTCGAAGTATTCCTCTTCGTTGATGAGGTGCCCGAGCTTCTCGATCTGGAGCAGCTCGCCCTCCACCATCTGCTGCGTCAGCGAGATCAGCAGGTCGAGCACATGAAAGTTCCGCTCCTCGAGCGCCGACGAGAAGCCCTGCATATACAGCCAGTCGCCTGCCAGCACGCACTTGGAGTTGCCCCATGTCGTATTCGAGGAGGGCCGTCCGCGCCGCGTATCGGCCTCGTCAATGATGTCGTCGTGGACCAGCGTGGCGGTGTGCAGCATCTCGACCACAGCGCCCAGCCGGATGCGCGAGTGGCTCTCGTTGCCCAGCGCCTTGGCGCTCAACAGCAGCAACAGCGGCCGGATGCGCTTGCCGCCACCGGACATCAGGTACTGCGCAATATCGGTGACGACCTGCACCGGAGAGGCGGACTGGCCGGCGAACTCCTGCTCGATGGCAGCGAGGTCGTCGCGGAGCAGGTCGAAGACCTCTTTGGCGGTCGCAATGGAGATGGTGCTCACCGATAGTTAGAGTAACAGGAACAATTTTGTGTCCGGTTATCGTGCAGATTCCAGTAAGCTAAGCGGCGCGCCCGTCCGCGGACGCGCCGCCCGGAGCTAATTCGAGCGGAAGTTGGTGAACTGCAGCTCGACGCCGTAGTCCCCGGCGCGGAGCTTGGCCATGATCTGCTGCAGGATGTCGCGGTCCTTCGAGACGACGCGCACTGTGTCGCCCTGAATGCTGGCCTGCGCCTTCAACTTCGAGTCCTTGATCGTCGCCACGATCTTCTTGGCGTTCTCGCTGGCGATGCCCTGCTTCAGCTT
Organism: Granulicella sp.; assembly: GCA_036398595.1. Lineage (GTDB taxonomy): Bacteria > Acidobacteriota > Terriglobia > Terriglobales > Acidobacteriaceae > Edaphobacter. The sequence continues at coordinate 102,950 of DASWOV010000037.1, forward strand.
GATCTTCTGCCGCACGGAGGCGTTCGATGCAGGCTCGACTTTCTCGTATTCGAGGTTCTTGAGCGAGATGCCGCGCTTGACGAGCTTCTGGGAGAGGATCTCCTTCACTGCGTCGAGCTTGTACTCGTCCTGGCTGGCAAGCTGGATGGTGTCGGTGCCCTCCAGCTCGATCTTTGACTTGGAGTCCTTCAGGTCGAAGCGCACGATGACCTCCTTGGTGGCCTGGTCGATGGCGTTCTTGACCTCCTGGAGCTCTACCTTGCTGACGACGTCGAAGCTGTTATCGGATGCCATGTATGTCTATGTCCCTTGCATGAAAAAGCGGTATACCTGCGCTCTTCCATTATGCCGCTAAGCAAGATGAAAAAGCCGCCGGAAGTTGGCGGTGGTCGCCGCCGCCAGCTCCTCCGTTGAGATGCCGCGAAGCTCCGCGAGGGCTGCCGCGGTGTGCGCGACGAAGGCAGGCTCGTTGCGTTTGCCTCGATGCGGCACCGGCGCAAGAAACGGCGCATCGGTTTCGACGAGGATGCGATCGAGCGGCGCAAGCGCGGCGGCCTCGCGGATCGCCGTTGATTTGGGATACGTCAGATTGCCTGCAAACGACAGGTGAAAGTTTGCCGCCAGCGACCGCTTGGCCTCGGCGGCTGAACCGGCGAAGCAGTGCATGATGCCGCCGTTGCGGCCCGCGCCCTCGACGGGCCAGTGCTCGGCGAGCAGCGCCAGCAGGTCGGCCCAGGCGTCGGCAGCGCCGAACTTTTCCTTGGCGTCGGGCCGAGCCAGCTCCGAGGTGCGGCAGTGAATGAGGATC
>DASWOV010000038.1:0-28780 GCA_036398595.1 Granulicella sp.
ATGACCGTCGAGAGCGAGTCCAGCATCGTCGAGCGCGACATCCAGTATCTCCGCGACATCGAGCGCGTCGAGGGCCTGCGCCCGCACCTGCACGTCCAACACGTCTCGACCGCGAAAGCGCTCGACGCCATTCGCATCGCAAAGAAGCAGGGGCTGCACGTTACCTGCGAGGCCGCGCCGCACCACTTCTCGCTGACAGACGAAGCCATCGGCCAGCCCGACGCCAGCTTCTACAGCACGCACTTCAAGATGAACCCGCCGCTACGCTCCGAGCACGACCGGCTCGCCGTCATCGAAGGCATCCTCGACGGCACCGTGGACTGCATCGCTACCGACCACGCGCCGCACGCCGCGCACGAGAAGCAGGTCGAGTTCGACCGAGCCCCCAACGGCATCACCGGCCTCGAAACCTCGCTCGGCCTCGCCCTCCGCGTGCTGCACCGCGAGCATGGTCTGCCGCTCGCCAAAATCGCAACCCTGATGAGCACAAATCCAGCCAGCCTGCTCAAGCTGAGCGACCGCGGCAACCTGCGCGAAGGCAGCTACGCCGATCTCGTGCTCTTCTCGCCCTCGGCCGAGTGGACCTTCGAGGCCCGCAACTCGCTCTCGAAGTCGAAGAACACACCCTTCGACGGGTCGCCCATGCTTGGCAAGGTCCACGCAACTATCAGCGAGGGCCGCATCGTATATAGCTCCGGAAACGCTGACGCGCCAAGCATAGACTACCCATAAACGCCGGTTTACCGGCGGAAGGGGGCACGCATGGCAAACAGCTTTGGACCCGACATCCTGATTCAGACCGAGGATCTGGCTGCCGCCGCATCCTTTTATGTGAACCAGCTAGGCTTCGAGCTGACCGGCGAAACGCCGCAGATGCTCAGTCTGCACGGCAAACGCATCAACCTGTTCATCGAGCGCGGGCCTGCTCTTGGCCCGGTTCTGGAGATCACGGTCAGCGATCCTGAGGCTGCGCGCCTCCGTCTCGTGGAAAGCGGTTGCGAGGTCATCAAAGACGAGCCGGATTTTCCGAGATGTTACCTGCGCGACCCCTTCGGCCTGATCTACAATCTCTCGCGTCAGCAGTGATTCTCTTCCGAGAGGCTGTAAGCCGATGAGTGTCTTCGAGAACTTCCCTCGCATCACCCCGTTCCTCTGGTTCGACCAGAACGCCGAGGATGCCGTCGCCTTGTACCTGAGCGTCTTCAACAACTCCAGTAAGCTCGACGAGTTTCGCACGCCTGACGGCAAGGTGGTCACGATCACCTTCGTGCTCGACGGGCTTAAGTTCATCGCGCTCAACGGCGGCCCACACTACAAGTTCAACTACGCCGTCTCCTTCACCGTCCGCTGTGATACGCAGCAGGAGATCGATGACTACTGGGCGAAGCTGTTGGAAGGTGGCGGCAAGGAGGTCCAGTGCGGCTGGCTCGAGGATAAGTTCGGCCTCGCCTGGCAGATCGTCCCCGCCCGCCTGCCCGAACTTATCAGGAAGCCCAAAGCCTTTGAGGCCATGATGCAGATGAAGAAGTTCGACATCGCTGCCCTCGAGCAAGCCGCGCAGGAATAGCGATTTCTTCTGTACTTGCCCAACGTGCTTACCGGCTCCTGCTCCGCAATGAGAACTCCGTCTTTTTTGTGGAATAAGTTCCTATGCGAAATAATTTACCTTGAGGCCAGAGAAACAATACGCGAGTGCAATAGGAAGGCCCTGTTGTATGTGAGGACGCCCTCCCGAGGCATCCACACCCTGCAAACAAAGCCTGATATTTTCCGTGTGTTGATGCGGAAACTGGAGCAGTCCGGCTTAGTGCAGAATATCCATCTTCTTTGCCGTGCTCACAATCAGCTCAAGCGCAATATCGATCAACTCGCGCGAGTGCTCGCTAGTCATGATGGTGCGTATACGTGCCTTCCCCTCGGGCACGGTAGGGAAGGCGATGCCCGTCGCCATCACGCCCGCATCGAAGAGCGCCCGTGAGAACTCCATCGTGCGACGCCCGTCGCCGAGGATGATCGGTGTGATTGGAGTCTCGCTCTTCGGTGTCGTCACGCCGCCCACGTCGAAGCCCGCATGCGTGAGCTGCTCCTTGAAGTAGTTCGTGTTGGCCCACAGCCGCTCGATGCGCTCCGGCTCGCTCTCCAGCAGGTCGAAGGCCGCAAGGCACGTCGCCGCGACGCTCGGCGGATGCGAGGTCGAGAACAGGAACGGCCGCGCCCGATGATACAAATACTCAATCAAATCGCGGTTGCCGCACACGTAGCCGCCCAGGGAGGCAATTGCCTTCGAGAGCGTGCCCACCTGTACGTCCACCTTGCCATGCACGTTAAAGTGATCGACCGAGCCGCGCCCATTGCGTCCCAGCACGCCGCTTGCGTGCGCGTCGTCGACCATCATGATCGCGCCGTACTTCTCTGCAAGCTCTGCCAGCTTATCGACCGGGCCAATGTCGCCGTCCATCGAAAAGACGCCGTCGGTGATGATGAGCTTGTGTCCCGGTTCGTGTGCGATCTCCTGCAACAGCTCCTCGCAGTGGGCGACATCCTTGTGCCGGAAGACCTTGATCTTCGCCCTGCTCAATCTTGCTCCGTCGATGATCGAGGCATGGTTCAGCTCATCGGAGAGGATGAAGTCCTCCTTGCCCAGAATCGACGAAACCGTGCCCGCGTTTGCCGTGAAGCCGGACTGAAAGACGACGCACGCCTCCACGTTCTTGAAGGCGGCGATGCGCTCCTCCAACTCCATGTGGATCTTCATCGTCCCGGCAATGGTCCGCACTGCGCCCGAGCCCACGCCGTATAGCTCCGTTGCGCGAATCGCCGCCTCGCGCAGCTTCGGATGGTTGCACAGGCCAAGGTAGTTATTGCTGGCAAGGTTGATGACCTGCTTCCCGTCGTAGACGCACACCGGCCCCTGCTCGTTCTCGAGCACGCGCAGGTGGAAGTAGGTTCCTCGCTGCTTCAGCTCGTCGAGCTGGGCGGTCAGATGGGCGAGTTGCGGTCGCGTCGCGGTCATACCGTCCATGCTAATCCTCTCCGTGCGCAGGAATATCCTTCTTTCGAGACAGTGTTGCGGACCCTCAGCGGCATCTCACTCCATGTAGCTTTGGGACCCGGTGCACCCTGAGGATCATAGAAAGCTCAGGTCCAGCTAGCGAAGAACGAACCCTGAGGACCCAACAATGATCTCTTTTAGTACGTACCGTTTTGCGACCCTTACGCTTTTGACCATAATGCTGATCTCCGGCTGCAAATCCAAGCTGGACAAGGCGATCGACACCGCCAGGCAGCAGGCCGCCTCCACCGGACAGCCGCAGCAGGTTGTCTCGACCGACAACAGCGGCAATACCGTCACCACCACTGTGCAGCCCCCTGCTCCGGGGCAGAGCGGACAGACCGTGACCACCACGGTCACGCCACCCGTGAAGACGGCTGCGAACCCGCCTTCCGGCGAACCAATTGTCCAGCCCGCGTTCTCTGACGCCGGCAATCAGCCGCCCGCGCAGCCCGGTCCCTCGGCTCCGCCTGCCAACGGCACCCCGATCATTCGTCCGGCGGACATCGACGTACCGGCCGGAACGCCGCTGGCGATCCGCATCAACCAGCACATCAGCGTCAAGACCAGCCATCTGGGCGACCCGTTTACGGGTGAGATCGCCGAGCCGGTGCTCAGCAACAATCAAGTTGTGATTCCGCGTGGAGCGCACGTCGACGGCGTCGTCGAGGCCTCCCATCGCCGCGGCCACTTCAAGGGAGCCTCCATCCTGCAGCTTCGGCTCACCTCGCTGACGCTCAACGGCACGAGCTATCCCCTCAGCACCAACAACCTGACTCGCACCAAGAAGGGGAAGGGCAAGCGCTCAACAGCCTTGATCGGCGGCGGCGCGGGGCTGGGCATGCTGGTAGGCGGCGTAGCCTCGGGCGGCGTTGGTCTGCTGGTCGGCGGACTGGCAGGCGGCGGCGCAGGCACTGCGCTCGGAGGCCTTACCGGCAACCGCGACATCGAGATTCCGGCCGAGTCGCTGGTGCGCTTCCGGCTTGCCGACGACCTTACTCTCCAGCCCCAGCCGTAGCGGCGCATGTTAAATGTTCCACGTGGAACATTCAAGATACCCGTGGAACATTTAGATGTTGCCGAACCAGATTCCTTGCCTCTTCCCAGGCGGGCTCTTCATCGCCGCATCCCATCAGCCAGTGCATCTTCGGTTCTCGGCGGAACCATGTTCCCTGTCGCTTGGCGTAGTTGCGATGCCCCTGCTGCGCCTGCAACACGGCTTGCTCGCGCGTCATCTCGCCGCGCAGCACGGCGACCGCTTCGGCGTAGCCCAGCGAGGTCAGCGGGCGGCACTCGTAGCCGTATCGCTCTACCAGCCGCTCGGTTTCTTCGATCAACCCGCGCTCGAACATTGCGGCGGCGCGTAGATTGATGCGCTCGTAGAGTTGCTGGCGCGGCGGGTTCAGTCCCAGCCGCAGGATGCGGTAGCCGGTCAGGCGGTCGCGTCCCTGCTGCCATTGTTCGGTAATCGCACTCTTTGCGGTCAGGCTGACTTCGACGGCGCGGATCACCTTGGGCATATCGTTCGGATGAATCGCTTTGGCCGCTAACGGATCGAGGCGCGTCAGCAGCCTGTGCAGATGCTCCGGTGTGCGCTGGCGCAGGCGCTCACGCAGCGCTTCGTCTCGCTGGGGCGCGGGGGAGAGGCCGTCGATCAAGGCTCTTAAATAAAGCCCGGTGCCGCCGGTGACGATGGGCAGGTGGTCACGCTCGCGGATGCCGGTCAGCGCCTCGCGCCCGAGACGGCTGTAGTCGCCCGCGGTGCAAGGCTCGTCCGGCCATGCGATATCGATCATGTGGTGCGGAACCTGCGCCCGCTCCTCGAAGCTGGGCTTGGCCGTGCCGATCTCCATGCCGCGATAGACGGCCACCGAGTCGCAGCTTACGATCTCGCCCGCGAACTCCTCGGCCAGCCGCAGGGAGAGCGCGGTCTTGCCGCTGGCGGTCGCGCCCGCCAGCACAATCAGCGGATACTCGTCGGCTACCAAAGGTGCCACCATCCTGCAGGGAAGGCGCGGTGCCATCCGGCGCGAAGAATGCTGAAGACTATCACGGCTGCGGCCAGATACAGCAGACCGCGTGCCTGTCTCCGGCGTAGCTCTATGTCCATCGCAGCCATCGGTTATTCCGGCGGCTTCATGTTGACGAGGTAGTGAATCCGCAGCTCGAGGTTCGGGCCGTGGAACTCGCTCGGCAGGGGCGGGAACTGGCCGACGCCGGTGATGGAGCCCCATGCCGCCCGGTTAAGCGCGTCGTCGTGCGTGGAGCCTTCGAGCACCATGCCGCCGATGCGTCCGTTGGGCAGGATCGTAAAACGGATCTGCGTCGCGCCCTGCTTGTTCAGCGGCGGCCGCGCCTCCTCAGGGATCAGCGGAATCCACGTGTTGTAGATCTGCCGCATGATCTTGTTCAGATAGGGGTTGAAGTTGACCCCCATCGTGTCCGAGAGGATATCGACGCCGGTGCCGACGCCGACCTTCGACGGGGTTACATTCTCGGCGTAGTTGCCGCTGGAGTTGCCGTGGTCATGGGCGGCCCCCTGCATGGCCTGACGGATGGTGTCTCCGGCGGAGCGCGGGCCGCTGAAGCTCGGCGCGGGCTTGGGAGCCTCAGGCACCGGCTGAGGAGCCGAAGGAGCGGTCTGCGTGGGCTGCGGCTGGGGCAGCATCGGGTTCGGCTGCGCCTTGGCTGTCTGCGGCGGCGGCGCGGGAGCCTGCGGCTGCGGCCTTGCCTGCTGCGGCGCCGGTTTGGGAGCGGGAGCGGCGGGTGCCGTCGGGGTGTTCTTCGGCTGTGCCTCGGGAGCCTTCGGCGCAGGCGCTGGAGGCGTCTTGAACTTGCGGACGATGTCCTTCGGCGTCTCCATCTGGGCAAGCTGGTGCTCTTTCTGGATGTCGTACGGGTTCACGACCTGCGGCGGGGTGGGAAACACGCGCGGGCCGAAGACGAGCAGTACGGCAAAGATCATCCAGATGAAGATGGCGATGTAGATGGACTCACGGAACCGGGCGCGGGAGCGCTCGTCGTCGAGCGAATCGAGCAGGCGAACCAGCTCGTGCTCGTCGAGTTCCCCGAACCGGGTGGAGCGTATCCGGGCGGGCTGGGGTGGTTCGGCCGGGTTCGGTGGAGTCTCTAAGGAGGGAGCTGGCATGCGCTATCTGAGTAAGACGCCGGATGGGACTGGAACGTTTTTGGTCCGCCGGAGGTGCGGTGATCCGCCGGGCCTGTCTCCCCATGCGATTCAATTTATTTTCTCATCCTTACGGGTATTCGTGGAGAAAGAGGCGTAACCCGGGGATTCTTCCGTACAGCTCGCGCTCCTCTATTCTAAAGAAGTCCACACGCGAGCGAACCAGGCCCCGGGACCAGAAGGAAACCCCATGCGTACCCACCTCCGTTACCTGTTCTTCTCGCTTGCCCTCGTTTGTATCGCCGGCACCGGCCTCGCGCAGCAGGAGATTCCGCAGCCCCCGGCCCGCCTGGGCAAACTTACGCTGGACGTCGTTGTGTCGGGGAAGAATGGTAAGCCCGTGGCGGGCATGACGCAGCAGGACTTTACGCTGCTCGACAACAAAGAGCAGAGGCCCATTACCTCCTTCCGGGCGCTCGACCGCACCGAGCCGGTCAAGGTGATTCTGCTGGTCGACGCGGTTAATGCGAACTATCAGAACGTCTCCTATGTGCGCCAGCAGCTCGATACGCTGCTGAAGTCCAACGGAGGCAAGTTGGACCATCCCACGCAGCTCGCCTTCTTTACCGATCAGGGGACGCAGATTCAGAAGGACTTCACGACCGACGGCAACGCCCTCAGTGCGCTGCTGGACCAGTACGAGATCGGATTGCGCACCATCCGTCGCTCGGCCGGATTCTTCGGCGCGGAAGACCGCTACCAGCTCTCGGTGACGACGCTGCACCAGCTCGTGGCAGCCGAGCAGCAGCAGCCCGGACGCAAGCTGGTGCTGTGGATCTCGCCCGGCTGGCCGCTGCTGTCGGGGCCGGGGATCTATCTCGACGGCAAGGAGCAGGAGGGCGTCTTCCACGATGTGGTGGAGATGTCGACGGGGCTGCACCGGTCGCGGATGACGCTGTATGCGGTGGACCCGCTGGGCGCGGGGCAGTCGGTGCTGTCGGCGACGTACTACCAGACCTATGAGAAGGGCATCAGCAAGGCCGGGCAGGCGGAGATTGCGGACACCTCGCTGCAGGTGCTGGCGAAGCAGAGCGGCGGGCTGGTGCTGACCTCGAACAACGACGTGGCCTCGATGCTGGCGCGCTGCCTGGACGATACTAGCGCCTACTATGAGTTGACCTTTGACGCGGCCCCGGCGGACAAGGCGGACGAGTATCACCATATCGAGATTAAGGTGGCGACGCCGGGGCTTACGGCGCGCACCCGCGACGGCTACTACGCGCAGCCCTAACGACGTGTATTTTCAACGAGAAATCATCGTTTCCGGCGGGGAATCCACGGCGTTTCCTCGGATTTTCCCCGGCCTGTGCCGTAGACTAGGCGCTGTGATTTCCCGCTTCCGTTCCGAGACGAGGGCCGTGGTGCTGACCATCAGCGACCGCTGCTTTGAGGGCACGCAACAGGACCGCTCCGGCCCCATTGTGGCGCGGCTGCTGGTGGAGGCCGGTATCGGCTCGCCCGCCGCGCATGCCCTGCCCGACGACCTGATCCAGATTGCCGATGCGCTGCGGCAGTATGCGCGCAGTATCGAGCTGATTGTGACCACCGGCGGCACCGGCTTTGCTCCGCGCGATGTGACTCCGGAGGCGACTCGGATGATCTGCGAGCGGCTGGCCGACGGGCTGGCTGAGCGCATGAGGTCGGCGGGGCTGGAACAGACGCCGATGGCCTCGCTGAGTCGTGGCGTCTGCGGCACCCTAGGCACTACGCTGATCGTGAACCTGCCTGGTAGTCCCGCTGGCGCGGAGCACTCGCTCCGGGCGATTCTGCCGGTGCTGCCTCATGCGCTCGACCTACTGGCCGGGCGGACGGAGCATGTCGAGACTGGAGCTGACCGTGCTGTTTGATCAGGTGATGGAGGCTGCTCCGGCGCACGCTTCGCGCTTTGGGTTTCTGAAGAAGTGGAACGTGGCGCTGCTGGCGTTTCTGAAGCCGCTGGGGGCGTGGGGGCTGTGCGCGATCTCGCTGATCGACTCGGCGGCGATCCCGATGCCGATTCCGGTGGATGCGCTGGTGGTCGATTACGTGATGCACGACCATGCGAAGGCGATCCTGTACTGCTTTATGGCGGCGCTGGGTGCGGCGGTGGGCGGGCTGCTGCCGTTCTTCCTTGGGCGCGCGGGCGGGGAGCTGTTCCTGCTGAAGCGCATCAACCGTGAGAGATTCGAGAAACTGCGCGACCGGTTCGAGAAGCAGGAGTTTCTGGCCATCATGCTGCCGGCGATGGCGCCGCCGCCGTTTCCGGTCAAGGTGTTCGAGTTCTCGGCGGGCGTCTTCGAGATGAAGACGGGGGTCTTCTTCGGGGCGCTGCTGCTGGGCAAGTTTCTGCGCTTCGCTATCGCGTCAGTGCTGCTGATCTTCTTCGGCCCGCGCATCCTGAATACGATCTCGGACGCGATGCACTACCATCGCACGCTGGTGCTCGGCGTCTGCGGGCTGGTGCTGCTGGTGATTATCGTGTGGATCGTCCGCAAACTGTTTGACTGGCGGAAGGGCTCTAAGTTTCCGGTGGAAGAGGAGTCGTGAGTACAGCAGCTCCGCGGGCGCTGCTGCGCCGGATCTTTGAGGCCGCCATTGAGGCCGCGCAGCCTATGCGCGCCATGGCCGCGCACCTCCCCGAGCCGCCGAAGGGCAGGCTGATCGTCATCGGTGCGGGCAAGGGTGCGGCGGCGATGGCGCAGGCGTTTGAGCGGCTGTATCCGGGGCCGCTTGAGGGGCTGGTAGTGACGCGCTATGGCTACGCGCTGCCTACGGAGCGTATCAAGGTGATTGAGTCGGCGCATCCGGTGCCCGATGCGGCAAGTGTTGCGGCGGCGCATCGAATCCGCGAGTTCGTTGAGGGGCTTACGGCGGATGATCTTGTGGTGGCGCTGATCTCCGGTGGCGGATCGGCGCTGATGGCCGAGCCGCTGGCTGGGCTTACGCTCGAGGACAAGCAGGAGGTGAACCGGCTGCTGCTGCGGTCGGGCGCGTCCATTGCAGAGATGAACTGCGTGCGGCGGCATCTCTCGGCCATCAAGGGCGGACGGCTGGCGGCGGCGTGCTATCCGGCGAAGGTGCTGACGCTGGTGATCTCGGATGTGCCGGGGGATGAGGCCTGGAATATCTCCTCGGGGCCGACAGTGGGCGATCCGACCACCTGCGCCGATGCGCTGGCGATCCTGCGGCGGCGGGGGATTGCGGTTCCGCCGCATGTGCTGGAGGCGCTGGAGAGCGGGCGTGGGGAGACGGTGAAGCCGGATGATCCTCGACTGGCCGGGCATCGCACGGTGCAGATCGCCGGGCCGCAGCAGGCGCTCGAGGCCGCCGCTGCTGTTGCACACGATGCGGGTGTGACGCCGTACATTCTCGGTAATGCGATTGAGGGTGAGTCGCGCGAGGTGGCGAAGGTGATGGCGGGCATCGCGCTTCAGGTGGCGGAGTATGGGCAGCCGTTTGCCGCGCCGTGTGTGTTGCTCTCGGGCGGCGAGACGACCGTGACCGTCGAGGGTACGGGCCGCGGCGGGCGCAACGTGGAGTTCCTGCTGGCGCTGGCTGTGGCGCTGCGCGGGCATGCGCGTATGTATGCGCTGGCGGGGGATACGGATGGGGTCGATGGCATCGAGGAGATTGCCGGGGCCATCATTACGCCCGACACGCTGGACCGTGCGCGTGCGCTGGGCATCGTGCCTGAGGATGCGCTGGCGAACAACGATGGGCATGGGTTCTTCGAGGCGCTCGGCGATGCGGTGATTACCGGGCCTACCTATACGAACGTGAATGATCTGCGGGCGATTCTGGTGGAGTAGCGGTTACGACATCCCAATGATGTCGCCGTGTTCATCGACGTCGATTCCCAGTGCGCGGGACACCTTGGGCAATCCTGGCATGAGCATCATGGCGCCGGAGATGACGACGAGAAATCCTGCGCCTGCGGAGAGTGAGATGTCCGTTACGTGGAGCGTCCATCCGGTCGGTGCGCCGAGCCGTTTGGGGTCGTCGCTGAGCGAGTACTGTGTTTTTGCTATGCAGATGGGCAGTTCCCCGAAGCCCCAGCGCGTGAAGCGGGCGAGGCTTTCCTGTGCACGCTCGCTTAGCTCGATGGCGTCGGCACCGTAGATCTTCTGCGCCACCTTGGTGATCTTTTCGATCACCGGGTCGCCAAAATCGTAGGTGGTCGTCAGTTTGGCGTTCGGGTTTGCCTCGATCACCTCGACGATTTTCTGCGCGAGTGCCGCTGCTCCTTCTCCTCCCTTTGTGTATGCTTCGGAAAGCTCAAACTCCGCCCCGCGTGCCTGACAGAATGCGCGCAGCGTGGCAAGCTCCGCCTCGGTATCGTTCGGGAATCGGTTGATTGCGACCACTACGGGCAGTCCGAAGCCGCGCACAATCGCGATGTGTTTTTCGAGGTTTGCGAATCCCTGTTCGAGATTGCCTTCGCCCTGCTGCTTCACGCTCTGGACGGTTGTTACCAGCACGGCGGCGGCGGGCTTGATGCCGGACAGAGGGCTTACAAGGTCCATGTACTTTTCAAAGCCGAGATCCGAGGCGAAGCCTGTCTCGTTGACCACGTAGTCCGCCATCTGCATGCCCATCTTCTGGGAGACGACCGAGCTGGTGCCGTGTGCGATGTTGGCGAACGGCCCGCAGTGCACCATCGCAGGCGTGCCTTCGGTGGTCTGCGCGAGGTTCGGCTGCAAGGCTTCGTGCAGGAGCGCCATCATTGGTCCGGTCGCGTTGAGATCGGCTGCGCGCACCGGGTTCCCCTTGCGGTCCTGCCCGATGACGATCCGCGCCAGCCGGGCGCGCAGGTCCTCACGGCCTGTGGCAAGCGCCAGAATGGCCATGATCTCCGAGGCAGCTGTGATGAGGAAGCCGCTGGGACGATTGCTGCCGTCGCGCTGCTTCTTGTCCGCGCCCGTGACGCTGACGGTGACGTGGCGCAGGGCGCGATCGTTCATATCCAGTGTGCGCGGCCATGTGATGCCCTTCGGATCGAGGTCAAGCTCGTTGCCGTGAAACATGTGCGAGTCGATGAGCGCCGCCAGAAGGTTGTGCGCGGAGGTGATCGCGTGAAAGTCTCCGTGGAAGTGAAGATTGATCTTCTCGGCAGGCTCCACTTGCGAGCGTCCGCCGCCGGCTGCGCCACCCTTCATGCCAAACACCGGGCCTAGCGATGGCTCACGCGATGCAAGCACCGCGCGTTTGCCGATCTTCTCCAGTCCCTGCACCAGCCCGATCGATGTAACGGTCTTGCCTTCGCCGGAGGTTGTTGGCGTGGTTGCCGTTACGAGGATCAGCTTGCCGCCGCGGTGGAATCGCGCATCGTTCAGCAGGTCCAGACTGAGCTTTGCGCTGACAGGGCTTCGCTTCTCGTAGAGGTCTTCCGGCAGGTCTAGTTTGGCCGCAACCGCTTCAATGGGCAGCAGGGTTTTCTTCACGCGATGTCCTCGGGATGTTTTGGCAAACACACAACTGGTTCAAGGATATCCGCTGATGCCGAAGTGCGTGTATGAGACGGAGAGGCAGGCCTGTAGCGTTTCGCAACCTAAGTGATCTCAGTTAAAACAAAAATCCCACGCTTCGATTAGCCGAAGCATGGGATTTTGTTGGTTGCAGATGTTTAGGAGTGGCCCTTCCAGAGGGTGATCTTGAGGCCGCCGTAGATGTTGAATGGGGTGCCGGGGGCGAGGAAGGCGGAGCTGCGGATGGGGATGTCTCCGTCGCCGGTGCCGTAGGGCGTGCCGAAGGGGCGGGCTACGAAGTGGTTGTTGTTGTCGAAGGGGGAAGTGCCCAACTGCGAGCCAGTGGAGTAGTGCTTGTCGAGCAGGTTGTTCATCTGCGCGAAGAGCTGGATGCGGGGATGGATCTGGTAGCGCACACCGAGGTCAGCTACACCGTAACCGGCTGACTTGCCGCTGCCGTTGTAGAACATGCCGTCGGGCTGGTCGAGGTTGTTCTCGTTGCCACGGGCGAAGGAGGAGCCGACGGCGCGGATGTCCAGCTCGGCGGTCAGCTTCGAGGAGGGCTTGTACTGGCCGTAGACCTTGAGCAGGTTGCGCGGCACCTGCGGGATGAAGTCGCCGGGAGCGATGTCGATGTTGCCATCGGTGCCGGGCTGTCCGGCGAGGGCGCTGTCGTTGGTGCTGTTGCTGGCGGCGTCGATAGTCTGCGGGCTCTGGTAGGTGGCGTTCAGGAAGGTGTAGTTCGCGCCGACGCCCCAGTGGCGCCAGTCGTTGCCCAGCTCCAGCTCGACGCCGTCGCGGCGGGTCTTGCCGAAGTTGGCGAAGTAGCCGAAGCCGGTCTGCTCGGAGGCGATGAAGAGCAGGTCGTTGTAGTTCTGGCCGAAGAAGTAGTCGGCGCTCCAGTGGAAGCTGCTCTCCTGCTCGGCGCTGCGGATGCCGACCTCGAAGGTGCGGGTGACGACCTGCTTCAGCGGCGGGTCGCTGACGAGCGCGTTGGGCAGGTTGCAGGGCTGGTCGGGGTCGGAGCAGCCGAGCTCGATGGAGGTTGGGGAGCGGCTGGCCTCGCTGTAGTTGAAGTAGGTGGTGAAGTGCTTCGTCGCCTTGTAGGTGAGGCCGGCGGCGGGGTTGAATCGCTGGAAGACGTTGGTGCTGTTCAGGTTGCCGCGGGCTGCGGAGAGCGGCAGGTAATCGACGTTCTGGAGCGAGGTGTGATTGTAGCGGCCGGAGAGGGTGACGCTGAGTGGGCCGTGCGTCCAGGTGTCGGTGGCGTAGATGCTGCCCGTGTTCAGGATGCCGTGGAGCTGGACGCGGTTGTCGACTGGCTCGTCGTCGGCGAAGGTGGTGCCGTCGAAGAAGATGGGGACGAGCGTGAAGGAGACGTTGTCGGGGTTCAGGTAGCCGAGCTGCGTGAGCTGATGGTAGGTGGAGGTGCCGCGGTCCCAGCTTGCGCCGACGGCGAGGCGGTTATGGCTCGTGCGCCAGGTCATCAGGCCGGAGAGGCCGTAGCTGTTCTGCTTGTCGGTGGTGCGGGTGATGACGCCGGTGCACTTCTCGGAGGGCTCGCCGTCGTCGCCTTCGAGCGACTGGGCGATGCAGCGCCAGTAGGGGAAGGGTTGGGTCGCGGGGCTGCCGGTGGTCGGGAAGCCGGTGTATCCGGCGTTGGTGAGCGCGGTGATGTCGGCGGCGCTGAGGTTGTAGAGCGACTGGTCGAAGGAGTCGTCGTTCAGGTCGCCGTTGGAGCTGTCGGCGCGCACATAGCGGTAGTAGGCGTTGGCGGCGATGGAGACGTTGTTGTTGATCTGGTGGTTGACGTTCAGCGTCAGCGAGGGCGAGTGGTCCCAGGTGACGTCGGGGATGGTGTTGACGTCGGTCCAGTCGGTCTTGAGGAAGCGATAGTCGGAGGTGCCGTTGCCGGTGAGCCAGTTGTCGGCGTAGGCGCCGCTCAATGAGACGGTCGTCTTGTCGTCGGCCCAGCCTAGCTTGAGGAAGGACTGCCGGACCTCGGAGGGCGAGAACTGCCGCCACCCGTCTTCGCGGTAGAGATTGCCCGCGACGTAGTAGTTGAAGCCGTGGGGGAGCACGCCGCCGATCTCGCCCTCGCCTGCGCGACGGCCGAACTTGCCGCCGGTGATCTGGAGGTGGTCGCCGGGGGCGGTGAGGCCGTCCTTGGTCTGCACGGAGATCGCGCCGCCGAGGGTGTTCAGGCCGTAGACCGGGTCCGAGCCGGGGATGAGCGCCATGTCGCGGATGGCAATCTTGGGGATGAGATCCCAGGAGACGATGTCGCCGAAGGGCTGGTTCTGGCGCACGCCGTCGAGGTAGACCGAGAGGCCTTCGGGGGTGCCGATCAGCGGCGAGGCGGTGTAGCCGCGGTAGTTGATGTCGGGCTGGTAGGGGTTGCCGTTGTTCTCGTTGATGTAGACGCTGTTGAGGCGCTTGTTCATCAGGTCGGCGAGGTCGAGCGCGTTGGAGTCTTCGAGGTTCTTCGCCGTGAGTCCCTGCACGGGGACGGGAATCTGGTCGACGTCCACGTCCTGATTGCCGATGGGCGTGGGGGAGACGACGTTGATGGTGGCCGAGGCGGCCTGCAGGTCGAGCGTGATCTGGCGGGTGACGGGCGTGGCCGAGCCGAGATCGATGACGATGGCCTTCGAGGCGAAGCCGGGGTGCGCCAGCTCGATGCGATAGTGGCCGAGGGGGAGGCCGGTCAGCGCGAGCGAGCCGTCGGCGCTGGTCTGGATGTTCCGCACGATGCCGGGGCCGGTGATCTCTCCCGAGGCGCGCAGGGAGGCTCCGGAGGGATCGTTGACCTTGAGGTCGATCTCGCCGCCGGAGGTTTGTGCATGTAGGGGATACAGAACGAAAGCGCTGGCCAGGAGAGCTCCCGGCAGGAACTTGTTACGCAGAGACATGAGCTGCCTTTCGATGAGTTGCTGTCGAGATATTCCTGGCGATGGGAATTCGTTCATGGTTTTTCTTCGCGGGGGAGGCAGGACAGCGGTCCCGCAAATGTGCATTAATGGGAGGCGAAGTTCATGCCGCCCCTTTTCTCCAACTCAGCCTCCGGACTGTTTCTTCCGCAGACCGGCACCGCGGACGCTCCGCTCGAGCAGGAGATTCTGACCCTCTTCGACTCGATGAGCGCCCAGCTTCTGCGGTACGCGATGTCCTTTGGACTGACGGCGCATGATGGCGAGGACATCATTCAAGAGGTCTTTCTCGCGCTCTTTCACCACTTGCAGAAGGGCCGCTCGCGCAGCAACCTGCGCGGCTGGGTCTTTCGCGTGACGCACAACCTTGCGCTCAAGCGCCGCATGGGGAACCGCAGTCGCGCCAACGTGGTGCAGATGGAGGACTTCCTGCCCGAGCAGCACACGGCGAACGACCTTACACCGGAGGAGGAGGTGCTGCTTGGCGAGCGGCAGGCACGGCTGCTGGCGGTGTATCGCGTCCTGCCGGAGAATGAGCGTCTCTGCCTGCAGTTGCGCGCCGAGGGGCTGACGTACCGCGAGATCGCGCAGGTAGTCGGGGTTTCGCTGGGGACGGTTTCGACGCTGCTGACGCGCTCGCTGGCGCGGCTGGCCCGCACGGAGGGACGCTGATGGCCGCAGGACGCAGGCACCTGACCGACGAGGATCTGCTGCAGTTTCTGGACGGCGAGTGCGCGGCAGGCGAGGCCGAGCGCGTCCGTGAGCATCTCGATGCCTGCGTGGAGTGCCGCGCGCGGCGGCAGGATTTTGAACGGGCGGGCGCGATCTTTGATGAGATCCAGAGCGCGGTGCAGAGGGAGGCGCGCCAGCCCGGACTTGAGACGCGCTCGGTCCTGCGCGAGCGGCTCGCCGCAGACGCTCCGGCTCCGCGCAAAGGGCTCTTTTCGTGGGCCACTTACCGTTATGCCGCGGTGGTCGCTGCCGTGCTGCTGCTGGGGATTCTCGCGGGACGGAGCCGCCTGTTCGTCCTTGAGCCGCATGCGACCGACGAGGCCCGCCTGCGGCCGGACAGCGGCCTGACGCCGGGCGCGACCCGGATGATCGACCTGAACGAGATATGTGCGGAGAGCGACGACGACCTCGACCCCGCCGTTTCGAGCGAGACGAAGGAGAAGGTGCTGCAGGAGTATGGCCTGAACGAGAAGGCCTCGGGTGAGTACCAGGTGGACTATCTTATTAATCCGCAGCTCGGCGGCACCAGCGACGTGCGTAACCTGTGGCCGGAGCCCTATCGCTCCCGCGTGTGGAACGCCCGGGCGAAGGATGCGCTCGAGACGCGGCTGCACAGCATGGTCTGCGAGGGGCAGATTGACCTCGCCTCCGCGCAGCGCGAGATTGCCACCGACTGGATTGCCGCGTATAAGAAGTATCTTCATCGGGATCATCCGGTTTAGGCGCCGCTTCAGGGAAGTGCCGGTAGAGGGCAGTTTGGGTGCAGCGATTCCCTCAGGGGCTAAAGCCCCTCGATGCAGCGGCTATTTTATGTACGGGCTAAAGCCCGTACCCTTCAAACTGACCCACTATTGGAGTACCCCCGCAAGCACCCGGGTGCCCCATCTTTCGCGCCGTTTGCGAAGGGCGGGATGAGTTGCCGATCAGGCCTGCGTCTTCGTGCGCGGCTGCTGCGTCTATCTGTGTACACCACCAATCTGTCCACCTCGGGAACGGGTGCTTGCAGCGGCTGCGCTGGGGCCTCTCCCGCGTTTTCCTTTGTTGCCGCACTCACCACGTTGATGAGGACTGAATCCATGAATCCCAAGTGGCAAACCTGCACTGTTCTTCCGGCGCTCCTGCTCGGCGTTGCCGGTAGTCTCTTTGCGCAGCGTGCCGGCTCCGGCGCTGCTGCCGGTGGCCCGGTGCCGACCATCGAGCAGCGAACCGGCTCTCTCCAGAAGAAGGACGGTTTCGTTCCCATCTATCTCGATACGAAGACCGACCGGCTGTACATGGAGGTTTCGAAGTTCAATACCGAGTTCCTCTACACCCGCCACATCGCGGACGGCGCGGGCACGAACGGCCTGAACCGCGGCGCGGTGAGCCAGGCTCTCGTAGTGAAGTTCTCGCGTGTGGGCCCGAAGGTTCTGCTGACCGCCGAGAACACGAAGTGGCGCGCCGGGGTCGATGAGCCCGCGCAGCAGGACGCGGTGCGGCAGGCGTTTCCGGTGTCCGTGCTGGCTGCCTTCCCCATTGTGGGCGAGGACGCGGATGACCACGTGTTGGTGGATGCGACGGACTTCCTTGTGCGCGACGCGCAGGACTTCTCGGGCCGCCTCGGCGCGAGCTACCGGCAGGACGTGCAGCGCAGCATGATTATTCCCGAGAATACGAAGAACTTTCCCCTCAACACCGAGGTCGAGACGCTGCTGACCTTCACCGATGAGGGACGCGCTGCCGCTGGCGGCCGCGGTGGCTTCGGAGAAGGCCCGCTGGGCGCGGTTTCTCCTGATGAGCACAACATTACGCTGCGCGAGCGGCAGTCATTTATCCAGCTTCCGCCTGCGGGCTACAAGCCGCGCATCTGGGACCCGCGCTATGGCTCCACGGTGACGACGACCTACAACGACTGGTCGCGTCCGATCGGCGAGCCGCGCACGGTGCACTATGTTCACCGCTTCCGGCTGGAGAAGAAGGACCCGAACGCGGCAGTGAGCGATCCGATCAAGCCGATCGTCTATTACGTGGACCGCGGCGCGCCGGAGCCGATCCGCACGGCGCTGCTTGAGGGCGCTCGCTGGTGGAGCGATGCCTTCCTGGCCGCCGGGTTCTCAAACGCCTTCAAGGTGGAGCTGCTGCCCGAGGGGGCTGATCCGTTCGACGTTCGCTACAACGTCATCATGTGGGTGGAGGGCGAGAACCGCGCCTTCTCAAACGGAGCCGAGGTCGTCGATCCGCGCACGGGCGAGATCCTGAAGGGCGAGGTGACGCTGACCGCCGGGCGCGAGCGGCAGGACTTCCTCATCACCGACGCTCTGCTTTCCCCATATAAGACGGACGGCAAGCCCGACCCGCAGCAGTTGCAGCTTGTGCTGCAGCGCATTCGCCAGCTTGCGGCGCACGAGAGCGGCCATACCATCGGCCTGAGCCACAATCATGCGGCTACGGCCAATGGACATGGCGAGTCAGTGGAGGACTACCCGTTCCCGAAGATCCGCATTACACCGGACGGCAAGCTGGACCTGTCGCACGCGTATGAGCCGGGGCTTGGCGAGTGGGACAAGATCTCCATCACCTATGCCTACAAGCAGTTCCCGCCGAACACCACGCCGGAGCAGGAGAGAGCCGGTCTGAACAAGTTCCTGATGGACGCCGAGAAGCAGGGCCTGTACTACATGATCGACAACGGCCCGACGAGCATCCATCCGCACTCCTCGCAGTGGGACAACGGCCCAAGCTCCTCGGCAGAGCTGGACCGGCTGCTGAAGGTGCGCGAGATCGCCATGAAGAACTTCTCCGAGGCGGCGATTCGTCCGGGGTATCCGATGGCGATGCTGGAGGACACGCTGGTTCCGGTGTACCTGCTGCATCGCTACCAGACCGAGGCTGTCTCCCAGTCGATCGGCGGCCTGAACTATCGCTATGCGCTGCGCGGCGATGGGCAGATGGTTACGAAGATGATCCCCGGCGACGAGCAGAGGGCGGCAATTGCCGCTGTGCTCAAGACGCTCGACCCGCAGATGCTGACGCTGCCGGAGTCGCTGCTGGCGATTCTGCCGCCGCGTCCGCCGAACCTTCCGCGCACGCAGGAGTCCTTCCAGGGCTACACCGGACCGGCTTTCGATCCGATGGCACCGGTTCGTGCGGCAGCCGATAACACACTCAACGCTCTGCTCGATCCCGAGCGCGCGACGCGCCTGCAGGAGTTCCACGTGCGCGACAGCTCGCTGCCGAGCCTCGAGGAGATGCTGGACTCCACGTTGAAGGCGACGTGGTACGCCGCTACTCCGCAGGGTCCGGCGGGGCAGACCAAGATGACCGTGGACGAGTCGGTGCTCGAGCACATGGTCAGCCTCTCGAACAGCAATACAGCCTCTCCGCTGGCGAAGGCCGTGGTGAAGGCCGAGCTGGTCAAGATGCGGGCCTTTGCCTCCGACCACGCGAAGGATGCGTCGAACCCCGATCTGCAGGCCTTCTATGCAGCGGCGGTCGACCAGATGGCGGGTGGACGCGGTGGCAACGGCGGAGGCGGCGCGGCTGCTCCGGCGGCTGCGGGTGGACGAGGTGGTCGTGGAGGACTCACGCCGACCTCGATTCCGGCAGGCGCGCCCATCGAGCCTGACCTTACCTTCATCCAGAACGCGAACGACGGGTACGTCGCTCAACCCTAACCAGTAGAACGAAGCAAAGAATAAGGGGCAGGATCGGAGACGATCCTGCCCCTTTGTGTTGCGGTGCGTTTAGAAGCTCTTTGCGCCGGTGAACCATCCGCCGACATGGGCGGTGAGCGCATCGGCCTCGGCGGGTCCCCACGAGCCGGGCTCGTACTGGTGCACGGGGCCTGCGTCGTTCAGGATGGGATCAAGGATGCGCCATGACTGCTCCACGTAGTCCTGGCGGGCGAAGCGGCGCTGGTCACCGTGCATCGCGTCCTCGATCAGCTCCTCATAGGGAAGCATCTCGTTCTTATCGGGCTGCGTGGCCGAGATCAGCTCGACCTGGTGGCCGTGGAAGCCCGCGCCGGGGTTCTTCTCGAGCGCACCGACTGCGACCTTCACGTCCGGGCTGACGTGGAAGCGGATGTAGTTCGGCGGCGGCGGCTCGTCGCTGAAGACCGAGGGCGGATGCTTGAGCCGGGCGACGACCTGCGTCTCGGTGGAGGCCAGCGACTTGCCCGTGCGGATGAAGAAGGGCACGCCCTTCCAGCGCCACGAGTTCAGATAGAGCCGCATGGCGACGTAGGTTTCCACCTGCGAGCCCGGCTTGACGCCCGGCTCGTCGAGGTAGCCGCGGAACTGGCCACGCACGAAGTCGTTCGGCTCGATGGGCTGCACGGAGCGCAGCACCTTCACGCGCTCGTCGCGGATCAGCTCGGTATCGCGGCCCGGGGGCGGTTCCATGGCGATATTGCTGAGGAGCTGCATGATGTGGTTCTGCACCACGTCGCGGATGGCTCCGACGCCGTCATAGAAGGCGCCGCGGCCCTGCACGGCGAAGGCCTCGGACATGGTGATCTCGACCGACTCGATGTGATGCCGGTTCCAGATCGGCTCCAGGAACGAGTTGGCGAAGCGGAAGTAGAGGATGTTCTGCACGGCGTTCTTGCCGAGGTAGTGGTCGATGCGGAAGACGTTCTGCTCGGGGAAGAACTTGTTGACCAGCTTATTGAGCGCCTGGGCCGAGGGAAGGTCGCGGCCGAAGGGCTTCTCGACGATAACCCGCGCACAGTTTGCACAGTTGGCCTTTTCGAGCTGCTGCATGACCTCGCCGAAGAGCACCGGCGGAATGGCGAGGTAGTGCAGAGGATGCGTGGCGTTACCCAGCTCTTTCTTCACCTGCTGAAAGGTGGCCTCGTCGGCGTAGTCGCCGTCGACGTAGCGCAGGCGGCCCATCAGGTCGTCGAAGCCCTCCGGGTCCAGCCCGCCGTGGTCCTCGACGCTCTTGCGGGCGCGCTCCTTGAGCTGCGCAAGACCCCAGCCCGACTTTGCCACACCGATGACCGGCCCGCGCAGCTTGCCGCGTTTGGCCAGCCGCTGCAGCGAAGGAAAAATCTGCTTGTATGCCAGGTCGCCGGTCGCTCCAAAGAAGACAAGCGCGTCCGAGATTGGTTGTTCCACGTCCACCTCACGCTTTGATATGGTTTCGTACCTGTAGGATGCGGTCGACGCACCTACAGGTTTCAGTGTAGCTGCACTGCGTGAACGCCCCGTGAGTCGGCCCGGCTCCCGGCAGGCATCTTCCCCTCGGCTGCGGGCCTCCAACGGGAGTGGAGAGGAGTTTCGATGGCGCACCCTTACTGGTCCGGACAGCTTCGCATCTCGCTCGTCTCCTTCGGCATCCGCCTGTTTCCGGCGACCGAGCCGAAGAGCGAGATTCACTTTCACCAGCTCAATCGCAGGACGGGCGAGCGCATCCGCTACAGCAAGGTGTCCTCGCCGCAGGACACCGAAGGCGAGCAGGAGCCGGTGCAGGCGGCGGACATCGTGAAGGGCTACGAGTACCGCAAGGGCGAGTACGTCACGATCGAGCCGCAGGATATCGAGGCGCTCCGCATCCCGTCGAAGAAGACGCTGGATGTGACGCAGTTCGTTGCGGTGGGTGAGATCGATCCTGCGTACTTTGAAAAGCCGTACTTCGTGCTGCCCGAGGATGACGCTCATGCCGAGGCCTTTGCCGTCGTGCGCAAGGCTCTGATGGCGACGAAGACGCTGGGGCTGGGCAAGATCGCCTTTGGTGGCCGTGAGCACCTGGTCGCCATCGGTGCGGCGGACGACGGACCCGGCATGATGTCCTACACGCTGCGCTATGCCGAGGAGCTGCGCAAGCCGTCTGCGTACTTCGAGGAGATCAAGGATGTTGCCATTGACAGCGATCAGCTTGCGCTGGCGAAGGAGCTGATCGAGCGCAAGACGGCGAAATTTCATCCGGAAAAGTTCAAGGACGAGTACGAGGCTGCACTTCGGGAGATGGTCGAGGCGAAGGTCAAGCATGCTCCGCTGCCGAAGGAGGCTCCTGCGGCGAAGTCCGCCAAGGTGGTGAGCCTGATGGATGCTCTTCGCCGCAGTGTGCAGAGCGACGAGGCGGCTCGCGTACCGAAGAAGGCCGCGAAGAAGCGCGCGGCGAAGAGGGGTCCGGTGTTGGTGAAGGGCGCAAAGACAACGCGAAAGTCGGCATAGCCTATGGCGACGAAGAAGACAGCGAAGAAGGCTGCGACGAAGAGGGCCGTGTCGCCTGCGAAGGCTGTCGATGCGCAGCTTGCGCGCTATCGTTCTATGCGGGACTTCAGCGTGACGGCGGAGCCGAGCGGTGGCTCTCGCGCAGGCGCGAAGGGAGAATTGCCCTTCGTGATACAGAAGCATGCGGCCTCGCATCTGCACTATGACTTTCGGCTGGCTTGGAACGGCGTGCTCAAGAGCTGGGCTGTCGCCAAGGGGCCGAGCTACTTTACGGGCGATAAGCGGCTCGCGGTGCAGGTAGAGGATCATCCTATCGAGTACGGCGGCTTCGAGGGCATTATTCCGAAGGGACAGTACGGCGGCGGCACGGTGATGGTGTGGGACCAGGGCACGTGGGAGCCGCAGGCCGGGCACACGGATGTCGATGCCGCGCTGCACGCAGGCTCGCTCAAGTTCACACTGCATGGAACGAAGCTGAAGGGCAATTGGGCGCTCGTGCGCATGGGCGGCAAGGCCGGGGGCAGCGCGGAGAAGCCGAACTGGCTGCTCATCAAGGAGCATGACGGTTATGAGTACCCGGCCGATGCGACGCCGATCACCGAGGGGATGCCGGACAGCGTTGTAACGGGGCGCTCGATCGAAGAGATTGCGCGCAGCGAGGACCATGTGTGGAACTCGAAAGAAACGGTTGAAGAAAAAGCTCCTGTATCGGTTACAAAAAAGAAATCTTCAGCAACGATGCGGCTTCCAGCGATGAGCAGGCTCCCGAAGGAGCGGCTGCCGGAGTTCATAGCGCCGCAGCTTGCGCAGCAGGCGAGCGAGCCGCCGACGAGCGAAGGCTGGCTGCATGAGCTGAAGCTCGATGGGTATCGCATCCAGGCGCGCAAGCAGGGAAGCAATGTGCAACTGCTTACGCGCAATGGGCTGGACTGGACGCATCGCATGCCCACCATCGCCGCGCAGGTGGCGGCGCTTCCGGTGGAGGATGCCCTGCTGGACGGAGAAGTTGTTGTGCTGACTGCGCAGGGAACGACCAGCTTTGCCGACTTGCAGGCTGCCTTCGAGGAGGGGCGACGCAAGCCGCTCACGTACTTTGTGTTTGATCTGCTGCATCTGGATGGGCACGATACGCGGGAGCTTTCGCTGCGGCAGCGCAAGGAGCTTCTGGCGCAGATACTAGAGGGCGCGGGCGAATATGTTCGCTTCAGTGAACATCTTGAAACGAGCGGCGAGGTGATGTTCCGCAAGGCCTGCGAGCTGCACGCCGAAGGCATTATCTCCAAGCGCGCGAACGGCAGGTACATCTCCGGCCGCTCGAGCGACTGGCTCAAGATCAAATGCGTTCACGAGCAGGAGTTCGTCGTGGGCGGCTTTACGCTGCCGTCGAAGGGACACGCCGGTATGCACGGTGTCGGCGCGCTGCTGCTTGGCTACTACGAGGGCAGGCGACTCATCTACGCGGGCCGCACTGGCACCGGCTTCACGCAGAAGACGCACGGCATTCTACGCACGAAGCTGGAGGAGCTGCGGCGCGAGACGAGTCCGTTTCATGAGACGCCGAGGGACTCTCTCCGCGACCATCCCATCTGGGTCGCGCCGAAGCTGGTGGCGCAGGTGCACTTTGCTACGTGGACCGCGGACAATCTCGTGCGGCAGGCCGCGTTTCAGGGATTGCGTGAGGACAAGCCGGCCGCCGATGTGCGGCGCGAAGAGCCGCAGCCGAGCGCTTCGTATGCTGCGCCGAAGAGGATCGTCGCCAGAACGGCTCCGTCTGCATCCGGTGGGCATGCTCCTGTGCGCCTGACGCACCCGGAGAAGGTGCTCGATGCCGACTCCGGCCTGACCAAGCAGATGCTTGCCGACTATTACTGGGCCGTCGCTGACGCGATGCTGCCGTACATCGCGGATCGTCCTCTCTCGCTGGTGCGCTGCCCCGAGGGCAGCGGGCATCCGTGCTTCTACCAGAAGCATGCGAACCATATGCTGCCGCCCAGCGTCGGCTCCATCGAGATCGCGGATAAGGCGGGGAAGGCCGAGCCGTATATCACGTTCTCCACGCCCGAGGCGTTGGCCTCGCTGGCGCAGATTGATGTGCTGGAGGTGCATCCGTGGGGCTCGCGCAACGAGGATCTGGAGCATCCCGACCGGCTTATCTTCGATCTCGATCCCGATGTGGAGATCGGCTGGAAGCAGCTTGCCAACGCAGCCGCGGAGGTGCGTAAGTTGCTGAAGCAGGCGGGGCTGGAGAGCTTTTTGAAGCTCACGGGAGGCAAAG
Source organism: Granulicella sp. (assembly GCA_036398595.1). Lineage (GTDB taxonomy): Bacteria > Acidobacteriota > Terriglobia > Terriglobales > Acidobacteriaceae > Edaphobacter. Next base: position 23,779 of record DASWOV010000038.1, read on the forward strand.
GGCTGCACGTCGTTGCGCCGATCGAGCCGGAGTATGCGTGGCCGGTGGTCAAGGAGTTTGCGCATGCGCTGATGCTCGAGCTGGAGAGGCAGAAACCTGCTCTCTACCTGACGAAGATGACCAAGGCTGCGCGCAAGGGCCGCATCTTTCTGGACTATCTACGCAACGAGCGCGGGGCCACGGCGGTTGCGGTTTTCAGTCCGCGGGCGCGTCCGGGGGCCGCGGTGTCGATGTCGTTGAGCTGGTCGGAGCTGAAGCTGGAGGAGAGGCCGGTTTTTTCCGCGGCGAGCTTCAGTGAGTGGAAGAAGCGTTTGAGCCGCGACCCGTGGAAGGAGCTCCCGCGTACGAAGCAGGGGCTGACGGCGGAGGCGCTGAAGGCGTTGCGGGTTCCGGTCTAGGTTCAACCCACCCTTCGCAAAGAGCGCGAAGGATGGGGTACCCCGCATCTCTGTTGGAGCGCAGAAAACCCGTATCCTCGCGGCGCGGAATATGGGAGGATGGCAGCATGTCCTTCAACCAGTGGAGCATTCGGGGGTTGCAGACGCTGCTCATCGCGGCGATCGCGCTGTATGGGGTGGATTGGGCGATGCTGCACGTCCGTATCAAGCAGGGCACAGCCTTCAGCACCATCCAGGTGCATCAGTTTCTAGCGACTCCGCTCAAGGGGAATAAGCAGGAGTATGACTACGACGGCGATCTCCCGGAGAGGTGCAGCCGGTCGATCTTCCCGCAGGCCGGGTATCCTCCGTGCTGGTGGCTCTCGCGTCATACGACGGAGTGGGAGTAGGTTTCTTTACAATCAAGGTATGATCACCGCCGCGTCCCAGCTTGCGCAGATTCAGGAGACAGTCGCCGCGGGCGGGCGCATCTCCGTCGCCGATGCCCGCTGGCTCTGGCAGAACGCCTCGGACGATGAGCTGCGCTCGCTCGCCGGGCAGGTTCGCGCCCGCTTCCACGCGTCCGACGCCTGCACGTACATGGTCATGCGCATCGTGAACTACACGAACGTCTGCGTGGCTCAGTGCGACTACTGCGCCTTCTACAAGCTGCCGGGGCAGGAGGGCGGTTATGTGCTCTCGCAGGAGGAGGTCTTCCGCAAGCTCGACGAGCTGATCGCGCTCGGCGGCGATCTGGCGGGCTTCAACGGGGGCTTCAACCCCTACTTGCCGCTGGACTACTACTGCGGCCTGTTTGCGGCGATCCGCGCTCGCTACGGCGATGCGCTCGAGTTCTATGCGCTGACGATTGCCGAGTTCATGTACCTTGCCGACCATGCGAAGCTCAGCTACGCCGAGGCCGCGGAGAGGCTCAAGGCCTCGGGCGTTCGCTGGATCACTGGCGGAGGCTCGGAGATTCTTACTGAGGAGTTCCGCAGCCGCCACAGCAAGTTCAAGTACACCGTAGCCGCCTACTTCGAGGCGCAGCGGGCGATCCTTGCGGCGGGCCTGAAGACGACGGCGACGATGGTCATTGGCTTCGATGAGACGCTCGACGAGCGGCTCGAGCATCTGGAGCGGACCCGCGCCTTTCAGGATGAGACGGGCGGTTTAGCCAGCTTCCTCTGCTGGACCTTCAAGCCTTATTTCACGCAGCTTGGGGGCATCGAGATCACCACGGACGAGTATCTGCGGCATCTCGCGCTCAGCCGCATCTTCCTCGATAACGTGCCGCGCATCCGTACCTCGGTGCTGACGCAGAACGAGCGGGCGCTGGAAGGGTTGTCGTATGGCGCGGACGACTTCGATCTGCCCGTCGAGGACGAAGTGACGCAGAAAGCGGGCGCTACCATCAGCCTGAACTTCGACCGCATGCTCGGCTATGCGCGGGAGCTGGGCTTCACGCCGGAGTACCGCCACGTCGCCGTGGCTTCCGCCGCTCAGGACCAGTAGGCGTACTCCTTCGTCCCTTCGCCTTCGATCTCTTCGAGGGTGCCGTACCAGCGCTCCACCTTGCCGTCGAGCCCGAAGCGGGCGGCGGCGGACATCCGCACCCAGATGGGATCGCCGTTCTGCCTTTGCAGGCGACAGAGCAGGTCGATCGGAGAGCCTATCTCGAGCGCCTGCTCGAACCAGCGCACCACGCGTTCTCGGTCCTCCGGATGCACGATGTTCTTCCAGCGGTCGCGGATGGCCTCCTCGCGGCTATAGCCGGTTACGATATCCCATCGCGGGCTGATGTCGAGGATGTTGCCCTCCGGATCGGCGGTCCAGGGCACCTGCGGATTGGCTCCGGCGGCGCGCCAGTAGTGGTCTACGCTGGTTCGCAGGGTGTTTTCGGCTTGCTTGCGGAGGGTGATGTCCACCAGCGCCACGGAGACGCCCACCACCTCGCCGACCTCGTCCCGCGCGGGCTCATAGGAGGCCATATAGGTCCTCAGGTCCTTCGGCTCTGCACCCGGGACGACCAGATCCACACCGCGGGTCGCCTCACCGGCGAGCGCCTTTTCGAGGAAGGGCGCGATCCTGGGGTACAGGTCCGGCCGCACCTCGCCAGCGGATCTGCCGACGTGGCACTCGATGGTCTGCCCGCTGGCTTCGGCGTACAGCCGGTTCAGGCTCACGTAGCGCAGGCTGCGGTCCAGAAAGCACAGCCCGACCGATGCGCCGTCGTAGATAGCCTGTAGCTGCGAGAGCCGCTGGGCAGGCATGCCTTCGAGCGTGGTGCCGATGGTGGCGGCTACCGGCGACTGGTCCAGGTCGATGGGGCCGCTGCCCGGCGACTCCGCAAGATAGGCGGCCACCTTTGAGGCGGGCAGAGGATGGCTGTACAGCCAGCCCTGTCCGCGGTTGCAGCCCATGTAGAAGAGCATCTCGGCCTGATTCCGGGTTTCGATGCCCTCGGCTACCGTGTTCAGCCCAAGGCTGTGGCCGAGGCCCACGATGGCGGCGACGATCTTGCGGCTCTCGCGCCGCTCCGACATCGAGTTGACGAAGCTACCGTCGATCTTCAGCTCGTCGAAGGGCAGCGCCTGCAGGTGCCGAAGGCTGGAGTAGCCGGTGCCGAAGTCGTCGAGCGCGATGTGCATGCCGCAGGACTTCAGCTCCTGCGCGATGGACAGCGCGGTGTCGAAGTCCTCAAGCAGCGCTGTCTCGGTGATCTCGACCATGACTCTTGCCGGGTCCATCCCGGCGCGCTCCATGTGGCGCATCAGAGTGTCGGAGAAGCCCGCGTTGCAGAACTGCGCCGGGGAGATGTTGATTGAAAAGTCCAGATGTGGGGGAAGCGTGCGCGCCAGATCGGCCGTCCGGGCAATCAGCGCCTCGGTTACGCGCCAGATCAGGTCCGCACCCTCGGCCAGCCGGATCATCCCCACCGGCAGCGTCGCTCCGGCCGTCGGATGCTCCCATCGAGCAAGCACCTCGAAGCCGCAGACTTTGACCGTCTTGATGTCGACGATAGGCTGAAAGTACGGGACGATCTCTCCACGATCCAGGGCAGCAGTCAGGTCTCGGATGCGTTGTGACTTCATCGTTGGGAAGAGGATTCTACGTTAGTTGGTGTGACTTCCGTTATAGAGGACTTGCCTCAGCGACGCAACCATCGTACTCGCCGCGTAACCATGTTACTTACCCACGTAACCATTTTAGAGAAGGAAGCTCAAGGATGCCTCTTAAAAAGAGGCGCCGGCGCGGAATATTCCCGCGCCGGCATTTGGACCGCTGGTATGCCAGATTTCAGCCCTGGGAGGGGTGAACCACGCGGTAGCTCTCGTTGCCTTTGGACCAGATCGTCAGCAGCATGTCCTTGTCGGCCGGGTTGGCGTGTACCTTGTCGGCGAACTGCTGCGCGGAGGGCACGGGCTGCCGGTTGACCTCGACGATGACGTCGCCGGGTTGCAGGCCCGCGTCCTCGGCCGGGCTGCCGGGGCGTACCTGCTCGACCGCGACGCCGTGTACGCTGCCCGGAAGACGGAGCTGCTGGCGGACGTCGTCGGTCAGGTCATCGACGGCGAGGCCGAGCTTGCCATGGTTGTCGGAACCGTCGCTGTTGCTGGCGACCTCGGCGTTGCCGTGGAACTCGCCGACCTTCAGGCTGAGGGTCTTCTGCGAGCCATCGCGCAGGATGCCCAGCGCGATGCCGGTGCCCGGCTGCATCTGGCTGACGGCCATCTGCAGATCGCTGCTGCTGACGATCTTTTTGCCGTCGAGCTGCACGATGACGTCGCCGCGCTGGAGCCCGGCCTGGCTGGCGGGCGAGTCCGGCGTGACCTGCGCCACGATGGCTCCGCTGGCGTCATTCAGATGGAAGAAGCTGGCGTTCTCGGGCGTCACGTCGTTCATGGCAATGCCGACGTAGCCGTGATGGACCGCGCCGGTCTTGATGATCTGATCGACGGTGCTCTTTACAAGCTGCGAGGGGATGGCAAAGCCCGCGCCTGCGAACGATCCGCTGTTCGAGATGATGAAGGTGTTGATGCCGATCAGCTCGCCGTGCGCGTTGACCAGAGCGCCGCCCGAGTTGCCGGGGTTGATGGCTGCGTCAGTCTGGATGAAGCCGCCGGGCTTGCGCGGGTCATCGGAGTAGGGGTTCTGCCGGTTGACGGCGCTGACGATGCCGCGGGTTACCGAGTCCTGGAAGTAGCCGAAGGGGCTGCCGAAGGCGTGTATAGCCTGCCACCCCCTTTAGCAGGCGAGCCAGCGGTGGCCAAGGTGACTCCTTCCTCCCCCAAGGGGTGAAAGCCTGCAGTGGACATCAGCAGTGACGGTCTTTGACACTCAGTTTCGACCCTCAATACTGTCTTCCAGGAATGGTGCGATATTGGCAAGGACAGAATTTTAGCTGTCTCATCTGAATGAGTAGAATCCTACAGCCCTGTATTTCTACCTATAGAGAGAATCTCCCTACTGGCTGTTCTGTAAAGGCCCTCTGTTTAGAACAAACTGAATTCATCAAGGCCAAGTAAGCAAGCAGTACTACCTGCAAGGCTTGTGGGTCGACTGCTATGTAATTTATCAGAGGGGCAGCAGAACAAGTCCGGCTCAGTGATTAAGAGACGTAAGGA
>DASWOV010000039.1:0-96873 GCA_036398595.1 Granulicella sp.
GCTTCCCAACCTGCCAGGACACACTCAGCCTGCTGGAAACGCTGGGCAAAATCTGGCAGCAGCAGCCCACCGGGCCGGACTACGCGAAGCCCTTCTTCGTCGGCATCGCCATGGGCCGCCTCATCCATGAAAGCGAGCAGCAACCCACGCTGTTCGCCGACCCTGACAACCGCAACGAACTGAGCCGCACCCTGGACAAGCTGAACCTGAAATACGGCCACACCACGCTGCACTTCGCAGGCATGCTGCCGGCTCGCGACAGCGCGCCCACGCGCATCGCTTTCACGCAGATCCCGGTGCAGTACGGCGTGGATTACATGTAAAGCGCGGCCGCACCGGGCTGTTACGTCGTTGCGGGCTGGTTGCCTGCCCGCGCGCGCAACAGTTCGATCAGACCCTGCGATGGGGCTGTAGCTCCGGCCTGCTGTTGTGGAATGGATACATACTGGCCCATGGAATCGGCATCCGCTCGGTGTGCCGGTGGAACCGCTCCGGCTCCACCCCGCAGTAGATCGATCAACCCCTGCGAGGGGGCTGCGGCTCCAACCTGCTGTTGTGGCTGTGGGATGGATGTGTGCCGACTCACAGGACGGGCATTCGGCCGTCGCGCCGGTGTAGCCGCTCCAACCCTGTTTCGCAGTACATCGATTAACCCTTGCGGGGGGTGCATGTGCGCGGTGTTCCCACTCACACCGCCGCGTCCCGGCTTGCCCGTCGGCTGCATTCGTTGTGTTTGCTGACTGGAATCCAAGCGTACCCTCCGCGGCACGGGCCGCCCTACCCCTCTGGAAAGCGGCGATGCGTTCCCTTCGTTCCGTGCGTCCCATACGACTACCGTTCTAACTCGCCGTCGACGAACTCCCATGCTATCGCTCCCATATACCGCAACCCATCGGCGGCACGAGACGCCTGAACGTCTTCCTCAGCAATTACAAGGAGCCGTTATAGGCAATCTGGCCATTGGCCACGATGCCATTCCCGTCTGCAATCGACCAGTCCAGCGCGTCAGGAAAAGGATTCACGAATGCATTCTGCCACTTAGCCGTGTTGCGAACGTTAACCCCATACACCTGCGTGTAGATCCGAATCAGCAGTTGCTCCACATCCACGATGGCCGTAACCCACACGTTGACTGCGGCCTCGACATCGACGCTGCATTGACCCAGGTCATTGACGGTCGTTGGCGTGCCTCCAATGCTGATACGGAAGATCTCGATAAGAATCCCTGCCGGATTGACGCCCATCTCCCAAAGCACGTGCTTGCGAGGTGCAAACCGCGCCTTTACGTTGGTGGATGTGCCGATATAGGGACCATTGTTATTGATGACATACAAGCGTGGGTTGGCGGGAATAGAAGGCACATATCGCAGGCCGCCACCGGGGCGTGGCTGGATCGTATGGGTTGACGTTCGCTGAAACTCCACAGTGGTCGGCATAAGAACTACTCCCTCGATGGTTGTGCGAGCGGCCTAGGCAAAGACTAGGACAGAGCTTCGCCGGAAGACCCGGGGAGAATGCTGGAGTTTGCGGGTAAATCGACGATTTGCGGCGTTACCCATGGAGACATGTAGAACAGAAGCATGGGCTCAGGGTATCGAGGACGGCTTGCGCCTTCGCCGACCGGGTTGCTGCACCTGGGGCATGCCAGCACCTTTCGCGTGGCGCAGCTTCGGGCGCAGGCCGCCGGAGGCATGCTGCTGCTGCGCAACGAGGACCTCGATCCGCAGCGCTCGCGGCAGGACTTTGTCACTGCCATGCTGGAGGACCTTACATGGCTCGGCATTGCATGGAAACCGCCGATGATGGTGCAGTCCGAGCGACTGGCGAGCTATCGCGCGGCCTTCGAGCATCTGCTGGAACGGGGTTATGTTTACCCGTGTACGTGCAGCCGCCGCGATCTGGCGCGCATGGTGCAGGCTCCGCACGAGGACATGGACGATGAGCCGGTCTACGATGGCCACTGCCGCCCTGCAGCCGACGCCCCCGCGAACAAGTACGCTGCCGGGATGAACTATCGCTTCCGTGTGCCGGATGGCGAGGCGATCTCGTTTATAGACGCGCTGCAAGGACCGCAGAGCTTTACGGCCGGTGTGGACTTCGGCGACTTCCTCGTCTGGCGCAAGGATGGGCTGCCGAGCTATCAGCTTGCATGCGTCGTCGACGATGCCGCGATGGGGATCACCGAGGTCGTGCGCGGGGCCGACCTGCTGAAGTCCACGGCGCGGCAGATCGTGTTGCAGAGGGCGCTCGGGCTTGCTCCGGTGCAGTACGCGCATACGCGGCTGCTAGTAGACGAGCACGGAACCCGGCTGGCCAAGCGGCACGATGCGCTGGCGATCCGCACGCTACGCGAGCATGGACTGAGCCGCGACGAGGTGCTCGCCATGGCGTCCACGGAGCGCCCGCCCGCGTCTCACATACAGTAGAGAAGACCCCTTATGAGCTACCGAGCGACACTTCCTCGACTTTGCCTTCTAGCCGCGCTGCTTGCCAGCGGATGCCGCCGGAAGGCCGACGACAGCTCCGGCTTCCGCAACGCGCTCGACAGCTTCTACGCCGAGCATCCGGTGTGCCTGTGGAGCGAGCCGGTGAAGTTGCCCCTGCCGGTCAACACGGTGGACCCCGGCAAGGCGGCCGCCTTCAACGTGCTCGTCGATCAGGGGCTGCTGGTGCGGAGCATCGCCGGAAAGCCCCCGATAGAAAGCTACGACCTCTCCGCGCAGGGGCACACGGCATGGACGGCCGACCCGGTGATGCCGGAATCTGGCAACCTCTGCTATGGTCATCGCAAGGTGACGAGCCTCGAGAGCAGCACACCGACGAACGACGAACCCGGCGCGAGCAGCCGCGTCCGCTATCACTACGACATCGTCGATGTGCCCGCGTGGGCCTCGGCCGGTGCGGTGCAGAGCTTATTTCCGGGGGTGAGGACAAACCTCGCCGGTCCGGGGAGCGACGAGGAGACGCTGACGAAGACCGACTCCGGCTGGACGCTGCTGAAGCCGATCCTGATCCCGAACTCCTCACCGACCAACACGCCCATCGACAAGACCGTGCAGTAGTTTGCAGCAACGCGATCCGACGATCAGGCGACTCCCCGCTTTACGAGGAAGTGGCCATGAAAAGGGAAGGCCCCGGCGATCGGTTCACGATCTCCGGGGCCATCGGTCTGCAGACGGCCCGTAAGCCGAATTCTGTTTTAGACGATCATTCCTCTAGGCGCCTCATTACTGAGACGCTCCAGCAACCTACCCGCAGGTTTCGGCTCCCGTCGCCGGGCCTCTCCGCCTGGGCGCATCGGGCCGATACGCCAGTGCTGCCTGGAGAGAAGCGGCACTATCCCTGCCTATTTGGTCTTGCTCCGTGTGGGGTTTACCCTGCCGTCCTGCTTACACAGGACGCGGTGCGCTCTTACCGCACCGTTTCACCCTTACCCCCAGCCGTTAGGCCGAAGGCGGTCTGTTTTCTGTTGCACTGGCCGTCCGGATGGCTTGAACCATCCGTCCCGGACGTTATCCGGCACACTGCCCTGCGGAGTTCGGACTTTCCTCCCCCGTCTTCGTCTTGCGACGTCAACGGCAGCGATCGCCCGGCCGCCTGCGTTTTTCAGTATACCGCGGAACCGCACGGAACCACGCGCCAATCCGCAGCGTAACCGCATCTGTGCGGCGATTCGCTCGCCTCGCCGCAGGGGAGACTGCTACTCTCATGCTGGATCGTTAAAGACAGGTGCGATGGCCGAACAGGGCATGGAGTTCAACGAGGCGGTCAAGCTGGCGTTCCAGGCGCTCTGGGCGAACAAGCTGCGCAGCATCCTGACACTGCTCGGCATCGTCATCGGCGTGGCCAGCGTCATCGCCGTCGTCACGCTAGTCAACGGTGCGAACACCTATATCAACACCAAGTTCGCCAGCTACGGAGCCGACGTCTTCACCGTCTCCAAGATGCCCAGCATTATCACCGACATCGATGCCTACACCCGCTTCCAGAAGCGCAAGAACATCCTCTTCCCCGACTATCGCTACATCCTCGAGAACTGCAGGACCTGCGTCGGCATGGGGGCCATGCAGTCCAGCACCGGCAAGGTCGTCCGCGGCACCCAGTACGTCGACGACACGCAGATCCGCGGCTACACCTGGCAGATGCCCTCGCTCCAGAACCTCAACATCGTGCAGGGCCGCGACTTCACCGACGCCGACGAGGAGCACGCCTCGCACGTCTGCATCATCGGCACCGACATCGTCGACCACCTTCTACCCGGCATCGAGCCGCTCGGGCAGGAGATCCGCGTCGACGGCGTGCCCTATACCATCATCGGCGTCAGCGAGAAGCAGGGCAGCACCTTCGGAGCCAGCCAGGACAACTGGGTCGGCGTTCCACTCTCGGCCTACCAGAAGACCTATGGCAGCTCCAAGAGCGTCATCATCTACGTCAAGGCCGCCTCCGCCGGCCCTCCGCTCGAGTCCACCGCCGACGAGGTCCGCGTGCTGATGCGTGCCCGCCGCCACGACGCCCCCGGCGCGGAACAGTCCTTCGAGCTGGACACCAACAACACGCTGGTCGGCTTCGCCAGCACCATCACCGGCTCCTTCGGTCTGGTCGCCGGAGCTATCGCACTCATCTCGCTGGTCGTCGGCGGCATCGTCATCATGAACATCATGCTCGTCTCCGTCACCGAGCGCACCCGCGAGATCGGCATCCGCAAGGCGCTCGGCGCGCGGCCGACCGACATCCTGCGGCAGTTCCTCATCGAGTCGGCTACCATGGCGCTCGTCGGTGGCGTCTTCGGCGTGCTCGGCGGCATCGCCGTGGCCGAGATCGTTACCGTCGCCATCGGCTTTCCCTCCACGGTCGCGCTCTGGAGCGTGGTGCTCGGCCTCCTGATGGCCACGGGCACCGGCATCTTCTTCGGCGTCTACCCTGCCCGCAAGGCCGCGCAGCTCGACCCCATCGTGGCGCTCCGGTCGGAGATATAACCATGCAGATCGCGGACCTAAAAGAAACCATCCAGATGGCGCTCGACACCCTGCGCGCCAACAAGATGCGCAGCGCCCTGACCATCCTCGGCATCGTCATCGGCGTCATGACCGTCATCACCATCTCCTCGGTCATCAACGGCCTCAACTCGAACGTCGAGGGGCTGGTCGAGTCCCTCGGCTCGAACGTGCTCTTCGTCTTCCGTTTCCCGGTCTTCGGCCAGCGCCCCACCACCGAGATGCTGACTCGCAAGCAGCTCACCTACGACGACGCCATGGCTATCGCCGAGCTGCCGCACGTCGTCGCCGTCTCACCCATCCTGCAGTATGTCGATAACACCGCGCCCGGCCGCCTCGGCTCCAGCTCCGTCCGGGCCAATGGCCGCGCCATCCAGAGCACGCAGATCGAAGGCGATACCCCCTCCGTCAAGGACGTCAACGGCCTCGACCTAGCCCAGGGCCGCTTCTTCACCGAGATGGACCAGACCCGCGCCGCCAACGTCACCGTGCTCGGCAGCGACACCGCCGAGCAGCTCTTTCCCGGGCTCGACCCCATCGGCCGCGAGATCGAGGCCGGAGGCATGATCTTCACCGTCGTCGGCGTGCTCGAGAAGCAGAAGCAAGCCTTCGGCGGCGGCAAGAATCCCGACGACAACAAGGCCATCTTCCCCATCACCACCTTCCACAAGCTCCACCCCGAGGAGCTGGACTACTGGATCTCGCTCAAGTACGACGACCCCAAGAACCGTCCGCTGGTCGAAGACGAGCTGACCGAGCTGCTGCGCCGCCGCCGCAAGGTACACAACGAGGCGCCCGATAACTTCGCTATCTTCGGCACCGACTCGCTCACGCGCCTCTGGAACGACATCACCGGTGGCCTCTTTCTCTTGCTCTTCGCGCTCTCGAGCGTGGCGCTGCTGGTCGGCGGCGTCGGCGTCATGAATATCATGCTGGTCAGCGTCACTGAGCGCACGCGAGAGATCGGAATCCGCAAGGCCATCGGCGCGACGAAGCGCACCATCCTGACGCAGTTCACGCTCGAGGCCATGACGCTCTGCGCCGTCGGCGGTGTTATCGGCGTGCTGATCGGCGCGGGCATCTCGCTAGGGCTCAAGCTACTGCTGCCGACGATCCTCTCCTCTCTCTGGATCGCCACGGCCTTCGCCTGCTCCTGTGCTATTGGCCTGCTCTTCGGCATCTACCCAGCCTGGAAGGCAGCCAACCTCAACCCCATCGAAGCATTACGGTACGAGTAGCCGGTTCACGGCCCCGCACACAGCGGTCATTCCCCCACCACGTTTGTCATTCCGCAGCCCTTTGTTGTCATTCCCGAAGGGAATCTGTGTTGTCTTCCCTCTCCCCACCCAAGCCCTCCGGGTGCCCTATCCTTCGCACACGCTGCGAAGGGCGGGAAGAAAAACACCACCCCAAACGGCTGTCCTGCTGAGCGAAGCACGTAGTGCTCACTCAGCAGGACAGCTGTGGCTCAGCGAGTTTGCCTTAGCTAAAACCAAGGGTGGGGTGCGGAATATACGGCTCTTCGAGCGAAGCAATCTCCTCAGGCGTGAGCTTGATGGAAACAGCAGCCGCCGCGTCCTCAAGATGGCCGGGCTTGCTGGCTCCGACGATGGGCGAGGTGATGACCGGCTTCGCCAGCATCCACGCCAGCGCCACCTGCGACATCGGCACGCCGCGCTGCTTCGCTACCTGCTCCACGCGGTCGACGACGGCATGGTCGGCCTCCTCGGTCTTCGCGTACATCGTGTTGCCGAAGCGGTCTGTCTCCGAGCGCTTGGTGGCCTCCGACTGCCATGGGCGGGCGAGGCGTCCACGGGCCAGCGGCGACCACGGAATGACTCCGATGCCCTGATCCGCGCAAAGGCCCATCATCTCGCGCTCTTCCTCTCGGTAGATGAGGTTGTAGTGGTTCTGCATGGAGACGAAGCGGGTCCACAAATGCTTGTCAGCAAGATAGAGTGACTTGGCGAACTGCCACGCATACATCGACGACGCCCCAATGTAGCGGACTTTACCTGCCTTGACGGCATCATGCAGAGCTTCGAGCGTCTCCTCGATGGGCGCCTCGTAGTCCCAGCGGTGGATCTGGTAGAGATCGATGTAATCCGTCTCGAGGCGGCGCAGGCTCTCGTCCAGCTCAAAGAGGATGGCCTTGCGGGAGAGTCCCTTGCCATTCGGCTCATCGCGCATGAGGCCGTGGACCTTGGTCGCAATGACCAGCGACTCGCGGCGCACGTTGGCCTTGACGAAGCGGCCAAGAATCTCCTCGCTGGAACCGCTCGAATAAACGTTGGCGGTGTCGAAGAAGTTGATGCCGAGGTCGAGCGCCTGCTTGAGGAAGGGCTGGCTCTGCTCCTCGTTGAGGGTCCAGGCGTGGCGGCCGGGCTTGGGCTCGGTCGTGGGCTCACCGTAGGTCATGCAACCGAGGCAGATACGGGAAACCTTCAGGCCGGTACGGCCGAGGTTGGTGTATTCCATGTGCTGAAGTACCTCCTGCCCTCAGCATAAAGGGCAGGAGGTAACGGTGCGTTACGGTTACCGGCCAAACTGCGGTAGTTGCAGCAGATTGGCGCCGTTTGCAGTCTCGACGCTGGGAAGCTGGCCGTTCCAGCGGTCGATGAGGGCGCGCTGGTTCTCGATGCGGCGAAGCTCCAGCAACTGCGGCGTCAGCGAATTCTGCCGAATGCGGTTGGCTTCGGCCTCGCCGTTGGCGCGGGTAACAGCAGCCTTCGCCTCACCCTCGGCCTGCGCGATGGTCTTGGCGGCCTCGGCCTGCGTCTGCGCCAGCTCGTTGCGGGCGCGTTCGGCGTCCTGCACGGCCTGCGCCTTCGCGGTGATCGCCGTAGCGATGACCTGCGGTACACGCGGCGCACCGATGAATCCGAACTGCTGAATGCCAACGCCGACCGGCTCCATCTTCTGTTGGATGAGCGCCTGCACCTTGCTCAGGAACTCAGCCTTCTGCTCGCCGTAGATCTGCTCGACCGAGTAGGTCGAGGCGACCTCGTTCAGGCTGTTGCGGACCACGTCGCGCAGGATGCCATGCGTGAAGAGGTCGAGGTCGCTGACGCGGTACTTCACGTAGAAGTCGGGCACGCGCTTCGGGTCGATGGCGTAAGAGAGCGAGACATCGGAGTAGATCTCCATGCCCTCCTTCGAGTTGAAACTCATCGCCTCATTGGCGGCGCGGCCCTCGCTCACATCATGCGTCCACTTCACCGTCTGCACGAAGGTAGGGAACTCGATGATCTGTGAGCGCAGCGGGCTGTAAAAGACCCAGCCGGTGCGGATAGGAATCTCCGCCGGGCCGCGCTGCGAGCCGCTGAGCACCACCTCCACGCCGACGTAGCCCGCGCCGATGCGCGTGACCGCGGCTACATAGTTGAAGAAGACCAGCAGCGCGATCAACGCACCGACAGCGAGCGAGCCGCGCTTCGCAATCGTTATAAGCTGCTGCTGATCGAAGTTACTGCTGCCCCGGCCGTTGCCGGAGCCGTTGATGACTTCACCGAACATCTCTCTGCCTCCAAATCGTCCGAAGGACGAACCAACCACCCGCTGCCAGACACAGCAGCAGGCACACGCCGGCGAAGACGGTCAGATTACTCGGAAGATTAAGGAGGTGGAATGCTGTCACCATGCCCTCGAACATCAGCATCGTAACGACTACGGAAGCAAGCGACTTCCAGAAAAGATACTTCACAGGTCCCTGGCCAATTCTTGCTCGGCCTAACAACCATGAGTAAGTATACACCTAAATTGAAGGCACTTTGCTGTACGGATAAAGGGGGGAAATAGGACTAACTACGATAACTCTATTGTAACTATATTCGTTTGCCAGCTACTACTTTAGCTAGATTTATCAGTAACCTTATCTTTGCCACCTTGTGTAGTCTTCTTATAAATCCTGTCCAGAGTTTGGGCTAATTTGATGTCAAGATCGGTAATTTTATAACCAACATCCCAAGTGGATAGATATACAGTGACGGTCTTCCATTGATTTTCCCAACGAGGGTGATGGCGATATTTGTTAATCGGTTCGACGGCATCGCTCATAAACGATACGGCCTGTTTGAATGATTTGAATTGATAGATCTTACGAAGCTCGTGCCTGAATTTTGGATATTGGCCCGGCAGTGGATTTTCAACCACATCCCACCCGTTGAGCCGCGCTAGTTTTTGATCGAGTTCTTCCTCTGCCAACACTGTTGGATTTACCAATCTTGCAGGCATTTGTATATCTTGCGCGTTCGCTGTAAATCCATGGGTATCGACAAGCAGTGTCACAAGATCGTTCAGATCAGAGTCCCAATGTGTCTCGCGCATCGGATATGCCTGGCAAGAACTTAAAGCGGCCAATACATCAGGAAGCGCATGACCGGGAGGCATATTCGTTGCCGGTCCCAGCAAGACAGGAATCACTGTTTTTTTCGACTCGAGAGCAGTTTTGATCTCCTCTCGCACCCAGTCATTGGGATCGTCCAGTCTGCGCCTTCCATATTGATCGGCGCACCTCAGCCATTCTGATCCGATGAGAGCGAGAACGACCGTTGCTTCCTGTACAGCATTGTGCAATCTGTCAGGCCAATTCTCTCCCGGTGAGATGCCTGTTCGATCCATAAAAACGCTACTAGGCCCAAGGAGAGCGCGTAGTTGCGTATAGATACCAAGAGCAGCGAGGGATAGGTCGTCGCGCCTGTAACTAACAAAGATGGAAGATTGCATGGCTCATCATCCGCAAAAACACCGGAAGAGTCGAATTAAATGATTAAAATGCCACACTACCCGTTGATGATATTGAGCGCCATCACCGCGCAGATGAGGGTAATGCCGTCCTCACTCAGGGCAACGATCCAGTCCGGCCAGCCGTTCGACTCCACCAGATGCTTGCGGACGTTGTAGCCGAGGATTGCTCCGAGCAGCGCGCCTATCGCGCCCAGAAGGATGCCCTCCAGCTCCGAGCCATGCAGGCTGGTCGCCGAGATCGCCCCCGCCAGACCACCCATCACCAGACGAAAGATCAGCGGCGCGGGCGAGACGCGATTCGGAATCCACGGCATCTTGTCCGCGACCAGCTCCGCCAGCGCAAACACCGTGAAAAGGACAGCGACCCAGAACTTGCCCGTCCAGGCCATCCAGTCATTGCCTACCCATAGCGCATCGAAATAGACAAACCAGCACAGCACCGCCATGCCCGACATTGACCGCAGCCCGGTGGCGAACCCGAGCATCGGGATCGCCACCAGCCACGCCAATATCGTGAGCGCCATCTAGCGCAGCCACCCATAGAGCGGGAACTGCTCCGCCAGATCGTGTACGCGGCCCTTGATCTGCGAGAGGCGGCTGGCATCGTTGCGATGCTCCAGCGCCTCGGCGATCCACTTCGAGATGGTCAGCATCTCTGCCTCCTTCATGCCGCGCGTGGTCAGCGCGGGTGTGCCGATGCGGATGCCGCTCGGCTTCAGCGGGGGGTTCGTATCGTAAGGGATGGCATTTTTGTTCACCGTGATGCCTGCGGCTCCCAAAGCAGCCTCAGCTTCGCTGCCAAGCATGCCTTTCTGGAAGACGTCGACCAGCATGAGATGGGTATCCGTGCCGCCGGAAATAATGCGATAGCCCTCACCGGCAAGCGCCTCGGCCAGCACCTTCGCGTTGGCGACGACCTGCTTCGCGTAGTCGGCGAACTCCGGCTGCAACGCCTCGCGGAAGGCCGCCGCCTTGGCCGCAACGATATGCACCAGAGGCCCACCCTGCTGGCCGGGGAAGACACTGCGGTCGACACCAGCGGCGAACTCCTGCTTCGACAGGATGAGGCCGGAGCGGGGTCCGCGCAGGGTCTTGTGCGTGGTCGTCGTGACGATGTGCGCGTGCGGCACCGGCGAAGGATGCACGCCACCCGCCACAAGACCCGCAAAGTGGGCCATGTCCACCATGAAGTACGCGCCGATCTTGTCGGCGATGGCACGCATGCGCTCGAAGTCGAAGATGCGCGGGTAGGCGCTGCCGCCGCCGATGATGACCTTCGGCCTCTCGCGCTCGGCCGTGGCCTCCAGCTCGTCGTAGTCGATGGTTTCAGTGTCCTTGCGGACCTGGTAGCCGACCACGCGGTAGAGCTTGCCGGAGAAGCTGAGCTTATGTCCGTGCGTCAGGTGGCCGCCATGCGCAAGGTCGAGGCCGAGAATGGTGTCACCCGTCTGCAGCAGCGTCATATAAGCCGCGGCATTGGCCTGCGAGCCGGAGTGCGGCTGCACGTTCGCGTGCTCGGCTCCGAAGATCGCCTTGGCGCGGTCGCGGGCGAGGTTCTCGACCACGTCGGTGTACTCGCAGCCGCCGTAGTAGCGCTTACCCGGATAGCCCTCGGCATATTTATTGGTAAAGACGGTTCCGGCAGCCTCAAGCACAGCGCGGCTGACAAAGTTCTCGGAGGCGATCATCTCGAGCCCTTCGTGCTGGCGGGCGACTTCGAGCTGAATCTGTGCGGCTATTTCGGGGTCCGCCGTGGCGAGCGGTGCATTGAAATCAATCGACATACGGGTGATTCTACCTTTCCGGGACTACACAGGAGATCAGGGGGACACTCTTATTATCGAGTATCCTCGATCCTCCGCAACCCCGGCAGTGATTTCGTTGGAAGTCTGAAAAGCGACAACTTCGAGACATTTCCCTGACAACCTGACACTACGCCTCAATTCAGACTGATTCAGTCGCAAATATACACGACAAAATTGGTCGCATATGCGGTTACGGAGAGTCTATGGGAAGCGCTCGTCTTAAATATCTTCTTCTCGTCCTGTTTTTGGGCTTTAGCTGCCTGGGAGCTATGGCGCAACACGCTTCGATGCAGGGTTCGGTCCTCGATCCCACTGGAGCAGCGGTAGCGGGTGCTCATATTGCGTTGTCCGGTCATGGAGCCACCCAGACCTCTACCTCCGACGCCGCTGGCAGCTATCGATTTTCGTCGCTGACGGTCGGCACGTATACGCTCACCGTCGAGGCTCCGGGCTTTGGCCGCTATGAGAACTCCTCCATCCATGTCTCCGGCAGCGAAACTCTGCAATGGCCGGTTCCACTGGCCCTGCAATCCGGCTCGCAGTCAATCGTTGTCCAGGGAGATGCGGAGACGCTGGAGCAGGTTCCTACCGTCGGCAAGACCGGAACCATGCTCGAAGACATTCCGCAGAGCATCGCTGTCATCAGCCACCGGCTCTCTGACTCGCAAGGGGACCTCGCCCTGCAGGATACGGTGCGCAATGCCAGCGGCGTCATTCAGGGCGGGACGGACGGCTTCGGATTTGCGGACCGCTTCCAGATTCGCGGTCTGGAGGCACGCATCTTCAACGACGGCTTCTCCGACGGAGACGAGCGCAACGGCATTCCCCACTCGCTCAACGGCGTCGAGCGGGTTGAGGTGCTGGAGGGACCGGGCTCGTCGCTCTTTGGCAGCGGACCTCCGGGCGGCACGATCAATCTGGTGCACTACACGCCATCGCCGCGATTCGATACGGGCGCACAGTTCCAGACGGGTTCGTTCGGCCTCTTCTCCGGCAGCGCCTACCTCACTGGAGGCACCGGAGTTCACGGGCTGGGCTATCGCATGGACGGCCTGTTCCAACACAAGGACGGCTTTCGCGCACTGACCGGTGCGGACTATGAGCTTCGCCCTATGGTGAGCCTCACCACCAGCCACAATGTGCTGCTGCTTGCGGCGGATGGCCGCTACCTGCAAACCATTCCTGATCCCGCAGGCCTGATCTATCTCAACCACACACCGATCACCACCGTTTCGCGCGAAGCGAAATACTCCACACCGTTCGGCTTTGGCAATCAATCCGTAGGACGGTTCACCGCGTCCGACGTGTGGCAGGCTACTCCTTCTGTCACGGTGAACAACCGATTCTCGTACATGTACCGCAACCTTTCGATCCTGCGAAACGGAGATGGCGGATCGGTCGTTGGGAACACGCTTCCCGGCCGTTCCCTGCGTAGTCAGCACGATGTGGTCAATGACTTCGATTATGAGAGCGAGCCTGTATGGAACTTCCGCATCGGTTCGGTCCACAATACCCTGCTGACCGGGTTGGAGGTGCAACACCAAAGCGCGGTGGCGAACCGCTCCACCGCTGATCTGCCGAACATCGACAATATTTTTGCGCCCGTAGTTCCTGAAACCTCGACAGCCGGACTTGTCTTCCTGCGCGATGCGAAGCACTCCGGCTTTCTCGATCAGCTCAGTGCAAACTACGAGGGTCTGTATGCGACCGACCAGCTCGACCTTACCTCGCGCTGGAAGCTGCGCGTCGGCGGCCGTCAGGACTGGTGGCAGACGAAGCTCGCTCCGGAGATCAATGTTCCCGGCCGCAGCCTGGGCAATGGCCAGCTCATCGAGCCGCCCAACGTCTACACGCGCAACGACACTCCCTTTAGCTGGAACGTGGGTACGGTCTATCGCATCCTGCCCGGCGTCTCGCCCTTCTTCGGCGTAGCCCACAGCAACCTTGCCAACTTCAATTCGGAGGCCACGCAGAACGGCGTGCAGGCTCCGGAGACAGGCATGCAGTACGAGGCCGGTGTGAAGGTCGCCACGTTCAATAACCGCGTCCTGGTTACGGCTGCGGCCTTCCACGTGATGCGTAACAATGTCTTTTCGCTGGTCAGCGATATTCCTGTCTTCAACGATCAACGCACGCAAGGTGGTGAAGGCACGGTGGAGGTGTCGCTGAGCCGCCGCTGGCAACTGAATGCCAATGCGACGGGCATGCACGCCTCGCTCACGGACAATCCTTCCAATCCGGCGGCAACCGGCCGACGCCCGCAGGGTGTACCGAACCGCATCGTCAATCTATGGACCAGCTATGATCTCCTGCGTGGCAGCGGCGAAACCTTTACGCTCTCCGGAGGCTTCACCAACCGGAGCAGCATGTTTGCTGATCTGCTGAATACCAACTCCATTCCGTCGTATACGACGGCGGATATCGTCGCCAATCTCCATACGCATATCCTGACCGCTGCCTTCGGTGTGCGCAATCTCACGGATGCCCGCTACTTCACCGCGGCAAACGGTGTCGGCGGATTTGTAGGCGAAGCTCGCTCCTACTTCGGAAAGGTGCAGCTTCAATTCGGGGCTGGACACTAGAAATAATGCAGAAGACGCCATCGGTTTTCCGAGGGCGCTCCTGAGCCTTCATCCCTCCATCGCCATCTAAATAGGAAATACGTCTTTCAGGGGTATCCATGTCCAGTACCGTCAAAATTGTCCGGTTCCATAAGGCCGGACCTGCTGAAGTCCTCCAGTTCGATGAACTCCCACTTCCTGAGCCCGGCCCGGGCGAGGTCCGTCTCCGCGTGAAGACCCTTGGACTGAACCGCGCCGAGGTCATGTTCCGCAACGCCCAGTATCTGGAGACACCCGTGTTTCCCTCGAAGAACGGCTACGAGGCCGCCGGGATCATCGAAGCCGTAGGGCCGGATGTGGACTCCAGTTGGATCGGGAAGACCGTCAGCACAGTTCCGGGCACCTTCCGACTCGGCGAGCATGGCGTGTACGGCGAGGTTGCGGTGGTTCCCCTCCGCAGCGTCGCATCATATCCTGCGACGCTTTCGTATGAGCAGGGAACGTCCATCTGGATGCAGTACCTCACCGCATACGGCGCTCTGATCTGGCTGGGCAAGGTGGCCAAAGGAGAGTTTGTCGTCATCACCGCGGCCAGCAGCAGCGTGGGCGTTGCGGCCATCGAGATCGCCAGGGCAGAGGGCGCGATCAGCATCGCCGTCACTCGCACGGCGGCCAAGAAAGACCTGCTCCTCAAGCTGGGTGCGGATCATGTGATCGTCACCGACGAGGAAGACCTTGTAGCCCGCGTCAACGAGATCACCTCGGGCAAGGGCGCCCGCATCGTCTTCGATCCCATCGGCGGAACGATCCTTGAATCGCTCGCCGCGGCAGCAGCCACCAACGGCATCATCTTCGAGTACGGCGCTCTCGCTCCTGAGCCTACGCCGTACCCTCTCTTCGCGTCGCTCGCCAAGTTCCTGACGATCCGGGGCTATACCGTCTTTGAGTTGACGATTGATCCCTCGTTCGAGAAAGCAAAGCAGTACGTCTTCGACCATCTTGCCTCAGGCGACTTCAAGCCGCTGATCGACAAGACGTTTCCGTTTGCGGAGATCGTCGAAGCCCATCGCTACATGGAGTCGAATGCACAGATCGGCAAGATCGTCGTCGTTCTCTAAAGCGATGCCGAGGCTCAGGAGGCCGCGTGTAGCGCGGCTTCCTGCATCGGCGTCGTCCGCAGGCGCTTGAAGGCATCATGCACAAAGCTGCCAAGATACCAGCCGTCGATGTACTTGTAGGGCGTCTCGCCGGTGGTGTAGTGGCCGCAGGGCAGTATCTTCGAGACGTAATCGACCCCCAGCTCCGAGAACCGCTTCAGCGTCTCGCGTGAGAACTCCGCGAGGAAGGTAAGGTCGTAGGTGGCGTGGACCACCAGCACCCGCTTGGGGTTGGCCGCGAACCGCTCCATGAAGACATGCGGGCTGATACCCATGAACAGCCCGCGCACCTGATCCCGGCTGAGGCCGTACTGCTCGAAGGACTCGCGGATGTGGCGCGTGCTCTGTCCGGTCCAGACGACATCTCCGAAGGAGTTGGAGGCATGGTTGAAGGCGCAGACGCGGATGCGCGGATCATGCGCCGCCGCGATGAAGGCATAGCAGGAGCCGAGGCTGGTGCCGAGCACGCCGATGTGCTCGTAGCCCTGCTGCTGGAGCCAGTCGACGCAGCAGCGGATGTCGATGACCGCCTGTCGGACGGCCGCGAGGGTGCGGCCAATGTTCGAACTGACGGCGTAGTCGGAACGCTCCAGCTCCTTCGGGCGGCGCACGTCATGGTAGGGCTTCGAGAGCCGCAAGCCGGAGACGCCGAAGCGGTTGAAGAGTGTGCAGAGCGCGTTGTGGCTGAAGGCGTCGGCGTTCCACTGTGGCAGCACGATGATGGCCTGCTTGGGCCGCGACGGGTTCTTGTGCTCGGGCGCGGGATACCAGCGGGCGTTGACGACATCATTCTCCGGGTACTTGGTCCGAATGGGCGAGGTGAAGCGCAGGAAGGGAGCCTTCTCGAGGTCGCCAACAGCGGCCTGCCGCTTGATCTCCGCGTCCTGCGCGAGCGTCTCCTCGCGCACGTTGGTCGGGTAGAGCAGCGGGAAGTGCTCCTCGAGCCGGAAGTCGGTGGGCGTGGCGTAGCCGAAGAAATCCTCCGAGCGACGGGCGATCTCCTCGTTGACGGCCATCATCGCAGCGATGGCCTCATCGTGCCCGGTAGGCTCGACGGCGGGGGCGAAGTCGGGAATCCAGTCGAATCCCCACTCGAGCGGGCGGACGATGCGGTTGGTGTCGCGGGTGGTCAGGGCCGTCTCCCACGCGAACATCCACTTGGCGTAAAGCTTGGAAAACATCTCCTTCTCAGTGTATCTGGCCGGAGCCTCCGAAAGATGAGAGCGCGGAGAACAGACAGAGAAGATCAAAGCTCCGACAGCAGGATGCAGACCCGCCCGATGATGTAGTCGGCGGGCACCTCGCCCTCACCCATCGTCACAAGCTGCACGGGAAAGGCCCGTGAGTATGGCCGCAGGATCATCCGGCCCTCGTCGAACTCGGCGAAGCGCAGCAGCAGCGCCGAGCCGGAGCGTACCGCGAACAGCGTGGGCTGATGAGCGCGGTACGGAGCCAGCGAGTTGTAATGCCGGTCCAGCACGGCGATCGTGCCCGGCATCAGGATCGGCTCCATCGCGGCCGCCTGCTGCGCATCCGCACGCACGGCGACAAAACGCTGCCAGTGCGCCCGCCTGGCCAGCGGACGAGCGCGGTTCCCCTGCAGCCGCGAGGCCGAAACCTGCACCGTCTCAATGATGGAGGACGCGGTGGCGAAGGGGCTCTCCATCGCCGCCGAGTGCGAAATGACCGGCACGATTTCCATGGGATCGCCGGAGGCGACGCTCGAGGCCGACAGGGCCGACAGATCGAACGGAAGAAGCTGATCTACCGTCAGGTCTTGCGCGGCCATCACGCGGTCCAGCCCCTCAAGCGAGAGCGAGCGTTTCTTGTTCAAAAAATTGGAGATGTGCGCCTGCTGAAAACCAGCCTGCTGCGCGAGCTTTGTGCCCGTCAGGGTGCCCTGCTCGATGCGCCGGATCAGCTCGAGGCGCAACAACTCATGGAGATGTTGAAAGGTCATCGGAATGGAGGTCTTGACGGGAACCATAACATTTAGCAATGAAGACGTGGAATCAATATCTAAGCACAGCCGACAATTACCTGAAAGAACATCCAGTAAACGAAGGTTTTATTCCATTAAGAAAAATACACGAAAGAACTATTGACATGAGATTTGTCGAAAGCTATAACCGTGAAACTTTCCAATTTCGGGAATGGCTCCCGGAACGCTGACTCCGCCCCTTGGGACGGGTTTCGCGACCTCCTGCGCCTGAACCCGGAATGGACCTGGAGGAGGATAGGGTGGTGATCGTACAAACGTCTCCCACAACTCACACCACCCACACCCATCACACCGCGCGCTGACGCTTCTCGATAGAGGCTCCGAACGATCAGAAGCCCTGCGAGCCGTGCACCAGCGCCCCCTAAGCAAACTCGAGCGAGCCCATTCGACCGCTGAAATGCTGGAGGCTCGTCGGGGAGATCCATGTCTCAACTGAGGGAAACGATGAACAATTTGCGCCTTGAACTAAAAGTATGTGAAGCCTGCGGAGCGCTCTGGCTCCGTGGAGAAGTACAGGGTGGGATCTACTGCAACGGATGTGTGCGCCGTCTGGCTCATCTTCCCGCGCCCCGGCGGAAGCATGCCGGTGGCCGCAAGCGCCGCAGCATTGGCTGCGCCGCAGCGGCAGGAGGTGCACGATGAGCACAGCCCTGGCCATTCTGCCGCAGGTGTGGGCCTGCGCCGTCCCGAAGAAAACACCGTCCGCCGTCCGCCAGAGGCCAAGGCCGGTCGAGCCGCACCTGGCCTTCTATCGCAAGTACACCGAGGCCATGCTGCGGCGCTACCTGCGCCACTCGATGGAGGTGGGACGCACGCCCTCGCTGCTGGGCGGCGAGATGTTCCGCGCCAAGGTCACCAGCTACCGGATGCACAGCTTCGAGGATCAGGTGATCTTCGTCTACGACGTGGAGAAGTGCCTGTCGAAGCTGGAGGGGATGGACCGGTTGCTGGTGCTGCGGATCGGCGTGCAGGAGTACACGCACGCGGAGGCCGCCGCCATGCTCCAGGCGCCGCGGCAGAGCGTCACCTATCGCTACTTCCGCGCACTCGACCGGCTGACGGGCATCTTCCTGGAGGCCCGGCTGCTCGAGCCCCAGAAGGCATGTCAAGAGGGAGGAGGCCGCAGATAGCCGCTAACTTACTCATTCCGCAGGAGTAAAAAGATGCTATAGCTTTTGGCATTAGTTTCGCTCCGGTTGGTATTCTAAAGAAGCAGGTTAAGACAAGCGACGGGAGAGTCCGCAACAGGGCTCTCCCGTTTTGTTTTGCCTGCAAGCACTACGAGGAGGTGGCATGGCATTTGTGGATGAGCTTCATCGGCGGAGCGCGCTGGAACCCAGAGTAGCTCCGCGGGGGGTCAATCCCACCACACGCACGACCGCCCTGCGGCGTCACAGCGCCGGACGTCTGTCTCTGCACGCCATGGCGGTAGAGTTCCCCGCCGTGGAGAATCACCCGAACCGGTTGCCCTTTGAGGGTGTGCTGACGCTGGTCGATGTGCCCAGCGACACGGCCCCGAACGGCGCGCGCGGGCATCGCGTCATCCTGACCCGCGAAGCCGCCGAGGCCGCGCTGCCCAGCCTGCTGGGCATGGCCGTGGACTACAAGGCCGGTTGGGACGGCCACGATGCACGGCAGAAGTGCGGCATCATCACCAGCGCTGAGATCGTGGGGCAGCGGCTGGTCGTCTCCGGCTACCTGTATGCCCGGGACTACCCCGAGATGGAGCAGGCGATGGCGGCCGAGGGCGAGATGGGCATGAGCTACGAGCTTGCCGACGCGCACGTGGCCGACCTCCGCGCCTCCGTCTGGACGCTGACCCGGGCAACCTTTACCGGTGCGGCCATCCTGCTGCGCTCGAAGGCCGCCTACCGCAATACCAGCTTCCGCCTGCAACAGGGCGGGCTGAGCGCGGCCGGACGCACCCTGTGCCGCAAACCGAACTCAACACGCAAGGGAGAGATATGACATTCATCGGTGTACTCGAGGCCATCGGCAAGGGCTTTCTGAAGGGACTCACCTGGGCGGTGCAGTACGCAATCCCGGTGGAGAGGCTGGTGGCGCTGCTGTTTCCCGCCTCGGCCCCGGCCATGACCGAGCTGGCGGATGCAACCACACTGATCCAGAACTCTGTGCTGCTGGTGGAGCAGAAGTACGCGGCCGCGGGCATCCAGAACGGCACCGGCGCGCAGAAGCTTGCCGAGGTCATGCAGCTTGCCGCGCCGACGGTCGTCTCGCTGCTGGAAAAGGCCGGAATCGCCTCGCCCAGCGATGCCTATGTGCAGAGCCTGGTTTCGGCGGTAGTGGCGATCCTCAACGTACAGAACATGCCGGCTGACGCGGCCACCGCGAAGGCCTGAGCACAAAGGAGAGAAGCATGGATCAGGAGATGACGAACCAATTCGCCGCGCTGCTGGAGCGCTTGTCGGCCGCGGCTGAGGCGCTCGAGCAGGCTGCCGTGCGCTTGTCGGCGAGCGGGAGCGACGTGACCATCGTCGCCGAGGCCGAGCCGCAGGCTGAACTGGCTGCCCGGCTGGCCGCCGCCGAGGAGCGCATCGCGGAGCTTGCTGCTTCTGCAACCACTAAGGTTACAAATACAGCCGGACGCAAGACGCTGCCGTTAGCGATGTCGAACCTGCTCGCCAAGCAGGGCGTTGCGATCGAGTCGCTGGAGGCAGGCGCGCTCGACGCAGCGATGACCAGCCTGAGCCTCGAGCAGCGCATCGCCGTGAAGGCGCAGCTTATGCGCGCCGGTCTGCTCGGCTAGCGCAGAGCCTCTGCATGCGAAGGACGCGGCATACGCTGCGTCTTTTTTTGTTGTCACCAACACAAAGGGAGAGAGAATGAACGCGAAGTTTACTGAGATCCACGCCGCAGCCGACTACCTTGGACCCGGCGCCGTCGAAGTGCCCCTGTATCAGGCGGAGATCACCGACATCGTGCGCCGCCGCGGCGTCTTCGGCCAGCGCATCAAGCAGGTCCCGGCCACCGGCCACCCGTCGCGCTACTTCGAGGAGACGGCCATCCCCTCGCCCACAGCTGCTACCGGCTTTGTCGATCCGCGCAACATCGTCGCGCCCGTCGTCAGCCCCACGCGCGTCGAGCGCAGCGTGCCTCTGAAGGCGCTGGTCGCGCAGATCAACTACAACCTCTTCGACATCGAGCTGGGCCAGCAGCAGAGCCAGTTCGCCTACATGCAGGCCAAAGACCTGGCCGACACCGTCAACGGCGTCATGCGCACGCACGATGTCGCCCTGTGGAACGGCAACGACACCTCGCTTTCGACGCCGACCACCGCGCAGTACTACGGCGCCGCGGCGCAGATCGCCGCAGGCGGCAACTCGGTGACGATTCCGACGACCGGCAGCATCGTCGATGGCTTCAAGTCCACCGTGGCGCAGATGGTAGCGAACAGCAACTACGGCGTGCGTCCGACGGCCATCTATGCGAACCCGGTGCTTCTGGACCTGATCGACCGCGAGATGAAGTCCGAGTTCAACGTGGTGCTAGGCACCAAGGAGATCACCTCGGGCTTTACCGTGAAGATGCTCTCCACGCAGGCAGGCGATCTGCCGCTCATCCCCGAGTGGTCGCTGAGCTACACCGGCACGCCCGGCTCCGGCTCGGCTGTGCTGCCCGCCTACATCGTGACCGAAGATTTGATCGAGTACCACTGGCTCTCGGACCCGAACCCGCGCGTCTTCCAGCTCGGCACGCCCGGCTCGCTGGCCAGCCAGCATGTGGTGGTCAAGTTCGGCGGCCTTGTGGTCAAGGGCGCGAGCTACGCGCACACCCAGGTGCTCGTCGATCGCTAGGCTATCGCTCGCTAAACATAGGCTGTAACGCTTGATGCAAACAGGGACCGGCAAATTTGTGCCGGTCCCTGTTGCTTTTTGTGTTGAGGAGGTGCAATGGGTTATCTACTGCCGACCGAGTATGTGCAGTACGGACTGTCGGCCGATACCACCGACAACTGGATCGCCTTCGCGTCATCGCTGATCGACGCGCACTGCCGCCGCAGCAGCCTTGCGCCCACGCAGTACGTGGAGCGGATGCGGCTGACCGCAGGCTCGCAGGCCGCGCGTCTGAGCTATGCCATGGATCGTAGCGCCGTCACACTGAACAGCGTGCGCGTGCGCTACGGCAAGCCGCGGCGCGGCGAGGCGCATGAGCTGCGCGAGATGATCGCAACCGCCTTCGGCGTGCCCGGAAGCTGGAACAATCTTGATCCGGGCATGATCGACGTGAACCCCACAACGGGCGAGCTGACCTTTCCCTCCAACTTTCTGGGGTTGGATTACAACGAGGTCGAGATCACCTATACGGCGGGCTTCGCAGAGATTCCGCCCGCAGTAAAGACGGCATGCGCGCAGGTCGTGAAGAATGCGCAGGCCATGCCCGCGGCCTCGGTGAAGTCCTCGAAGATGGACACGCTGCAGATGGAGTACTTCAGCGCGAGCCTCATCGACCCGCAGGTCGTAACGCTGCTGAAGCCATACATCGCGCAGAGGATCGGGTGACGCATGGCCGATCTTGTGCAACCCACACCCGCCGCCATGCGTACCGCCGACGCGCTGCTACGCTTCGCCGGTGGCCGCAGCGTGCTGCTGCGTACGCCCTCACCGGCCATTCCGGGTGATCCATCAGAGCAGCTTGGACTAGCTACGCCATCGTTTCAGGACATCGAGCTTGCCCCGGCCGTTTTGCGCGGGCAGATGCTTCTGCTCTCGGCCTCCGCGGTCGAAACCATCATGGGCACGCTCGCCTCGAACTCGGCAAACGTCCTCTTCGCCGATGCCTTCGGCGTGCTGATCGACGGCGCACTCTACGAGATCGAGAGCGTCGAAACCTCGCAGACCTTCGGCATTCCGTATCTCTACCGGCTTACGCTGCGGGCGCCTGCGGCACAGACGCTCTGAATGAGTAACTTGAAAGGTTACAAATCAGCATGATATCTGCAAAGGATACGTTTTACCTGGTGCTGCGCAATCGCATCGCCGCGCTGAACCCGGCGCGCACGATGGGTCTGCGCGGCGTGACTCGTCCCGGCGTGCTTGTCGAAGAGAACGAACTGGCGACAGCCGAGGCGCTGCCGGATGTCTTCCGTCTGCGCTGGACCGCCGTGAAGCTCGACACGCAGGGATCGATGCCGCTGGCGACGATGACCTGCGAGATCCGCTATGCCACAGCCGGCAATGCCGGCAACGGCGGCATGGACCGCGGCCGCGTGCTCGCGCAGATGGATGCGGAGCTTCGCGCTGCGCTGAGCACCACGCCGCAGCATGCGCCCAAGCAGCGCTATACCGCGAACTCCACGCAGCCAACAGCGATGGCGACCAACATCTTCTGGAGCGATGCGGTCTTCGGCGCGACAGCGACTGACGCCGAGCGACTGGAGCGCACCGCAACCGTACAGGTGTACAGCTACGAGGAGGCAGGCGAATGAGCACTCCGGCGACCTCTCCGGTGGCGCGCCGCGTGCGCGCCTACTTTGCTCCAGTCGACCGCACTGCCAGCGCTCCGACGATCTTCGATGCAGCGCAGAACGGCGGCTTCGACCTCGATAATCCACCAGCGCCATGGCTCGATCTGGGCTGGTGCAGACACTTCAAACGCCAGTGCGGCACGAAGATCGCTACGCTTGAGTCGGGCACTCCGGCGATGGCGCAGTCGCAGATACGCACGGAGATCGGCGCAACGGTTGCGCTGGAGTTCGAGAGCTGGGGCAAGCTGCAGCTTGCGCTAGCCTCTGGCTCTCAGCAGATGAATCTGCTGGCCACCGCGATCGGCGCGACGACCAACGGTAGCGGCGGCGAGGCTGTAGCAGCAACACCACTGCTCAGTGCCTCGACAGCGACGCAGCTCAACATAGGCGAAGCGGCAGCGGCCTTTCCCATCGGCAGCATCGTTGCGGTCGATGTGGACTACACCGGACAAACGGGCTTTGTCGGCAACGGCGTGGGCGCGGCCTATGTGCGCTCGGCCAGCGCAGTCAACGGCGGTGCAAACTACGTTCGACGCGTTACGTGGAACGTGGGGCGTGTCATCGCCAACGCGAATGGCGTTCTGCAGCTGGATGCGCCTCTGCCAACGGGGACGCCCACAGCCTCAATGAAGGTGAGCGCGCTGACAGGCTTTGTCGACCGCGAGGGAGGCAGCTTCTTCGCGGAGTGGTCCGCGCTCTTTGTGCTCGACGGCGAGCAGGGCGACCGCGTGATCTTCCATTACCCGAGGCTGCAACCCATGCAGGGCTCGGCCGAGACGATGGAGACGATTGCCGCTCCGCTCGAACAGGCGCGGCTGGCCGGAGCCTTTCGCGCACTACCGGTCACGGACGCCAATGACGGCGAGCGGGTGCTGTGCTTCCGCAGCTACCTGCCTGCCGCAATGCGAGCGATTTTGTAACTACATCAGGCACATATTTTCAGGAGGGAACGATGGATTGGAAGCCAAGACAATGGGCGCTGGTAGGCATACTGCTGGCGATGATAGGTACGATCAGTCCTCCGCTTGCCGCGCAGGTGACGACGACCGAGATCGCCGACACCGTCTATCGCGCGGACGGCTCAGCGGCCTCGGGGACGGTCGTCATCAGTTGGCCGGAGTTCATGACGGCGACGGACCAGTCGGTTCCGGCGGGCAGTACTGCAGTTGTCATCGGCGCGGATGGCGCGCTCGATGTGCGGCTTGCGCCGAACGCGGGATCGAACCCGATGGGCAGCTACTACACGGCGGTCTATCACCTGGATGATGGCAGCATCAGCCGCCAGTACTGGGTAATTCCGGCCAGCGGCAGCGCGGTGAAGATCAGCACTGTCAGCAGCACAGTGCTGCCCATGTCGGTAGCGCAGCAGACGGTGAGCAAGAGCTACGTGGATACGGCGATTGCGCAGGCGATCACCGGCACGGGCACAGGCTCCACTACAGGCGATGCGACCGAGTATGTGCTGAAGGCGGGCGATACGATGACCGGCCCGCTGGTGCTGCCCGGCGATCCCACAGCGGCGACACAGGCCGCCGACAAGCACTACGTGGATACCACGGCGCAGCAGCTTGCCACCGGCCTCGGACAGAAGGTGTCGCAGCTTCCCACGGCGGGCCAGACGGTCGTGCAGCCTACGGGCACGCAGCTCTCGGTCAACCACCTGAACGGCGAGCTGTATGCCTCGCAGTATGTCGACGGCACCGGCAACAATGGCATCGCCAACGCTGTCGCCAGCACCGACTGCGCGAGCGGCTGCGAGGTCAAGGCCGATAACAGCTATGCCTCCACCGAAGGATATGCGCCGAGCAACTGGTCGAACCAGACGCACGTGGAAGATACGCGGCAGGGCTCGCAGACCGACAGCTACATCAATCCCGGCAGCGTGACGCAACCGGGCAGCGCCATTGCCCAAACTGCTCGTCTCGTGACCAGCCAGAATCCTGCCGTGGTGAATCAGACCGTGATTGCCTCGGTGCCGAATGCAATTGTGTCCTCGCTCTCGCACCAGGCGCTGGCCGGAGGCTCCAACCTCTTTCCGCAGACGATTGAAGGCACGGTGCCTTACTTCAAGTCGAACTACTCGGTGCAGCAGCTCACCGGCAACTACAACGCGGCGGGACAGCACTCACTGGACGGTGAGCGCATCAACTGCTATGGCGTGGGCGACTGCCTGATCGGTGGCAAGTTCCTGTACGCCTCCGGCGGTCTGCGCGACGAGGCCGATGAAGGAGCGCATGCCTACGACCAGAACTACGAAGAGGACTCGGTTGTCTTTACCGGCACCTGCTCAAGCGGCTGCTCGACCGGCTCGACCAGCGTCACCGTCGCAGTAGCCACCGGTCCCGGAACCCAGGGCGAAGGCCGCTACCTCATCAACAAAAATCCCTCCAAGACGATCAGCACCGGCACGCTGACCGGCGGTGGAGGAGACGGCGACATCTACGCCACGGCAACCTTCAGCGGAACCTCCTTCCCGGTCAGCGTCTTCTTTTCGACCGGGGCAGCGGCTCTCTCGCAGGCGAACAACATCGCGCCCGGCACCGTAACGCTGCCGATCGCTACCAGCGGCGTGCATTCGGGCTTTGCCACCAACACCGCAGCAGCGCCTGCGCAGAGCGGCATCGCCTGCGTGGCGGACCAGGACACGCCTGGCACCAACACGCCCAGCAACTATGAGATGTCCAACTACACTGTCGTTGACGGTACGCATCTGCGACTGACGCTGAACAAGGTACACGGCGCGCAGTCCACGGTGGCTATCGGCGGTCTGTGCGGCTATGGCATCGAGCAGACGATCGATACGCAGAACGGCATCCGGCAGGTCTTTCCGGTCATCGGTTCGTACTCAGCGATGGGCCTTTACTACGCCGCACACGAGACATTGACCATTGGCAGAACGGGGCAGACGGGAGCGTTCCTCAATCTGTCTTCTACCATTGCGACGGTATCGCGCTCGAACAACGTCGTCACATTAACAGCAACAGGCAACTTTCCCGCCGACATCAACGGCCTCACCATGACCGTGGCCGGGGTTGCCGACAGCAGCTACAACGGCACCTTCACGGTGACGACCACTGGCACGAAGACACTGACCTACACGCAGACCGGCGCCGACAGCACCAGCACCGGCGGCACACTGTCGATCCTGACCGGCGACTATGTGCTCTACCCGATCGCCGAGGTGCTCAGCGTGATGAATCCATCGACAAAGCAGGTGGACGGGCAGATGGCACTGGCGCCGAACACGGTCGCCTGGGCCTCCGGCGATCCGGTCGAGGAGCCTCACTACTTCGAGGAGAGTGTCTCTGCCGACCGGATCAACATCTCGCAGACCATGCCGCGGCCTTCGACGAAGGGCGGCGGCGGCATCTACTATAGAGGCAATCTCACCAACGGAGTGATAGGGTGGGTCATCAGCAATCTGGAACCGGCGACGAGCTATATGGGCTCGGGCGGCATGCACTTTCCTCCCTTTGCGGCTTATGTGGCCAACGGTGTGTGGAACTCCACGATGGATCTGGTTGCGGGACAGCAGAGCGTCTTTGCAGTGCATTGCAACGCGCACGGCTGCGGCCAGTGGAACAGCGGCTATGACCTGTTCGAGCTGAACAGCAATGTGGGCGGCGATACGGTTCACTACGATCCGCTGACCAGCACGCTCAACTTCGGCATGCGCGGCACCAACTACCAGTTGACCCCGCAGGCGCTGACGGCGGGCACGATCAATGCCACGACCCTCAACGCTACAACGATCAACGGCTCGGTGAGCGGCAGCAGCATCGCCAGCGGAACCGTCTCTGCGGCGCGTCTGCCGATGCTTGGAGCCTCGGGCAGCGGGCATGCGGCCGGCATCGCTCCGGACCCCGGCGCGACAGCCGGAACCACCCGCTTTCTGCGCGAGGACGGCACCTGGAGCGTACCCGCAGGCGGAGGCGGCTCCGCCGCTGGCTCAGCAACGCTAGCCGCCGGAGCCACGGCCGACTACAACTTCCTGGAGGGCACGGGCACCACGGTCAACGACACCACGGGCAACGGCAACAACGCCACCTTCGGCGCGAACCCGCCTGCCTGGACAACCGCCGGTCTGAGCTTCATCCCTAAACAGGGAGTAAGCCTGCCCACCGCGCTCAACGGCACGCAGACCTTCTTTGTCGCGCTCTACATCAACCCACTGAGCGCCGGTCCGCAGCCGTACACGAACACGTACAGCCCGGTAATCTCGAGCAGCCTCGGCAGCAACGGCTTCAGCCTGCTCACCGCGCTGGACGTCACCTCCAGCTACCTGCCGAATGCCTTCGCGCCGTCGCTCTTCGTGAACGGCGCTCACGCCACGTCCTCGCAGACGCTGCTCTCGGGCTTCCACGTGCTGGCGGTGACGCTGGGCTCGGGCAGCGCGAAGGATCACCTGTACATCGATGGCGTCGAGGTGGGGTCATACATCCGACAGACCACTTCGGCGAGCGCGCAGACCTCCGGCAACCTGTACCTTGGCTCCTCGGGCATCAACCCGTGGGATGCCTCGGGCCTCTACGGCACGGTCTACCGGATGCGCACCTATGCGACGGCGCTTCCGTCGGCAACAGTGCAGATGGTGTCCAACTCCATCGCCGCCGAGGTAGCCAGCCGCGGCATAGCGACGAAGCCGGTACCGGTGCCCATGGGCGCGCCGCGCATCCATGCCGTCGGGGACTCGATCACCTATGGGCAGGGCGTGTCGACGCCGTGGCCTTCGCTGCTCTCGCTGACGAGCCTCACCGGCTATGCCACCACCGACTGGGGCATCAGCGGCATCATGGTCGCGGCCCTTGCGGCCTCGGAGCCGAACCGGGTTGCGCCGCAGTGCTCCTCCGGACCAGGCAGCCCGTCGCAGATTGCGATCGTCTTTGCCGGAACGAATGACCTCTCGGGCGGCTTCCCCGAGACGCTTGCCTTCCAGAACCTTCTGGCCGAGGTGCATACGCTGAAGCAGGCCGGATGCAAAGTCTTCGTCGGAACAATGATCTCGCGTGGAGGCACCGACGGCAGCGCAAGCCATGCCACGATCGACTCCGACAAGAACGTATTCAACGCCCAGATCCTGCAACAGGCGAAGAGCTTCGAGGCTGACAGCATCGTGGACTTTGCAGCTAACCCGCTGCTCGGAGCCGATGGAGCCAGCACCAACACGACCTACTTCCAGGCCGACCAGACGCATCCGACGCAAGCCGGACAGGCATTGCTGGCCGCGGCGGCCAGCAATGTACTGAACTACTACTTCGGCTACAGCGAGACGAACCCGCATGTGGTCACAACGCTGGGCTATAGCATGACGGCTGCCGATGGCTACATCAGCCTCTCGGGTCTAACCGGCGCGGGCGCGCTGACGCTGCCGGACTGCACCGGGCAGAGCGGCGCGGGCTACCGGATCAACAACCCGCAGTCGGCCTATGCGGTCACGGTGGCTCCGCTGAACGGCAACCAGCTCATCAATGGGCTGAGCACGGTCACGGTGCCCGCCAATGCCACGCTGCTGCTGCGCGACGTCCCGAACCCGAAGACGACCGCAGGCTGCCACTGGGAGATGTAATCGCTGCGGCGCGGCCTGCCTGCTCTCGAATGAGGGCGGGCGGCAGCGCCGTGCCTTATTTCAAGACGAGGAGCGATGGATGAGATCGAAGAGAAGTTAGCCAGTGTGCCTGGCCTGACCTCGCTCGCGGAGATGCTCGACGAGCGATGGGATGGCATAGAGAACGACAATGGCTCGATGCGGCTGGCGCAGAAGGTGCTGCGCGTACGCGACCGCGAGGGCCACGAACAGCCGCTCCAAGCCAATCGGGCGCAGAGCGAGTTTGAACGGCAGCGCAAGCAGCACAACATCATCCTGAAGGCTCGGCAGATGGGCATGACCACCTGGGCCTCGGGACGATTCTTTCTGAAGACGATCACCACGCCGGGCACGCTGACCGTGCAGGTCGCGCAGACCCGCGAGGCCGCCGAGAGCATGTTCCGCATCGCGCAGCGTTTCTGGGAGAACCTGCCCGAGGGCTGCCGCACAGGACCGCTCAAGCGCAGCCGCGCCAACAAGCGGCAGATGATCTTTCCCGCGCTCGACAGCGAGTTCCGCGTGGTGAGCGCGGCGGATGTCAACGCCGGGCGCGGGCTGACGATCCAGAACCTGCACTGCAGCGAGCTTTCGCGCTGGAGAGGCAATCCGCGGGAGACGCTGGCCGGGCTGAGGGCTGCGCTCGCGCCCGGCGGCGAGCTGATTCTGGAGTCCACGCCCAACGGCGCGGTGGGCTGCTTCTACGACGAGTGGATGCAGGCCGCGCAGAGCGGTCTGGCGGCGCACTTTTTTCCGTGGTGGCTTGAAGATTCGTATGTAACCGCGCCGGTTACAGAGTTCACCGACGACGAGCAGGAGCTGATGCAGCTTCATCGTTTGACGCCGGAACAGATTGGCTTTCGCCGCCAGCTTGCGGGAAGCTATCGCGGCCTGCGGGCGCAGGAGTTCGCCGAAGACCCGGCGCGTTGCTTCCGAGCAAGCGGCAACTGCTGCTTCGAGATCGAGGCGATTGAAGAGCGCATGCTGGAGCTGACGGAACCGGTCAAGCGCAGGCGGCATGGGGCGCTGCTGGTGTGGCTGCCGCCGATGCCGGGGCGCGAGTACATCGTCGGCGTAGACCCGGCAGGCGGCAGCAGCGACGGCGACTACAGCGTGGCGCAGGTGATTGAGCTGCAGACCGGTACGCAGTGCGCGGAGCTGCGGGATCATCTGAGCCCGATGGAGCTGGCACGCGCTATCGCGGAGCTTGCGAAGGAGTACAACGGCGCCCTGGTCGCGGTGGAGCGCAACTTTCATGGCGCGGCGGTGCATGCGTTTCTGGACACGACGGCGCGGTATGAGCGCATCTACACCGTGAATGGTGAGCGCGGCTTTCTGACCAGCTCCGCCTCGAAGCCGGAGATTCTGAGCCGCCTGGGTGCGCTGCTGGTGGAGCGGCCGGGAATCTTCAACAGCCGCCGTCTGCTGGCCGAGTGCCGCACCTTCGTGCATCTGGCGAGCGGCGGCGCGGGAGCCGCTCCCGGAGCGCACGACGACTGCGTGATGGCGATGGCGATTGCACAACACGTTCGTTCAGAGCGCATACTGAAGCGGCGCTGACGGTACAGTATGCTGCTGATGTGGCAGTGCTTGCGGTACAGGCGATTCGGAGGATGCGGGGCGGCGCGCAGAGCCAGTTAATGCTGGGCGCGGACGGAAAGCTGTGGGTGGTGAAGTTCCAGAACAACCCGCAGCATACGCGCGTGCTCGCCAACGAGCTGATCGCCACGCGGCTGGCCGAGGCCGCGGGGCTGACGGTGCCGGTGAGCGACGTCGTCGAGGTGACGGAGTGGCTGGTCACGCACACGGCCGATATGGAGATCGAGCTGGCGCGGGGTATGCGCGAGCGCTATCGCCCGGGGTTACAGTTCGGCAGCCAGTTTGTGGGCGGACTGATGCCTGGGCAGGTGGTGGACTATCTGCCCGAGGCGCAGCTCGATGAGGTACGCAACCTCAGCGAGTTTGCAGGCATGCTGGCACTCGACAAGTGGACGGGCAATTGTAACGGCAGGCAGGCGGTCTTCGAGCGCAAACCGAGGGAGCGCCGCTACCGCGCCCTTTTCATCGACCAGGGCTTCTGCTTCAACGCGGGCGAGTGGACCTTTCCCGACAGCCCGCTGCGCGGCGT
Source organism: Granulicella sp. (assembly GCA_036398595.1). Taxonomy (GTDB): domain Bacteria; phylum Acidobacteriota; class Terriglobia; order Terriglobales; family Acidobacteriaceae; genus Edaphobacter. The sequence continues at coordinate 30,460 of DASWOV010000039.1, forward strand.
CTATGCGCGCAACAAGGTCTATGAGCGGGTGACAGGATGGCCGAGCTTCGAGCCGTGGCTGAGCCGCATCGAGAGCATGTCGCCGGAGGTGCTGTGGCGCATCGCCGAGGCCGTGCCGCCGGAGTGGTACGGCGGCGACACCAGCGACCTGGAGCGGCTGATGGAGCAGATGCTGATGCGGCGTAGCCGTGTGCGCGAGTTGATTGCGGCGTTTCGGGACTCATCGCGGGAACCATTCCCGTTATGGACCACAAAGGCAGGGGTTGCGGTGCCACGGCAGTTCGCGGAGGTCAATGAAGCCGGTAAGTTTGTGATGTAACGCAGCACAGGCCAGTATGGTTGTTGAATTGCAGGAACAGTCTGACGAAAGGGGAGCGAAGGCTTGAAGGAGCGGGTGCCATGCGAGTTCTTCCTCATCCGGTATGTGCCGGATGTGGTGAAGGGCGAGTTTACGAACATCGGCGTGCTGCTGCGCGAGGTACGCGCTGACGCGGCTGCGCCTGTCGTGCGCTTTACCCGCGACTGGACCCGCGTGCGCTGCATGGACTCTGGCGCGGACATCGCCCTGCTTGAGGCCATGGAGCACGAGATCGCGGCGCGGCTGCACCATGGCGCGCACGATCCCAAGCCGATCCTCGCGCTGCTCGAGGACACGCTGGCCAACTCGCTGCAGATCACCGAGGCGCGGGCCTGCCTGGCCGAGAGCGTTCCTGCTGAACTCGACCAGCTCATGCGGCTGTATGTAGAACCGATCAAGGTGAAGGCCGAGCGCAAACGCACCGGACGCGCAGCCATTGCCGGCACCATGCGCACAGAGTTCGAGCGGGCAGGCGTGTGGAGGCTGATGCGCAAGCGCATCGCGGCCTCGCTCTACACCGCGCCGGGCGATCCGATGAAGATCGACTGCGGCTATCGTCCGAACGGCATCATTCGCATGTTTCAGGCCGTCTCGCTTGAGGGCGATGTGGAGGCGGCCAAGGTGCTCGCCTTTACTGCGCCGCAGTTGCGTGAAGGTGTAGAGCGCGTGGAGCAGGCAAAGCTTGAGCTGACGGCGATCATTGAACCTGTCTCACAGATCATCGGCGAGGATGCTGCCGATGCCTATCGCTTCGGCGTTGATGCGATGGAGCGGCAGGCGATCCGCGTGATGACAGTGAACGATCTGACGCGGATTGCAGAGACGGCGCGGGTGGAGCTTCGGGTGTAGATAGCTGTTAGCTCTTAGCTTCTGGCTGTTAGCGAAAGATTTTTGTGGGCGTGGCCTTCGGGCTGCGCCCTTTGTTTTTCTGCATGGAACGCAATTTGTAACAGGAGCGGTGACTTATGGGAGTACGAAGCACAGTGAAGGAGATGTGGCGGCTGTTGGCGGGCGAGGAGAAGGCCGCCGGGGAGCGCAAGACGGCGGCGCTGCCGTCGATCCTGCAGCCGTACCGCAGTGCCAGCCTGCCTGCGATGCCGAAGCCTACGCCCGCCAACCTGCGCCGGTTCGCCGAGACGCCGGTGGCGCGGCGGGCGATCAACCTCGTCAAGGACCGCATCGCCAGCATGGACTGGCAGGTGCGCGTGCGGCGCGGCTACACGCACGGCACGGTGGAGAACGCCGCCGAGCGTCTGAACACGCTACGCCGCTGCCTGGAGGAGCCGAACGCGGCCGACAGCTTCCGCGTGCTGTGGGAGCAGGTACTCGAGGACCTGCTTGTCGGCGGCTTCGGCGCGGTGGAGATGGAGCTGACCAATGACATGGCGCAGCCCTTCCGCCTGTACCCGGTCGATGGCGCGACCATCCAGATCGATCCGAAGTGGGACGGCAGCCCGGGGACGCCGCGCTACGCGCAGGCCACGGGCAAGCTGGGCAAGGATGGCCTGGTGCCTCTGCTTGATGATGAGCTGATCTACCTGCGGCTCAATCCACGCACGCATACGCCCTTCGGGCTGGGCAGGCTCGAGGTCGCCTTCGAGTCGATTGGCCAGTTCCTTGCCGCGCATCGCTATGCGGGGCGGTTGGCCTCGAACTCGGTGGTGCAGTATGCGCTGTGGCTCAGCGAGGCTACGCCGGAGCAGCACGATCGGCTCATCCGCTGGTGGCAGGACGAGATCGAAGGCACAGGCCGCGTGCCGATTCTCAGCTCTCCTGAGAAGCCGGAGGTACTCCGGTTTGCCGGTGGCACGGACGCCGATCTGCGGCTCGAGTGGCAGCAGTTTCTCATTACGATGATTGCGAATGCGTTCGATCTGCCGCCGATGATGCTTGGCCTGATGGGCGACGTGAATCGCTCGACGGCGAGCGAGATGGCCGACGAGGCCTTCCAGAGCGCCATCGTACCGGTAGCGAAGCTGCTGGCCGAGCACATCACGCGTGACCTCTTCGCCAAGCGGCTGGGCTGGCGCGAGTTCGAGTTCTGCTTCAACGAGCTGGAGAGCCGTAACGAGATGGAGCAGATGCAGATCCAGACGGAGCTGCTGAAGGCTGGCATTCTGACCGTTGCCGAGGTACGCAAGTCGCGTGGGCTGGAGGCTCTTCCCGATAAGCAGGACCGGCAGGTTGCTGCACCAGTGGAGGTAACGAGGTGAGGCTCACCATCGACAACCTGGATGGCAAGGGCGCGGTGGACTATACGGCGTGCCTCGATGCGACGAAGCCGTTGACCATCGAGCGCACGCTGAATGCGCCCTCGACCGTGAACGGCCTGCTGTTGCTGAACGGGATGACGGAGCCGGTGCGGCGCGGGCGCGTGGTCATTATGGACGATGCGGGGACGGTGCTCTTTACGGGTTATATTGCTACCGATCCCGTCAGCGAATATGCGGGCGCGGGCGTTGCGGGGCCGGTCTATCGCACGGCCTTCAGCGCGGTCAGCGACGAGTGGCTGCTCAACAAGCAGAGTGTGCCGCTGGGCGGGGCGGGACTGGCGCAGGCGGGCGGTCTGCTGCTTTCGACGCTGACGCAGCGCACGGGAGCGAACCTGCTCTCGACAACGAGCGTAGCCAGCGGCCGTTCGGTGGGCGTCTTTGTGCCGGAGACGGCGCAGGGATGGTCGGCCAACGCAGCGGCGCTCGCAGGCTCGACCTATGCGGCCTATCGTGCGCTAGGCGGAGCGCTGGAGCTTGCTACGGCGGGCGCAGTGACGCACAGCTTCTCGGATGGCGATGGAACGCTGGCCGTGTCGAAGCTGAAGACCGCGTCGATCAAGGAGCTGGCGAATGATGTAACCGTCACAGGAGCAATTGAAGCGGCGGCATATATCACCGAGGTCTTTGCAGGCGATGGAGCGACGACCGCCTTTCAACTGACGGAAGAGCCATTCATTCCGGCAAGGCTCAATAGCAGCGCGTACCTGGTAAACGACAGCTTCCCTGCGGGTACATTCAACCCGCAGGCGTGGGCGCTGGTCGATCCGGGCGCGCACCTGGCCTCGGGTGCGGGGCTGTTGATGAACGGCGGCAACGGCTTCGACGGACAGACGACGCTGACGCTGATCGACTCGATCGAGATGGGCGGCACGCTGGTGGTCGAGGCAGGCAGCGTCACGCTGAATGCGCCGAGCGACGGTGTGCTGTGCGGGCTTTATAGCGGCTCGGTACAACGAGCGAACTGCTTCGTCGGATACAACGTGCGGCAGAACAATGGCACAACGCTCGTGACGCCGATGCTTAATGGAGCCGAGGTCGGCACGAGCTACACGGTCCTGAGTGGGCATCGCTATACGCTGCGTATCCGGCTGCACTGCGCGGAGACGGAGCGGGTGTTGCAGACCTACTACGCGATGGGCTGGAACGCGGGCGGGGGCGCGGTGAAGAGCTTCGGCGGCGGGCTTGTCAGCGCGCCGATGCAGGCGGTCTTCGAGCTGGTCGATCTGGGTGTGTCCTCGAACACGCCCGCGACGGTGCTCTATGACACTGCCAGCGCGGGGCCGATTGTCAGTACACCTGCGAGCTGCGCTTTTGCCGCATGCGACAGTGTGCAGCTCTTCGGCGCGATGGGCTACTGCCGCATCGAGCAGACCGGTTCGGCGTGGATCAGGAGCGTGTTGCCGAGCGGGCAGACCTTTACTCGACTGGCCGGCGCGGCTGGCGAGGGCGTGGACTGCACGATTGCGACAACGGGCAAGATCACATTCCTTGCAGGGCGCATTCCGCAGCCGGGCGAGATGGTCTATGTCACCTATCGCTCGCGGCAGCGGGCCGTGGCGCGGATGTGCGACCCGGCGAGCATCGCTGCCGAGGCTGCGGGCGATGCTCCGGGTACGGCGGCATGGCTGGGAAAGGTGGTGCGTCCTGTTGCTCGTTCGACCGCGGACTGCGAGGCGGCGGCGCAGGCTATTCTGAGCTTTGCGACGAGCCGCGCCGCGGCGGTTGCGGGCACGTATACGGCTGCGAATCCGCAGCAGGACATCTGGCCGGGTGATGTGCTCGCGCTCACCAGCAACGGGGCGACAACCAATGGAATCGTCCGGCGTATCACGATCACCGACGGCATGAGCATGCCCGAGCTGCTGACCTACAGCATCGCCTTCGCCAACGACTGGGCCGAGGGACTGGGGCTGACGCTCTCGGAGGCCATTGCCACCGATGCTCTGCTGCCGCAGACGGCCCTGACCGGCCCGGCGAACGTGCTCGCCAACCTTGTGCAGATGATGGTGGTGAGCGTGTCTGACACCGCGATCCAGATCGATGCAGGGATAGACCCGCCCACAGGCGGCGGCTTCGAGGTGCGGCGGCGCGATGGCGGCTTCGGCCTCGGCACGGGCGCGGACCTGGTGCTGCGCTCTCCGGTGCGTGGCCTCTCCATTCCCCGCGCGGCGCAAGTGGAGCAGCACTTCGTGCGGATGTACGACGGCTCAAACCCGCCAGTCTACTCACGCCTGTCGAGCGCCATCTTTACCAACGTTCCAGTGAGCTAGGAGGCTACTATGACTGAGTTTGAAGGACAGGTCCTGACCGACCTGAGCGTGCTGAAGAACCAAATGCAGATGATCCTCGGCATTGGACAGCCGGGGCGCATCACCCAGCTTGAGGAACGCGTGGAGCGCCATGAGCAGGCCGTGCAGCGGATGAAGGGCATCGCGGCGGTCTTCGGCTGCATGCTGACCTTCGCGCATCTGGCCATCACGCTGCTGACGCGCGGCCACTAAACGATATCGCCCGATATACTCGAAGTCAGACCGAACTTTCTGGAGGCAGGGCAGATGGCAAAGGGATACTGGGTAGTAAGCTACCGGAACGACAGCGATAAAGAGTCGATGAAAGCCTACGGCGCGCTGGTGGGCGGGGTGCTCGCCAAGTATGAGGGCAAGCGGCTGGTCGCCGGGGTTCCGGCCGAGGTGCACGATGCGGGCGAGATCAAGCGCACCGTCGTCATCGAGTTCCCCAGTCTCGAGAACGCCAAGGCTGCCTACAACTGCGAGGAGTACACGAAGGCCAAGGAGGCCCTCGGCACGATCATCCAGCGCGACTTCCGCATCGTCGAAGGCTTCGAGTAAGACCGTATAATCAAGGCTTCTATGAGCAATTCCCCGCAGGTAGGCGTAGTGATGGGCAGCCGCAGCGACTACGCCATCATGAACGCGGCAGTCGAGATGCTGCGCGAGTTCGGCGTGGCGCACGAGGTGCGGATCGTCTCCGCGCACCGCACGCCGGACCTTCTGTTTGAGTACGCGGAGAACGCCGTCGAGCGCGGGCTGAAGGTCATCATCGCGGGCGCGGGCGGTGCGGCGCATCTGCCGGGCATGATCGCCGCGAAGACCGTAGTGCCGGTGCTGGGCGTGCCGATTCCGGCCACCGCGCTGCAGGGCATGGACTCGCTGCTCTCCATCGTGCAGATGCCCAAGGGGATTCCTGTGGGCACGCTGGCGATCGGCGCGCCGGGCGCGGCCAATGCGGGGCTGTTCGCTATCTCTATATTGGCAACCACCGATGCGGCGTTGCAGCAGCGGCTCATCCACTGGCGCGAAAAGCGGCGCGACGAGGTGCTGGCGCAGCAGCTTGAGGGCGACTCGAACCTATGAGCGCCATTCTTCCCGGAGCCACTATCGGCATCTTTGGCGGTGGGCAGCTTGGCCGCATGACGGCCATGGCCGCCCGCGGCATGGGCTATCGCATCCAGGTGCTGGACCCCGACCCGGCCTGCCCGGCGCGGTTCGTCGTGGATAGCTGCATCGAGGCCGGGTGGGACGACGCCCACGAGGCCGCCAACCTCGCCCGCGGCTGCGACGTGGTGACGCTCGAGATCGAGCAGATCGCCACCGCCAGTCTGGAGGCCGCCGGAGCCTTTGCCCCCGTGCGGCCGAGCGCCGCCATGCTGGCCGTTATTCAGGACCGCATCGCGCAGAAGGACTGGCTGCGGAAGCACGGCTTCCCGCTGGGCGACTACCGCGCCGTGCGCTCGCTCGACGAGCTGCGCGAGGCCATCCGTGCATTGGGCGGGAAATGCTTCTGCAAGAGCGCGACCGGCGGCTACGATGGACGCGGTCAGGGCAAGGTAGGCTTCAATCCGGATGCGGACCCCGAGGCAGAGCTGCTGGGAGCATGGCAGGCTCTGGGCGAGGGCCCGGGTGTCGTGGAACAGGCGGTCGAGCTGGAGCGAGAGATCTCCGTGCTGGTAGCGCGGACGCCTTCGGGGCAGGTGGCTGTTTACCCGGCGGCATGGAACTTCCATGAGCGGCAGATCCTGGTCTGGAGCGTGATTCCGGCGCCGATCTCTCCGAAGCTGCAGGCGGAGGCCAGCACCCTGGCCGAGGACATCGCCGATACCTTTGCTCTCGAGGGCCTGCTGGCCGTCGAGATGTTCGTGACCACCGGCGGCAAGCTGCTCGTCAACGAGCTGGCTCCGCGCCCGCACAACAGCTACCACGCCAGCGAGCGCGCCTGCGTCACCAGCCAGTTCGAACAACTTGTGCGCGCCGTCTGCGATCTGCCGCTGGGCGACCCTTCGGTGGTGCAGCCCGCTGCGATTGCCAACCTGCTGGGCGAGGTCTGGCTGAACGGCGACGGCACGCCGCATGTGCCGCACTTCGACCGCGCACTGGCGGTTCCGGGCGTGCGCCTGCACCTGTACGAGAAGCTGCGGCCGCGCAAGGGGCGCAAGATGGGCCATCTTTCCGCCGTCGGCGCGACCCCGGAGGAGGCGGTAAACCGGGTACTCGAGGCGATGAAGGTGCTCGAATCCCGCTGAATTCGTGGTATATGTAACTTGCAGGCTGCATCCAATAGGATGAGGAGTCAACCGCGATGAATGGCCGTGAACTGGAGCATGTTCTCTCGCTGATCGACGAGAATGTCAGTGCCAATCAGGCGCTCCGGTGCTCCGAGATCTTCCGGTTTATCGAAAACCACGAGGACGAGGTGCTGGCGCAGCTTCGTGAGCACAAGGCCGCGCAGATACCCACCTCCTTCGGCGACATCACCCTGAACCTGTCCGACCTGCTCAAAGCTATCGCTTAATGCTGACGCTGGTCGTCACATCGCTGGTCGCCGTTTATCTGCTTGGGCCCGACCTGATCTCCCGCTGGATTCTTGGCTTCGTCGTTCCCCGTAAAAATCTCATCCGCAGCCGCGGCGAGGAAGTAACCCGCGCCGTATTGTGGGCCGCAGTTCCGCTGGCCATAGCTGTCTTCTGGGCCTCCGTGACCGGTGTGCTTGCCCATGAGGGGAGGCTCGGCGATCTCCGTATCGTCTTCTCCGGCCTGTATGACGAGCGCTTCTTCGAGGCCCACCAGAACGAGTTCTTCGTCAGCCTGAAGAGCGTCTTCTGGATGAACGTGAGCCTGCTCTGGCGGCTGTATGGGCTGGTGGTCAGCTTCTCGCTGCTGCTGGATGGGATGATTCTGCGCTACCGCTGGCTGCGCAACGCCCTGAGGTGGCGCTGGGCCAAAACCGTGCTGGCAACGATCGTGCTGCCACGGGCCTCCGAGTGGCACGTGCTGCTTTCGGACATGCTGCTGCCCTCGGCCGAGCAGCGGCTGCGCGCCGATGTGTTGACCCGCTCGAACGTGCTCTACCAGGGCTGGGTGCAGGACAAGATGCTCTCGGCCGACGGCCATCTTGAGAGCCTGACGCTCTCGGACCCGCGACGCTTTCTGCGCGAGGAGTACAAGAAGGACGCTGCCGTCACGCCGGGGCTCGCGCACGATGACTACTGGCGTAGGATTCCTGGCAATCTGTTCGTACTGATGGGCGCGGACATCGTCAACCTGAACCTTAAATATGTAGAGGAGAATCCGCTGGCCGAGAAGCCCTCGAGCGAGCAGATTGAGCTGCTGAAGCGGCTGCTGGATCGGTTGAAGGAACCGGAGTAGGGCTACACTCCTCCCTCTTTGTCCTTCCCCCGCTGCGCTGCGGAAGGACAAAGGGAAAGGGCATTGCGGAAGGACGGAAGGGCGTGCGTGAACATCACTGCCAGCGTGAGAGTACCTGCAATGCAAAACGGCCGTGCGCTTTCGCGCACGGCCGTTTTTAGTATTTCCGCTGACTACCAGAGGAACTTCAGAGCGAACTGAAGGTCGCGGTTGTCGTTGGAGGTCTGGGTGATCTGACCGGCATTGCCTGCGGTGACGTTGCCCACCGGCATGCCGAAGTTCGGGTGGTTGATGATGTTGAACGCCTCGGCGCGGAACTGGCCTGTGACCCGCTCCCACACCTTGAAGTTCTTGATCGCCGAGAAGTCGATCTGCGCCGTTCCCGGACCGTCGATCGCGTTACGCGGAACATTGCCCTGGCCCTGAGGAGTCGTAGCGACACCGTTGGAGTTACCCGGTACAAAGTAGGCCGAGACATCGTACCAACGAAGGTACGAGCGCTGATCCGGGCTGAGGGCACCCGTCGTGCGACCCGGCCGGAGGCTGACACGCTGCGGAACATAGGTTCCGAAGGTGGGCGTAGGACCGGAGAGCGTGAACGGATAGCCCGAACGGAACTGCAGAGCGGGCTGGATCGACCAGCCGCCGGCGATTGCATTGCCGACGCCGGTCTGCAGCCAGTGCTTGTTCTTGCCGAAGGGCAGCTCGTAACCGGCGCTGATCGTGGCGCGATGACGGACATCGAGGCGCGAGCGCGAACGGTCGAACGAGAAGTTGGTGGAGATGGCGGTGTCGTTTGCCTCAACCTCGCCGGAGTTGTTGTCGAGGTTCTTGGACCACTGGTAGTTGCCCAGATAGTACAAGCCGTGACGGCCGCGCTGCTCCAGCTTGACCGACATGCCATGGAAGGTTGCCGAGGCATCGGTCTTGGTGGTCAGCATGCCATGGGCAAAGTTCTGGAAGGGACGAGCGGCAGTGCTGCCGCAGGTAGCGACGCACTCATAGATGCCATAGGCATCCGGAGTGCTGCGGAGGATGTCCTCGTTCTGGTCATAGCGCTTCCACAGCTTGCGGGTCGCGCTGCCGGTGTAGGCGATCTCGAAGATGGTGCCGTGACCGAGATCCTGCTGGATGCTCGCCGTCCACTCCTGCGAGTAGGGCAGGCGGTTGCCCGCGTCGGTGCTGAACGGGGCCGGAAGCGACGTGTAGTTGTCGGGTCCGGGGAACAGCGACGTGCTGCCGTCCGCATTGGCGACATTCACGTTGTTCAGCGTGAGCTGGTAGTACAGCGGAGCCGCGTAACGGGTGAACTGCAGCTCGTTCGCGTTCACGTTGTCGAAGAAGATACCGTAGCCGGCGCGGATAACCGTGCTCGGAGCCGCCTGGTAGGAGATACCGATACGGGGTCCGAAGCCACGCTTATCCGGCTGGATGATACCAGCGGGGAAGAAGTTGGCGTTGGTGTTGACCTTGCCGTTCAGGACCGGGGGAATGTTGGCCGGAACCTTGTTGAAGGCGATCTGGCCGCTGGCCGGGTCGAACGCACCCTCAAGGCCGTTCTGCTCGACGAAGGGCGAGTTGTACTCCCAGCGCAGACCGTAGTTGAAGGTCAACTTGGGAGTGATCTGCCAGATGTCGTTGAAGAAGATGCCGTAGGTGTTGTCGCGGTAGTGGCCCGAGGTGCTGCCGAAGCCGGCGTTGGCGGCTGTGGCGAAGCCGCGAAGATAGTTCTCGAGGCCGGTGTACGGCAGGCCGGTCAAGGGGTTCGTGCCGCCGCCCGAGTTGAAGGTGAACGAGCCGCGGCCGTTGTTATCCGCAAGCTGCGCGATCTGCCGCCACTGGAACTGGAAGCCGAACTTGATGGTGTGGTGGCCGATGACGTCGGAGACGCTATCGCCGATGCTGTAGACGTTCTCGGTCGAGCCCTGGTCGGCGCCGCCGTCCGAGGTGAGGTTGGTGTAGCCCTGCACCGCGATGGTCGAACGGCCATACTGCGAAGGAGTCGTCAGAGCGGTCACGTTCGTCAGGCCCTCGAGAGCCGAGAAGTTCGCGCCCGGGGTATAGTCCGTGCCGATGTTGAAGGCATAGACGCGGTTGTAGCCGATGCGGAAGTCATTCACGATGGTCGGCGTGATGAGGTACGTGCTGCCGAAGACCGCGTTCTGGCTCTGGAGCGGGTAGTTGTTGCCACCTTGCACGGCGGGCTGGAACTGCGACGCGTCGTAGTTGATGTAGCGCTCGAAGATGCTGTGCTTGGCGCTCAGCGTCTCATCGGCGCGGATCGTGTACTGGTCGTAGTCGTCGATGATGTTCGCCGTGTTCTGGAAGTTGTTGGTGGTATCGGCCGCGCCGGGGATGTTCGGAACCGGGTAGGTCGCGGTCAGAGCCTTCGCCAACTGGTAGTTCGCGCTAACCAGCTTGGAAGGATCGGGAACCTGCGCGAGCACGGTCCTGCCCTGCGACGACCGCTGCCCCTCATAGCCGCCGAAGACGAAGACATGGTCCTTGATGATCGGGAAGCCGAGGGTACCGCCGAACTGGTTACGGTGGAAGACCGGCTTCTTGTCGACGCCAAGAGCCGGCGAGGAGAAGAAGTTGCGTGCGTCGAAGATCTGGCTGCGGGTGAACTCGTAGACGGTACCGTGGATCTGGTTCGTACCGGACTTGGTCACCATGGAGACGATGGCGTCGCCCTGACCGTACTCGGTCGAGAAGGTCGAGCGCAGCAGGTTGAACTCCTGGATGGTGTCGGTGTTCGGCTGCAGCGAGAGGTTGTTGAAGCGGATCGAGCGGACGTAGGTGCCGTCAAGCACGTAGTTGGTCGAGCTGGCGCGGCCGCCGTCCACCGTGATGAAGAGCGAGCGGTTGCCGTACTGGCCGGCGGTGCCGGTGCTGTTGGTCTGCGCGGGCGAGACGCCGGCGGCGAGGGTCGCAAGTTGGAGCACGTTGCGGCCGTTCAGCGGAAGGTCGTTGACCTGCTTCTGGTCGATGACCTGGCCGACGGTGGCCTCGGAGGTCTGAAGCTGCGGAGGCAGCGTGCTGACCTCGACGGTTTCGCTGGTGTCGCCGACCGAGAGGGTCACGGAGCCGTCAGCAGTCTGGCCGACGAGCAGATCGACCGAGGGCAGCGACGAGGTCTTGAAGCCCTGCTTCTCGACGCGGAGCTTGTAGTTGGCCGGGGGCAGGTTGGGGATGGAGTAACCGCCCGAGTCGTCGGTGGTCGCGGTGCGCTCGGCGCCCGTGCCGTTGTTGACGAGGTGAACGGTTGCGCCGGGGACGACCGCGCCGGTGCTGTCCGAGACGTGACCGGAGATGGCCGTGGTGGCGGTGCCCTGCGCAAATGCGGAGCCCGTGACTACACAGAGCGCCATCGCTACAACGAGGGCCAGAACCCTGGCGCCCTTAGCGAAGAAGGCCCTTTCTTCAACGTGTGCTGCATGAACCATGTACTGCCTCCTAAAGCTGCTCACCGGCTTCGACCTCTGGAGCAAGTCTCCTTGCATAACCATCCTGGAGAGTCGCCGGTTTGGGGTGTTGCACGAACTTCTACTGCTCAAAAAATCGGGCGTTCCGGAGAGACGCCGTAGCGCAAAAATGAGACGTTTCATCTCCGGGCGAAATTGTAGTGATGCCAGATACGAATTGTCAAAATGACCCGAAACAACAAAATTTGCATTTGTAGCTGACGCATCTACGAATTTTCTGTAAATTCTTTGTTTTTATATGCTTATGGGAATACGAAGGACTGTTTCCAAAAACTGCATACGCTATATACGTGCAATTCTTCGGACTCCGAAAAAAATAAAATTGCGATTCTCCGAACAGCCTTATCAGCTGCAATTTCAGTGCTTTAGATGAATCGTCTCAATCCCCGCAACGGCCACCGCAAGGAGCCTGCATACGGTCTTCAACAGAAATTTCCTCAGGGTATTCCACAAAGCAATGAAAAGGGGCAGAATGCGCGTGCATTCTGCCCCTTGTTTTTGCCGCTGCTGCGGCGCGGCGCGCTAGTGGATCATGCCGATGCCGAAGGAGTACATGTTGTTGTCGTGGTCGGTGAAGAAGGCGTGCGCCTCGCCCACGGCCACGCCCGAGAAGCCGGTGTAGGTGACGATCTCATCCTTGCTGGAGTAGAGCGCCGCCCCCGTCTCTGCATCGAGCAGATGCAGCACGCCATGCGTGGAGGCGTTGCCGCCCGCCAGCGCCACGATAAGGCCGTTAGCGATGCGCGGAGGAGCCGGATTCACCATATCGGGCGAAACCCACGCCATGGTCAGCTTGGGTGCTGTTGCGTCGCCCTCGACCTTGAAGGCCACGATGCCGCCATGCGCCAGCGAGCCGTTCGGAGCCGCGACAGGGCCGGAGATGGCCGCGTAGACCCACGTCGTGCCAGTCTTGTCCGTCCAGGCGGCGAAGCTGTCCCACGGATGCTTGCCTGCCTTATAGAGGCTCGGCGAGCTGGCCAGCGCCGTATGGTGGTCCGCGCCGCCGATCGCCGCCGCGTCGAGCAGCACGATGGAGCCGTCCTTGCCCGGAGCTACGAGCAGCTCCTTGCCCTTGTAGCGGAAGAGCACCGGCGAGACATGCTCGATACCGAGGCTGCCGCCGGGGGTGTAGTCCCCCTTCACCGTCATATCCTTGTTAAGAGCGATGACGCTGTCGGCGTAGACCGTGCCGGTGCTGGTGCCGGGACCGGTCACGATATAGGCCGTGCCGTCCGCGCCCACAGTCGGCCCGGTGAGCGCCAGCGGGCGAATCTTGCCCGTCGCGTAGGTCGAGAGCTTATAGGCAGGCGAGCTCATATCGAACGAGAAAACGCCGTTGGGCACGCTGGGGCAGTTGTTGCCCGTGGCGGCGTACATCGTGTCGTTCAGCCACATCATGCCGTAGTTGCCGCTGTTGGCCGCGGGCAGAAAGCGCACCGGCGTAGCGAAGTCCAGGCCGCTGGTGATGATCTGCTGGTGCAGCATGCCGTCGCTGGTCAGCACATAGACGCCGCGCACCGGGCGGCTCGCTCCCGGAGGCGGTACGAGGCCGATGCGGCGCTCGCCGGGCGGCGTCAGCGGCACCGGAGGCGGCGGAGGATCGGTGGGCTTCCGCGGGGCGGCGTTGAAGTTGATGACCGGCGGCGGCTCCATCAGCGCGCTCAGCGCCGAGGGCGAGCAGGCACCCGAGCCTGCGGGCTTCACGTCGTACTTCTTCGTCCAGACCACCTCGCCCAGCTCGTTATCGACGCCGTAGAGCGCCGTCGGCGTCGCATAGTAGGCAAAGTCCTTGAAGCCGAGCGCGGTGACGAGCCTCTGAATCAAGATCGGCTCGGTAAAGGCGTTCGACTCCTTCGCTCCCGCCTCCAGCTTGAGCTTCCAGAGGAATTTGAACTTACCGGCAGTGTCCTTCGAGAGCTGGACCTCGTTCTTCTGCCAGCCGCTCTGCCCGGCGTCGCCTGCCGGCAGAGGCCAGTCTCCGCTTGGAGCGCGCTGCGCGAGCGCCATGCCCGAACCCCAGAGTGCTCCGGCGCAGCACAGCGCCATGATCCGATGTGAGAATCGTTTGTTCACGTGACGTCCCCTCAATTTCTTTCCTGCAACGAGCTGGTTACGGTGCGGAGCGGGTTCGTCTTCCTCAAAACCCGCTCCCGAGTTCGCGGCTGCGTCCTTATTTAAGGCCGTAGCAGTAGATCGTTCCGTCGAAGGTGCCGAAGTAGACCTTGTCCCCCGCGACTGAAGGCCCGGCCTGGTGCAGGAACGACGGAATATCAGCGTCGGGGCTGGCGTACAGCTCCTTGCCGGTCAGCGCGTCGAGCGCGTAGAGCTTGGCCTTGCCCGAGTTCTTGATGCGCTGCTCGGCGCTGAAGAGGCCGCCCTCGACGTCGTTGGACTGGAGCGTGTATTCGCCGCCTGCGAGCACAATGGCCACGCCGTTGACGATCACCGGCGGCTCGGCCGTCAGCATATCGTGCGAGAGCCATGCGGGCTCGACCTCAGGATGGCCACCCTTATCGACGACCTTCAGCGCGACGATGCCGCCGTTCGGCGTCTCGCCGTAGGTGACGGGGAACTTTACCCCGACCTTGCCGCCGATCGGAGCCAGCAGCCAGCGCGTGCCGCTCTTGTCCAGCCACGTGGCCATGCTGCCCCACGTGCCCTCGGTCTGGAAGTTCATGTTGGTGTTCGAGATCAGCGGCGAACGATAGAGCGGCGTCTGGTGGTCGGTGCCGCCCATGTTCTTCGTATCGACGATGAAGAAGCGGCCCTCTTTGCCCGAGCCGATGTAGATCTCGCGGCCCTTCCACGGGAAGACGACGCCGGTCGCGTTCATGTCGAGGTCGCGGCGAGTGAGCCAGTCGTAGTTCGGAGGCGTGTAGTAGTCCTTCAGCTTCAGCGTTCCGTCGGCGTAGGTGAAGGCCTCGATGCTGGTGGAGAGCTTGCCCGCAGCAGCATCATAGGGACCGTCGCCCGACTCGAAGAAGATGGTGCCGTCGTGGTCGATGGTCGGACCGGCGACGCCCCACAGACCGGCTTGCGGCGGCTGCGACTGCGTGACCTTGCGGGTCTTCAGGTCGAAGGCATAGAGCGCGTTGGGTACACCGCCGCAGCCCTGCCCGGTGATGGTATAGATGACCCCGTTGACGAGGTTCAGGCCATAGGGCTTTCCGTAGGGCTGCGAAAGGATCTGCACTGGGGCGTCCTTCTCGGCACCGTCCGTCAGCTCGAGCGTATGGATATAGCCGTCGCTCGAGAGCACGTAGACCTTGCGCCCGGGCGCGTCGGAGATGACCGGCGTGGCGCTCTGCGCGTTGGTGCAGATGAAGCCGCGGCCCTCGCCCGGCTGCTGCGGCGTCGCCGACGCCCACGGTAGCTTCGCCTGCCAGACCACCTTGCCGTCGGCCGAGTCGAGCGCGAAGACCTCGTTCGACGCGCCGACCACGACAGTCAGGTCCTTCGTCCCTGCGGGCGTCGCCACACCGACCACCTCGAGCGGCTCGCGGAAGGACTGCATGCCCATCGTCTTAATGGTCAGCTTCGTCTTCCAGAGGAGGTGAAGGTTCTTGGCCGTCGCGGGGGTGATCTTCGACGGTCCCTGGTACCAGGCGTCGCGGAACTGGTCCACGCTGCTGGTCGTCCACTCGGCCTTGGCCTGCTGCCCAAACAGGGCATGGGGCGCAAGCGAGGCGCCACCAAGGCAGGCCATCGTCAGCAGACCCTTCAGTCCGCGCATCATCTTCGGAGCTTTCTTCTGAGACATTCGGTTGACACCCTCACAGGTACGGTAGGGCGGCCGTCGCTGGCCGCAAACTGAACTTGGCACCGGCAGGCAGGACCGCGCCTGTCCACCGGGAAGATAGAACCTTGCCGGAAAAAGCGGCAGAGTAAGAGACGAGAGGCAGGGAGAACCCGATCAGGGGGAAAGCTTGCTCTGAGACGTCTCATCCGAGGATGAATGGTACGTACCGCGATTTTCGACTGTCAAGAGCAATCTAACTTTTTCTGTAAACACGCAGAGGCAAACAGGAATACACAAAATTGGACGTGGACGGGGCTGACTTTGCCGCAGTCGCGGACAGTTACCTCGGTTGTGGCGCCCGCCGATCAGCCGCTGCGGCAAAGTGGTTGACATCCATCACCCGCATCCCATAGGGTTCCCTTGCTGAGACGTCTCACCCCTGCTTTCTTTTCCTAAGGAGTTCCATGCGTTCCATCCTTCGCAGCACGTCCGTCCTTCTGGCCGCCGCGGCCTTTCTCGCCGTCGTCCCGGCCCCGCTCGTTGCGCAACAGGCGACACCGAAGCCCTTCAACGGCACCTTCAACCGCGCACAGCCCGACCCGCTCAACTTCGACGACCACACCGGCTGGACGCAGATCTTCAACGGCAAGGACCTGAGCGAGTGGGACGGCCCCTCCGACGTCTGGTCGTATGAAGACGGAGCCATCGTCGGCAAGTCCAGCGACGAGCAGCCCTCCGGCACGACCAACATCCTTTGGAAGGGCGGCACCCCGGCCAACTTCGAGCTGCGCATGGAGATCAAGCTCGACGGGCTTGGTGCGAACGGCGGTGTGCAGTATCGCAGCAGCCGCACACCCATCACGAAGCGCACGCTGACGCCCGAGCAGCAGGCCAGCATGACTCCCGAGCAGAAGGCGCGTTTTGCGAAGAATCAGGAGATGCTCGAGAAGCACGCGCAGTGGAACCTAAAGGGCTATCAGTACGACATCGACGGCAACAACCGCTATAGCGGCCAGCTTTACGAGCAGAACACCGGCCGCGGCATCATCGCCTACCGCGGACAGGTGGTAAAGACCGAAGCGGGCAGGAAGCCCACGCTGCTCGGCACGCTGGGCACGACCGAAGAGCTGGGCAAGTTCTACAAGCCCGGCGAGTGGAACCAGATAGAGATCATCGCCGACGGCAACACGGTCACGCATATCCTGAACGGCCACGTCATGTCGATCTTCGTCGATACCGACCCGGCGTATCTGGCGACGAAGGGCGTCATCGCACTCGAGATTGAAGGCAGCGGCACGCTGAAGATCTCACACCGCAATATTTATCTGAAACCGCTGCCGTAGTCTCTCTGGAAACACATAGAAAGGGCAGGCCAATCGGCCTGCCCTTTCTATGTGTAACTGTAATCGGAACTAACCAATATCCTCAGACCAGTTCTCAAGATACGATTTGAAGTCGCTCATGAACTTGCCCGCATCCGCGCCGTCGACGATACGGTGATCGAAGCCGAGCGTGAAGCGCTGGATGGAACGAATGCCGATGAACTCGTTGCCTTCCTTGTCCGTGATGACCTCCGGCTCCTTGTTCAGGCCGCCGATGCCGAGGATCGCCGCCTGCGGCTGGTTGATGATCGGCGTGCCGAACTGCTCGCCGAAGATGCCCGAGTTGGTCAGCGTGAAGGTGCCGCCGAAGTTCTCCTCCGGCTTCAGCTTCTTGCCGCGCGCACGCTCGGCCACATCCACAATGGCGCGGGTGATGCCGAGGAAGTTGCGCTCCTCGCACTGCTTGATGACCGGAACGATCAGGCCCCAGTCCAGCGCCACGGCGATGCCGATGTTGATGTTCTTGTTGTACTGGATCGCGTCGCCCGAGACGGCGGCGTTGACGACCGGGTGCTTCGAGAGCGCATAGACCGCCGCGCGCGTGATGAAGGGCATGTACGTCAGCTTGACGCCGTTGCGCTGCTCGTACTTGTTCTTCTCCTTCTCACGCAGCTTGACGATGCGGGTCATATCGACCTTGAAGACCGTGTGGACGTGCGGGCTGGTGCGCTTGGACTCGACCATGCGCTGCGCGATGATGCTGCGCATCTTGGTCATGGGAACAAGCTCGCCCGACAGCGGAACCGAGGCCGGAGCAACCGGGGCGGCCGCAGGCTTGGCGGCAGCCGGAGCCGCAGCGACAGGAGCGGCAGCCGGGGCAGGCTTCGCACCACCCTCGAGGTGGCCCAGAATGTCGGACTTGGTGATGCGGCCCGCCGAGCCGGTACCGGCGACCTGCGACAGATCGACCTCGTTCTCCTTGGCGATCTTGCGCACCAGCGGAGAGCTCTTGGGGTGCTCACCAACGGTCGCCGACGCAGCCGCCGCGGGTGTGGCAGCAGCCGGGGCCGCAGCAGGCGCAGCCGCCGCGGGGGCCGAAGCGGCCTTGGCAGCGCCGCTGCCGCCGATCACCGCAACCACGGTATTGATCTGGACCGTCGAGCCCTCGGGAACCTTGATCGCGGTCAGCACGCCGGCGGCGGGCGACGGAATCTCGGCGTCAACCTTATCCGTCGAAATCTCAAACAGCGGCTCATCGCGCTGCACGGTGTCGCCGACCTTCTTGAGCCACTTGGTCAGCGTGCCCTCGGTGATGGACTCGCCCATCTGCGGCATCACGACATCGGTGCCCGACGAGACAGCGCCCTCGGACTCGGCCATCAGCGTCGACGGAGCATCCACAATGGCAGGCGTCGTGGTATCGGCGGTAGGAGCCGCGGCAGTCTCGGTCTTCGCCGGAGCGGCGGCAGCGCCCTCCTCGGCGATGGTGGCGACGACGGTGTTGATCTGTACGGTCGTGCCTTCGGCGATCTTGATCTCCTGCAACACACCGGCGGCGGGCGACGGGATCTCGGCGTCGACCTTGTCCGTCGAAATCTCGAACAGGGGTTCATCGCGCTGGACGGTATCGCCCGGCTTCTTCAGCCACTTGGTGAGAGTGCCTTCGGTGATGGACTCGCCCATCTGGGGCATGACTACTTCGGTCGGCATAAAGGTTCCTTCCAGGCTTTGTGATTGGCTCGATGTGGCGTCGCAGCTTATACCGCGCGCAACTGTGGATTATAAAGCGGTCTAGGTAGCATACGCAGCCTGCGGCAGCAGCTCCTCCATTGAAGAGACAGCCAGCACCTGCCGCTCAAACACATGCCCAAAGCTCCGGGCCGCTGAATTTGCCGCATTTTCCAAGGTTACAGGGGTATTCCCGTCGGCCTCCAGCTCGAGGCTGGTGACCTCGCGGTCGCTGATGCCGCAGGGAATAATCCATCGATAATCGCGCAGGTCGGTCGTCACGTTCAGCGCGAACCCGTGCGAGGTGACTCCCTGCGAGACGTGCACGCCGATAGCGGCGATCTTCTTCTCAAGCACGCTGCCGCCCGCCATCGTCCAGACGCCGGTGCGTCCGGCGATGCGCTGCGTGGGGATGCCGAAGTCCTTCGAGGTGCGGATGAGCGCCTCTTCGATCATGCGGATAAAATCGACCGGACCAAGATGCGGACCGCGCTTACCGGGCAGATCGCCGCGCAGATCGAAGATCGGATAGCCAACCAACTGCCCTGGCCCATGATAGGTCACATCGCCGCCGCGATTGATCTCGTGCAACTCAATGCCCTTCTTCGCCAGCAGCTCATCGGAGGCGACGATGTTCTCGCGGTGCGCGTTGCGGCCCAGCGTCAGTACCGGCGGATGCTCCATCAACAGCAGCGTATCGCCCACTTGCCCGGTCTTGCGCGCGGCCACCACCTGCGCCTGCACAGCGAGGCCCTCCGCGTAGGGAATGCGTCCGAGATGAAGAAGATGGAGGAGCATACACCTTATTGAATCTTTCCTATTCAGCAGCGTCAACGGACTCAACAACACTGAGAATTTCCTTGGACCACGTTTGTTGCTCCAGATGCTTTAGTCCTTGGCGATCAAAGAACTTAGCGTAGTCTCGACGAGGAAAAGCTTTTCCATTTACAAACTTCGCTGGCTCACATCGAAATCCACGCTGATGCTCACGCACCCTTGTCAAAGGCATGAATGCAACATGCTCTAAGATCGGAATCTCTCCGCTAGCAAAATAAGGAATTGCAAGAACCATCTCTGGATCAGTTTGGCTTAATTCACCAACATAGCCATAAGACACTTTGTTTTTCTTATCGGCGTTTGGATATTTGCCTTTTACTTGCACAGGTCGAATGACAAAGGAGTCAGCCACTTTTTTGACCGCTATAAAGTCGAAGCCTTGATCTCGATGCGGAAAGTAAACGCTCCATTTAGCTTCCGCAAACAGCCCGGCCACATGTAGCTCGGCTAATTGATCGAATTTTTTGGGTGCAGTATTTTCCAGAGACATCTTGTTCCCAAAAAGCAGAAGCCCGGTCCGAAGACCGGGCTCCCTAAAGTTAGACGTTGACCGCCAGCCCCTCGACGCTCGAGAAGCCGTCGAGCAGCGCCTCGGCTACCGTCGGGTGCGCGTGGACCGTAAACATCATCTCCTCGACGGTCGCCTCCAACTGGATCGCCGTAACCGCCTCGGAGATGATCTCCGTCGCATACGGCCCGATGATGTGTACGCCGAGAATCTCGCCGTACTTCGCATCCGAAACCACCTTCACGAAGCCGTCATGCGCGTCGAGGATCGTCGCCTTCGAGTTGCCGACGAACGGGAACTTGCCCACCTTCACCTGGTAGCCCTTCTCCTTGGCCTGCGCCTCGGTAAAGCCCACGCTGGCGATCTGCGGATCGGTGTAGGTGCAGCCCGGAATGTGCGTCCGAACCACCGGCTTGGCGAACTTGCCCGCCAGCTTGGCCGCAACCACGAGGCCGCACATGCTGCCCACGTGCGCCAACTGCGGCAGGCCGCCAACGATGTCACCGACGGCATACACGCCCGGCTCGGTCGTCTCCATCCACTCGTTCGTCATGATGAAGCCGCGATCCGGCGTGATGTTCACCTTGTCCAGCCCGCAGTCGTACGTGCGCGGCGCACGGCCCACGGCGACGAGCACCTTCTCCGCCTGCTTAGTCTGCGACTTGCCGTCGGAGGTGGTGAAGGACACCAGAGCACCGTCCTTATTCTTCTCGATCTTCTCTACCTTGGCCGAGGTGTACACATCGATCTTGCGCTTCTTGTACTGGCGCAGCAGCTCCTTCGAGATCTCTTCGTCCTCGACGTTCACGATGCGCGGCAGCGCCTCGATGATCGTGACCTCGGTGCCGAAGCTGTTGAAGACGGAGGCAAACTCCACGCCCACCGCGCCCGAGCCGACCACCACGAGCGACTTCGGAATGGCCGGAGTCTTCAGGATCTCGACGTTGGTCATGATCGTCTCGTCGGCGGTGTAGCCAGGCAGCATGCGCGCATCCGAGCCGGTCGCCAGCACGACCTTCTTCGCCTGCACCGTGCTCTTCTTGCCGTCCGGAGCCGTCACGTCGACGGTGTGGATACCATTCTTGGCCGGTCCGGTCAGGCGGCCATAGCCCTTGAGGGCGGTAATCTTGTTCTTCTTCATCAGGAAGTCGAGGCCCTTGGTGTGGCGGGTGATGACGTCGTCCTTACGCGCCAGCACGCCCTGCCAGTTGACCTTGCGGCCCTCCACGCCCTCGATGCCGTAGCGGTCGGCATGCTTCAGGTGGTCCCACAGCTCGGCGGAGAAGAGCATCGCCTTGGTCGGGATGCAGCCCACCAGCAGGCAGGTGCCGCCCAACCGGTCGTTGGCGTCAATCAGAGCCGTCTTCAGTCCAAACTGTGCTGCGCGAATCGCGCACGTATACCCGGCCGGCCCGCCGCCGACCACTACCACGTCAAAGATCGTCTCTGCCAAGGGAAATCTCCGTTCCGGTGAAACAAGGTGTTCTGCAATTAACAGTTTGCACCATCGTATTCGATTTGCCGAAGCCGACGCACGATTCAAACCCCTCCATGAGCCCGCTCGGCCCTCGACCGGAACGGACGGGTCATCCTTCCATCGCAGCCCGGTGGTAGGGTGTTGGTGATCCATCCAAAGGAGATCGCCATGTACGACATGAAAAACCTCGCCCGGCTGAAGCACCTCGACACCGACGCGCCCGAGGCGATGAAGGCCTTCCGCGCCTTCGATGAGGCCGCCATGGCCGAGGGAGCCATCCCGGTGAAGTATAAGGAGCTGATGGCCGTCGCGGTCGCGCTGACCACCCAGTGTCCCTACTGCCTGGAGATCCACTCCGGCAAGGCCCGCGCCGCCGGAGCCACCGAGCAGGAGCTGGGCGAGACGGTCATGGTCGCCGCCGCCCTCCGTGCCGGAGCTGCTATAACTCACGGCACGCACGTCATTAAATAATCCCGGGCCTCCATACGACAGAATGAACCTGTGAGCGCTCTCTCATCCCACTCGACCGGGATCTCCTCGAACCACCTGAGTGAGGAGACGCCCGTCAGCGCTTCCGTGGCCTCGCGTTTCGATACGATCGACCTTCTGCGCGGACTCTCCATTCTGGGCGTCATGCTTCTGCACGTACGCAACTGGCTCTCCACCGGCAAGGTCGAGCCTGGCGGGAGCCTTCCACCATGGCTGCGCTACGACCTTTTCAATCAGGGAGGCAATGGCGTCTCCGCCTTCTTTGCCATCTCCGGCTTCCTCATCACCTTCATCTCGATCCGCCGCTTCGGAGCGCTGGAGACGCTCCGGGTCAGCACCTTCTATCGCATCCGGTTCGCACGCATCGCTCCTCTGCTGCTCCTGTTGCTCCTGATCCTCGGCGTCCTACACTGGACCGGCTCTCCGGCATTCCATATCAAGCCGGAACAAGGCTCGCTCGCAGGCGCCCTCTTCGCCGCACTTACCTTCCAGCTGAACTGGTATGAAGCCGTGCATGGCTTTCTGCCTCCGGCATGGACGGTGCTCTGGTCGCTCTCGGTCGAAGAGATGTTCTACCTCTTCTTTCCTGTGGTTTGCGTTGCGCTCCTGCGGCAACGCTGGTCCCGCCCGCTGTTCTTCCTCGTGCTTGGCGGTCTGATCGTCTTCGGTCCCTTTGCCCGTACACCGTGGTACAGCCCTAACGATCTCTGGCTTTATCAGTCGTATCTCGGCAATCTGGATAACATCGCGCTCGGATGCCTCTTCGGCCTGTTGACGGCGCATCTGGACCGTCAGGGCCTCTTTGTCCGCGCTCGATGGCCGCTCCTCTGCCAGATTCTGGGAGCCGCGCTCATCCTCTTCATCGTCAACTGGATCTGGCCGAAGACGTTTCTGGGATGGCCCATGAAACGCGCTCTTGGCCGCTCCGGAACGGACGTGACAATCCTCGGCCTCGGAGTCTGCCTCATCATGCTGGGCAGCGTTCTGCGCCGCAAACGCGGCTCACGCTGGACTGCGCCGCTGCGCTGGCTCGGACGCTACAGCTACGAGATTTACCTGTCGCACGTGTTCGTAGTCATCGCCGTGATCTCGCTGTTTCTTACAGTGCGCCGAGGCCCGCTCATCGCATGGGTCATGGCGAGCGTACTTCTCAGCGCCGCGCTCGGCTGCCTGCTCTCACGCTTCTTCTCCGAGCCCGCGAACCGGCTTCTGCGCGGAGCTCCTGTGCCTGCACAGCTTCCGGAAAATCGCTGATTCGCGCTCACCGGCGTCCTCAAAATAACCGTAAAGCCAGCCGCGCCGGTGGTATCGTTCTCCTGATCCACACCCACGGAGGTCGCTCATGGTAACGTCTCCGGGCCCTCTGGCTTCCGCATCGTGCTGGCCTTGCTGTTGATGGTGGCCGTGCCTGCGGCTCTAACGCTGCGCTCCGTCCGCGTTCCGCCGGTCGTGGACCCTGCCGTGGCCAACCCCTCGCCCTTCGGCTACACGCTGAGTCTGCTGCTGTTTATCGTGCCCATCGTGGTGATCGCTCTATGGTTTCTGCCGCAGGAGAACGTCCACGTCTCCCGCCGCTCCTTCCTCTGGACCATCGGCCTGCTCTTTCCGCTCGGCGCGTTGATGGACTTCTTCTTTGCCGACATCTTCTTCACCTTCAGCAACGCCACCGTCATCATCTACGAGACGGTGCGCTCGTGGAAGACCTTCGGCCGCTCGGCCCGCCGGGCCTTCCTTGGGGATCGGCAGAGACGCGAGCCCTAACTTTCATATTGCAGACGAACCCGTTTCCCCTATACTGGCGCCACAAAATAAACACTGAGGACTCCGCACGTATGAGCACCCCGACCTCTCCTCTGCCGAAGACACCCTGCACCTTCCTCGAAGCCGTCGCCCGCGAAGAGGGCTTCTACATCGCCAAGACCCGCCCGCAGCGCAACAACAACCCCGGTGACATCGAGTGGGGCAAGTTCACGCAGGCCCACGGAGCCACCGCCGGCGATCCGCGCTTCGCCATCTTCTCCACGCCCGAGGCCGGATTCGCCTGCATGAAGGCGCTCTTCCAGTCGAGCGGCTACAAGGGGCTGACCATCGCCCAGGCGCTCAACCGCTGGGCTCCGCCGGTCGAAAACCAGACGAACCTGTACATCGTGAACGTCTGCAAGTGGACCGGCCTGACCCCGGATACCGTCATCGATGGCATCCTCGACGGCTCCCCGGCACCGGTGGCACCCGAACCTGTCTCCTAGGCCCGCAGCCGGAAAATCCGGCGGCTGCGAACGATCTGCGCGATACTATCCCCATGGCAACCGCCACGTTCATCCCGGTTGAGGAGTACCTGAAGGCCACCTACCGGCCCGACCGCGACTATATCGACGGCGAGCTTCAGGAGAGAAACGTGGGCGAGCAGCCGCACGCGCATCTCCAGGCGATCCTTGCAGGTATCTTCCGCTAGCATCGCAAGGAGTGGCACGTCCGCGCACTCACCGAGCAGCGCATCCAGACCTCGGCGCAGCACTATCGCATCGCGGACGT
Source organism: Granulicella sp. (assembly GCA_036398595.1). GTDB lineage: Bacteria > Acidobacteriota > Terriglobia > Terriglobales > Acidobacteriaceae > Edaphobacter. Next base: position 54,871 of record DASWOV010000039.1, read on the forward strand.
CTGTGTGCTTCGCAGCACCGACCCGAAAGACCCCATCGTAGTTACGCCGCCGCTGCTCTGCATCGAGATTCTTTCAAAGGGCGACTCGATGAGCGATCTGCAGGAGCGCGTCGATGATTATCAGGCTATGGGCATCGAGCATATCTGGGTCATCGATCCGTGGAAGCGTCACGGTTATCTCGCGTCCACACGCGGCTTCGAGCAGCCTGCCGAAGGTATGCTCTCGATTTCCGGCATGCCTATCCGTATTGCTCTGGCGGATGTCTTCGCCGAACTCGACGAAATACTGAACTAGGTGATTGCCATGCTGCGATTCAGCGACTCGACCGAGATCGCAAAGGTGACACCGCTTCTCGACGATTTCTTGAAGAACGTTGTGTATGACGAAGAACCACTCTTCATCAGCGATGAAGCAACCGTTTGGGATATCTTTTCGGGAGCCGAAGAGGATCTCCAACAAAGACTCACAAGCTACTATGGCAGGCCATTTACCCGAGATGAGTTGAAACAGCCGCTTTGGACGCTTCTGCGTCAGCTTTATCCTGAACAATCCTGACCGACTCTACCCCAGCACCTTCGCCGCATCCTTGGCAAAGTACGTCACGATAAACTCCGCGCCAGCCCGCCGGAAGCTGATGAGTGATTCCATCATCGTCCGCTCCGGCTCGAGCCAGCCGCGCTGAAACGCCGCATGCAGCATCGAGTACTCGCCCGACACCTGGTACGCGCCCATCGGCAGCTCGAACCGCTCCCGCGCCTCGCGCAGCACATCCAGATACGGCATGCCCGGCTTCATCAGCAGAAGGTCCGCACCCTCGGCCACATCCAGCTCGATCTCGCGCATCGCCTCGCGCAGGTTCGCGCCGTCCATCTGGTAGCTGCGCCGGTCGCCGAACTGCGGCGCGGAGTCCGCCGCCTCGCGGAACGGCCCGTAGAACGCGCTCGCAAACTTCGCCGCATAGCTCATGATCGGCGTGTTCTCGTTGCCATCCGCATCGAGCGCCTCGCGGATCGCCGCAATGCGGCCGTCCATCATGTCGCTCGGAGCCACGATGTCCGCGCCCGCCGCAGCCACCGAGGCCGCCGTCTTCGCAATCAGCTTCACCGAGGAGTCGTTCTCGATCGCATAGTGGTCGCCGTCCCGCGCCACGATGCCGCAGTGTCCGTGCGAGGTGTACTCGCACAGGCAAACATCCGCAATCATCACCAGCGAGTCGAGCGACCGCTCGCGCTTGATCGCCCGCAGCGCCTGCTGCACGATGCCGTCCTCGGCATACGCGCCCGAGCCGATCTCATCCTTCGTCTCCGGCAGGCCGAACAGCAGCAGCCCGCCGACGCCAAGCTGCGCGCACGCTTCGGCCTCCTTCACCGCCTCGTCGATGGAGAGGTTGAAGACGCCCGGCATCGAGCTGATCTCTTTACGAACGCCCTCGCCGGGGCAGATAAACAGCGGATAGATGAGCGCACCGGGATGCAGCCGCGTCTCCCGAACCAACGAGCGAAGCGCCTCCGTGCGGCGCAGCCTGCGCATGCGTGTCTGCGGAAAGTTCATAGATCCAGTTTATGCCTTCAACGGAGGCTTCACCGCGACCCGCTACCATCGCGACCCGCTACCATAGAGACTGTGCCTGCACCGTCGCTCGAACCCGCCGTCCCCGCACCCCTGACCGAGACTGCCGCCACCTCGCTCGAGTGGCCGCGCCTGCGCGAACACCTCGCCGGACGCACCGTCTCGCCGCTGGGCCGCGCCTGGGTGCTGGCGCTTGAACCCTCCGCCGATCTCGCATGGATCAACGAGCAACACCGGCGTACCGCCGAGCTGCGTGCCTTCCTCGAGTCCGGCGGCAGCTTCACCTTCCACGGCCTCTTCGACCCCACTGCGCTGCTCCATCAGGCACGCATCGAAGGTGCGGCGCTCGAAGCCCTCGACATTCTCGCGCTGGCTACGCTCGCCGAGCGCGTCGCCGCATGGCGCAACCTGCTTGAACCCACCGACCCCTCTGCACAGCGCTTCGAGGGCGAAGCTCTGCGCGGCCTGTCGGCCTCGCTGCTCGACCACGACCTCGCCCCTCTGCTTCGCCTGCTACGCGGCAAGATCGAACCCGACGGCACGCTGGCTGACGACGCCAGCCCCGAGCTTGCCCGCATCCGCCGCGCGCTCGAGCGCCAGCACCGCGCCATCGAGGAGAGCCTGCGCCGAGCGTCGAACCGCCTGAAGGAAGAGGGCAGCTCTCAAGACAACCTCATCACCCTGCGTAACGACCGCTTCGTCATCCCGGTCAAGGCCGAGTTCAAGCGCCGCGTGCCCGGCGTCATCCACGGCAGCTCGTCCTCCGGGCAGACGGTCTTCATCGAGCCGCTCGAAACCATCGAGCAGAACAACGAGCTGGTCCGTCTGCTCGACGACGAACAGGCCGAGGTGCACCGCATCCTCGTCTCCATGACCCGCGCCCTCGGCCAGAACGCCGACACGCTCTCGGTCGGCGCCTCCATCCTCGCCGAGGTCGAGTCGCACCACGCCCGCGCTCGTTTCGCGCAGGACCTTCGCTGCACAACACCCACCTTCGGCACCACGCTGAACCTCACCACCGCACGCCATCCATTACTCGAGCTGCGCATGCGCGAAGACGCACGCAAAGAAAAAATCAGCCCCTCCGGGGGCTCTGTCATCCTGAGCGAAGTCGAAGGACCTGCATCCCGAACCACCCCTGACGCTAAAGGCCCAGTCCCGCTCACCATCGCCCTCCCCGCAGACACGAAGCAGCTCATCATCAGCGGCCCCAACACCGGCGGCAAGACCGTCTCGCTCAAGACCCTCGGCCTGCTCGCGCTCATGGCGCAGGCAGGCATCCCCATCCCCGCCGACGAAGCCGCACTGCCTCTCTTCACCGCCATCTACGCGGACATCGGCGATGCGCAGTCCATCGAGCGTAACCTCAGCAGCTTCTCCGCGCACGTCGTCAACGTAGACCGCATCTCCCGCGTAGCCGACGCCGACTCGCTCGTCCTTCTCGACGAGCTAGGCTCCGCCACCGACCCCGAAGAGGGAGCCGCCCTCGCCGTAGCTGTAGCCGAGCACTTCCTGCACAGCCGAGCATGGTCGATTATCACCACGCACCTCACCTCGCTCAAGGTTTACGCCGCCAATCACACGGGCGTGCTCAACGCCGCCGTCGGCTTCGACCAGCAGACGCTCGCGCCCACCTACCAGCTACGGCTCGGCGTCCCCGGAGCCTCCGCCGGACTCAACATCGCCGAGCGGCTCGGCATGGACCCGGCCATCGTCGCCGCGGCCCGCTCACAGCTCTCCACACAAACAGCAGACATCGCCGCCTTCCTCGATCGCCTGCACGACCAGATCACCGCCGCCACTGCCGAGCGCGAAGCATTGGCCGCCAAGGAAAAAGACCTCGCCCGCGAGCGCGCCCGCCTCGAGATCGAAGGCCGCGCCGAGCAGAAGGCCCGCCTGCGCGAGCTGGAAGAGAAACTCAACGCCCAGCTAGCCAGCTTCGACGCCGAGCTAAAAGATGTAGTCCGCTCCATCGACGACAAGGCGCTCTCGCAGAAGATCGCCCGCGAATCCGCGCTGCGCATGTCGCGCGTGCGCCGCGAGCACTCCGAGCAGTTCAAGTCCACCGTCGTCGCGCACAACACCGGCGCGGACAAGACAGACAAGCCACATCAGAAACCCCTCGCCACAAAGAAAGAATTAAAGCCCGGCGACCTCGTCTACCTGCGCTCGCTCAACCGGCAGGTGCGCGTCGAGCGGCTCATCGACGCCAAATCCATCGAGGTTTCGGTCGGCTCCATGAAGATGCGCGCCGACCGCTCGGACATCGCCGACGTAACGCCGGTGCAGGCCGTCACGCCGCTCGAAGCCGCACGCAAGCGCGGCGGCGTCACCATCCAGACCTCCAGCGAGAACGACTACGTACCCTCCGAGATCAACGTCATCGGCCGCACCGCCGATGAGGCCATGATGGAGGTCGAGCGCTTCCTCGACCGCGCCTTCCTCGCCGGCCTGCCACGCATCCGCGTGGTGCACGGCACCGGCATGGGCATCCTGCGCCGCACGCTGCGCGACCTGCTGCAACGCCACCCGCACGTCGCCTCCATTGAGGAGCCGCCGCAGAACCTCGGCGGGCAGGGAGCCACCGAGGTCGCCCTGCGCCAATAATTAGTGGCTCCGCAAGGGCTCTCGTTTGAGGTGCTCTCTGCCCCATTTGCAGAGGACATCCAACACCGGAACCAGCGTCTGCCCGTATGGCGTCAGCGAGTACCGCACGCACAGGGGCAAGCCTTGCTGCTGGTGACGCTCGAGAATCCCATCTGCCGTCATGTCCTGCAAATGACGAAGAAGCATCCGCTCTGTGATCTCCGGAATACTCTTTCGTAGCTCGCTCGTTCGCATTGGCCCGTCCAACAATCGCCAGAGGATCGTGCCTTTCCAACGGCCGTCGATGACGCTCAGCGTCACATCGATCGGGCACGGTGAGAACTCTTTCTTCGATACGCCCATCGCATCGCCCCCCACTGACAACTTTGTCAGCGCTACTTTTTGCATCAGTGCTCATTCCATGGCGTCTGAACCCCAGGAGTCAACAGGAGACGTTCATGCACTTGTTCAATATAGCCACCCTCTTCCTCGTAATCACGCTGGTAGGCGTGGAGTTTTCTGTATCTGCCTTCGTCAATCCCGCCGCGTGGAAACTCGACCCCGAACCACAGCTGAAGATGCTTGGCCGCTTTGCCTTTGTCCTTGGAAGAGTGATGCCGGTCTGGTACCCAGTCTGCTCCGTGCTGCTCGCTCTTCAGACCTGGCTTCACTGGTATGCACCGGGCCGCGAGGTCCTGCTCGCAGCCGACGCGATCTGGGTTGTTGCTTCGGTGGCATCGATCTTTTTGCTGGTTCCACTCAATAGCCGCGTGGCAGAAGGCGCCGGGGATTGGCAGCGACTTCATCAAATCTGGGACAAGAGACATCGCGTGCGCATTGCCGCTCTCGCCACCGCAGCCGTCCTGCTCACCGACGTGCTGGTGCGCTAGTCGGACAGAGGTCAGATTCCAAGGGACCGATTCTCCATCATCGGCTTTTCGTTGTGCCCGACGCTCCGCTGCGGTACAACAGAAGCATCCACCTATGAAACGCAGGCACTTCCTCCAGCTTCTGGGCGCATCCAGCGCAGCCCTCACCGTCCGTCCTCTCTACGCGCTCAGTGGCGACCATGTCGTGATCGCCGGAGCGGGCATCATCGGCTCGTCCATTGCCTACCACCTCGTCAAGCGGGGAGCGCAGGTCACGGTGCTCGAAAGGGAACACCCCGCCGCAGGCACCACCAAGGACTCCTTCGCCTGGCTCAACGCCTCCAGCAAGAGCCCGCGCGCCTACTACGACCTGAACCTGATGGGCATGATGGGCTGGCGCAGGCTCGAGCTGGAGATCGGCTCCGACGCGCTGCCCCTGCAGTGGGGCGGCGGCATCCAGTGGTGCGAAAACAGCGCCATGAAGATCAACGCCATGAAGAAGCACGTCGCCGAGCGGCAGGCCTGGGGCTACGACTCCGCCATGATCGACCGCGCCGAGTTGGAGAGCCTGCTGCCGCACGTCACGCCGGGTGAGTTCGGCGCGGGCAACATCGGCCGTCAGGAGGGAACCGTCGATCCCGTCACCGCCGCGCAGGCACTCATCACGAAGGCCAAGGCGCTCGGCGCGAAGGTTCTCTATCCCTGCGAGATCACCGGGCTCTCCGCCGACAACGGCAGCATCCACTCGATCGAGACGACGCAAGGTCCGATGACCTGCGACCACCTCGTGCTCGCCGCGGGCAACGGCACACCGGCGCTCGCGGAAAAGCTCGGCATCAACATCCCATTGGTGAAGTCGCTCGGCATCCTCGCGCACAGCGCGCCGCAGACGCACACCATCACTCGCGTGGTCATGCCGCCGGGCGCGGACATCAAGCAGAACATGGACGGCCGCATCGTCACCGGCTCCAACTTCGGCGACACGGGCGACACGCAGCCCACCGACGAGCTGGGCCACCAGCTTCTCGCCAAGGCTGCCAGCTTTCTGCCGGAGGTCAAGACCGCGAAGCTCGAGCGCATGAGCCTCGGCCATCGCGTGATGCCGAAGGACGGTTTCCCCATCGTGGGCCGCTGCCCCGGCCATCCGGGCGTGTACGTCGCGTCGATGCACAGCGGCATGACGCTCTCGCCCATCATCGGCCAGCTCGCCGCGCTTGAGATCCTCGATGGCGTCACGGTCGACCTGCTGCAGACCTTCCGCCCCGAGCGTTTCGCCTGAGGCGCGACTGACTAGATCGCGGCAACACCAGCAGCCTGAAGCCGACGAAAGAAGAAGTACGACGCAGCCCACAGAACCCCGGTCCCCGCAGCCCAGCCCCACGACTGCGGGCCATCGCCCACTGCAAGGTGAGCGATGAGCGCCGAGACGAGCGTAATGGCGAAGCCCGCATAGGCCCACTCTTTAAGCCGAGCCGGAACCATAGGAACCAGCAACACCACCACGCCCGCAAACTTGGCCCACGAAAGCTCGATGCGGAAGTACGCGGGGAAGCCAAGGTGCGCGAAAGCCTCGGCCACCTGCGGAAGCCGCAGCTGTGCGTAGGCCGTAAAGCCCATCTGTAACGCAAGCAGCGCCGTCGAGATCCAGAAGCCCGCAACCAGCCCTCTGGCGGCCTTCATTGCAGACCGCCAAGCACCTGCTCCAGATTTCCGAGGAACCTCTGCCAGCCGTAGTTCGCACCGCCATAGGCCTGCTGCTGATCGGCACGGAAGCCGGAATGCTCCATGCGAACATGCGTGCCGCCTTCGGCTGGAGTCAGCGTAAAGAGCACCACGCTCTCCAGTCCCAACGCATTCCAGCTATAGGAAAGCTGCTTCAGAGGATCGACGACGAGCACCTCGCAGTCGATCACACCGTCCCAGTTCGGCATAGGCTGCGACCGGAAGTGGAATCTCCGCTTGACCGCCGGCTCGAAGTCATTGTTCATCAGCCATTGCGCGAGCAGTGGGCTTTCGGTCAGCGCGCGCCACAGCTTCTCCGGCGGGTGCGGAAAGACCCGCTCGATCACAAGCGTGCGGGTGTTCTCTGTCGAGTTGCTCATCAGTCCATCCTTTCCAGAAGTGCTTCGAGACGGTCGAACCGGTCGCGCCAGAAAGCGCCGTAAAGATGGAGCCAATTCACCATCGGCGTCAGCGCCTCGGGCTGCGCGCGATAGTGCGTCTCGCGTCCCTCGCGGCGATGTTGCACCAGCTTTGCTCGCTTTAGCACGGTCAGGTGCTTGGAGACAGCAGGCTGGGAGACGCCCGCATAGCGGGTCAGCGCATGAACGCTCTGCTCGCCCTGCCGGGTCAGCTCCTCGAAGATAGCCCTGCGTGTCGGATCTGCAAGAGCGCGAAAGACGTGATTGGCACTGACCTTTTTCACACTCGAAACCATAACCGTACGGTTATGGATAGGTCAAGAGAAAAACACGCGACCTTCGCCGAACGATTCGACCTGCGCCGCGCTGACCACTCCGCTGCGACTATTTTCGATACATTCACACCGAAATTTGCATCCCTGGCCGTCCTGAGGCAATCTCTTCCCTAGGGACTCCACCCACCTGAGGAGCAGCAGCCCGCATGGCGGACGGAACCGCGCACCCTGAGCACTGGAAGCCGAAGTCCAACCCGTGGCTGATCGCCGCCACCGTCGCGCTCGCAGCCTTCATGGAGGTGCTCGACACCTCCATCGCCAACGTCGCCCTGCCGCACATCGCGGGCAACCTCGGAGCCAGCACCGACCAGGGAACATGGGTGCTCACCAGCTACCTCGTCGCCAACGCCATCGTGCTACCCGCGGGCGCCTGGGCCTCGAGCGTCATCGGACGCCGCAACTTCTTCCTCACCTGCATCACCCTCTTCACCATCGCCAGCTTCCTCTGCGGCATCGCGCCGTCGCTGCCCATCCTGTTGCTGGCCCGCGTTATTCAGGGAGCGGGCGGCGGCGGTCTGCAACCCATGGCACAGGCCATCATGGCCGACAGCTTCGACGAGAAGCATCGCGGGCAGGCCTTCGCGCTCTACGGACTCGTCGCCGTGCTCGCGCCGTCTATCGGCCCCACGCTCGGCGGCTGGATCACCGATAACTACTCCTGGCGCTGGATCTTCTACATCAACATCCCCGTCGGCATCCTTGCCTACATCCTCGTCACGCGGCTGGTGCAGGACCCGCCGTGGATCAAGGCCGACCGCAAGAACCTCCTCAAGCTCGACTACGTCGGCCTCGGCTTCCTCAGCCTCGCCATGGCGGGCATGCAGATCTTCCTCGACAAGGGGCAGGAGAAGGACTGGTTCAGCTCCGACTTCATTCGCGTCTTCGCCGCGCTCTTCGCCATCGGCATGGTCGGCCTCATCTGGTGGGAGACTCGCGCCAAGAACCAGAACCCCATCATGAACCTGCGGCTCTTCCGCTTCCGCAACTTCGCCATCTGCGCGTTCCTGATGCTGCTGGTCGGCGGCGTGCTCAACGCGGCCACCGTCCTGCAGCCGCAGTTCATGCAGTCGCTGCTGGGCTACACCGCCACCAAGGCGGGCGAGGCGCTCACCGGCGGAGGCATCGCCCTCATCGTCGTGATGCCTCTGGCTGGAATCGCCGTGGGCAAATTCGCCGCGCGCAACCTTGTCATCCTCGGCTTCAGCTTCTTCGCGTTCAGCTTCTTCTTTTCGTCCACGCACATCTCGCTGGGCATGAGCTTCAACGACAATGCGTTCCTGCGCATCATCCAGATGATTCCCATCCCGTTCGCCTTCATCTCCATCACGAACGCGGCCTACGTGGGCCTGCCGCGCGAGGCGTCGAACCAGGTCTCGGGCATCATCAACTTCATGCGCAACGTCGGCGGCAGCATTCTGATCGCGCTCACCGGCGCGGGCGTAGTGCAGCGCAGCACGTACCATCAGGCTCGCCTGCAGAACTACATGACCCCGGGCTACACGCCCTACGCCGACCAGCTCAGCGGCCTCACCGGCTTCTTCAAGGGCATGACCGGAAACACCCCCGACGGCCACGCGCTGGCGCAGGCCACCATCTACAACCAGCTCAACCAGCAGGCCGCGGTGCTCGGCTACATGGACATCTACCGCGTCCTCTGCTGGACCTCCATCGTGCTCGTCGCTACAGGCTTCCTGCTCAGCAAGAACCGCCCCGGCGAAGGCGCACCCGCGGGCGAGGCCGTTCACTAATTCCCCTGCAACCACGCCTTTCGGATAACCATTGCGTTAGTCACCACAACAGCGTTTCACAGGACGAACGCACAACGTAGTCACCCGTTGTCACCGTTGCCTTTCCTTTTTGTTGTCATTTTTGTTGTCATTCCCGAAGGGAATCTGCGTTTCTTCGCAGGATGCCTGTTGTGAACCTGGGATCATCACTTCCGCCATCGGCGTTTTTCGGTAGTAATTCGACTCTGGTCAAGGCCTGGGTGCGAGCAGGCCGCCCTCGTTTTTGATTTTCAGGGTATATTCGGTCCACACTGAAGTCTCTCCGGCAAGCTCCGCCGCCCTGCTTGCGCCGGCCAGAGAGTCAAGACGGTTCGGAGCAAGCTCTAATGAGGCTTTGTAAGCAAGCAAGGCGTCTGTTGGCTTGTGCATCTGCAAGAGCATATCGCCCAACATCTCTCCTATTGGCCGAGGCAGGACGTCCGCATAGTACATAGGATGATCTCGCTCGAACTGGGCCATACTTCGCAACCTCGCAATGGCCTCCTCCTGCTTTCCTTCCGAGAAGAGAGTCCACGCCTCTGCTTCAGCGAAGCCAACACCCAAAATGTCACCCCAGCCGTGGTTCTTAGTCCACGCCGTTTCCGAATCGTGATACTTAGCCAAGGTGGCTCTGGCACTCTTTGGATCGCCGGAACGGGCCGCGCCTATCGTCTCGATCCAGTACGCATCGAAGTTCTCTTCGAAGGCGGATGTTGGAGGTGGTTCAATCCGCATGGCATCCTGCCAGTTGTGTGTCTCAAGGTCGTAATAGATTCTGGCGTCTATCGGAAGCCAAGGATCTGTTTCGTTTTGAGCCAACGCGGTGATTTGATCGACTACTGCTTTGGCTTTTTGATCCTCCCCGAGCTGAAGCGAGGCATATTCGACGTTGTTGAGAGCGTGGAACTCGTCAAAGCTTCCCGCGCGACCTGCTTTCATCCACTCTGCTGCGACCCGAGCTGAAGTCTCATTCGTCTGAATAGAATCCTGCCACAAGCCGAGCCTATTGAAGATGTGCGAAGGCATATGAAGCGCGTGGGGAGAATCGGGAGCGATCGCTGCATACTTTCGTGCTGCCGGAAGAGCCTCTGCTGCAAGCTCTGCGGTATCAGCGGCATGGATGATGTAATGGGCGGCCCCTGGATTGTCTGGATATTTTTCAAAGATCGGCAGAAAGATCGCTATAGCCTGCCTTCGTTGTTGTATCCCCTTCTGTCCTGATCCGGCCGTCCAGATCAGCCCCAATCCGTAAAAGAGGCTTGCATTGATGTCGTCGGGGTATTTGTTGCGAAGCTGGTCCATGCGCGTGAGGTAATCCTGCCAACGCTTGGAACCCGGCACGTCGGCGTACCCCTCATACATTGCTCGAACAGCGTCAACATACATCTGTTCTCGTTCTGTGCCCGCCCTCACTGCGAGCCAGGGTTGAAGCTCTCCCCATCCTTTCGCCAGATCCTTTGGCTGCGCATTTGAGCCGGACCTTTCGGTCGTCGAGAGAGCCACGCCCCACGCGGCTATGACGCACTTCGGGTCATCTTTCTCAACATTGTGGAACGCGACTTCAGCCTCCCTAAACTCAAAGGAATGCAGCAACGCTACGCCTGAATCGAATGTCTTCTGAGAACTCGCCTTGCACGACGTAGGAAAGTGAACGTCACCGAGTGAGCCAAGAGCTCTTAACGGATGAGCCGCAATGAGAACTGCACAAAGCCCCAAAAGGGATGGGGTGAACAGACGCGAGAACATTCAGACTCTCCTAGCTTCAATCTCTTTGTAGTCGATGGAAGCACGGCCAGTCCAGCGCCTGGCTCGCCTTATCACTGCTCAAGGAATTGAAATCGGATTAGTCTCGACGGGTCGGCATATCGGAAGCAATCTTCATTCAGCTTATGCTCGGTCAGAGCTTCTCCGAACTCCCGTGCCGAACAGCACCGTTCGCTCCAGAGAAGCCCACCTACCCCTACGCCGATCTCCGCCGCCGTCCACTCAGCAGATAGATCGCCGCCCGCAGCTCCAGCAGCGGATCAGCCGAAGCCTCGATCCCCTCTACACGCGGAATCGGGTCAAAGATGATGTGCTTCTGCTGCGCCGGCGTGTCCTCGACGACATGCGTCAGCTCCACCGTGCCGAGCTCCACCAGCTCGCGGCTCTCCGGCCAGTGGATCGTCGCGTTATCGACCGTATCCGACGCATCAGCCACCTGCACAAAGATGTGGAAGCGAACCGGCCCCTTGCCCACGCGCTCGGCCAGCTCATCGAAGTGGTAGTTCGGCGCGATCTGCGCTACCTGCTCGTCGGTCAGAAAGTCCGTGCCCAGCTCCGGTAGGATGCGATAGCGCCCATACTTCGTCACGCCCTCGGCATTGGTGAAGGCAAACGCCGTAACGGCAAAAAAGCTCTCCCGCGCAAGGCTCGACGGGAACGGCTTGGGAGCCTGCACAAAGGCCAGCGCCGCTGGATGCGATCCAAGAAACACCTCCACCGGCTTAGGCGAGGGAACATCCGGCCCACTGGCCGCCGCCGCGCGCAGGAACTCCAGAAACTCGTACCCATCGCGGGTAGGGAAGCCGTCAGTCGAGTGGCTCACGATGTCCGTGTGCACATGCTCGGCAAGGTCGAAGCGAATGGCAAAGCCACGCGGGTTCGCATCAGGAACATTATCCGGAAGCTCCGGCAGTCCCGTGGAGTTCGAGAAGCGCACCGTCACCGGCGTCGACTCCCGCACCACATGCGGAGCCTTCGTCAGCGTCTGCGCCTGCGGGGTCGGCGTAAAGACGCCCGTCAGCATCAGCCCCTTCGCATGGGCCGGGCGAAATCCGGGGTGCAGCCCAAAGATCTGGTCGAACTGCTTCAGCAGGTCATTGGCAAGCGCGACAACACGTTCGTCATTGGGCAATGGCATCTCTCGAATCCTCCTCTGTGCGGTGAAGACTACTCTAGCAGAGGAGTTTGTATGCCGCGATAAGGACCGGCTCGCTCAACTTTGGCTGACCACGGTTCGATTCTTCCCGTTGCGCTTGGCGGCATACAGCAGCGCATCCGCCCTCCGGAGCGCCTGGTCCAGCGTCTCTCCTGCCTGCAGATTGACGACGCCAAAGCTCGCCGTGACCGTCCGCTCCCGCATCGATCCGTCGCCGAACCGGGTATTGGCGATCCCCTGGCGCAGTCTCTCGGCAATCGCATGCGCGGCCTCCGGCTCCAGATTGGACAACAGCACGACAAACTCCTCCCCACCCAGCCGCGCCGCCGCATCCGAGGTGCGAATGTGCTTCTTCAGCAGAGCGCCGATCTGCGACAGCACCACGTCGCCGCCAAAATGGCCGTACACATCGTTGATGGATTTGAAGTCGTCGATGTCGAAGACGATCAGGCTCTGGAGCACACTCGCCGCCTTCCCCCTCGGACTCTCCGTAAGCTCCTCGAAGCCGCGGCGATTGAGCAGGCTGGTCAGGGAGTCGGTGTTCGCCTTTCGATGCAGCGCGGCGACCACGTCCGTCACGATGGCGGCAGCCAGCAACAGCCCGATGAGCACCGTAAAGATCAGGAAGGAAAGATTCATCCATACCCAGAACGGCGATTGCACAACAGCGGGACGGTCACTCATATGGAGCTCCTGCCCGATATTCCCGAAGGCTCCCACCGTCAGGATCGTTCGTGGAAAAAACTGGAGCGCAAAGAGGGCAAGAACCCAGAACAGGGAGCGGTCGAGGTATGTGCGCCCTCCCGCCCGCGCTCTCAGGGCGGTCACGAGCAGCAGGATGGCAAGCCCGAAGTTCATCACGAAGATCCGGCCGTGCAGCCAGTGAACGCCGTAGTAGAAGTACGCCGTACCGGCGACCACCAGCACCGCCACCGCGCCGTTGAACACGACGTGCGAGCGAAGGCCCAGGCGTCGCAGAAATCCTTCGCCAAACGCAAGCGTTGCAGCCGTATAGAGGATGCAGGAGCCCACCGCATTGAGGCCTAAATCAGCCGGAGTCAGCGTGATCTGCGACAGCAACGCCACCGCAAAGAGCAAGAACGCGGAGGCCAGCCACAAGAGATAGCGGAGGGTCCTCCAGCGCACCCATGCGCCGAAGAAAAGCGCGGCAAAGAGGAATGCGATGGCAGGACTCGCCAGCGTCAGCAGGTGGATTCCCATCTCCGATGGAGGGGTGCCGTTGATCGTATGCCTCCAGAGGAAGTATCCCTCTCATCAAGGATAAAAGCCGACGCGACTCCTCCTGTGTCTTTGGGAGCATGGAGGAGGGCGCAAGGAGCGTAGCACAACGGAGCCTGCCCGGCGGATTCTCCCTTGCCTTGACGACCATCAGCCGACAGACGCGACTTCAGAAAAAATCTAGGGCCTGCACATTTTGAATCTGTAGACCGACTGGTCTACTCATATCAGTGACCGCCATGCAAGCGCGGCATTTGAAAAGGAGATCACCATGTCCACCCAGACCAGCAAAGGAACCGCGCTCGTCACCGGCGCATCCACAGGAATCGGCGCCGTCTACGCCGACCGCCTCGCAAAGCGCGGTTACGACCTCATCCTCGTTGCGCGCAGCCAGGACAAGCTCAACGAAGTCGCCAGCCAGATTCGCTCCACCACCAGCCGCAGCGTCGAAACCCTGCAGGCCGACCTTACCGCCCCCGCCGATGTGAAGCGCATTGCCGAGCGCCTCTCGACCGATGCCTCCATCACGGCGCTCGTCAACAACGCGGGCATCGCCGTGGGAGGCAAGCTGCTCGGAGCCAACCCCGACGACCTCGACCAGATGATCCAGCTCAACATCACGGCCCTGACGCGGCTCGCCGTCGCCGCAGCCGACAGCTTTGCCGCCCGCGGTAACGGCCTCCTCATCAACATCGGCTCCATCGTGGCGCTCGCGCCCGAGATGCTGAACGGCTCCTATAGCGGCACCAAGGCATACGTGCAGAACCTCAGCTTTGCGCTGAAGAGCGAGCTTGCGGACAAGGGCGTCACGGTGCAGGTGGTATTGCCCGGCGCGACCGCAACCCCGCTGTGGGAAAAGGCCGGGGTACCGATCCATCATCTCCCAGCCGAGATCGTGATGACCACCGAGGACATGGTCGACGCCTCCCTCGCCGGTCTGGACCAGGGCGAGTTCGTCACCATTCCCTCGCTGCCCAACGCCGCCGACTTCGAGGCCTTCGAGAAGGCGCGGCTCGCGCTGACTCCGAACCTCTCGCGCCGCGAACCGGCCGCCCGCTACGGCATCGGATCGGCAAAGTAAGCCGAACAAGCCAACAAGCCCATACGATAGAAGGACGTAAGCCTCCGCGCTCCGGCACGGGGGCCGCACGTCCTTCTCCAGAAAGCGAGCTGCACATGTCCCCCAAACCGGAGGCCGCCGCAAACACCGACACCGACACCCAGACCCCACCATCCACCCGCGACCGGCTCATCGACGTGGGCCTTGAACTGATGCGCAAACACGGCTACGGAGCCACCGGCCTGCAAGAGATCCTGCACGCCGCCGGTGTGCCTAAGGGCTCGTTCTATCACCACTTCGGCAGCAAGGAGGAGTTCACCGCCGCAGTCATCGAACGCTACGCCGCCATCGAAGGTGGACACTGCCAGCAGGTCTTCGGCAACACCCGCCAGGCTCCCCTCAAACGGCTCCGGCGCTACTTCGAAGACCTGATCCGCGTTGCCGGACAGGCCGCGCCGATCCAGGGCTGTCTGCTCGGCAGCCTCAGCCTGGAGATCTCCGGGGCCAGCCCACTGCTGCAGGGCCGCCTCAGCTCCAGTTTCACCTACTGGCAGGCCGCCATCGCCGCTGTGCTGCAAGAGGCCATGGAGAAGGGCGACCTGCCGAAGTCCACCCGGCCCGAGGCGCTCGCCGGGTTCGTGCTCAATAGCTGGGAGGGCTCGCTGCTCCGCTCGCAGGCCGACAAGAGCGATACCCCGCTGAAGGACTTCCTGCACTATGTATTTGAGGCGTTGCTGACGAAGTAAAACGAAAGGCGGAGCGGTGAACACCGAACGCGAGAAGATGCTGGCCGGAGAGCTCTACAACGCACTGGACCCGGATCTGGTGGAGGAACGAAACCGCGCCCGCGACCTTTGCCAGACACTGAATGCGACTCGTGAGGCGGACCGCGAGCTGAGACGGCAGTTGTTTCTGCAACTCTTCAGCAAGGGCGCAGATACCGTCTGGCTGCAACCACCGTTCTTTTGCGATTACGGCTCCAACATCGAACTGGGCGAGCACGTATTTTTCAACTTCAACTGCACCGTACTCGACGTTTGCAGGGTCACCATCGGCGACTACTGCCAGTTTGGCTCCGGCGTGCAGATCCTCACCCCGCTGCACCCGCTCAACGCGGCGTTGCGGCGCAGGCAGGAGTATGGCGCTCCCGTGACGACCGGGGCAGACGTGTGGGTAGGCTCAGGTGCAATCATCCTTCCCGGCGTCACCATCGGGTCGCGTACCGTGATCGGCGCGGGAAGCGTCGTCTCCCGGAGCCTGCCAGACAACGTTCTTGCCGTCGGCAACCCTTGCAGAATCATCCGCGAGATCGAGTAGTAAACGAACGTTTGCAGCAGCTTAAACAGCGAGTGCCCCCGCGAAAAGCAGGGGCACTCGCAAGCTGAATCAGAAGTCTTTACGCAGGAACCGACGTGACCTCAGCCGGATCGACATTGACGAAGCGGCCGAGATTGCCGCGGTCCTGAAAGCGAACCACGCCGTTAGTCGTGGCGAAGAGGGTATCGTCCTTGCCGCGGCCGACGTTCTTGCCGGGCTTGAGCGGTGTGCCGCGCTGACGGACGATGATGCCGCCGCCGAGGATCGCCTGGCCGCCGAAGACCTTTACGCCGAGTCGCTGCGCGTTGGAGTCGCGGCCGTTCTTGGAGGAGCCTAAACCTTTTTTATGTGCCATTTCTTATTCCTCTGACGCCGCAAACGGCGCGAAATGCAAAGGCAAACCTTTGCTGAATTTTATGCCTTGAAGGACTTGCCGTTGACGAGGATCTCGTTGATCTTGACCTCGACGAAGTTCTGGCGGTGTCCCTGCATCTTCTTGTACTGCTTCTTGCGCTTCAACTTGAAGACGAGGATCTTGTCGCCGCGGCCGGTACCGAGCACGCTGGCGAGTACCTTCGCGCCACCCAGCTCCTGCTCGAACTGACCCTCCTCCGCGCTGACGGCGAGGACGTCCGAGAACTCCACGTTGCCGTCCTGATCGGCGACGGTTTCGATCTTCAGCTTGTCGCCGGGGGCGACACGATACTGCTTACCGCCTGTGCGGATCACTGCGTACATGGTTCCAACCTTCAAGCGGAGCTGACCGGCTGTGCCGGAGGAGCGAAACCGCTTCCTTCACTCAAAATGTGTCGCATTGGGGGCGAGAGTATCGCGCCGGTTCTGTTCGGGCCGCCGATACTGCAACGCCTGCCCGGAAACTCCCCGGCCCTGCAGCCCACAGAAAGTACAGGCTACAACGCCAAGCTTAATGAGTGTACCGTGACCGGCAGCCAAGGTCAATCGGAATAGCGGATCATGAATAGGTTTGAAAGGTACGAGCTTCAGCCCGTACATCCATCGCATGCAGAAAAGGGGCTTCAGCCCCTGATGGAATATTTTCAGTGATACCGCGTCCCCGACCCCGGCTGCGCCCCGCTTTGCGGCGTTATCTGCAGCTTATCGACTGCAAACCCCATCCCCCGGGCGCGATCCTCGATCTGGCTCAGCGTGCCGGGGTCGAGCTTCGGCTCACGGGAGAAGATCCATAGATTCTTATGGTTAGGGCTCCCCGCCAGCGCCCACTCATACTCCGGCCCAATCGCCAGCGCCCAGAACTTCGTGTACCAGGGCCACAGGAAGCTGATCTTCATTCGCGCGTCGACGACCTTCTTCTTCTCGAACCGCCCGTTGGCGTTCCACGCATCGCGGTCGCCGGACTGCAACCGGCAGGCGTTCACATACTGGAAGCGGTTCGGCTTATCGCCCAGTCCGATCTGCACGAAGTCATCCCCCACGCAGGTCTTCTGGCGTTTGAAGGGCAGCCGGGCGATCTCGTACCACGTCCCGGCAAAGCGGTTCAGGTCGAACTGGGCCACCGGAGTCACCGACTGCGCGCCCGCAGGCCGAGCCCCAACCAGCAGCAGAGCCAACAGACATTCGATCGCCGCCGCCTTCGCCCGCCGCATAGTCATCTCCCACAGGCTAACAGCCCACATGTTTAAGGCAGAATGAGAAGCGGTTGCAATTTTTCCATCACGAAAGAGGACAGATGATCTCCATTCGAGTGCAGCGCCTGCACGCAGAGGCCCGCCTGCCCAAATACGCCCACACCGGCCCCTGGGGCGACCTCGCCGCCGACCTGTACGCCTGCGAGGCGGCCGAGCTTGCCCCCGGAGCCACGCTGGCCGTGCGCACCGGCATCGCGCTCGAGCTGCCGAGCGACTACGGCGCACTGGTCGAGGACCGCTCCGGCCTTGCCCTCAAGGGCCTGACGACGCTGGCCGGCGTCATCGACCCCGGCTATCGCGGCGAGTTGAAGATCGTGCTGACCAACCTCGGCGCGGAGCCCCGCCACCTCGCTATTGGCGACCGCATCGCGCAGCTCCGGCTGGTGCGCCGCATCGAGGCCGAGTTTGAAGAGGTCGCCCAGATCGGCGAAGCCCCCCGTGGCACCGGCGGCTTCGGCAGCACCGGAGTCTAGTTTTTGTTGTCATCCCGCAGCAAAGCGGAGGGATCTGCTTTTTATGGAAACTACCCCTAACTTCCATCTCCGCCCGGCGACCGAAGCAGACATCCCCGCCCTGCGCCTGCTCATCGAGCGCTCCGTGCGCGAGCTGCAGACCGGCGAGTATACCGAGGCCCAGCGCGAGGGCGCTCTCGGCTTCGCCTTCGGCGTGGACACGCAGCTCCTCGCCGACCGCACCTACTTCGTCGCCGAAACACCAACAGGCGAGCTGGCCGGATGCGGCGGCTGGAGCAAGCGCCTCACCCTCTTCGGAGCCGATCACGGCCCCGGCCGCGAGGCCGCGCTGCTCGACCCGGCCGTAGACGCCGCCAAGATCCGCGCCATCTTCGTGCATCCGGCGTGGGCGCGGCGCGGCCTTGGCAGCCTGATCCTCGCGCACTGTGAGCACGCCGCGCAGGCTGCCGGATTCACGCGCTTCGAGATGGGCTCCACCCTGACCGGCGCGCCGCTCTACGCCCTCAAGGGCTACCGCGAGACGGAGCGCGTGGAGGTTCCGCTGCCGAACGGGGCCGTCCTGCCCATCCTTCGCATGGAGAAGACGCAGGCGCGCTAGCGGGAAACAGCCATAGACAGCCATGCGACAATCTAAGTAGCAGCCATGCCCGATCAGCCCGCTTCGCCGACCGTTCAGACCCCCACGCCTACGACCATCACCCCGGCGCTGCTCAAGCAGCACAGCATCACCGCCGACGAGTACGCCCGCATCGAGTCCATCATGGGCCGGACGCCGAGCCTCACCGAGCTGGGTATCTTCTCCGTCATGTGGTCGGAGCACTGCTCCTACAAGTCCTCCCGCGTTCACCTCAAGCGCCTGCCGACCAAGTCGCCGCTGGTGGTTCAAGGCCCCGGCGAGAACGCAGGCATCATCGACGTAGGCGACGGCTGGGCCTGCGCCTTCAAGATCGAGAGCCACAACCACCCCAGCTACATCGAGCCGCACCAGGGCGCCGCGACCGGCGTCGGCGGCATCCTGCGCGACATCTTCACCATGAACGCCCGCCCGCTGGCCGTCATGGACTCGCTCCGCTTCGGCCCGCTCGACAACGCCGAACCGGATGCGACCCTCCGCAACAAGAACCACCACGTCGTCAACGGCGTGGTCGAAGGCATCGCCAGCTACGGCAACTGCTTCGGCGTTCCCAACCTCGGCGGCGAGACGCGCTTCGAGGCCTGTTACAGCGGCAACCCGCTGGTCAACGCCTTCGCGCTCGGCCTCGTCAAGATCGACGAGATTTTTTACGCCAAGGCCACCGGCGTCGGCAACCCGGTTATCTACGTCGGTGCAAAGACGGGCCGCGACGGCATTCACGGGGCCACGATGGCATCCGAAGAGTTCACCGAAGGCAGCGAGCAGAAGCGCCCCAACGTACAGATGGGCGATCCCTTCCTCGAAAAGCTGCTGCTCGAGGCCTGCCTCGAAGCCATGGCTACCGGCGCTGTCCTCGGCATTCAGGACATGGGCGCGGCGGGCCTGACCTGCTCCACCTGCGAGATGGGCGCGCGCGGCGAGCTTGGCCTGACGATCGAATTGGATTTGGTCCCGCAGCGCGAAACCGGCATGTCCAGCTACGAGATCATGCTGTCGGAGTCGCAGGAGCGCATGCTGCTGGTGGCCGACAAAGGCCGCGAGCAGGAGGTGCTCGACGTTTTCACCAAGTGGGGCCTCGACGCCAGCATCGTCGGCACCGTCACCGCCGACGACACCATGCGCGTCTACCAGCACGGCGAGTTGGTCGCGGAGATTCCGAACAAGGCCCTGACCGACGAAGCCCCCGTCTACCATCGCCCCGTAGGCGTATGGAACCCGCCGGTCCCAAAGGACCCTCCCGCAGAGATCCTCGAAGCCCTGAAGCAGCCCCGCGACTACACCGCCGACCTGAAGAAGCTACTGGCCTCGGCCAACATCTGCGACAAGCGCTGGGTCTTCGAGCAGTACGACTCCATGGTGCAGACCAACACCGTGCAGGGTCCCGGCGGTGAAGCCGGAGTCATGCGCATCAAGGGCACCGGACACCCTGCCATGCACACCTCTGCTCCGCTCGAGTCGATGATGCCCGGCACGGTCGGCTTTACGCCGTTCGGCGGCGACGAGACGGACGTGATCGAGCGAGCCAAGGGCGAGCGCGGTTTGGCCATGGCCCTCGCAGGCAACGGCCGCTGGTGTTATCTCGACCCCAAGCTCGGTGCAATGCACGCCGTAGCCGAAGCCGCCCGCAAGGTAGCCTGCACCGGCGCAAAGCCGGTAGCCGCCACCAACTGCCTGAACTTCGGCAACCCCGAAAAACCCGAGATCATGGCGCAGCTCTCCGCCGCCATCGACGGCATCGCCGAGGCCTGCAACGCCCTCGGCACACCCATCACCGGCGGCAACGTCTCCCTCTACAACGAAACCAAAGGCGAGGGCATCTACCCCACCCCGGTCCTCGGCATCGTAGGCATTATCGACGACGCGACCAAAGCCATCCCAAGCGGCTTCCAGCAACCCGGCGATCAGGTCATCTTCCTCTCCGCCTTCACCGGCAAGGGTCGCAACTTAACGTCCGAGCTCGGTTCCACCGATTATGTGAAGCAGACCTATGACACGCTCTGGGGCCAGCCACCGGGAATCGACCTCGCGCAGGAAGCCGCGCTGCACAAGGCGCTGGCCGCACTCGCCGCAAAGGGCCTGCTGCACTCCGCATCCGATCTCTCCGACGGCGGCTCGTCCGTCGCTCTTGCAAAGTCTTGCTTTGCACATGGCCTTGGAGTCAATATCTCGATGACGATGCCTTCCGACGATCACCTTGCGGTAACGGAGCGGCTGTTTAGTGAGATCGCCTCCTCGGTGATCGCCACCATCGCGCCCGAAACACTGAACGAGATCCAATCGGTGCTCGCAGAGTTCCCCGGCGTCTACACCGCGCCCATCGGCGAGGTCTGCACCGATGGCTTCGTCATCCGCATCAATGATAAGAGCGTGATTGACACCACTATTTCCGAGTTGCAGTTAGCATGGACTGGCGTTCTCGAATCTCAGCTTGCAGCGGAGGTGCTGGTCTAATGGACGAGCTCAGAAAGCCCATGAATCCGGCACTGGACAACGACCTTTTCGACGAAGACGACGCAACTCCCTTCGACAAGCTCCGCGAGGAGTGCGGCGTCATGGCCGTCTTCAACCACCTCGACGCCGCGCGCATGACCTACTGGGGCCTCTACTCGCTGCAGCACCGAGGGCAGGAGTCCGCGGGCATCGCCTCCGCCGACGGGCACGAGGTCAACGAGTACAAGGGCATGGGCCTCGTCAGCGAGATCTTCACCGACGACGTGCTCCAGAAGCTGCCCGGCCACGTGGCCATCGGCCACACGCGCTACTCCACCACCGGCGACTCCGCGCTGTTGAACGCGCAGCCCATCTCGGTCGAGTCCACCAAGGGCCTCATCGCCATCGCGCACAACGGCAACCTCGTCAACCTAGGCAACAGCAAAGAACGCCTCGAGCGCGACGGCGCCGTCTTCCAAACCACCTCCGACTCCGAGATCATCATCCAGCTCATCGCGCACTCGAAGCAGGCCATGCTGGTTGATTGCATCGCCGACTCGCTCAAGCAGGTGGACGGCGCATTCTCCATCGTCATGATGACGCGTAATCGCCTCTTCGCCGCCCGCGACCCGCACGGCTTCCGCCCGCTCTCGATGGGCCGCATCCCCGGCAGGGACGGAGCGCCCGACACCATCGTCTTCGCCTCCGAAACCTGCGCCTTCGACCTGCTGCACGCCAAGTACGAGCGCGACGTCGAGCCCGGCGAGCTCATTATGGTCAGCGAGGACGGCGTCACCAGCCGCTACTACGACACCACCACGCAGCAGGCAAGCTGCATCTTCGAGCACGTCTACTTCGCCCGCCCCGACTCGCGCATCTACGGCCGCTGGGTGCAGCAGAGCCGCGACGAGATGGGCCGCCAGCTCGCCCGCGAGTCGGGCGTATCTGCGGACCTTGTCGTTCCGGTACCGGACTCCGGCGTGACAGCGG
The DNA here is from genome assembly GCA_036398595.1 of Granulicella sp. Classification (GTDB taxonomy): domain Bacteria; phylum Acidobacteriota; class Terriglobia; order Terriglobales; family Acidobacteriaceae; genus Edaphobacter. The sequence goes on from DASWOV010000039.1 coordinate 76,868, forward strand.
CACTCGGCTACTCGGCCGAGTCGGGCATTCCATTCAACTTTGGCCTTATCCGCAACCACTACGTGGGCCGCACCTTCATCCAGCCGGAGCAGCGCGTGCGCGACTTCGGCGTGCGCATGAAGCTGAACCCCATGCGCAACCTGCTCGAGGGCAAGCGCGTCATCCTCATCGACGACTCGATCATCCGCGGCACCACCAGCCGCAAGATCGTGCGCATGTGCAGAGCCGCAGGCGCGACCGAAGTCCACATGCGCATCTCCTGCCCGCCGACCATCTCACCCTGCTTCTACGGCGTCGATACGCCGAGCAAGAAGGACCTGATCGCCGCGAACAAGTCGGTCGAAGAGATCCGCGAGTTCATCGAGGCCGACTCTCTCGCCTACCTCTCGCTCGTCGGCCTCGCGCACGCCTGCACCATCGGCGAGCACTCCGACGGCCTCGCCCCCGGCAGCTTCTGCACCGCCTGCTACACCGGCGAGTATCCGACGCAGTGGGTCGATGTGAAAGAGATTCTGCCCGCCACTGTATTGGCGTAATTGTTCCCGATAAAGGCACAAAGGGCTCGCCGTTTTGACGAGCCTTTTTGATTTGTTCCGGTAACAGTTACAGAATTACCGAGCGCGCCGCCCAATATCCCGGCGATAGTGCATCTCCTCAAAGTGAATCCCCTCCAGCGCCCTATACGCCCGGGCCAGAGCATCGCTCAGCGTAGGCGCAGTCGCCGTCACCGCCAGCACACGCCCGCCCGCAGTGAGCACCGTGCCATCCGCAGCCAGCTTCGTGCCCGAGTGGAAAACCTTCAGATCGTCAGCATCCTCCGGCAACCCCGTAATCGGCAGCCCTGAAGCATACTTACCCGGATAGCCGCCGCTCGCCGCAATCACGCACGCCGCAGCACCGGGCTTCAACCGAATCTCCACCTCATCGGCCTTACCATCAATCGCCGCCTCGAAGAGATCAAGCAGATCGCTCTCCAGCCGCAGCAGAATCGCCTGCGTCTCCGGGTCGCCGAAGCGCGTATTGAACTCGAGCACCATGGGCCGCACGTTGCCATGCGTAAACAGCACCGGCCCATCGGGATCAGGAACCATCATGATGCCCGTAAACAGAATCCCCGTAAACGGCGTACCCGCCGAGGCCATGTGATCGACCACCGGCTGCGCGACGTTCGCCGTCAGCCAGTCACGCAGCGCCGGAGGCAGCAGCGCATCGGTCGAATAAGCGCCCATGCCACCCGTATTCGGTCCCGTATCGCCCTCGCCCACGCGCTTGTGATCCTGCGCCGCGGCCAGCGGAACAGCATGCTTCCCATCGCACAGCGCGAAGAATGAAAGCTCATCGCCAGTGAGAAACTCCTCCAGCACAATCTCATCCACCGCTGACCCAAGCAGTTCACCCGAGAACATCTGCGCGGCCACCGACTCGGCCTCATGATGCGTCTCGCAGATCACCACGCCCTTGCCCGCGGCCAGTCCTGAAGCCTTCACCACCACCGGCGCGGAGAAGCGAGGCAGCTCGCTGCGAACCTCGTCGAGCGTGCCGCATAACGCATACGCGGCCGTCGGAATACCAGTGCTCTGCATAAACGACTTGGCGAAAGACTTGCTCGACTCCAGCCGAGCCGCCGCCTGCGTAGGCCCAAAAACCCGCAGCCCCAGCGCCTGCAACCGATCCACGACGCCAAGAGCGAGCGGTATCTCGGGGCCAACCACGGTAAGATCCGGCGTAAGCGACTGCACCAGGGTAACGGTGGCGTCCGCATCATTCAGATCGACCGGCAGGCAGCGCGCCTCGCGGGCAATACCACCATTGCCGGGAGCGCAAACAAGAGTGGTAACGCGGGGGCTCTGGCGGAGCTTCGAGACGATGGCATGTTCGCGGCCACCGCCGCCAAGGACAAGAACATTCATACCTTCGAGGCTAGCATCCGCCGCGCCCGAAAACGAAGGAGCGGCACAGGACTGGCCTGTACCGCTCCGGTGGGGAAGGCTGGTTGTGGTTTAGCGGCGATGCTCCCCGCCACCGCGAGCCTCGCCATGCGGCTGTTCCGCATGCTGTTGCTGATGCTGCACCTGCTGCTGTTGCCGCTGCACCTGCTGTTGCTGGCGTTGCATCTGTTGCTGCTGCTGACGCTGGCTCTGCATCTGCCGTTGCTGGTTCTGCTGTTGCTGCTGCGCCTGTCTCTGTTGATCCTGCTGCCGCTGCTGGTTTTGCATCTGCTGTTGCCGTTGCTGATCCTGCTGGCGTTGCTGCATCTGCTGTTGCTGACGCTGTTGATCCTGCTGCTGCCGCTGCTGGTTTTGCTGTTGCTGCTGTACCTGGCGCTGCTGATCCTGGTTCCTCTGCTGCATCTGTTGCTGGTTCTGTTGCTGGTTCTGCTGCTGTTGACGCTGCTGGTTCTGTTGTTGCTGTTGATTGGAGCCGCCGGTATTCTGCGGATTCTGCCGCAGGTTATTCCGCACCTCCGGACCATTGTTGTTCCGCTGCTGCTGTTGATTCTGTTGTGGCCCACGCTGGCCGAAGCCGCCCTGCTGCGTGTTGCCGGGACGGTTGTTGTTACCGTTGAATCCGCCCTGGCGATTCATCTGTGCAGGACGCTGCACGCCGTGATCGGCGGTCAGAGCATGCTGCGCCACGACGTTCGAGGGACGTCCGCGGTTGGTGTTGAAGAATGAGTTGCGGTTGTTGGCCGCCTCGCGGTGCATCTGCATCTGCGAGGCCATTGGGCCGCTGTGCTGCTCGCGCATGGCCACACGCTCGGAGGCGCTGGGCCGCGCCATGATGCCGCCGCGCCCGCCGTTGTAGCTGATGCGATTGCCCACGTGCGGAATATCGACGTGCCGCACATACACGTTGCGGATTCTGACTGTGTTAATGCGCATGATGGACGTGTTGTAGAAGAAGTGCGGCCCGTTCCAGTAGCCGCCCTCAAAACCCGTGCCGAAGTAGCCAAAACCGTAGTTGATGCCGCCATAGAAGCCGATATGCAGGCCCCAGAAGCCATGACGCCAGCCCCAGCGATTGCCGACATAGCCCCAATAGCCGGGAGTCCACAGAGCGCCCACGTATGGGGACGCCACCCACGCTCCGGGCACCCAGTAGTAGCCTCCCGGAGGAGCCCAGCCCCAGTAGCCCGGAGTCCACATGTAGTCCGGGTCAGGAGCCGGAGGCTGCTCATAGACCGGCAGCGGCGGCGGAGCCTGGTCGGCATAGGTATCGATGTTCTGGTCGAAGTTCTCGTCGCCGGGCTGGTAAGCCTGATCGCTCGGCGGATAGCCCTGCTGCTGGTTCGGATCATACCCCTGCGGAGGGGGCTGATTCGGGTCATAGCCCTGCGCTCCCGGTTGCTGAGGATAGCCCTGCGGCGGCTGGTTCGGGTCGTAACCCTGCGGCGGCGCGCCGTTCCCCTGCGGAGGAACGTACTGGCTCGGGTCGGGTGCATGCTGCTGGTTGTACTGCTGCGGATTCTGCTGGTACTCCTGCGTCTGCTGCTGGGCCTCGTTCTGCCGCACCTGGCCCATCACCCGCGTCGCGGGCTGTGCGGCCGCCGGAGCCGCCTGGGCCGCAGAAGGATCGACCGGGGCAAGATTCGCTGCGGCCGGATCGCCGGCGCTATCGGGTACATTCTGCTGCGCAACCTGTGCCTGGGAACCCGGGGCCTTCTTGCAACCGGCAAAGCCGAAGATAAAGATCAGGACAGCCGCTGCGCCCAGATAACGGTAACGCGCTGCAACGGTCTGCTTCCAAGGGTCTGACATCGTACTCCCTCCAAAAACTGCTCACATGGGTATGTAACACCCGCTCGGAGGATAAGATGCGCTTCCGGGGCCTCCGTATGGCAAAGAAAGACTTTATTCATATAACGCGGCGGGTTTAGACTACCGGCATGAGCCTGCACGATCTACTGTGCCCGCAGTTTCTCAAGCGCTTTCGTCATGGCCGCCATGACCGTGGCCGCGCCTAGCCTCTTCCTGTTCCCTCGCTCCGATATAGTCGTCCGCGCACTCATGGCTCCTCCGCAGAGCGCGTGAGCGAACCGAATCCTGCCCGAGGATCTCCTCCTCCGGCCCGACCATCTCCAGGAGAACCGCACCATGTCTACCCCGCATCCCGATTCGTTTCATAGCCAATCCACGCTCACCAGCGGCGACAAGACCTACACCATCTATCGGCTGAAGGCGCTCGCCGAGCAGGGCGTCGACCTGAGCCGCCTGCCCTTCTCCCTGCGCGTTCTGCTCGAGAACCTGCTGCGCTGCGAGGACAACCGCACCGTCACCGCCGACGACATCAAGTTCCTCGCCAACTGGGACGCCAAGGCTGAGCCCTCCCGCGAGATCGCCTACATGCCCGCCCGCGTCCTCATGCAGGACTTCACCGGCGTCCCCGCCATCGTCGATCTCGCCTCCATGCGCGACGCCATGAAGGCCCTGGGCGGCGACCCCAACAAGATCAACCCGCTGCAGCCCGCCGAGCTGGTCATCGACCACTCCGTGCAGGTCGATGAGTTCGGCACCAAGAACTCCTACGACCTCAACTCCGCGCTCGAGTTCCAGCGCAACCGCGAGCGGTACGCCTTCCTCAAGTGGGGACAGACCGGCTTCCGCAACTTCTCCGCCGTGCCTCCCGGCATGGGCATCTGTCACCAGGTCAACCTCGAGTACCTCGCCCGCGTGGTCTTCACCACCGAAGTTGACGGCACGCTGCTCGCCTATCCCGACACTCTCGTCGGCACCGACTCGCACACTACCATGGTCAACGGTCTAGGCGTCCTCGGCTGGGGCGTCGGCGGCATCGAGGCCGAGGCAGCCATGCTCGGCCAGCCCGTCTCCATGCTCATCCCGCAGGTCGTCGGCTTCAAACTGACCGGCAAGCTCAAGCAGGGAACCACCGCCACCGACCTCGTGCTCACCGTCACCGAGATGCTCCGCAAGCTCGGCGTCGTTGGCAAGTTCGTCGAGTTCTACGGCCCCGGCATCAGCGAGCTTCCGCTGGCCGACCGCGCCACCATCGCCAACATGGCCCCCGAGTACGGCGCGACCTGCGGCATCTTCCCCGTCGATAAGGAGACGCTGAACTATCTGCGCCTCACCGGCCGCACCGAGGAGCAGATCACCCTCGTCGAGGCCTACTACCGCGAGCAGGGCATGTTCCACACCGCCGACGCACCCGAGGCCGTCTACACCACCACCCTCGAGCTGGACCTCACGACCGTCGAGCCCAGCGTGGCCGGACCCAAGCGCCCGCAGGACCGCGTTCTGCTCTCGAAGGCAGGAGCCAGCTTCAAGCAGCAGCTTCCCGCCCTGCTCGGACCCAACGCCAACAAGGGCGAGGCCCGGCAGATGCTCCGCTGGGAGGGCGAGGGCGGCCACACAAGCGAGGACGGCAACCTTGCCTCCAGCAAGGGCACTGCCGAGCTGGTCGCAGCTCCGACCACCCTCAAGGAGCGTTTCGGCCTCGATCCGGACAAGTACATCGACAACGGCACCATCGTGATCGCCGCTATCACCTCCTGCACCAACACCTCGAACCCCTACGTCATGATGGCCGCGGGCCTGCTCGCCAAAAAGGCCGTCGAGAAGGGCCTGACCACCCCGCCGTGGGTCAAGACCTCGCTCGCGCCCGGCTCCCGCGTCGTCACCGACTACTACAACAAGGCTGGCCTCACCCAGTACCTCGACGCGCTCCGCTTCCAGACCGTCGGCTACGGCTGCACCACCTGCATCGGCAACTCCGGGCCACTTCCCACGGACATCTCGAAGACCATCGACGAGCACGGGCTAGTGGCCGTCTCCGTCCTCTCCGGCAACCGTAACTTCGAGTGCCGCATCTCCCCCGACGTCCGCGCCAACTACCTGATGAGCCCGCCGCTCGTGGTCGCCTACGCGCTCGCCGGGTCCATCTACCATGACTTCGAGAAGGATCCCCTCAACCGCGGCAAGGACGGCCAGCCGGTCTACCTCAAGGACATCTGGCCGACACAGGAGGAGGTTTCCGAGGCAGTGGCCAACTGCATCGACTCCGAGATGTTCCGCCACGAGTACTCCACCGTCACCCTCGGCGACGGCAACTGGCAGCACCTCCAGTTCCCCGAGGGCAACACCTACGGCTGGGAGCCGGACTCGACCTACATCCGTCAGGCCCCCTACTTCGACGGCATGACCGCCGATCCCGCGCCGGTCACGGACATCGCCGCCGCCCGCTGCCTCGCCGTCCTGGGAGACTCGGTGACGACCGACCACATCTCCCCGGCCGGTTCCATCAAGCTGAACGGCCCGGCGGGCAAGTACCTCACCGAGCACGGCGTCAAGCCCGCGGACTTCAACTCCTACGGCTCGCGCCGCGGCAACCACGAGGTGATGGTGCGCGGCACCTTCGCCAACGTCCGCCTGCGGAACAAGATGGCTCCCGGCACCGAGGGCGGCGTCACCCGCCTGCTCCCCGAGGGCACGGAGATGTCCATCTACGACGCCTCGGTCGAGTACGCCCAGCGCGGCGTGCCGCTGGCCGTGCTGGCTGGCAAGGAGTACGGCTCCGGCTCCAGCCGCGACTGGGCCGCCAAGGGCACGCGCCTGCTGGGCGTGCGCTTCGTGCTGGCCGAGAGCTTCGAGCGCATCCACCGTTCGAACCTCGTCGGCATGGGCATCCTGCCGCTGCAGTTCCTGCCCGGTGAGAGCGTCGAGTCGCACGGCCTGACCGGCGAGGAGATCTTCCACATCGGCGACGAGCCGGGCCAGCTCAAGGCCATGCTCGACGGCAAGTTCGCGGGTGGCCGCACCATCACCGTCATCGCGGAAACCGAGCTGGGCGTCACGAAGAGCTTCCCGGTCACGATCCGTATCGACACGCCGCAGGAGATCCTCTACTACCAGCACGGCGGCATCCTGCAATACGTGCTGCGCCAGCTCGCGGGCAAGGCATAGCCAACCGCTTCACGCCAGCGCAAAACGGGTGGACTGAGATTTCAGTCCACCCATTTTACATCACTGCAAAAAACCTCATCCGCCGCCCCACCACCTCTGTCATTCCGCAGCCGCCCCTTTTGTTGTCATCCTCGAAGGGAATCTGCGTTTGCTTTTCATTTCTGCACCCACCCCACCCCTGTCATCCTGAGCGAAGCGCAGCGTAGTCGAAGAACCTGCATCTCGAATCCCCCACACAGCAAGGGCAATCCCAAAAGCAGGTTCCTCCGCTACGCTACGGAATGACAAAGGGGAGAGGCTGCAGCGAAACAAACCCAAAAAGTTCCCCTCTGGGAACCACCAATCCAACAAATGCCGGTTTTCTCCTTCTAGGTGAAACCTGTGTCTGCTAGCCTCTGCATTGAGGTGAAAACAATGCACGTCTCCAAGTCTCTTGGTTTACTCACTCTCGCCCTGGGCCTCGTACTCTCCGGCAACACAAAAGCACCGGCCCAGATTGCGATCAGCATCGGCGCAGCGCCCGTGTGCCCTTACGGCTACTTCGACTACGAGCCCTATGACTGCGCGCCCTACGGTTACTACGGCCCCGACTGGTTCAACGGCGGCATCTTCCTCGGCGCCGGCCCATGGTTCCACGGCCCCCGCGGCTTCTACGGCCACGTCGATAATCGGTACGACCCCCGCAACGGATATCGCGGACCTATGCCCGGGCGCGGAGCGGCAGCCTTCAACCACTTCAACGCCAATGAGGCGCGGGACGGACGCGGCCACGTCGGCAATGCTCCTCACGAGGGCGGTGGTGAGCGGTCTGCCGGATTCGCGGGTGGCGGTCGTCCCGGCGGCGGCGGTCATGGTGGCGGCGGTCGCCGCTAACAGCGTCTCTCGGTCATAACGTATTCGCATCGCAAAGGGGCAGAGTCCTGACTGACTCTGCCCCTTGCCTATTCCCCCACTCCCTCCTACCAGCTCAGATAGACACCCTTCCGGCTCCACTCCTTGCTCGCAAGCTGCTGCATCATGAAGTCCGCCACATCCGCTCTACTGATGCGCGAGCCTCCCTCCGGCAGCGCATCGCCATCCACGCGGTATCTGCCCCGGGCGCGGCCGTTCGTCAGCATCGGCGGCATCACCATCGTCCAGTCCAGGTCGCTCTTCGCCAGCGTGGCATACTGCGAAACCTGCGAGGCCACCGGGTACTTCAGGATGCGGTAGGCAACATTGCGGACCACCCACCGCCGCCACATCGGTTGTTTGTCGAGCGAGCCCGGCAGCGCCCCGGCCGAGCCCAGCGCGACCATCCGCCGCACGCCCGCCTTGTGCATCGCATCGACGATCCGCGGCACCGCCCGCTCCAACACCTCCTCCTTGCCCAGCGAGCGCGCACCCAGCGCAGAAAAAACAGCGTCGGAGCCCGCGACAGCATTGAGCACCGGAATCGGATCGAAGGCACTTCCATGGACGAAGGCGACCCGGTCCAGGTAGGGAAACTCGGCAGGTTTGCGGAGCAGGGCGACAACGTGGTGGCCGGCAGCAAGGGCGCGCTCGGTCAATAACAGCCCTGTCGCCCCGCTGGCTCCGAAGATTGCGATTTGCATGACAAAAAGAACTCCTCTGCTGGTTAAAGCCCGGTTATCCTCGCATACTGGCTGAGGCTGTGAAGAAATGGACACTCCTAAGATGCTCTATCGGCGGGGATTGTCCGGTTTTGCAAGAAACAATCCCAGTCTTCTGTACCGTGGTGCTTTCTGTCCTGTGGAGAAGTGGGAGAAACGGGGACAAAGAGCGAGATACCGCCCCCGGATTCCGAGTCTTGCGTTTCGCTCCACCGCGATTTCTAAATCAGGACAGCAAGCTAACTCTATGGATCGCAAGCAGTTTGCGCGGATATCCACTTTTCCTGCCACAACGGTTAAGACGGCTATTCTTAAGATCTTTTTAAGACCGTTTCTCCGTAAGAGCAGTCGCGCGCAAGCGCGCTCCCGGTTCGTTCCCAACCCATCTCCAGATGTCCCCGCGGTCCACATAACCGCAGCGATTCCCACAGCCGAAAAGCGCGTGCGGCCAGCGCACTTCATCACTAGAATCAAAGAAATAGCCGAGCGACAGACTGCCCCTGCACGGTTTCGGTGTAGAGTTTGTGCAGAGAGTGGTGTGTGCCCCCGGCACCAGCGATGACGTGGGAGAACCGACCGTGACGATCGCCATTGAGGAAAGAGACATGAGCACTACGGCAGCACCGACTGGGAATCTCGAGATCACCGTCTCACGCGCCGAGCTTCTGCGCGAGCTGACCGCGGCACAGAGCGTGGTTGAGCGCAAGACCACCATCCCCATCCTGTCGAACTTTCTCTTCGAGGCCGATGACGACCGCCTCACCATCACAGCCACCGACCTCGACCAGTCGATCAAGACAAGCTGCCCGGCCAAGGTGAAGAAGCCCGGAGCCTGCACCATCCCCGCGCGCAAGCTGTACGACTACATCAAGCTGCTGCCCGAGGGCGAGATCAGCATCAAGCTGATGGACAACCACTGGGTGCAGATCCGCGCCGGCCGCTCGAATACCAAGATGGTCGGCATGGCGCGCGCCAATTTCCCGCAGGTAGCCGAGTTCCCGTCCTCCGGCGGCGTGAAGATCTCCGTGCCGTCGCTCAAGAACCTGATCTCGAAGACCATCTTCGCCATCTCGAACGAGGAGTCGCGTTACACGCTGAACGGTGCGCTGCTGGTGCTCAAGGCCGAGTCCATGGCCATGGTCGCCACCGACGGCCACCGCCTCGCGCACATCGAGAAGCTCAACGAAACCCTCGAGGGCATCACCGGAGAGAAGAAGACGCTAATTCCGCGCAAGGCGCTCAGTGAGCTGAACTCGCTGCTCGGCTCGACCGACGCCGAGACGATCGAGTTTGCCGACGACGAGCAGAACCTCTTCTTCAAGATCGGCGGACGCGTGCTGACCAGCCGCAAGCTCACCGGCCAGTTCCCGAACTACGAGGCGGTGCTGCCCCGCGACAACAACAAGTTCGCTATCGTGCGGTCGGAGGACCTAATGGCCTCCATCCAGCGCGTGGCGCAGTTCGCTGACGAGCGTTCGGGTGCGATCAAGATCCGCCTCGAACAGAACGAGTTGCGCCTCAGCTCGCAGTCGACCGACGCGGGCGAGTCCGAGGACAGCATCGAGACGCCCTACCAGTATGACCCGCTGGTGGTGGGCTTCAACAGCCAGTACCTGCTCGACTTCCTGAAGGCCATTGGCAACCAGGGCGAGGTCCGGCTCGAGTTCAAGGACGCCCAGTCCGCAGGCCAGATGCGCCCCGAAGACGGCAACGAAGACGTCCGTTACCGCTATATCCTGATGCCCATGCGCATCTGACCTTCACTCAAGTAAACACTCAAGGCCCGGCTACTATGCCGGGCCTTCACGTCTGTACATTTTGACTAATGTGCAACCATCCATCGGTAAATGCAAGCCTGATTTATCAGAACCAAGGCTTTTGTATTTGCTTTTTTTGTCATTCCCGAAGGGAATCTGCGTCTCTCCTGATAAGCCGACTTCTCAGTACTTATCCGGTATCGATGAGTGCATTGGCGATTTAGCCTCCATTAAGGATTAGGGCGACAGACGCATTTCTTGAGAGGAACCAGTGCGCTGACGGTGCTGCCCACGCATACTTTCCAGCATCGGGGTCGGATGGCTATTTTTCTTGACTGTAACTGGAGCCCTCTCTAGTTTCGAGAGAATAGTTCCGTGACTAGCAGGACCTTCGTCCCGCCCATGACGACATTACCCAGCGCGGAATCGTCGCTTTCCGTATCCGGAGGACGACTTCGTTTCATCGACGTGCTTCGCGGCTTCGCCATTGTATTAATGGCGCTCGATCACACCCGCGATATGTTCCATTTCAGCGGCTACGCTTATGATCCGCTGGACGCTGCACGGACCACGCCTGCTGTTTTTCTTACTCGCTGGATTACTCATCTTTGCGCGCCAACCTTCATTCTTCTCGCGGGCGCATCTGCATGGCTTCAACATGATCGGGGCAAGTCCACACCCAGCCTCTCTCGTTTTCTCCTGACTCGCGGCCTCTGGCTGATTTTTCTCGAGGCCACAGTCATCAGTTTTGGATGGGCATTCTCCATTCCATATCTGATCTTTTTCCAGGTGATGTGGGCCATCGGCTGCGCGATGATTGTCCTTGCGGCTCTGTCTGGCTACCCAGCGTTGCCGTGCTGGTAGTGGGTTTAGCCGTTGTCACGGGACACAACTTGCTGGATCGCATATCGCCTGAGATCTTTGGCCATCTCCCCACGCTTTGGGCTGTGCTGCATACCGGCGGACAGTGGCCCCGGAACAACTCGGCCGTTCTGCTGATGACCTATCCGGTCCTCGCCTGGGCAGGCGTGATGGCTCTCGGTTATGGCATTGGCCCGCTCTTTGTGTCCCGCCTGCGCAACCGTCTCTTCCTCACGATCGGCGCGTCTCTTTTAGCGTTGTTCTTTGGGCTCCGGTTTCTGAATATCTATGGCGACCCGCACCCCTGGGCAATCGATGCAACGCCGGCGCAGACTGCCATGTATTTCTTCAACGTGCAGAAATACCCTCCCTCCCTGCTTTACCTCTCTGTCACGCTGGGCCTCGCCTGTCTGCTCGCCTCACTGTTCGATCGCTGGCGCGGACGTCTCACGGAAGTTCTTCGCATATTCGGTTCAGTCCCGCTTTTCGCCTACATCTTGCATATCTATCTGCTCCATGCGGCCAATGTCGTGCTACTCGTGCTTACCCACCGCCCCACTCTAGGCACCTTCGACCAGACGCGCACCGCTTTTCTTGAACCGGAAAAACTCACTGGTTCGGGTTTTCCATTGCCGGTCATCTTCGCGGTTTGGTTAGTCGCTCTTATCTTGCTCTATCCGCTATGCCGTTGGTGGGCATCTCTCAAATTCAGGAATCGCTCCTGGTGGCTGTCTTATCTCTGAGCGGCTGCATGCACGGAGTTTTGTTCTTCCTGTGAGACAAATCTGATGCCCCGATTCAAACGATTTGTCAGTTGGTGGCATCAGGCCAATGCACTCATTGAAGGCTAAGAAAATATTAGTTCTGATAAACGCTCTTATCGTCACGAGCGAGAGAACTATCCATGAAAAGGTCCATCTCAGTAGAATCCGCCTCTACACGCATCGGCGCAAAGATCAGGAAACATCCGTCGTGGCATCGACATTCATGAAGCCAATATGATTGATGAGGTAGCTTTCAAAGATCTTATTCTCGCTGCGGTGGCGTTCAATCTCAAAGGCAAGCCAAAATCCCTGCGCGTAAGCAGCAAGCGATTTGTTTAGCCGCCAGCCAATCCCTTCACCACAAGCCCCGTAGCCAGCGCCGCCAGCTCCTCCGGCGGAGCACCCTGAAACCCTGTACACGACAAATGCAGACTCACAATCCCATGCAGCGTCGCCCAGAGAAGCTGCACGACCTCCTGCGCCTTCTGCCTGCGCCGTATGGACTTGAGATACTCCTGCACGGCCCCCAGCAGCAGGTCCCCCGCCTGGTTCGCCGCGCTCTTCTCCGACTGATTCCCAAAGGCCGCGGCCATATATGCCTCGTCCTCCATAAAGATCAGCCGGTAAGTCTCCGGGTTCTCCAGGCCGAAGCGCACATAGGCCTGTCCCAGCGCGTGAATGCGGCCCGCGGCGTCCTTGCCTGCAACGGCCTTCTGCATCTTGCTCAGAAGCTTGCCGCATCCCAGCTCGCAGAGCTCCCGCGCAATCTCCTCACGGCTCTTGAAGTGCAGATAAATCGATGCAGGAGAGTACTCGATCTGCTCGGCCAGCCTGCGCATCGTCATGGCCGCAAAGCCCTCCTCCGTGATGAGGTGCTGCGCCGCATCCAGAATCCGCTGCCGCAGCTCTGCCTTCTCTCGCTCCCGCCTCTCCCTGATGCCCAATTGCCCCTCCGTAGATTATTTTACTGAACATTGTTTACATAACATAGTTCAGTAGATAAACTTTGTTCAGTAATTATGGAGAACACCATGGAAACGATCGCACTGTTTGGAGCCGCAGGAGCCATCGGCAGAAGTATCGCGGACGAGCTTCGCCACCGTGAAACCCCTTACCGCGTCGTCGGACGCAGCCGCCAGCGTCTCGAGGCCGACTTCGGCGCCGATCCTCTCGCTCATCTCGTCACCTGGAACCCGGACGACCCCGCCTCAATCCGCGCCGCCGCAGAGGGCATCGACACGCTCATCTACCTCGTCGGCGTGCCCTACAACCACTTCGAGCTTCACCCCATCCTGATCGAGCGCACTCTCGAGGCCGCCATCGCCGTCGGGGTCAAGCGATTCGTGCTGATCGGCACCGTCTACCCGTACGGCGCGCCGCAGTCGGCCACCGTCACCGAGCAGCACCCCCGCAACCCGCACACCTTCAAAGGCCGCATGCGCAAGGAGCAGGAGGACTGCCTGCTGAAGGCGCACGCCGAGGGCCGCATTGAAGGAACCATCCTTCGCCTGCCCGACTTCTACGGTCCTGGCGTCGAAGCCAGCTTCCTCCACGGCCTCTTCCAGGCCGCGGCCACCGGCGGCACAGCAAACATGATCGGCCCCATCGACATGCCGCACGAGTTCGTCTACGTTCCCGACGTTGGCCCTGTAGTCCTCGACCTGGCAGCCAACCCGCAGGCCTACGGCACCTGGTGGAACTTCGCCGGAGCGGGCGCGATCACGCAGCAGCAGATCGCCGAAAAGGTCTTTCGCTTGGCTGGCCGCAAGCCGCGCCTGCGCGTCGCAGGCAAGACGATGCTCCGCCTCCTCGGCCTCTTCAACCCGTTCATGCGCGAGTTCGTGGAGATGCACTACCTGCTCACAACGCCTCTGCTGATGGACGACACCGCGCTGCACCGCCTGCTCGGCAGCGTCCACAAGACCTCCTACGCCGACGGCCTGCGCGAGACGCTCTCGTGGTATCAGCGGGCAGCCCAGTGAGCGCCTCGACCTGTTCGCAGACGTACCGCAGGAACGGTCGCTAGGGGAGGTCGATCTCCATCCGGCGTAAACCGAGCCGACATCGCCCGGCCGTATATATACTGGTGCGGCCAATCAAACATAGCTCTGGATGAGCGGTTGATGGATCACGGAATACTCTGAGGAGATTCAACGATGCTTCTTCTGAATGCTCGCCGTATCGCCACCTGCATGGCTCTGGTCATGAGCTTTGCGCAAGCCGCGTCCGCTGCAGAGATCCTGATCGGCGACGCGAAATCGCAGCCGGAGAGCCTGACCGCAACGGGCGGAGTGCTCATCGTCGGCAGCGCCAGCACGCCCTTCGTCTACAAGGTGGCCAAGGGCGCCACGACCGCCGAGAAGTTCATTGACGTCAGCGCCGACGGCCCCGGAACCTTCTTCTTCGGCCAGTTGGCCGACGCCTCGACCAACACGCTCTGGACCTGCGAGCTGACCCCGGTGCCGGACAGCAAGCCCGTCCAGCGGCACACCACCCTGCGCAGCTGGGATCTCTCCACCGGAGCGCCAAAGGTCCGCTGGCAGCTGCCCGGCGACAACACGACCTGCAACGACTTCGCCTTCGGCCCGGACAAGGCGCTCTACATCACCGACACCGGCACCGGCCGCATCTACCGGCTCGCTCCCGGAGCCTCCACCGCCGAGCTTTACCTCGAGCATCGCCTGCTGCAGGGCGTTGACGGCATTACCTTCCTGGACGGCGTCCTTTATGTGAACAACGTGGTCTTCAACAAGATTTACCGCATCCCGGCCGACGCCACCGGCAAGCCCGGCACACCGGTTGACATCTGGACCGATCAGCCGATCAAGGGACCTGACGGCATGCGCGCGGCGAACGGCAAGCTCTTCCTCGCCGAAAACGGCAGCGGCAAGATCACCGCCCTCACCATCGACGGAGACAAGGCCCACGTCACGCTGGTCAAGGAAGGCCTCAACACCCCCACCGGCGTAGAGCCCGCAGGCGATACCCTCTGGATCGCCGAGCGCGGCGCCGGCAAAGCCGTCTCCGTCCCCATGCCGAAGTAGTTCGCCAGCATAAGCAGAACAATGAAGGCCCGGCACTATCGCCGGGCCTTTGTGTCTGCGACATTGACAGGTGTAGAACCTACATTGGGAAACACAAGCCGACTTCTCGGTACTGATCCGGCGTCGATAAGCGCCTAGGCGATCATGCACTCACCGAGATCTTCCGATATCAGATGGCCGTCATGCCGCCGTCGACATTCAACTCCACCCCATTCACGAAGCTCGAATCGTTTGAAGCAAGAAACAGCGCGACCGTTGCGATTTCTTCAGGTTGCCCCATCGTTCCCCGCGGGATCAGGGATTCGAACATCTCTTTCGCCTCCTTGGTGAGAACTTCTTCCTGCATCGGTGTGGCGATCGGCCCCGGACCCAGCACGTTCACCCGGATCTTCCTGTCCTTCAGTTCGTTGAGCCATGTGCGCGCGAAGGAGCGTAATGCCGCCTTGCTTGCCGCATACACGCCGAAGCCAGGAAAACCCTTTATCGAAGCAACTGATCCGGTCATGATGATCGATCCGCCATCGTTGAACAGCGGCAACGCCTTCTGAACCGCAAACAACGTACCGCGCGCATTCAGGCCGAAGATCGCATCGAAGTGCTGCTCGGTAATCTCGCCCAGCGGTGCGGCCTCGCCCCAACCTGCGCTCGCGTACAGAACGTCGATCCCACCCTTTTCCCGCTTAACTGTATCGAACAGACGATCGAGGTCGTCGAGATTTGCCGCGTCGCCGCGCACGCCGGTCACGTTCCGGCCTATCAGCTTGACGGCCTCATCGAGCTGCTCCTGCCTCCTGCCCGTGATGAACACGTAGGCACCCTCTTCAACGAACCGCTTGGCGCTCGCCAGCGCCAGGCCGCTCGATCCACCCGTGATGACTGCAACCTTACCCTCAAGCTTTCCCATAATTGCTCCCTTCGGTGGATGTCCAGCATCCACTACTGAGGAGTAGAGTTCTTTGGCGGTGGACGAGAACTGCTTAGGAGTCCTAATATTTTGTCTATTCGTCCAAAAGAAGGAGGCTAAGTTGGACCCTATAACAGACATCTTCAAAACGATGCACGTAACCGCTTTCGGTCTGCACAGGCTCGAAGCCACAGTCCCGTGGGGCGTGAAACAGGAAAATCAGGCCGAAGAAAAAGTCACGCCTTCCGGCAAAAAGATCCCGCCCACAGATTTGGCGCACTTCGCCATGCTTTCGCGCGGCAACTGCTGGCTGAGTGTGGAAGGGATCGCGGAGCCGATTCCGCTCACCGGAGGCGATTGTTTTTTGCTGGCTAAGGGGACGTCGATTGTTTTGCGCGACAGCCCGCGGACACGTCCTAGGTGGAGTTTCCGCGAGATAGGGGAGAGTGCCAACGGCAATGTCGCTCATTATGGAGGTGGTGGCGCACCGACGACCATCGTCTGTGGCTCCTTGAGCTTCGATCGCGCCAGCCTCAAGCCGATCACTCAGTTATTGCCGAGCCTCATTCTGATTAAAGCCGATCAGGCACGCACGCTTGCTCTTCACATCACAATGCAGGCGCTGGCGTCAGAGATGGCAGAACAGGTACCGGGATCTGAAGTAGTTGCGACTCGGCTAGCCGAGGTCTTATTTATCCAGGTACTTCGGGCGCATATCGCGTCGGGGGTGGAATGGCGCAACAAAGGATGGCTTCGTGCGATCTTCGATCCTCAAATGGGTGCTTCCCTAAGAGCCATTCATGACAGAGTGAATACGCCCTGGACGGTCGAATCCCTGGCCGAAGCAGCGGGCATGTCTCGCTCCGCATTCGCAGCCCGCTTTAAAGAGCTGCTCGGACAAGCGCCACTGGAATATGTAACCGAGTGGCGGATGCAGAAGGCGATGCAGTTACTTCAGCAGCGTGACAAGAAGCTCATCGATGTAGCTCGGTCGATCGGTTATGAGTCCGATGCCGCGTTCAGTAAGGCGTTCAAGCGAGTTGTCGGAACCAGCCCTGGTGAATATCTCAAACGTGGAAACGCAGATTCTCGTCGGGTATGACAACAAACAAGAAAGGCAATGGGTGGCTAAGTTCTGCGTTAGTCCTGTAAAGCGCCGTCCTCTTAAGTTCTTATCACCGGCCTACCCTTATCCCCCACCATTAACCGCGCCATGGGCACATGATGGTCATGCGTAAACAGCACCAGCCAGTCCTCGGGGATCGCCCGCTGATAAAACCGCTTCCGCTCTTCAATACAAGTCAGCGGAAGCAGGTCGTATCCCATCACCCACGTCGGGTCCAGGTGGTTGCTCGTCGGGATCAGGTCGCCGATGTAGCAAGCATGCTGCCCACCCGATTCGATGTGCACGCCCATCATCGTCTCCGTGTGCCCCGGCCATAACTCGACCGAGATCCCCGGACAAATCTCCGCCGTCCTGCCCTCAATCAGCGTCATCTGGCCCGACTCCACCAGCGGATCGTAGTTCGGAGAAAGATAGCTCACCTTATCCCGGTCCAATTGCAGATGCCCATGCTCCAACTCGCCGCGATGCGCGAAGTACCGTGCATTCGGGAACGTCGGCGTCACCGAGCCGTCAGGATGTAGCGTCGTATTCCAGCCGCAGTGGTCGAAGTGCAGATGCGTGTTGATGACCACATCCACCTCCTCCGGCCGCACGCCCGCCGCCGCCAGCGAGGAGGGAAGCAGCTCCTTGTTCTGGTGGATCGCCCGCATCTTTGGCGATTGCTTATTCCCAATCCCCGTCTCAATGACGACCGTCTGTTTACCGGTCCGCACCACGACCGAGTTCGTCCCCAGCAACACCAGGTTGTTCTCGTCCGCGACCATGCGCCGCTGCCACAGCGTCTTCGGCACCACGCCGAACATCGCGCCGCCGTCCAGCACAAAGCTGCCGTCGGTGCAGACAGTGATCTCGAACTCGCCTACGGTCGCGCGACCGCGCACCAGCTCATCATCATCGGGGCGTGCGGCAGGGTGCATGGGACTCCTCAGTGTGAGCCCATCATAAAGCCTGCCTGCCGTCTTACGCCGTCGGCGTGCCCGATCCCATGTCGCTGACCGCGCTTGCCAACAGCTCGGGCGTTGCGCCCTGCTCCTGTGGAGACGACTTCATCTGCTGAAAGCACTGCCGACACAGCACAGGCCGTCCCTGCGTGGGCTTGAAGGGCACCGTCGTCTCCACGCCACAGGACGAACAATGCGTTCGCGTCTCCATGCGTGACGGGCCGATCGGCGCGGCGCTCACGCCGGACTTGGCCGCAGAGCGTTTGTTCTTGCACGGCTTACACCGCTTGGGATCGTTCTTGAACTGCTTGTCGAAGAAAAATAACTGCTCGCCAGCGGTAAAGACGAAGTCCTCACCGCAGTCACAACATGTCAGCAACCGGTCCACGAATTCCATATCGCTTCTCCGTCCTCGGGGAACAAAGATCAACGCACATCAGGGAGTGGCCGCTCTCTAAGCGGAGCGATCCTTCCGTTTCTACGTCTTGAATTTTTCGGGGGCCCTTTGCCGTTGGTGTACGGCGTAGCACAAAGCATTCAAACCAACGGCAGCATCCAAGCGATACCACCATCTCGCTCTGCACTCAAATAAAAGATTCGTGCGGGGGGAGATTTTTTACCGAAGACCACCGGAATTCGGGTATCCGGCGGCCTTCGGCAAGGTTACTTCCGAGCGGAGCTTAGTCCTGCTCTTTGCGGATCTTCTTGCGATTGCGCTTCCGCGCCAGCGCTTCCTTCACACGCTTCTTTTCACCGGGCTTCAGATAAAAAGAGTGGCGCTTCACTTCCTTGATGATGTCTTCCGTCTGCACCTTCCGCTTAAAGCGGCGCAGCGCATTCTCAAGGGGTTCGCCTTCCTGCACTCGAACCTCTGCCAAAGAGATACACCTCCAAACACTCCCAGTACGGGATACATTAAGCATACCCCTGATTCGCTCCGCATCATACACCCAAATAGGGGATATTTTCCTCTCCTTTTTCTCAGAACCCCTTACCTGCCAATCACTTGAACCTTCGTAACCGGCAGGTAACTGGTGGCAGGGGCTAAGATACGCTCATGATCCGTCCTTTTCAGGGCAAACTCCCCTCTATCGGCCAGGGCTGCTACATCGACCCTTCGGCGCAGGTTCTCGGCGATGTCACGCTCGGCGACCAGTCCAGCGTGTGGATGAACGCGGTTCTCCGTGGCGATGTGAACAGCATCCGTATCGGCGCACGCTCGAATGTGCAGGACTGCGCCGTGCTGCATGGCATGCGCCACAAGTACGCCGTCACGCTGGGCGAGATGGTCACGATCGGTCACAACGCCACAGTCCACGGCTGCACGCTCGAGGACGCGGTACTGGTCGGCATGGGCGCGACGATCCTCAACGACGCCCGCATCGGTGAAGGCTCCATCATTGCCGCCGGAGCCGTCATCCCCGAGCACACGGTCATCCCGCCCCGCTCACTGGTCGTGGGCCTCCCCGGCAAGGTCCGCCGGACGATCACCGACGAGGACTACGAGATGATCCTCCAGTACGCCCGCAATTACTTAGACTACACAGCGATCTATCTATCGGAATCAGAGTCAGCGGGCTAGCTTTTTACGGCCACAGCCACTCGCGGAATTCCCTGCAAATCCTCCACAAACCGAACATCCTTCCACCCACGTAGCAACGCAGCCATAGCCTCCCGTTGCCCAAACCCAAACTCCATCGCCAGCAACCCACCTGCCTCCAGCACGCGATGAGCCTGCGGAATCAGCCGCTCATACACGGACATCCCCATCTCCCCGGCGAATAGAGCCAGCTCCGGCTCATACTCCCGCACCTCAGCCGCCAGAGAAGCCCGATCACTCTCGGGAACATACGGCGGATTGCTCACCACCGCATCGAACCGCTCACCGCGCACAGCCTCCAGCAGGTCCGACTGCATAAACCGCACGCGAACCCCAAGCCGCCGCGCATTCTCCTCCGCAACGGTCAGCGCCTCCGAAGAAAGATCAACCGCAGTTACAAATACATCGGGCAGATGCTTCGCCAGCGCAATCGCAATCGCCCCCGAGCCAGTCCCCACATCCACAATGCACTTCGG
>DASWOV010000040.1:0-2166 GCA_036398595.1 Granulicella sp.
CTCCTTCAACTCCGCATACGGAGCCTGCCCCGAGTGCCACGGCCTCGGCTCGATCTACGACTTCGACCCGGCCAAGACCATCACCGACTGGTCCAAGCCCCTGCTCGACGGAGCGATGGGGCCGGGCTCTGCCTCGCAGTATCTCCTGCGGCTGATCAAGCTCGCCGCGGAAAAATACAAGATCGACATTCGCAAGCCCTTCGAGCAGCTCACGCAGGAGCAGCAGA
The DNA here is from genome assembly GCA_036398595.1 of Granulicella sp. Lineage (GTDB taxonomy): Bacteria > Acidobacteriota > Terriglobia > Terriglobales > Acidobacteriaceae > Edaphobacter. The sequence goes on from DASWOV010000040.1 coordinate 228, forward strand.
ACCTCTTCCTCTACGGCCCGCCCAAGGGCGAGGCAGGACGCACCGGATTCCACGGCATCTTCGCCTACCTCCGCGCCAACCTCGAAGACACTAAGTCCGAAGGCTACCGCGAGTACATGATGCAGTACATGTCCGCGACCACCTGCCCGCGCTGCCAGGGCAAGCGCCTGCGGCCGGAATCGCTCGCGGTCACAGTCAACAGCCAGAGCATCGCGGACTTCACCGGCCTCTCGCTTGAGCGCGCCCTCACCAGCGCTCGCGAGATGAACTTTCTCGGACGCGATCGCCTGATCGCCGACCGCCTGCAGCGCGAGGTGATCGAGCGGCTGGAGTTTCTGAACGCGGTCGGCCTCGGCTATCTCTCGCTCAACCGCTCGGCGGCGACGCTCTCGGGCGGCGAAGGCCAGCGCATCCGTCTGGCCACGCAGATCGGCTCGCGGCTGCGCGGAGTGCTCTACGTGCTCGATGAGCCCTCCATCGGTCTTCACCAGCGCGACAACCAGCGGCTTATCCAGGCGCTCGAAGATCTGCGCGACCTCGGCAACACGGTCCTCGTGGTCGAACACGACGAGGACACCATCCGCAAGGCCGACTATGTGCTCGACCTCGGCCCCGGAGCGGGAAAGAATGGCGGCTACCTGATCGCCGACGGAACCCCGCAGCAGATCATGGACAACGATGCATCGGTCACCGGAAGGTATCTCGCCGGAAAGATCGACATCGTGACGCGCCCGACGCCGGGGCAGGCCCCACGACCTCTCACCGGCAACTGGATCACGGTCGAGAACGCACACGCGCACAACCTGAAGAACGTCACAGCCCACTTCCCCCTGGGAGTGATGACCGTCGTCACCGGCGTCAGCGGAAGCGGCAAGAGCACGCTGGTCAACGACATTCTTTACCGCTCGCTGGCGAAGGAGATTTACGGCTCGCGCGAGGAGCCGGGACAGCATGGCAAGGTCCGCGGAGTCTCGCAGCTCGACAAGGTCATCCAGATCGACCAGTCTCCCATCGGACGCACGCCGCGCTCGAACCCGGCGACCTACACCGGAGTCTTCTCCGCGATCCGCGACATCTTCGCGATGCTGCCGGAGTCGCGTGAGCGCGGCTACAAGCCCGGGCGCTTCAGTTTCAACGTGCAGGGCGGACGCTGCGAGGCCTGCCAGGGCGAAGGACAGCGCCGCATCGAGATGAACTTCCTTCCCGACGTCTATGTGTTGTGCGAGGTCTGCAACGGCCGCCGTTACAACCAGGAGACGCTCGCCGTGAAGTTCAACGGCTACTCCATCGCCGACCTTCTCGATCTCGCTATCGAGGACGCTCTCCCGATCCTCAAAGACATTCCAGCGGTGCATCAGCGTCTGCAGACGCTGGTCGATGTCGGCCTTGGATACATCCATCTCGGACAGTCGGCAACGACACTTTCGGGCGGCGAGGCGCAGCGCATGAAGCTGGCCCGCGAGCTTTCGAAGCGGCAGACCGGACGCACGCTCTATCTTCTGGATGAGCCGACGACCGGCCTTCACTTCGACGATGTTCGCAAGCTGCTAGAAGTGCTGCACCGCCTGACTGACCTGGGCAACACCATCATCATCATCGAGCACAACCTCGACATCATCCGCAACGCCGACTACATCCTCGATATGGGTCCCGAGGGCGGCGAGGGCGGCGGTCGTGTGATCGCACACGGTACGCCGGAGCAGGTCGCGACCGTCGCGGGCTCACACACCGCCGAGTTCCTGGCGCGCTATTACGATGCGGCAACTCTGGCCAGCCGCAACGGCTCCGCAAACAGCCACGCGGGACCGCAGCCGGAGAACCTTGGAACGGCTGTCGATCCTGAGAAGAAGCCGAAGTCGAAGTTCGTCGCTCCTGAGAGGAAGACCGGCGTTCCGACGGCGCGAGCGACTAAACTGTCCGAAACAGAGAAACCGGCGAA
>DASWOV010000041.1:0-16282 GCA_036398595.1 Granulicella sp.
GCCTGTTCTGCAGATGAAAGGCGATCGTACGGCCGGGGTTTTGCTCCTGCAGGTCCCTGGCCACCTTTGAGGCCAGAGCCGTAAGGTCGATATGCTCCCGTGTCAGCGTGGCGCGCGTGATGCGCGAGAGTTGCAGCAGTGCATCGATCAGCTCGCCCATGCGCTGCACGCCGGCGCGCACGCGATGGATATAGTCGCGCCCCGTGTCGTCGAGCGCATGAACGTAATCCTCCTCGAGCGCCAGGCTGAAGCCGTCGATGGTGCGTAGCGGCGCTCGCAGATCGTGCGATACCGAGTAGCTGAACGCCTCCAACTCGTGGTTCGTATTCTCCAACTCCTCGGTGCGGGCGCGGACACGCTCCTCGAGCGTTGCGTTGAGCGCTCTCACCTCGTCAGTCGCCACGGCGAGCCGCGCTGCGCTCTCCTCCGAGGCGAGCCGCATGCCGCGCTCGCGCGCGAAGTAGCGGAACATGAGGATGATGAGCAGCAGATCGATCGCACTGGCAACAGCCAGCGTCTCGCGGGTCCGCATGGCGCTGGCCTTCGCCTCCACAACGCGCATGTCGAGCAGGCGCTGCTCTTCCTTATCCATCTCCTCCGTCAACGTGCGCAGGCGGTTCATCTGCATGTTGCCGGTGCCGGTGATGACAAGGGCGTGCAGGCTGTCCGAGCGGCCATTCCGGCGAAGATTGATTCCCTGCTGCAGCAGCGACATCCGCTCCGTAATGATGGCTCGCAGCTCCACGATGCGATGCTGCTGACTGGAGTCGTCCACGGTGAGTTGCTGCAGGCGGTCGAGCTGTCCGGGCAGCAACTCAAGCACGCGTGTGTACGGCGCAAGATACTCGTCATCGTCGGTGATCAGGAACCCGCGCTCACCGTTCTCGGCGTCGCGCACGGAGCCCATGATGATCTCCGTCTGGTTGATGACCTTCCATGTGTGTTGTACCCAGTCCTCCTGCGCCAGCAGGACATCGAGCGAGCGAAACGCCACCCAGGCATTAAGCGCGACGATGACCACGGCCATAGCCAGCAGTGCCGGAACGAGAAAACGATTCAGCGCATCCTTCATCGGGTATCGGTTCAGCCGCAAAGCGGCTCATAGTCGGTTCGGCTGCAAAACTTCATTCTATGCCGAGCGACTAGAACTCGTACCGCGCTGCAAACTGAAGCAGCCGCGGATCGTGCGCCGAGCGGACCAGGCCGAACTCCGGATTGATGTGCACGCCGTCTTCGGAGATCTCGCTGATGGGGTTGTAGTAGTTGGCCCGGTTGAAGACGTTATAGCTCTCAGCGCGCAGGAGGATCTGCCTGCGCTCGGTGAGATGGAAGGCTCGTTGTAGCGCAAGGTCCTGGCTGATGAAGGCAGGGCCGGTAAACGCGTTGCGTCCGCTGGTGCCGATGCAAGCCGCGGGCGAGGATACGGCGCTGTACAGCGTAGGCTGCGCATAGAGCGTGGGGCATCCCTTGCCCGTCAGGCCAAGCGCCACCAGGTTCTCACGGCCTGCGCCGGAGATGTATCCGTTCGGGTTCCCCGTCATATGAATCGGCGTGGACTGCGAAAGGTTGATGCGTTGCGTGATCTGCCCATACGCCGGGCCGGAGAAGATGCTGAAGGGCTGTCCGCTCTGCGCTGTAAAGATACCGGAGATCAGGAAGCCGTCGATCCAGCGGTTATGAAAAACCGGCGCATAGACGAAGTCCACAACGCCCCGGTGCTGCACATCGAAGTCGGAACGGCCTCCGTCGCCTCCCGTGCCAAGCTGCGAGAAGCCAAGCGGATTCTGCGGCAGGCTGTAATGGCTGACGTCGATGGAGCGGCTGCCGGTCGTCGTAAGCGCCGATGAGATCGCCGAAAACGATGGAATATTGGCCACGCCGAAGAGATCTCTCGCAAGCCTCGAGCCGCTGTCTGCAAGATCGTGCGAACGCTTCAAAGCGCCCGGCGGGCTGAGCGAGTTCGAGCCAAGGGCAAAGGAGATCGGGTTCCCCATACCATAGAGCTGTCGGCCGAAGATCTGCGACCAGAGCGCGTCGGTGGACTGCGGAAAGGTTCCGCCCGCAATATCGTCGTTGGACTTGGCGAAGGTATACGCCGCATGCACCGTCAGCCCGTGCCACTGCTCGCTGCGGACGCGCACTACCAGCGAGTGATAGCTCGATGAGCCGATATTGGACTCGGTGAAGACCGGGAAGAAGGTGTTGTTGTTGCACAGCCCGCCCGGAGTGGACGAGGTGCCGCCGCCCTGCGTGCAGTAGAACTCGTTCGCAAAGTTGCTGTCGTAGATGAGCGGCAGCTTGCGGTTGAAGGAGCCCGCGTACACGATCTCACCGGCCCACGAGTTGCCGAACTGATGCTGATAGCTGGTCGTGAACTGGAAGCTGTACGGCGTGCGAAGCTGGTGGACGTCCCTCTCGTAGAGGATGTTCGCTCCACTGGCAGCCTGAAAGCTCTGGAAGGTCGCTGCATCCGCCGCAGGCAGCGCAGAGAAGCTCAGCGTGTGCAGGCCGAAGGCGCACTGACTCTCCGTATCTCCGCAGGCCGTCGAGTAGAAGTTCTGCCCGTAGATCGCGCTCGGGTTGGTGACGTTGTACGGGCTGGGCCGGTTGTGCAGCAGCGTCTCGTTGTAGAGGGAGGGCAGGTGGTCGTAGTAGACGCCGCCCGCCGCGCGGAAGACGTCGTGGTACTTCTCATCCGGCGAGTAGGAGACGCCGAAGTGCCCGAGCACATTGTTCTTGTCATTCGGCAGGAAGAACTTGCCGTTCTGCGCGCAGTTCCAGCCGCCGTTGAAGGTCACGCGGCGCGCCCCATACAGCGCATCGAGCGAGGTCGTGCTGCCGACGCCGCACTGGTAGTTGAAGGCGTCAAAGGTGCCGGTGCTTCCCTGTCGCACAAGCCCCTGGTCGCCCGCATCGAAGTTCCAGAGGCGGTTCTGCGCGTCGAGCGGCTCGCCGAAGAATTCGTAGCGCGCTCCCAAGCTGATAGTGAGCCGCGGAATCGGCTGTATCTTGTGCTCGCCGAAGATGCCGAAGGAGGAGCTGCGCAGATCGCCGACGTAGCCGCTCGGCTGGCGAAGCTCGTAGTCGAACGAAGGATGCTGGAACGCGACGCTAGCGCCGCAGGAGATGCAGGTTTCGCTGTCACTGGTGAACTCGCCGATGTTGTTGGAGACGACCAGCCCGCGGGCCAGTCCACCGGAGTAGCTGTAGTTCTGCTGGTAGCGATAGTCGCCGCCGAGGGTCAGGGTGTTGCGCGATCCGAGATGCAGCTCAAGCACATCGGAGAGGAACGCCTCGGTGTCCCGGTGCGCGGAGGGCGCGGAGAGCGGCGCTCCAATGCGCGCCATCGGAAACTGCCCGTCGAGCGAGGGCGTGATCGGCGAAGGCGAATGAACCGAGCCCGTGCCGCAGACCGTCGTCCCGTTTGGGCAGGCGTTCCAGAAGGAGTCGAACCATCCGCCCATCAGGCCGGGACTGCCCGGAGCCGCGCCCGTGGTGCGCGTGTCCAGACCGCTGACTACCACCGTGCTCATCGCCCCGCCCGGAAGCCCCAGCGCCTGCGCGTTGAAGTTCCGGTCCTGCGCGACCTCGTCCACGCGGAACTGCGTGAAGCCGACATTCAGCGTGTTAATGCTCTGCCCGAACGGCAGCGAGTGGGTCAGCGATGCACTCTGGTTCTGTGCGCGCCGGTCAGCTCCATTGCCGGGATACGCTCCACCTGCGGGCAGCGTATCGTCGTGCAACTGGTCGATCAACTGCCCCGTATAGCGCAGGCTGATCGTGCCGTACGTTCCCAGCGAAATCTCAGGACGCACATGCACGTTATGCACGTGCGTATAGTTCGGCGCATAGCCGCGATAGAAACCCAGAACACCGGCGTTGGTTCCGGCCATCAGCCCGGCTCCGGTCTGTCCCACGTTCGGAGCGGGCAGGACACCGAGCAAACCCTTGGCGATAGCCCCATCCACATTCGCAACGCCGGGCGCATCGAGCGCCGTAGGCACGCGCTCGAAGATCGGTGTCGGGTTATTGATCTGCGTGCCCTCGTAACTCACGAAGAAGAAGAGCTTGTTGTTGAAAAGCGGGCCGCCGATGCTGCCGCCGAACTGCTGTGAGCTGATCGGATAGGTATGGCTGTCCTGCGAGCTGAGGATGGACGCCGGATTGAAGGCTCCCGCCTGGCAGAGCTGCGTCGTGCAGCCCTGAGTCGCTGGGCCGCCGATCGGCGAGCCCGGCGCGGTGAGCTTGAAGAGCTGGTTATATCGCTGCGGAGCGTATCCGTTGAACGAATCATCGTCGATCTCGTTGACGCCGACCGCGATGGCATCGCCCGCACCGTCCGAGGCCGTCGCCGCCGCCCGCGCAAAGGTCGACGTGGAGTAGGCCGAGAGCGGCGAGCCCGAGTTCAGCGCATCGTTATTGAAGTAGCCGAAGAGGCTGCCGTGCCACGCCTTTCCGCCCGAGGCCGCATTGCCCCGGCTGGTCACGACGTTGATGATGCCGCCGATGCCCTGCCCGTAGCGCATATCCGGCGCCGCATACACGACGCGGAACTCCTGCACCGCCTCATTCACCTGGAACGGAATCGCCTGGCTGTTGCTGGCCGCGACGTTGTCCACGCCGTCCAGCAGGAAGTTCGTGGAGTTCTCCGGACTGCCCGCAATACTGAAGCCCGCTCCCACCAGCGGAGAGCCCTGCGGTACATCATGAACACCCGGCTGGATCGCTCCGAGAGCCAGGAAGGTTCGGTCATACAACGGCAGCACGCGAAGCTGCTGGTTCGTAATGTTTGCGCCGGGCGAGACATCCTTATCGTTCTGGATCAGGCCGCCGGAGCGCTCCGCCCGGTCGGCCAGCACGCCCTTCGAGATGTCGATATCCGGGATCGCCGTGTGCCGCGCATCGGCCAGCACCTCGAACGAGGCGTCCGTGCCGACCAGCCTGCCGGTGGTGTCGTACACGGCGACCGCGTAGCCCGTGCCGGGAGGCACGTCGTCGAAGCTGTAACGCCCATCGGTGGAGGTCTGCCCGGTAAGATCCAGCGGCGGCTTGCGGTCCTTGTTGACCAGGTGCACCGTCATGTTGGGGACGGGCTTAAAGCTGTTGCCGAAGATGACCTTACCATCGACGAGCGACTGCCCCGCGGCGGCAAGCGAGGCAGTAATCAGGATCAGTACGGCAGCAAGCCTCAGACGAACGTTCATCTCTCTTCCTTTGCGAGGTCGGCCGGAGCCGCAATCCCGCAGTCCGGCCAGAAACACAGGGCCGGAGACTACCTGATGCGTATCGGTTCAGGTGACTACGGAGACTAGCTCCGCATTACCAAAGAGTGCGCAATCAAAGCTAACAGATCGACAGCGTATCGTGTGTGTCAAAAAATGAGTTGCAATGCCAGCAGTTGCAGAGGGAGAGAAGAGTTACGAGCCCGAGCCCTTCCAGACGGCCAGCACGCGAGTGGAGACATACTTCTCCAGCGGTTGGTATCCGGCCGAGCGAGCCTGTTTGAAGTCTTCCTGCGCCTGGCGGGTCCGTGTGGCCCGCTTGGCAGGATCGTCCAGCACGGCGAGGGTAGCCTCTGTCGCGCCAAGGTAGAAGAAGGCAGCGCCCTTCTTCTTGCCGCCGTCCGCGCCGAGATAGCGGTTGAGTTGCGACTCCGCATCCTCGAACTGCGAGGCGTAGAAGGACGCAATCGCCGTGCGGAGGGTCTTCTCCAGACGCACCGGGTCCTTGCTGAGAGCCGTAGTGATGGCCGCAAGTCCGTTGCGCGCATCGGCGTTGTTCGGGTCGAGATCGAGCACCTGCTTATACTTCTTGCCCGCCGTATCGAGATCGTTGCGGCTCATCGCCTCGCTGCTCTCCTCGAGCAGCTTCTTCTTGCGCTCCTCGGGAGAAACCTCCGGAGTGACCGGCTTTGCGGGCTGCTTCGCGGCGGACGAGGCCGGAGGAATCTTGGGCACATTGTTCGCCGCCACCTGCGTTGTCGACGACTGGCCGGAGGAGGCAAGCTGGCGCATGCGCTGCACCTTGTTGGCGAGATCGTCCCCGGCCACGTGGCTGCTGATCTCCAGCGCCGCCTGGTAGGACTTCTCGGCCTCGGCGTACTCCTTGGCCTGCTCGTGGCGCTGCCCGGCGGTCACGTTGTTGGTGTAGCGATCAATATCCGCCAGCAGGCGAGCCGCGGCCGGCTTGACGGAGGCATCGGTGATCCCCTGCGCATCCGTGCGTGCCGTCCCAAGATTTCCAGCATCGTAGGCGGCCAGAGCCTGCCCAAGGAGTGCGTTCTGGTTCGGTCCTGCCGAAGTCGTTGCTGCTGTCGTAGTGCCCCCCGCCGGAGCCGCGCTGTCGGCAGCGTTCAGCTTGGCAAGGAGTTGCTGTGCCTGATGGAAGGTATCCGGATCGAGCGAGCTGACGTACTTGGCGTACCGCTTGGCCTTCGCCGCCTGTCCCGCGTCATTGGCATCGAGTGCGGTCTTCAGCGCCTGCCGGTCGCTGTTGATGAGCGCAGCGCGGCTGACCTCGCAGTCCTTGCGGAACTCCTTGTTCTTCGGCTCCAGATCGGCGGCCTGGCAGAGAAGCTGCACCTGCTTCTCCTGATTCGTCTCCGCGTTCGCCTGCGCCCGGAGCGCCTTGGCGTCCTGCGCGCCCGCACCCGTCGCGCAGAGCGCGAGCAAGGCCAGCAACGGAAGATACAGACGAGCGCGCATCACTTTTGCCCCTCGATGATCTCGTCGATCTGGGAGTCGCTCATCGGCGCGAAGACCGCCGCGCACAGATGATCGGCGCTGAGGTCGCAGCTCTGCTGCTTCGTGCTGCCGTCAGCCCCCTTAAAGACGACGGCGTACTGTCCCTCGGGTAGATTGTCCAGCCGCAGCGGCGTCGTATGATCTCCGGCCGGAAGAGCCACAGCCTTCCCTCCGTTGTCCGTCACGCTGACGACCTCGGCAAAGGGTGTCGCGTTGAGCTGCATATAGGTCACTGGAACAGCAGGCGCCGGCTTAGTGCGGTTGTGCAGGATGAAGAAGCCCGCACCCACGGCGATCAGCAGGACGGCAGCGATGCCGAGGAGCAGCATCGTGCTCGGCCCCTTCGTCTGCACCACGATGGGGTAGGAGCCGGTGGTGTCCAGCTTGGCTCCGGCGACCTTGGTCGCCTCCTTGGCAAGACGCTTCCAGTCCTCTTCGAGCGTGCCGCCCGCGAACTCCAGCACCTCGCCTGCGCTCTGGAGCTTCTCAAGCGCGAGCTTTCCATCCTTGTCGAGGATCGCCTGCCGCGAAGCCGCGATGGACTCCGTCACGATCTGCTCGGCGAGCCGGGTGCGATGCTCCGTCAGTGTATTCAGGGCCTCTGCAAGCTCGGGCGAGTCCCCGTACGCCTGCCGCACAGCTCCCAGTGCGCTCGTCGCGCCACGGAGGTCGCGCTTGTTCAGCAGGGTCGTCGAGCGCTCTACAGCCTCGCGGGTTGCGCGCTGCTGCTCGGCGCGGGCCTCGAGCCGGGAACGAAGCTCCTTGAGCCGCGAGTGCTGCTGGACCGCTGCGGGCTGACTGCGAAGAAGCTGCAACGCCTGCGCCGGGTCCTCGTTGGCGAGTGTCTGCAGGCGGCCGATCACAGCCTCGAGCTTACGCGTCGCCTCGTCGAGACGCTCCTGCGTCTGGCGCAGCAACTGGTCGACCGCCGCGCTTCCCTGGCCCGCCGCGGGTGCAAGCAGCGCAACGGCCCCTTCCAGATCGTTGTCGGTAATCTTTTGCTGCGCCCGGGCGAGGACGTCCGCCGCGGCCTGCGCCCGATCACGGCTCTGCTTCTCCGATCGCGCATGCTCAATGAGGTAGGTGCTCTCCGGCGACTCGCCGCAGTCCAGCACCGCGCTCTCGAGCGTCGCCAGCGCCTGGTCGAACTGTCCGGCGTCGATCGACTCCTGCGCCCGCTTGAGGTACTGCGTGCGCAGACCCTCGAGGTTCGCCTTCTTAAGCTGATCGACGACGCGCTCCTGCAGCGCCAGCAGATGTTCATCGCCGGGAAGCTCATCGAGCGCCTTCTGCACGCAATCCAGCGCCTGCTGCGGATCGGAGAGGAAGAGGTTCTGCACCGTCAGCGAGGTTTCCTCGACCAGCTTGCGCGCCGACTCCTCGCGCAGCTTCTTCTCCGTCTCGGTCTTCAGACGAAGCAGCGTCGCCTCGGCCGGTAGCCGGTCAAGGGCGCGTTGAATCAGCTCCAGGCCGCGCTCCGTCTCGCCCCGGTAGAGGTGTTCTTGAATCTCGGAGACTATCTGCTCGATGACCTTGCGGCGGCGCTCCTCCTCCTGACGCGTCGTGGCCTCCTGAAACATCTGCTGTGCCTCAGGATCGGTCGGATCGATCTGCAGCGCCTCGCGCAGATTGGCAATGGCCTCGGTAAACGACGCGCTGGCCAGCTTCTCGCGGCCCAGGTCCTTCAGGCGACGGCTCTGGCCGGCCTTCGCCATGCGCTCGCTCTCTTGCAGCAGACGGGCCTTCTCGTTGCGGAGATCGGTGTTGCGCTCGTCAAGCTGAAGCGCCTGGTCGATTAGCTTCGAGGCTGCGGTAAAGTCGTGTCGGTTGCTGGCCTCATGCGCCTGCTGCCGCAGGACGGCAATCGTATCGACCTTCTCTTTCAACTGGCGGACGTGCTCGATCTTCTCCGTCAGGCCGGGCGTATTTGCGTCGAGCTTCGAGGCTTGCTTGTAGAGATCCAGCGCCTCCACATAGCGCTGCTGGAGAACCGCCTCCTCCGCCATGCCGAGTGTCTGCCGCACCTGCTCCGAGCGCTGCTGACGCGAAAGCCTGTCCTGCACCTCGCGCAGAAGCCGCTTGATCTCCGAGTTCTGCGGATCGAGTCGCTGCAGGTCATGCAGGATGGAGCGCGCCGAGCTGAACTGCTCCTGCTCGAAGAGGCCCCTCACATGGCCCAGCATGTCGCCGATGCGGGCGCGCTTGAGCACCTCGTTGATGGCCTCGATATCGGCCGACATCTCCTCGGCCGTCGCATAACGCTCATCCGGGTTCTTGGCCAGCGCATGCTGCATTACATGGTCGAGCCCCGCGGGATAGTCGTGCAGGTAGGTACTCAGCGGCGGAAACGGCTCGTTGACCACCTTATGCAGAGCCGAGATGTCCTCGCCGGGGAAAGGCAGCACGCCGGTCAGCATCTGGTACATCATGATGCCGATGGCCCAGATGTCGGCGCGTCCGTCGGAGGGATCGCCCTTGAGCCGCTCCGGCGAGATGTAGTGGAAGGTACCGATGACCGCGCCCGTCTGCGTATGGCCGGACGAGTTCTCCAGCCGCGCGATGCCGAAGTCGACGATCTTGACCTGCCCGCCCGGCAGCACCATCACGTTGGCGGGCTTCACATCGCGGTGGATCACGCCCTTCTGGTGCGCGTAACCGAGGCCGTCGCAGACCTGCCGGACGATCTCGAGCTTATCTACCAGGGCGAGTGGTTTCGAGCCGCGCAGAATCTTCTCGAGCGAGTCGCCCTGGAGGTACTCCATGACGATGTAGGGGTTACCGTCCTGTTCGCCGAAGTCGTAGACCGTAACGATGTTCTGGTGGTTCAGAACGCCGGAGCGCGCCTCGATGAGAAAGCGCTGACGCAGCTCCGGGGTCGCGGCGGTCAGCGTCTTGATGGCGACCTCGCGGCCGATGTGCTTGTCTTCGGCGCGGTAGACCACGCCCATGCCCCCTCGACCTAACTCCGAGATGATCTCGTACTTACCGATATGGGTCACAGAAGTGGGCGTATCCATAAACTCAGCGTAAGAACTCAGCGTAAGAAATTCGTGTTGCCGTATTTTAGCGTGTGCGAAGGGCAGCGGGAATCCGCTCCCCTCCATATCGTGACAGATATAGCTTCAACGTTACGTCTACGTAAAGCTCCTCATTGCCCTGCGACTACAGTCACCTTGAACGGCGCTGTCGTCAAGGTTGTCCCTCCCTGGACCGGCGTAGCGTTGGCACGGAAGTAATAGGTGCCGGAAGCGGCAGGCGTGCTGTTCGCCGCTGTCGTCGCAGCCGAGAAGCCCGCGCCGCAGCCGGAGAGGCTCGCTGCCCCGCCCAGAAGAAGCAGGAGCACCACCAGCCCGAGCCGCTTGCTGTTACCGATGCGGCGGCGGACCAGAACCAGAGGAAGCAGCAGAGCGGCAACCACACCCTCTGCAGCAGCTCTCCAGCCCGGCGTAACCGCTTTCGAGGTCTGTGCGCCCGTGCTCACAACGTAGATCGCCGGGCCAGCCGGGGAGTTCGCGGGCGTCGGATTTGCCGGGTAGGTGATTGAGGGCGGAATCTGGCAGCTCAGCCCTGCCGGAAGAGGCGTGGCCGTATTCTGCGTTGCCGCATCGACCATGTAGCAGGTGAGGTTATAGGTTCCACCAGCGGCAGGCATGATGTCGCCCAGCCTCCACTGGAAGCCAACCGTCTGCCCGGCGATGACCGTAGCGGAGGCCATGGTGTATCCATCCTCCACCGGCGTTGTCGGCGAGGTCGCGTCCTGCGCGGGCGGAAGCGCAATCAGGCCGCCGCTGCCGCCGGTCACGCTGACCGCCAGACTGGCGATGTCCGCGCTGCCGAAGACCGTCTCCTGCGGAGGCGTCCCGGTAAGCAGCCCCGGATTGATGGGGCAGGCGTTGACCGTGCTTGCAAAGTACGTTCCGGAGGCGTTGCCGGGATCGCAGTTATGCTTGGCGTTATAGGCGAATGCCGCCAACTGGTCCGCTAGTTGAAGGAAGAGCGTCGTTCCGGCCTGCACCTCGTAGGGAGCCGCAGGATTCAGGAACGCCTGCGCCGCCGTCGGAGAAAGCGGCCCGATCACGTGGCTGAGACTCGGCACCATCCTCTCCCCGCCGAAGACCCAGGTCGTCAGCAACAGGTTGTCGTCGCAGACGCCGCGGGCAGGCGTGCCCGCGGTGCTGGAGGAGACGAAGCATGGATCGCTATCGTTATAGTCGTGCGTAATGTCCGGGAAGACGAAGGATGCCTCGGAGACGCCCTTGCCCGGCGGCTGCACCGTCTGCTGACTGCTGGAGCCGATGTATGGAGCGAAGTTGACCGGCTCGAGAACCGCGACCGTCAGCGCCGCGGCCGCGGGAGCAAATCCGTTGATCTGGCCGCAGACTTGTCCTGGCTGGCTCTGCGGTCCGGGCAGCTCCGCATAGGTGGTGTATGGCTGCGCCGGTCCTCCGGGCGCGACATAGCTGCCGCCGCCCACAGGGGTCACGCTGGTTGTAATGTCGCCGGTATAGGGCGCGGAGACGCGCGGCACAGGATACAGCCGCGTTCCCGTCGGCAGGCCGGCGAGCGCCCACAGCAGCACGCGCTCTGGCTTGGCAAAGCCGTCGGCGAGCGCCCCGGTCAGGGCTCCGTTGGTCAGGCAGACCTCGGTCGGGTTGGTCCCCGGAGCCGGAATCGCAGTTGTCCCCAGCGAATAGAACTGCGGCGAAGTTCCGGTCCTGTACAGGGGAATCGTCTTCTGATTATCCCGAGGGTCCGGCGAGGGTCCGCTGGGCAGCGCGGGGCCGCTCGCACTCACGCCGGCCGAGGTGATGCCCGGCGTCACCACCGAGCCGAAGGTAATCGTGGCAGGCCGCGCGCCCGTCGTCGAGAGCGGCATGACGACGAAGTTATTCCCAACCGGCGTATTTACTACCGTCACCGCGCTGGCGGCTGGAGGAGTAAACGGCGACCCGACGGCGCTGTCCATAGTGCCCTTATCGGCCAAAGCGGTGTATCCCATAGCCACACCGGAGGCCGAGTTGCCACCGGTCAAGGTATTCAGGTCGAAGTAGCCGTCCACGTCGAGGATCAGCGTGTTGCCGGGCGTCTGCGAAACCGGGGAGATCGCCGCGCCAGTTGCAGACGAGCCCGCCGAGGCTCCGTAGGTGCAGGAGCTCGGCAGAACATCCGACGCCGGAGCCGTCGAGAGCGCGCTGGATACATCCGTCAGGCGGAAGCCGGAGGGCGCGGCGACCGTCAATTGGGGCTGGCGGGCGATGTTCGGCCCGCTGTTCTGCACGAGAACCTTGTAGCGCAGGCAGTTGAAGACCGGGTTGCCGCCACTGCTGCTCGGCTGCGCCTCGCCTACCATCGGCACGCCGCCGGGACCGATCGGAAGCGCAGTGTCATTTACCTGGAGCACCGCCGGAGCGGCAACGATGGCAAGGTGCGCGGCGCGCTGGATCGCATACGCCGGAAGCGCAAGGTTGCGGCTGTCGGTCGCTGGACCGTTATCGACCACCAGCGCCGAGACTGCCGCTGCCTCGCCCGCCACCGAGGCGACCGTGTACGTGCTCATGCCATTGCCAAGGTTGTCGGCGTTCGGCGCATTGTCCTGATACTTGCCCTGGTAGACGAATTCGACTGCCGTCGCATTGTCCGGAGCGCCCGTCGTCGAGGCTCCCTTAAGCAGCGCCCGCGGATTGGCAGGTGTGCCATACGTGCAGGTGATGGTCTGGCTCGCCGCGCCCGTGCTTACCGGCCATGTGATTGATGTGCCGGCAGCGGCACTGCCCGCATAGCAGGCAAGCGAAGTCGCCAGCGGCAACTGGTTCGCCGGAGCCGCATTGGCTCCGGTATCCGGAGCCGTGGAGGCTCCGCTAACGATATAGGCCCGCTCGACCGTAAAGTATGGCGGCAGCGTCTCCGTAAATTGGACGCCAATCGCGGAGTTTACCCCGGCGTTGCCGACGGCGAGGTCATACTCAACCTCATCGTTCACGCCGAAGGGCGTGGAGGTCGTCTTCTCATCCAGATTCGGATCGGTCTTGTCGGCAAAGCTCGCGGGCGCTGCGGCCACGGTGGTATTGCGCGTCTTGCGGAGGATCAGATGAGCCAGCCTGCGGACAGCGACCGACTGTGCGGCGCTGGTCGCATCCGATGGCGCGATCGGATCGACCGCCAGCGGAGTCGCCGCTCCAGCCGCGCCGAGCGAGGCCGTCAACTGCTTCACCTTGGCCGTAAACGTGGCTCCGGTAATGTCCGCGCCGACGCCATTATCCAGAAACTTGCCGGTGTAGCTAAAGCTCACGGCCGATGTACCTGCGCTCACAGTCCCGCTTGAGGAGGCGACCGCATTGCCCGCGCTGACCGTGCCGAGCGAGCACCGCATCGGCACCGTCGCCGCGCCGGTCGTGTACCCTGCAGCCACAGGGGCACCGGCGACCGTGCAGCTCACCGCCGGAGCCGTCACCAGCTCGAACCACGCCGGAAGCGTCTCGGTCACGGTCACGCCGGGTGCGTCGTTCAGCGCCGTATTGCCCACGTTGACCGTCATGCGGAACGCATCGTCCACGCCGCCGCTCGCTGTGCCCGGATGCTCATCGAGGTTGATCGGCAGCGCGGGCGATGTGCCCGCCGCGGCCACCGACGCCGTCGTGACCAGGTGCGCGGCGCGGCCCACCTCGACGGCGGCAATCGTTCCATCGAGCGTGGGGCTTCCGTTCGCATCCTCGGTGACATTGATCGCGCCGGTCGAAGACCTCACGAACGAGGCCGTCGCAGGCACCGCGGCATCGTTGAAAACTCCATTGCCGGTGATGCGCAGCGACGCTGTAGCGCCTCCCGTGGTGACAGGGATATTGCCCACAGTGCAGGTGATCTGGTTCGTTGCGCTGTTATAGCTGCAGGCTGGAGCGCTTCCGAAGGCAGGAGCGGTGGCGCTCACCGACGGCGTGCCTGCGGCAAAGCTGCTGCCCGCCGTCGAAGGCAGCGTAATCGTGACGGTAGCGTTCGTCGCAACATTCGGCCCGGCGTTGCTGATGGCGAAGTTGTACGCCACCTTGTCATCCAGCCCCGCGCCGTTCTGCATATAGACACAGGCCGTTCCGCCTGCGCACACGGTTGCGGGCGAGCCGAGGTTGTTCGTCGCTATGTGCAGTACCGCCGTGCGCTGCACATAGGCCGTCGCGCTGGCGTTGCTTACGACAGCATTTTCTGTGTTTACCGGGGTCAGCGCCACGGCAAAGCTCTGCGCTACCACGGTCTTCCCTATCGCGCTGTTGGTGCTCGCATCCTGAAATGTTCCTGTGACGGTAACAGTTGTGGAGCCACCGGCGGCAATCACCGCCACCGCGCAATGCGTCGTGCAGGCTGGCCCATGGCTCGTGTCGGGAGTAAAGCCCGCGGGCAGGGTCAGGTCATAGGTATCCAGACCGCTCGAAGCACTGGGGCCGCTGTTCGAGATCGTGACGGTATAAATCTCCGTCGCCCCGAGATTGATGGCGGAAGCACTGGTGGTCCCGGCAGAGAGGGCATTCGTTGCGGTAAGGTGCGCCTGCCGCTGCACGGTAGTGTTCGTAGCGATGCTGGCCGTGGCGGTCGTGAACTCATTCTTAACTGTTACGCCCAACGGGGAGGTCGTCACGATGGAGGTGCTAGCCTGAGGGACAGTCGCGTCCGTGTAGTACCCCGTAAGGATGTACTGCAAGGTTGCTCCCGCAGGCAGGGTGAAGGAGCCGCATCCGCTGGTCGTGACCGAGGAACCGCAGGTGGTGGCGGTCCCGTTGATCGTCGCCGAGGCTGAGGTCGCCGTGAAATTCGTCGGCAGACTGTTGACGGTCAGCGAGGTGCCATGCGAGTCGTTGCCGGAGTCGTTCACCGCGATCACCGTATAGCTGAGCTGCGTACCGGCGATCGCGCTCGAGCCGGCGGCCACCGTCGTCGCCGGGAAGGTAGTGGCAGGGGTGATGGTGTAGTGCACCGGAGGAGAGATCGTGCTGGTCTGCGAGGAGGCCGCGTAGTCCGAGGCGGAGCTGCGCGCCTCGGCCGTGACGTCCACCGACGTCCCGGTGAGCGAGGAGGTCGTCGAGGCCTTCAAGACGATCCGCAGCGTATCGCTGGTTCCCGGCGTTGTCTGCGGTATGCCGGAGACGTGGCACTCGGCTCCCGACCCGGTTGCGGCGCAGGCGGAGGTGATTGTTCCCCCCGAGGCATCGGTGATCGTGAGGCCATTGCCGCTATGGTCGGCAGCCAGAAAGCTGAGTCCTGTGATCGCCGGAACCCGCACCACGAGATCCTTCACCTCCGTCGAGCTCTCGAGCGTCCAGGTATAGCTCACGGAAAAGGGCTCGTCCGTCGAGTAGCCGATCGGGTCCGTCGACGGAGTGCCGCTGGTAGCCGGTTGCAGATGCAGCGCCGCGGTCGACGCGGCATGCGCCACCTCTGCTATATACGCGGAGACGTTGGAGCCGGTAGCCGGGGACGTGGTCTGGTAGGAGGTATACGAGGTGTACGGCGGCGTCGGTGCCGCGATGGAGGCATGCCCGATGGTGGCCGCGACGAAGGCGTTCTGCGTGGACGGATCGACGGCCACTGCATTGGCAATATCCGCCCCACCCGATGCTCCGAGGTTAGCAATATAGTTGACCGCCCACACCGCGCCCGAAGGATTCAGCGAGGCGAGATAGCCATGCTTCACGCCCCCGGAGGTCTGGTCCTGCCCATACGCCAGCGCGCTTCCGTTGAAGGGAGCGCTGCTGTTCTGCGTCGTCGCCGTCCCGCCGAGAGCAACGCCCGTGCCTGCGTTCGAGGCAGGTGCATCCGTCTGGCCAGTGACGTACACCGCTCCATTGGGGGCAACCGTTCCGCTGGTGATCTTATCGGTCGACCCGCTACCGCCGAAGTAGGTAAGTGCCGGGATATTGGTCGGAACCGGAAGGATGGGCGGAGTGGTGTCCGAGGAGGAGAACGTCACCGGCAGCGGAAGCTGCGCGATAAATCCGACCGGGCTGGTGTAGGGCGAAAGGTTCTGCAGAGGATAACTCTCCGCCGCCAGCGAGGCGGAGGTCGTATTGCCGAAGAGATAGCTCTTCCCACTGGTCGGATCGACACCGATCCCAGTCACAGTCTCATTGCCAGGGCCGTCGATATACGAAAAGCCGGTAATAGTCGGCACAGTGACGCTGGCAATCGTGAGCGGGCTGAAGATCAGCTCAAAGGCCGCCGACGTGCCGCCCGGGGCCGGTATCGAGAGCAGCGGCCCGAGGTTGAAGGCTGCCTGGCTCTGGCCGCCCACATAGATCGATCCGGATGAATCGACAGCAAGCGCGGAGATCAGGGTGTTGTTCTGAAGAAACGTGAAGAGCGAGTAGTTGGCGGCAAGGTGCGTTGTCGCATCGGCAATGTCGGCCCCCTGTGGCCACTCGAGTACATAGGAGAGCCCCGGCTGCGGCGGCGTCCCGGCGGTCGGCGAAACCGGGCCCAGGTCGAGGCCCGCGAACGAGATGGTCGTCGGCAGCAGCTTGAAATCGGCTGCGACGACCGTAGTTCCGAGCGAGCCA
>DASWOV010000042.1:0-67349 GCA_036398595.1 Granulicella sp.
CGCCAAGGTCGATGCCGATCGTCAGCTCTACCTGGCTACGCTTCCGGGGTACTTCTGCAATGAGGTATTGCGTAGGCTTCTTCATGGGAACAGTCTGCTCCTCCTTCGGAGGACCTGCTCATCCCATTTGTCCTTACCGAAGATTCCAGACAGCCTCGACCGCAGGACATTTGCCTTTCAGGCCACCCTTAACCTCTTGCCTCTCCAGCAGCCGAATATCAAATATTCCCTCGTATAAACGGCGCAACTCGTGTTCTGTCACCGAAAATGGCGGTCCGTCATCACAGGTTTGGTCGTACTCATAGGAAATCAGCAGTTGTTGCGCTGAGGAGGTCAGATTCACCAGATGAGGGACATACAGGTCGCGCATCTCTTTCGGCAGAGCCACGAGCGCCGCGCGATCATAGACGAAGTCCACTGTTCCGAGCATCTCTGGCGTCAGATCAAAGACGCTGCCCTGATAGATTGAAATTGCTTGCGCTTCATAGAGGCGCAAGCAACCAACCGAAGTCATCCGCGGCTCGGCTCCGAGTTCTTCAAAAAACTGTTCCACCGCAATGCGGCTGAGTTCCGCTCCAATCACGCGACACCCTTGTTCAGCCA
Source organism: Granulicella sp. (assembly GCA_036398595.1). Classification (GTDB taxonomy): domain Bacteria; phylum Acidobacteriota; class Terriglobia; order Terriglobales; family Acidobacteriaceae; genus Edaphobacter. The sequence goes on from DASWOV010000042.1 coordinate 604, forward strand.
GCCAGCGCAGATCCTGACTCTTGCCACACAAGGGAACGAATACGCTGGAATCGGTGCGCCTCTTCAGGGCATTGAAATGCCGTACCAACAGAGGGTTCGCCTCAGCATTGTGAAATGCAATCTGGTTGTTCGTCCATCTGTCCTGCCAGAATTGTTTGTTCATAAGGCTCCGCTACCGACTGCCCCTTCATTATCATCTTTGAACTGCAAAGAGAACGAATTGTCATGTCAGAGGGTGAGTCCTACTAACCGTTGATCTCGTCACCCAGTAGGCCATCTGGATGGCTATACTTACTGCCTTCCGTCACAGTGCCGCCCCAGGATCTCAAGCTCTTCACGCCTCCGGGTTCGGAAACGAGATCGTGGCGCCGAGCGCGAGGAGAAACGCGAGCGGATTCCAGTAGTCCTGCCAGCGCACAATCAGCCCGTCGCGGAAGGTAAGGAACACGACATACTTCGGCTCGATAGGGCGGCCCGTCTGAAGGATCTGCCCTTTGCCCTCGGCCTGAAGAATGACCACGCTGGGATCGGCCGTCTTGTGTGTGGCGATGAGACGCACCTCATCGAGCCGCATACTCTGCTTGAGCGTCTCCAGATACGGGGCAATCTCCTGTTTCCCATGCAGTTTCCGGGTCCAGTCCGCCGGAGCATACGGAAACTCCATCACCGCATCGTCAGCGAGCAGCTCCAGCAGGGTGCCCCACCGGGGAGAGGTCAGGTTGTCGACAAAAAAATCCAGCGCTTCATCGAGGGTCTTCGTGGCTTCAGGCATCGCGGCAGGCTCCAACCTTGACATATAGTAAGTGACTCAACTCACTATCAGAGAATACGGGCTCCCATGCGCAAGGTCAAGTTGAGCGACTCACCTTGTACTATCCTGAGGGAGTGAAGAAGCCGAGCACCGAGCAGGAATTGACCAGCCCCGGGCCCTCGTACCATGAGCGCGTGAAGGGCGAGAAGCGGCAGGCAGCCATCGACGCGGCCATGGAGGCCTTTCTGGAGCACGGGTACGAGCGCGCCTCGCTGCAGCAGATCGCAAGCCGGGCGAATGTCTCCACGGCGACCCTTTTCAAGAGGTTCCCGACCAAGGCCGCTCTTCTGGAGGCGATCGTTCACGACTTCTGGAGCGAGGATGCGGAGATCGGGAGAATGCCCCCGGCAGGCGATCCGAGGGCCGGGCTGCGCAGAATCGGCATGGACTTCGCCGCGCTGGTGCGCCAGCCGCGCATGATCGCATTCAGCAGGCTCCTCATCGCGGAGGCGCCGCGCTTTCCGGAGCTGGCGCGGATGATGCTGGAAAACGGGAAGATGCCCTACATCCAGCGCGTCAGCGAGTATCTGAAGGGCGAAACCGCCGCAGGCCGTCTCAGGATCGAAGACACGCAGAGAGCCGCACGCCAGTTTCTGGCCATGATCGCGGACCAAGTCTTCTGGCCACTGCTGCTCATGCCTGATTTCAAAGTGTCCGACCGAGAAACGAAGCGCGCCGTGGAGGAGGCGCTGCTCACGATTCTGGCGCGCTATGAAGTAAAGGAGGCGAGGTGAAAGGCGGCCCCTCGCTCCGGTGTATTCTCATGGCATTATGAAGTCCGCCTTCCCGCTGTTCCGAGCGATGCCCTTTCTCCTTGTAGCCGCCACCCTTGGGGCCGGGTTGCAGGCCCGCGCTCAGGCCACTAACGCCGCCAAGCCGAAGCACGAAGACACCGAGTTCTACCAGCCGGTTCCACCCGTCGTCGCTCCGGCGGCAACCGTCGGCCTGCCGCCGTCCGATGCCATCGTCCTCTTCGACGGCAAGGACACGCTGCAGTGGATCTCCGCCAAGGACGGCACCACGCCCGCCGACTGGGAGATACATGACGGCGTGATGACCGTGAAGAAGGGCGGCGTCGGCAACATCCAGACGAAGCAGAGCTTCAAGGACTACCAGCTCCATCTGGAGTGGAAGATTCCGACCAGCATCGAGGGCGAGGGACAGGGGCGCGGCAACAGCGGCCTCTTCCTTGCCTCCACCGGCCCCAACGATGCGGGCTACGAGCTACAGATTCTGGACAGCTACAACAACAAGACCTACACCAACGGCATGCTGGGCAGCCTGTACAAGCAGGCCACACCGCTGGCCAACGCCGCCCGCAAGCCCGGCGAGTGGTCGAGCTATGACGTCGTCTGGACCGCGCCGCGCTTCAACGCCGACGGCACCGTGAAGACCCCCGCCTTCGCCACCGTCTTCGAGAACGGCGTTCTGGTCGAGGACCACTTCCAGCTCAAGGGCGAGACACTGTACGTCGGCCAGCCCTTCTACAAGGCCTACGACACCGCGCCCATCAAGCTACAGGCCCACGGCGACAAGAGCGAGCCCATCAGCTTCCGCAACATCTGGGTGCGCGAGGTCAAACACTGGGACGTCGAGCCGCACAACTAGTGAAGGAACGAAGGCGGAGTGCTACTCCGCCTTCGGCAATACTCGCAGATCGCCGCCCGTCATCTCGTGCGGCACGTCCAGCCCGAGCAGGCTGAGCACCGTCGGCGAGATGTCGCGCAGGCTTCCGCCCTCGCGCACGCCCGCATCCTTCTGGTCGGTCACGAGAAGGAACGGCACCGGATTGGTTGTGTGCGCCGTGTGCGGCCCGCCCGTCACCGGATCGATTAGCAGCTCGGCGTTGCCGTGGTCCGCCGTCACCAGCAGAGCACCACCATGCTGCTTAATCGCCTGATAGATGCGCCCAAGCTGCGTATCGACCGTCTCCACCGCCCGGATCGTCGGCTCCATCTTGCCCGAGTGCCCGACCATGTCCGCATTGGCAAAGTTCACGATCACCACGTCGAAGGCCGTGTCATTGATAGCCTTCACCACCTGGTCGGCGATACCCGCCGCCGACATCTCCGGAGCAAGATCGTAGGTCGCCACTTTCTGCGACGCGACCAGTGCGCGGTCCTCGCCCGGAAAGGGCTTCTCGATGCCGCCGTTGAAGAAGTACGTTACATGCGCGTACTTCTCCGTCTCGGCCACGCGCAGGTTGCGCAGGTTCGCCTGCGCCATCACGTTCGCCAGCAGGTTGTCCATGGACTCCGACGGAATCACCACTGGCAGCGTGAAGTGCTTGTCATACTGCGTCATGCAGACGTAGTGCAGGTCCTTCGGCGTCTCGTGCCGCGGGATCGCCTCGTCCAGCTCGGCAGCCTTCGGCAGCTCGCGTCCACCGTCAGCCGTCAGCCCCGAGTTCCGCGTCAGCACGCGAGTGATCTGCCGCACGCGGTCGGCGCGGTAGTTGAAGCAGATGCAGACGTCCTCATCCTGAATCAGCCCGACAGGTTTACCTTCGACCGTCACACAGGTAAACGGCGGCAGAAACTCATCCGTCACGCCATTCGAGTAGCACTCGCGCACCCGGGCCAGCGGATCGGCGTACCGTCCCCCCTCGGGCTGGCCCGTCACCATCGCGTCGAAGGCCTGCCGCTCCTTCTCCCAGCGCAGGTCGCGGTCCATAGCAAAGTAGCGCCCGGAGACGCTGGCGATGCGCCCGACACCGATCTCGCGGATCTGCTGCTCCAGCTCTTCGAGATAACCAAGACCGCTCGTAGGCATCGTGTCACGCCCATCCATAAAGGCATGGATGAAGACCTGCGTCAGCTTGTGCTGCGCGGCCATCCGCAACAGCGCATATAAGTGCCGCTGATGCGAATGCACTCCACCATCCGATACCAGCCCGAGCAGATGCAGCGCCCTTCCCTTCTGCCCAGCAAGCTGCATCGCCCGCACGAGTGTCGGATCGGTAAAAAAGCTGCCATCCACGATAGCTGCATCGATGCGCGTGACATCCATGCGCACGATGCGCCCCGCGCCAAGGTTCAGGTGGCCGACCTCGGAGTTGCCCATCTGTCCGTCGGGCAGACCGACGAAGTGCTCGCTGGCCCGCAGCAGCGTGTTGGGATACTCGGCCAGGAGCCGGTCATACACAGGCTTCCGCGCCTGCGCGATGGCATTGCCATGCGTTTCGGCGCGGAAGCCCCAGCCGTCAAGAATCGTGAGAACGATCGGTCGAGCCATCGTTACTCCTCGAAGTTCAGCGCTTCGGAGCCGAGGAAATCCGCAGCCTGCCCAAGCTCCTCCTCGATGCGCAGCAACTGGTTGTACTTGGCAATGCGGTCCGTGCGGCTCGCCGATCCGGTCTTGATCTGGCCGACGCCGGTAGCTACAGCGAGGTCCGCGATAAACGTGTCCTCTGTCTCGCCCGAGCGGTGCGACATCACGCAGGTATAGCCATAGCGCCGCGCCACGTCGATGGCCTCCAGCGTCTCCGAGATCGTGCCGATCTGGTTCACCTTGATCAGGATCGAGTTCGCCACCTTCTTCTCGATTCCCTCGCGCAGACGCTTCGTGTTGGTCACGAACAGGTCGTCGCCCACAAGCTGCACATCGGCCAGACGGTCGGTCAGCAGCTTCCAGCCGTCCCAGTCGTCCTCGGCCATGCCGTCCTCGATGGAGACGATGGGGTACTGCCGCACCCACGACTCCCAGAAATCGACCATCTGCGCCGCAGTCAGCTCGCGCTTGTCCGACTTCTTGAAGACATACTTGCCCGTCTCCTTCACATAGAACTCGCTCGACGCCGGATCGAGAGCAATCGCAATCTCTTCGCCAGCCTTGTATCCGGCAAGATCGATGGCCTCGAGGATCAGATCCAGAGCCTCATCATTCGACTTGAGCGACGGCGCAAATCCGCCCTCATCGCCGACCGCCGTGTTGTACCCCTTCTTCTTCAGCACGCCCTTCAGCGTGTGAAAGACCTCCACTCCCCAGCGCAGCGCGTCCGAGAAGGTCTCCGCGCCGATCGGCATTACCATGAACTCCTGAAAGTCCACGTTCGAGTCGGCATGCGCGCCGCCGTTCAGGATGTTCATCATCGGCACCGGCAGGACCGACGCGTTCACGCCGCCGAGATAGCGGTACAGCGGAATCTTCAGCGCATCCGCCGCGGCGCGGGCCGTCGCCATCGAAACCGCAAGGATCGCATTCGCGCCGAGCCGCGACTTGTTCTCCGTGCCATCGACTGCGATCATCGTCGCGTCGATCAGCCGCTGATTGGTGGCATCCATGCCCGCCAGCTCGGAGGACAGGATGCTCTCGATGTTCTCGACCGCGGTCAGCACGCCCTTGCCGAGGTAGTGCTCCTTGTCGCCGTCGCGCAGCTCGACCGCCTCATGCTCGCCGGTCGAGGCTCCGCTCGGCACCGCGGCGCGCCCACGGGCACCGCCATCAAGAATCACATCAGCTTCAACGGTAGGATTGCCACGGGAGTCCAGAATCTCGCGCGCGCGAATGGAGACGATCTCAGTCATAGGTGTCCTGTCTGTTGCAGAATTTGGCGCGGCCTGCTGCTGTTGAACGACGCGGTGCCGCAGACGGTCGTTCAGCTTCGGTCGGCGGTCGATGGTAACGGTTCCGCCCATCGCGCCGCCGATGGACTCCACCAGTTCAATCTTGCGTGTGCTCACGTTCTCGCATTCTAGCAAGCCCCGGTGATGCTTCGCGTTACAGAGCGGGCGCCGCGTCCTTGTATACACCTGTAACCGGCCGCGTACATACCTCTGTATTGACAGGCTCGATTCCCTCCGCAGGATCGGCCGTTCGCCGCGCCGGCATTGGTCTAGGCTGGATGCAGCGGGCTGGATCTCCCTTGTGCGAACACACTCCAGCGCGCACCAGAGGACACGGCATGAAAGCACTTCTCACGGCAGCACTCGTTCTGTCGGCCGCACCGATGATCGCCCAGCAGACCGGCGTCTCGCACCCCGATCCCACGCCGATTACGGCGGATGATCTCGACGCACAGCCAGCCCAGCAGCCGGCTCCACAGGCAGCGCGGAAGCCCTCCGCGGCGATCCCGTACACCGCTCCCGCACCGAGCGTCTCCGACGATGCAAACGTCGTCACCACGGACGCCGCCCCAGTGAGCCAGGCTCCTGTGCATGCTGCGGCGACTCGCTCCACGGCGACGCTGACGCCGCGCGGCGCGGCCGTCTCGCCTCCGCTCGACATTGACAGGGACGTCGTCACCTCCGTGCCGGAGCGTCCGGGCGAGGTGCCTGAGGGCACGCTGCTCAGGGTCCGCATGAACGACTCCGTCTCGACCCTCAGCACGCAGCAGGGCAGCGCCTTCACAGCCACCGTCACCGAGGACATCCTGAACGACGGCCGCACCGTCGTTCCCGCAGGCTCGATCCTCGACGGCATGGTGACCGAGGTTCGCGGCGGACGCCGCATCTCCGGCCGCGCTGCGATTCATCTGGAGCCGCGTCGCGTCACGCTTCCCGACGGCACCTACTATGTACTGCACGCGCAGGTGATCGATGCGAGCGACAACAACGACGTGCGCGTCAACCGCGAGGGCACGATCCTCCGCCGCGACCACGCGAAGGAAACCATTGCGATCCTCTCGGCCACGACCGGCAGCGCGGCGGTCGCCGGAGCCATGATGGCGGGCGGCGTCGGCGCAGCAGTCGGCGCGGGCATCGGCGCGGGCGCGGGCACGATCCTCTGGCTCAAGCAGGACCGTCAGGCTGCCCTCCCCAAGGACACGTCGCTGATCTTCAGCCTGACCACCCCTATGGCCACGCGTCCCCTGCAGGACGGCGCGGTGCTTCGCCACTAAACAACATCACGCTGGCTGCAAGAAGGGCGGCCAACAAGGCCGCCCTTCCACTTCTGCCTCAAACTTCCCTGCTTGTCATTCCGTAGCGTAGCGGAGGAATCTGCTTTTCGCCTCTGCCCCACTCAAATCCTGTCCTCTAAACCTCGCGCACCTGCGCCAGCAGACGCCGCCAATTCTTCTGATTCCTCCGGAAGCTCTTCTTCAGATCCTCCAGAATGCGCTCGAAGTCCGTATGCCCGGCAAGGTTCCGCCACGCCGGATTCTTCGAGAACCACGGATAGTTCTCATTGCCCAGATAGATCGCCCGCCGCAGCCAGTGCAGCGCCTCGGACTCGTCGCCCTCAACGGCAAAGTATGTTGCCAGCCGGTAGGCCATCTCCGAGTCCGCTTCAGCCGCCGATAGCGTCTCGTCCACGATGAACGAGGCCGCCTTTTTGCGGTCGCCAAGCTGGATGTAGCACAGCGCAATCGTCGGGAAGACGATGCGCAGGCTGGCCTCATCGGAAACGACGCGCTCCAGCGTCTCAATCGCCTTCGGCAGATCGCCCAGCCTCATGTACTGATACCCCAGCGAGATGCGCAGCAGCGGCTGGCGCGGCTCGAGCGTCAACCCCTTCTCGATCTCCTCGGCGGCCAGCTCCATCTGGTTCTGGTACTGATACACGCGGGCGCGGTGGTTGTAGATCACCGCGGCATTCGACGGGTTCAGCCGCAGCGCAAGCCCGAACTGGTCCAGCGCCTCCTCGTACATGCCATCGATCCGCAGGGTGATACCCGCCACGTTATGCACGTTCCAGTCGTTGCCCGCCGTCTGCAGCAGATGCTCGATGCCGTGGCGTGCCGACTCCTTCTCGCCGCGCGAGAGCATCATGTACACGCGGTACAGATTGGCCTCGACCGATCCCGGATCGAGCGACAGCGCCTTATCGAAGGCACGCCTTGCCTCCAGCACATGCTTCTGTCCGCCCAGGCCGTGCCGCGCATATTGCAGGTGCGTCATGCCCAGCCCTGACCACGCCGGAGCGTAGTTCTCATCCTGCTTGACGACGCTGGCGAACAGGTCGCGGGCGCGGTCAAGGTCCTCGCTGCTGCCCGTACGATACATGAAGAGCGAGAGCACCGCCCGCGCCTGCAAATAGTCCTCGGAGACGTCCTCCGTCAGCGGCTCGTCGCGGGCCGTCGTCGTCTCATGCCCGGCCTTCAGCCCGCCAACCCCCTGCAGCGTGCTGAAGACCTCATTGCAAATCTCCGTCTGCACCGAGATCAGATCAAAGGAGGCCACGTTGATCGAGCCGCCCGCGTGCACGCTCTGTGAAGGCACATTGAGCAGTTGCCAGTTCAGGTCGAACCCGCTCTCCGAGCGCAGAAAGTTGCCAGCCAGCACAAACTGCACCATCAGCCGCTTGCCAATCGAGAGCGGATCAAGCTGGTGCGTCGGCACCGACATCAGCGAACTCGAAGGCCGCACCACAAGGTTCGGCATCCTCGCCAAACGCGCCGCAATCGCATCAGCCAGCGCATAGCCGTACAGCGGAGCAGGATCGCTGCCGCTGCCACCTGTATTGCCGAAGTTGATGAACGGCAGCACCACGATGCTGTCCGGCCGGTCAGCCTGCCGCTCGCCGCTCTCGCGGAAGCGCTCGGCCAGCATGGAGAGCAGGCCCGTCGCGCGCTTCTCTCCCTCCGGCGTATCGAAGCGCATTCCCGACTGCGCCAGCAGGCCGCTCTCGCCAGGCAGCGCAATCAGGTCGAGCTGCCTGCTGTGCATAATCGTCCGCAGCCCCTCGCGCACATCGGCAGCCGAGGCGAACCGCGCCGAGGGCTGCTTCTCCAGGCAGCGCAGGATCAGGCTCTCCAACTCCACCGGCAGCTCCGGCACGATCTGTCGCATTGGCGGCGGATCGGAGAACTGGATGGCGCGGATGCTCTGGAACTCCTGCGCGTCGGGACGATGAAAGGGATGCCGCCCGGTCGTCAGCTCATACAGGATGACGCCCAGCGCGAAGATGTCCGACCGCACGCTCGACTGCCCGGTGACGAACTGCTCCGGAGCCATGTAGGCCACCGTGCCACCCCGGGCCGTGTACGTTCCGCTGGATGCGCCGTGGCGGCCAGCGTTCCCCGGGTCGAACTCCGTCTGGTCCATGTCCAGGCGCCGCGCCAGCCCGAAGTCGAGGATCTTGATCAGCCCGCCGTCGGTCAGCATAACGTTCGCAGGCTTCAGGTCGCGGTGGAAGATGCCGAGACTGTGCGCGGCGGCAAGACCGTCCGCGATCTGGATGCCGCTCGACAGCACCAGTTGCAGGCTCGCCGGTCCCTCGGCGATCAGCTTGTCGAGTGACTTGCCGGGGATGTACTGCATGACGATGTAAGCCTCGTCCTCGCCCTCGAGGCTCGTCTCGCCGACCTCGTAGATCGCGCAGACGTTCGGGTGGTCGATGGCCGAGGCCAGCCGCGCTTCGCGGAGCTGCGTCATCCGCATCTGCTCGAGCGTCAGGTTGCCGCGCCTGAGCAGCTTAAGCACGACGGGGCGCTGCAACTGCGTGTCGTTGGCCAGGTAGACTACGCCGCTGCCACCGGCACCGATCTTGCGCACAAACTCGTACTGCTCTACCACTCGACGCTTCATACCCTGATTATCGCAAGCCGAACGATGTGGAAGGCGTTAACGGACCGTGGCAAACAAGTGACGCTAGTGACGCATGCCGCGCTCCCACGGCCGCGGCGTCACCGGATCGTCCTGCCACTTCTGCCTTCGCCCCACAAGGAACATCACCAGCCCGAAGACGAACATCACCAGTCCCCAGACGAGGTTCAGGTTGATGTCCATCGACCGTGCATAGACCTCCGGCGAGTTGCGCGTCACGAAGCCGTAGATCGAGAGCACCGCGCCTACGAGCTGAAACAGGCAGCCAAGCGGTATACGAATGTCGAGTCCCATCGATGTCTCTCCTTACGCAAAGAACAGGTTGAGGATCACCAGCATGCCCAGCACGCCGAAGGCGAGCGTCGAGGGCTTCTGATACCAGCGCAGGTGCGTCTCGACCGGCTTCGGAGTTAGCGAGTAGACCAGGCCGATCAGCCGCGTCTCCTCGATCGGCTCGGTCACAAGGCTGACCGCAATCGTGACAAGGAAGTTGACCGAGAAGGCAAAGATCGCCGTCCAGAAGTTCTGCGCCATGTCGCTCGGGTACTGATGCACCACGGCGATCCAGCCGCCATGAATCCCCGGCGCAGCATCGACCGGCAACGTCAGGCCATGATGCAGCAACGCAGCCCCTGTCCCGGCCAGAAGCCCGGCAAAGGCGCCATGTCCTGTGGCCTTGCGCCAGAACATCCCCAGCAGAAACGTCGCAAACAGCGGCGCGTTCACGATGGAGAAGACAAGCTGCAGCGCGTCCATGATGTTGTTGAAGTTCGTCACCAGATAAGCCGCGCCAATGGACAGCACCACGCCCCCCACCGTCGCCATGCGCCCCATCCAGAGATAGTGCGTATCCGTACCGCGCTTGTGGATATACGCCTGATAGATGTCGTAGGTCCACACCGTATTGAAGGCCGTGACGTTGCCCGCCATGCCCGACATGAAGCTCGCCAGCAGCGCCGTCAGGCCGAGGCCCAGCATGCCCGTCGGGAAGAAGTGCAGCAGCATCACCGGAATAGCTAGGTCGTAGTTGTAGACCGTATTTCCCTTGCTGTCGATGACCGCCTGTCCGCTCACCGGGTCGGTCTTGACCGGGATGATGCCGTGCTCCTGCCGCACCGTAGCCGCAGGCGAACCGAGCGACGGCGCTCCCGCGTGCGAGGTCACGGCGACCGCAATCAGGCCGGGCAGAATCACAAGGAACGGAAAGAGCATCTTCGGAATGGCCGCGATCAGCGGCACCCTGCGCGCCGAAACCTCGGAGTTGGCCGCCATCGCCCGCTGGATCACCAGAAAATCCGTGCACCAGTAGCCGAAGCTCAGCACGAAGCCAAGCCCCATCACCAGCCCCACCCACTCCACGCCCAGCGTATTGGTCTGGGCGCTCTGCATGCCGTGCCAGGAGTGCGTCATCGTCTCCGGCAGCTTGCTGCGTATGCCGTCCCACCCGCCGACGTTCTTCAGCCCCACCCAGACCAGCGGCGCGAACCCGGCCACGATCAGGAAGAACTGCAGCACCTCGTTATAGATGGCGCTCGTCAGCCCGCCGAGGAAGATGTACGCCAGCACGATCGCGCCCGAGAGCAGCACCGAGACGTGAAAGATGTACTGGTCCGGAATAATGCCGTGCAGGAAGCCCAGCGTCTGGATCAGCAGCGCCATGGCATACATTGAGATGCCCGAGCTGAGCACCGTCATGATGGCGAAGGTGAAGGCGTTCAGCGCCCGCGTCTTCTCGTCGAAGCGCATCCGCAGGAACTCCGGCACCGACCGCGCCTTGGAGCCGTAATAGAACGGCATCATGAAGATTCCGACGAAGATCATCGCCGGAATCGCGCCGATCCAGTAGAAGTGGCTGGTGGCGATGCCGTACTTGGCGCCCGAGGCGCCCATCCCGATGACCTCCTGCGCGCCCAGGTTGGCCGAGATGAAGGCAAGCCCGCAGACCCAGGCAGGAATCGAGCGGCCTGCCAGGAAGAAGTCGTTGCTGGTCCGCATGTAGCGCTTGAGGGCAAAACCGATGCCCAGCACGAACGCGAAGTAGACCAGCATAATCAGCCAGTCGATAAAGGTAAGGTTCACACAATCCTTTATATCCCCTGAGTAGGGGGGAGAACGCTGGGGCCAAGAGTAAACGGTTTCGCCGCCGGGCGTCCAGATATCTCCATCAGCCTCATTGTTTCGCATCACACGAAAAAAATTCCTCTTTTTTAGAAAGTTCTGGCCATTTCAGGCTAACGCGGAGTAGCCTTCCCGCATCGTAGCTACAAATACCCCGACAGTTACCGCAAAGCTGTAGCTTTGCAGGGCCGTCGTGCTGCTATACGGCTGTGCTGCGTCATTTCTCCTGACTACCATGCTTCCGACGATTCTCCTTATTGACGATAACGCCGTCCAGGCAGCCACGCGGCAGACGATTCTGAAGCGAGCCGGGTACTTCGTCCTTGCCGCGCTCAGTCCGCAGCGGGCTCTCGAGCAGCTTCGCCGCAACGAGCACCGGGAGGAGATCGGCCTCATCATCACCGATCACTTTATGCCCGGCATGTCCGGCGCCGAGTTCGTGCGATGTCTCCGCGAGCTTCATCCCCACATGCCCGTCCTCGTCATCAGCGGCATGGAAGAGGCCGAGGACGAGTATCGCGGCCTGCACGTCAGCTTCCGTCTCAAGCCCCTGCTACCGGATGACCTGCTCTCCAACGTCCAGCACCTGCTGGCCGCCGCCACCTAGCCAAAGCACTTAGCTCCGTTCCGGCCGGTAAACGCCCCTGCTGTTTGCCGATGTCACTTCGCCCTGCGAAAATGGAGAGTCGATATGCAAGCTCACCCCATGCCGGAGTTCGGCAGCTTCGCGCTGCTGCTTGCCCTCGTCCTCGCAGCCTATACGCTTGCCGCCGGTACGATGGCGCTGCTGCGTCCGGCCAACGGGCTCTCCGCACGGCTGGGGGAGACGGCGCGACGCGCCGGGATGAGCACCTTTCTCGCCATGACCTGCGCGGCCTTCGCCCTGGTCTGGGCGGCCTTCACCAACGACTACTCGGTTTCCTACATCCTGCACCACACCAACCGCGCCCTGCCCGGACCGTACAAGTTCGCCGCGCTGTGGTCCGGGCAGGAAGGCTCGCTGATCCTGTGGTCGTGGCTGCTCTCGACCTACGGCTTCGTCCTACGGCTGCGGCACAGGACCGACGTCCGCCTCTATGCCTACGCCTCGACCATCCTCGGCGCGATCCAGGTCTTCTTCCTTCTGCTGCTGAACTTCGCCGCGCCGCCGTTTGCCATCCAGCCCGGCCCACTGGCCGAGGACGGCCTCGGCCTCAATCCCCTGCTCCAATACCCGGAGATGGTCATCCATCCGCCGATGCTCTATCTCGGCTACGTGGGCTTCTCGGTGCCCTTCGCCTTTGCCCTCGGCGCGCTGATGATGCGCTACCCCGGCGAGAAGTGGATTCACATCACCCGCCGCTGGACCATGGTGACGTGGCTCTTCCTGACCTGCGGCATCTTCCTCGGAGCGCACTGGGCCTACAACGTACTCGGGTGGGGCGGCTACTGGGGATGGGACCCGGTCGAGAACGCCAGCCTGATGCCGTGGCTCACCGGCACCGCCTTCCTGCACTCGGTCATGATGCAGGAGAAGCGCGGCATGATGAAGTCGTGGAACGTCTGGCTCATCTTTTCCACCTTCATGTTGACGATCCTCGGCACGCTGCTGACCCGCTCCGGCATCGTCAGCTCGGTGCATGCCTTCGCGCAGTCAAACATCGGCTCCTTCTTCTACGCCTTCATCGTGCTTGTGTTCGCGGTCTGCCTCTTCACCTTCTTCAGGCAGCGGGATCACCTGAAGTCCGAGAACAAGCTCGAGTCGCTCGTCTCGCGCGAGTCCAGCTTCCTCTTTAATAACCTCATCCTGTTGGCGGCCTGCTTTACGATCCTCTGGGGTACGCTCTTCCCTATCCTCAGCGACTACGTGCAGGGCAACAAGGTCACGGTCGGCGCTCCGTTCTATAACCGCGTCAACATCCCCATCGGCCTCTTCCTGATCTTCCTTACCGGCATCGGCCCGCTGCTGGCATGGCGCTCCACCTCGCTGCGCTCCATCCGGCGCAACTTCATTCTGCCGACCGTCACCTTCGTCAGCATGCTTGTGATGCTGCTCATCTTCGTCGATCAGCCATGGAAGGACGGCGACGATATCCAGAGCAGCATCTTCTCGCTGATGGCCTTCTCTCTCGGCGCGGGCGTTATCACGGCCATCGTCGCCGAGTTCCTGCGCGGAGCCAACGTCGTCCGCACGCAGACCGGCCGCAACCTCGCCGCGAGCACGCTGCTGCTCATCCGCCGCAACACCCGCCGCTACGGCGGCTATATCGTCCACTTCGGCATCGTGGTGATGTTCATCGGCATCGCGGGCGGCGCGTTCAACCAGAGCAAGGAGCAGGAGATGGGCTTCGGCGATACCCTCCAGCTCGGACCGTACCGTCTCATCTGCCAGAGCTATACGCAGGACTCGAACGCCAACTATGACACCGAGTACGCCCTGCTCGACGTCTACAAGGGTACGAACGCGAAGAAGATCACCCAGCTCTCGCCGGAGAAGCGCTTCTACCACGCCAGCCAGACCTCCGCGACGATGGTCGCCAACCGCTCCACGCTGATGAACGATCTCTACGTGATCTACGAGGGCAAAAATCCCGACACGGACAAGCCCATCATCAAGGTCTTCATCAATCCGCTCATCGTCTGGATCTGGATCGGCGTGCTCATCGTCGTCCTCGGCACCTTTGTCGCGCTGGTTCCCGCGCTGACCAAGGCTCCCGCACCGGCGCGAGTCGCGGTCGAGATCCCCGTCGCGGCCGAGCCGGAGGTGCACCATGCGTAAGCTCTTCGCTAATCCATGGCTTCGCGCCGCAACGCTCTGTCTTGTTGTAGTGCTGGTGATGGGCGCAAGCAGCGATCCGACCGCACGCTTCAATAACATCGGTCATAAGATGATGTGCGTCTGCTCCTGCGGGCAGATTTTGCTCGAGTGCAACCACGTCGGCTGCCCGGACTCCGCCCGCATGATCAACGAGCTACGCGATCAGCTTACAAGCGGCGGAACTGACACCTCCATCTTCAACTGGTTCGCCGCCAAATACGGTCCTACGGTGCTCGCCGCGCCTATCCGTGGCGGCTTCGACACCGTCGCGTGGGTCGTGCCCATCGCCCTCTTCCTGCTGGCCACCATCGGCACGGCCTTCGTCGTCCGCGCATGGAGGCAGCGTTCTACACCGGCGCCGGCTCTCGTCGCCGGGCCGGGCAATCCCGCCGCCGACGCCCTGCGCGAGCGCATTCGCCGCGAGACGGAGTACTAGCCATGGGAATCGCCGTATCGATCTTCCTCACGCTCGGCACCTTCCTCTTCATCTTCTGGCCGGAGAAGCATCTCTTCCTCCAGAAGGACAAGACCCGTCTCGACTATCTCCGCGAGCGCAAGGATGTGGTCTACGAGAACCTCCGCGACCTCAATTTCGAGTATCTCGCTGGCAAATATCCCGAGCAGGACTACGCCGATCAGCGCGCCTCGCTCGAGGACGAGGCCGCCACCGTGATGGCCGAGATCGAGCTGCTCGAGTCCCACGGCGCCGCCTCCCGCGCCTGAACCGCGCAACTCTTCATTCCTTCGATTGGTAGACTTAAACCCGTGATCTCATCCGCAAAACTCTCCGGTCTTCTGCTCGCGGCTTCGCTCGTCGCCGCCCCCGCCTTCGCCACCACGCTCACCGGCGTCGTCACCAACAAGACGACCAACAAGCCCTCCGCCGGAGACGAGGTGGTGCTCATCAAGCTCGCGCAGGGCATGCAGGAGTCCACCCGCACCGCCACCGACGCCAAGGGCAACTTCACCCTCAATGTGCCGGACGACGGCATGCACCTCGTTCGCGTCACGCACGACAAGGCTCCCTACTTTCGCCCCGCGCCTCCGGGCACACAATCGGTCGAGGTCAACGTCTACAACGCCGCCGCGCACGTCCAGGGCATCACCAGCGAGGCCGACGTCATGCGTATCCAGACCGATGCCGCTGGCAAGAATCTCCGCATCATCGAAAACTTCTTCATCAAGAACGACTCCAAGCCTCCGATGACGCAGTTCAGCGACCGGCCGTTCGAGTTCTATCTCCCTGCGGGCGCCGTGATCGAAGGCTCCGCCGCGCTCGCCCCCGGAGGCATGCCAGTGCAGTCGTCCCCCATGCCGCTCAAGGACGCGCCCAACCTCTACACCTTCAATTTCCCGATCCGCCCCGGCGATTCCAGCGATTCCGGGGACACAGCGGGCATGACGCGCTTCCAGATCAGCTACCAGATCCCCTACACCGGCAGCTTCAAGTTCGAGCCGCACCTCAGCCTGCCGACCGGCACCGTCGCCATCATGATGCCCAAGAGCATGAAGTTCGAGGGCGCTCCCTCCACCCCATTTACCGCCGTCAACGACGAGGTCAACGCGCAGACCTTCATCGCTCGCAGCGTCTCGCCCTCGCAGCCGCTCAACTTCACCATCTCCGGACAGGGCGAGCTACCGCGTGATCCCGTCCAGACCAACGCCGGTGATGGAGCAGGCGCAGGAGCCGGTCCCGCCGCCGGAGCACCCGGCCAGCCCGGCACCGCCGCCACCGACACCCGTCCCGGCGGCGGCCTCGGCACGCCCGTCGATCCGCACGACGACAACGACACCCTGTCCAAGTACAAGTGGTGGATCATCGGCGGCCTCGGCCTCGTACTCGCAGCAGGCGCAGGCTTCATGCTGAAGAACTCCCCGGATGAGTCCGCCGAGCCCGCCGCGGCCTCGTTCAGCACCTCCGCCGCCGGCCCCGTACCTGTTGGTCCGACGACACTGCTCACCGCGCTCAAAGAGGAGCTATTCACCCTCGAAACCGAGCGCCTGCAGGGCAGGCTCTCGGAGGCCTCCTACCAGGAGCTGAAGTCCGCGCTCGAGACTGTTCTGCGTCACGCACTTACCCGCATCCCGGGAGCCGCATCCGCGTCTAATAGTCAGGTTCTTGCCACAGTCGGAGAGCCTGAACGCAGGTAGACTCCCCATGAACACCTTCAAATCGACCCTTCTGCTCGTCGTGCTGACGCTCTTCCTCCTCTTTGTCGGAGAGCGGCTCGGCGGGCAGAACGGCATGCTGCTGGCGCTCGGCCTATCGGTCGTGATGAACTTCGGCAGCTACTTCTACTCCGACAAGATCGCGCTTGCCATGTACAACGCGCAGCCGGTCAGCCGCGAGCAGCTTCCCCGCGCCTACGCGGTCGTCGAGCGGCTCTCCGCCAAGCTCGGCATCCCCATGCCGAAGATGTACGTCCTGCCCACCGAGTCGCCTAACGCCTTCGCCACCGGCCGCAATCCACAGCACGCCTCGGTCGCCGTCACGCATGGTATTTTGCAGCTTCTCGATGACGAGGAGCTGGAGGGCGTGCTCGCCCACGAGCTGGGCCACGTCCGCAACCGCGACATTCTTACCAGTTCCATCGCCGCTACGCTCGCCGGAGCCATCACCATGGTCGCCCGCATGGGCTACTTCGCCTCGATGTTCGGCGGCTACGGCGGCAGCGACGACCGCCGCGAGCGCGGCTCGGGCTTCGGCGGCCTCTTCATGATTATTCTGGCTCCCATCGCGGCCACGCTCATCCAGCTCGCCGTCTCGCGCTCCCGCGAGTACGAGGCCGACGCTACCGGAGCCGCCACCACCGGCAATCCGTATGCCTTGGCCCGCGCCCTGCAGAAGCTCGACAACTACTCGCGCCGTATCCCGATGCAGGCCTCGCCCTCGACGGCGCACCTGTTCATCGTCGCGCCGCTGCTCGGCATAGGCGGCTTCGGCAGCCTGTTCGCCACGCATCCGCCTATCAAGGACCGCATCCACCGCCTCATCGGGAGAGATCTCGTCTAAGCCATGCAGACTCTTCTTCGCTTCGTGCGCCTGCTGGCCATCGTCCTCTGGGTCGGCGGCCTTTGCTTCTTTGCCTTTGTCGTCGCGCCCACGGCCTTCGGTGTGCTGCCCAGCAAGCACCTTGCCGGTCTTGTCGTCGGCGGCACGCTGAACATCCTGCACACCATCGGCCTGCTCTGTGGGGCCTTCTTCTTCGCTGCAACCATCCTGACGCCGCGGAATCGCGTCCGGCGGCTCTTCCAGCTCTCTCTCGTCGCGCTGATGCTGGCGCTCACACTCTATCTGCGGATGAACGTCGTGCCCGCCATGGAGCGCGACCGCATCGCCGCCGGTGGCGACGTGGATGCCGCGCCCGCCAACAACCCCGCCCGCCTCGACTTCGAGCATCTCCATCCCTTCTCCGAAAAGCTCGAGGGCGTCGTCCTCTTCGCCGGGCTCGGCGTGGTCTTTCTTATGGCAGGAGAACGAGATACTCTCTCTTCGTAGTGGGAATCCACCTTGTTCGATGTATTCTTATTGAGAACTAGTTTTCAGTTTTAAATCCTCCCTGATGAAAGGTCAGGCCTGCTTCCCATGATGTCCCCTGCCTCCCGCTCCCTGGTCAGCATCGTTCTTGGCTTGGGCGCAGGCTTAGCCGATTACCTCGGCGGCTATCTGCTCGTCCGGCGCTCACCGTCCATCCGCTCGCTGCGCTACTTCGTCGCCCTTGGAGCGGGCTTCATGTTCGCCGCCGCCATCCTCGAGATGTTCCCCGAGAGCATGCGCGTGAACCCCACATGGGCTCCCGCGCTCATCCTCGCCGGGTACTGCGGCGTCCATCTGCTCGAGCACACCCTCGTCCCCCACTTCCACTTCGGCGAGGAGACGCACCACCACGAGTTCCTCTCCCGGCAGACCAGCTACAAAGTGCTGCTCGGCCTGGCCGCGCACACGCTCTTCGACGGCATCGCCATCGGCTCCGGCTTCGTGTTGTCGGAGTGGCTCGGCTGGATTCTCTTCGTCGCCGTTTTCCTGCACAAAATTCCCGAGGGCTTCACCGTGGCCAGCGTGATGCTCGCCGCCGGACAGCGCAAAAGCACCGCGCTCAACTCCGCGCTACTGCTCGGCGCGACGACCGTGCTGGGCGTGCTCATCATCAACCTCGCCCACAGCCTCGTCGGCATCGGCCTGCCTTTGGCCGCGGGCGTCTCGGTCTACGTCGCCGCTACCGATCTCGTCCCCGAGGTCAACCGCGAGCCCGGCATCCGCATGGCGCTGGTCTTCTTCGCGGGCGTGGTGATCTTCCTTCTGCTGCGCATGCTCGCGCCGTAGGCTACTGCACGGCCAGCAGCACAGTCGCGCTGTGCTGCAACACGGCACCGGAGGCATCCGTTGCCGTTCCCGTGACTGTAATCGTCGTAGTATGACTCGCTGCCGCCGCGCTGCCTGAGCCGGGATAGATCCTGTCCCCGCAGCCCGTCACCATCAGCAGCCCCACGCACAGCAGCACCGCAGCCCACCGCCTTCTTACTCCGGCCAGAGGAAATAGCACCAGAAACCCCGCAACCACAAGCTCCTCTCGCCACTGCATGCCTGAAGACTGCTTCGCCGTCTGCACCGTCATCGTGAAGGTCGTCACCGCGCCACCCGGCGGCACATACGACGGGTTGAAGCTCGCTGTCGCCCCGCTCGGCAGTCCCGAAGCCGCCAGCGTGACCGGGCTGGCCAGCCCGCCCTGCATCTGCACCTGAAAGGAAAAGCTGGCGCTGCCGCCCGCGCCGACCGACTGGCTCCCCGTACCCGAGGCCACCAGTGTAAAGTCCGCAGGCGAGCCTTCGGAGACGGCAACGGTCCCTACGACGGAGGTGCTCCCTATAAAGTTGCCATCGCCCGCATACACCGCCGACAGCGCATGCGATCCCACCGACAGGGCACTCGCCGTAAACGTAGCGCCACCCGCCGAGAGCTGCAGCACAGCTAGCACCGTGCTCCCATCCAGCAGAGAGACGCTCCCCGTCGGCACGCCGCTCGTGCTGCTAGACACATGGACCGTCGCCTGCACCGCCGTTCCCACGGCCGCGCTCCCCGAGGAGAGAGTTATCGTCACCGCGCTCGCCGCCTTGCCCACAGTCACGAGGCTCACTGCGCTCTGCGCCGCAGCGTGGCTGGCATCGCCGCTATAGACCGCATAGACCTCATGCGCTCCGGCGCTCAACCCGGCTGCGCTCAGAGTCGCCATGCCGTTCGTCATGGCCGACGTACCCAACGTCACGGAGCCTTCCATAAAACGCACGCTCCCGGTCCCGCTGCTGCCGCCCGCCAGCGTCGCCGTCAGCATCCCCGAGCCGTAGACCAAGGCCGGAGCTGTCACCGTCAGCGTCCCGGACGCAGCCACCGCGCCCGGCCCGGCAACTGTATAGATCCTCCCGTCGGCCCCCACCTGCCGCGCCCGGCCGTTGCCCGCATCGGCAAACGTCACCAACCCCGCAGGCGAAACCGCCACCCCGGCAGGCGTATCCAGTTCCGCCGCAGCCGCGCTTCCGCCGTCCCCGGCAAATCCCTGTACGCCGCTGCCCGCAAACATCGTGACCATCCCATCCGGCGCGACCCTCCGTACCTGCTGGCTCGCCGCATCGGCGATGTACACATTGCCAGCAGCATCAACGGCCAGCCCCCGAGGCAGAGCCAGCGCCATCCCCACCGTCGCCATCAGCCCCGTAGCACCCCTCATGACACGCACGCGCCGATTGCCCGCATCGGCGATGTACACATCCCCTGACGCGCTCACCGCCACACCCTGCGGCTGGTTCAGCTCCGCCGACGACGCCGGGCCTCCATCGCCGCCGAAACCCTGCGTCCCATTGCCTGCAATCGTCGAGATCACACCCGTCGCCGCATTCACCAGCCGCACGCGCTGATTCCCTGTATCGGCGATGTACAGATTCCCCGCCGCGTCCACGGCCACTCCCGAGGGCACATCCAGCCGCGCCGAAGCAACCGCACCGTCATCCCCGGCAAACCCGGCCACACCACTGCCCGCCACGGTTGCGATGACGCCCGTAGCTCCATCCACCCGCCGCACCCGATGGTTGTGCGTATCGGCAATGTAGAGATTTCCGACCGCATCCACAGCCACACCCGAAGGAGAGTCCAGCTCCGCAGTCGTCGCCGGACCGCCGTCCCCGGCAAACCCCTGCATCCCACTGCCCGCAACGGACGTCACCTCGCCCGCCGCATCCACCCGCAGCACGCGATGTCCTTCCCGCTCAGCGATATACAGATTTCCCTGCGGATCAAATGCCACCGCCGACGGCATCCGGAGCGCCGTCTGCGCCGCCAGAGGCATCGCCATCAGCAAAACAGCCAGCAGCACGCGATATTTCAAGCCACGGCGCGGCGGGAGGAAGATGCTCTGCATGCCCGGAAGGAGGATCGTGTATGGCTTGCAGTATAGCGTTCGCGCTTCAGCGCTAAACGAAAACGGCTGCTCTCCGAAGAGAGCAGCCGTCTGAATCAAGCTGTTGCGATCGACTTACCGGTGTCCGCCGCCGCCGTGACCACCACCACCGTGGAAGCCTCCGCCTCCGCCACCGCCGCCGTGGAAACCACCACCGCCGCCACCGCCATGGAAGCCGCCACCAACCGAGCCACCGTGGAAGCCACCGACAGATCCACCACGGTATCCGCCTACCGAGCCGCCGCGGTATCCGCCGCCAGCGTATCCATGGTAGCCATAACCACCGTGGTAGCCGCCGTAACCGCCGCGGTATCCACCATAGTAGGCTCCACGATAGCCGTAGCCGCCGCGATAGTAGCCGCCGCGGAACCAGGGGCCCGCGCCGATGAAGATGCCGCCGTTGAACCACGCCGGGCCGTAGTAGCCATAGGGCGCGCAGGAGTAGGGATAGTAGTCATAGTAGCCGTAGGAGCATGTCGGGGCTACACCGTAGTCACCATAGTCATAAACCGGAGCCACCGGGCCGCCGATGCCCACACCGACTGAAACCTGCGCGTGCGAGTAAGCAACCGGCATCAGCATCAGAATGCTGAGTACAGCGAAATACCGTAGGAACTTCATGGTCAACCTCCTTCGAGGCTCCTGGGAGAGAACCCCGGAAGGTCGTTCGCATGTCCCATGCTCCCGAACCTTCTAATCATTAGAACGTAAGTTTCCTATGAAAGTTGCGCTATCTTCCCGCTTATGGCAAATCTTGTAGTTTGCCTATCTCCCTGAAAAACTGCATCGTTTCCACTCAGCCCAGCATCGTTTCCGGTGCATCCCGCCCACGCTCCCGATTCCTGCTTGCCCGCGCCTTCGCGGCAGTCTACACTCCATGCCATGCTCAACCGACTGGGTCTTCTCGCCGCCGCCCTCCTTGTTGCGTTCTCTGCTGTCTGCTCCCCCTCCCTCCGCGCGCAGGACTGGGCCAAGACGCGCCTCGAGGCCTCGCCGCGCCACCGCGAGTACGCCGCCGTCAAGCACGACGGCCGCACCGTGCAGACCTTTGTCGTCTACCCCGAGGTGAAGCAGAAGGCCCCCGTTATCGTGCTGATTCACGAGATCTTCGGCCTGAGCGATTGGGCCAAGGAGATGGCCGATGAGCTTGCCGCCCAGGGCTATATTGTGGTCGCGCCCGACCTGCTCTCCGGCGACGGCCCCAGCGGCGGCGGCACCGACTCCTTCTCAGGCCAGGACGCCGTGACCAAGGCCGTCTCCGGCCTGAATGCCGACCGCGTCAACGCCGACCTCGACGCCGTGGCCGACTACGCCAAAAAGCTCCCCGCCGCCAACGGCAAGCTCTACGTCACCGGCTTCTGCTGGGGCGGCGGCAAGTCCTTCGCCTTCGCCGCGCACCGGCCTGACCTCTCGGCGGCCTTCGTCTTCTACGGACCAGGCCCGGAGAATGTCTCGACTGTCACCGCTCCCGTCTACGGCTTCTATGCGGGCAACGACGCCCGCATCGGCGCGACCATCCCCGGCACCACGCAGGCCATGAAGACCGCGGGCAAGACCTATGAGCCCGTCACCTACGACGGTGCAGGCCACGGCTTCATGCGCGCCGGAGAGGCTCCCGACGCCTCGCCTGAGAACAAGAAGGCCCGCGACGAGGCCTTCGCCCGCATGCTGAAGGTCATCCAGGAAACCGGCGGCCACGCCATGCTGCAGCAGCCGAACCGCTCGATGCGCGCCGCGGCGAAGAAGCCCGCTGCCGAGGTTTCCTGCCACGACCCCAGCATGGCGATGTAAGGGATGGGTTGAAGGGGACGGTTTAGCTTTGAAGGGTACGGGCTTTAGCCCGTACATCCATGATCTGGCACCAACAAGGGGCTTCAGCCCCTGAGGGAATGACCACCATACCCTCTGTGACCCGCTTCACTCATAGCTATAAAAATCGCTGCAATAATAGAGAGGTGCCAGACACCTTTTCTCTTCAGGACCGGCTGGAAGACCGGCTCGACACCATCACCGCGAATACCCGCCGACTCGTTCAGCCCGAGCGGCTTGCCATCTCCGAGCAGGCTGCCGCCGACCTCTTTGCCTCCGGCATCGAGAACCGCCTGTTGCCCATCGGCTCCGCGGCTCCCGCCTTCCGCCTTGCCGAAGGCCCCTTCGGCAGATCCGTCGATTCCGCCGACCTGCTCTCGCTCGGCCCACTCGTCATCAACTTCTTCCGGGGCCGCTGGGACCCCTACTGCGTCACTGAATTAGAAGCTTGGCGCGATCTCTACCCCGAGGTCCGCTCTCGCGGCGCATTGCTGGTGGGCATCTCCCCGCAGACGTCCCGCCAGAACGACTTCACCGTGCAGCAGCACGACATTACCTTTCCCCTGCTTGCGGACCCCGGCGCTACACTCGCCGAGGCCTATGGCATCGCCTACTCGCTGCCTACGGCCACGCGCGATTACTACCGCTCCATCCTCGTGAACATCCCCTTCAACAACGCGGGTGTCGGCTACGAGCGCGCCTCCGAGGCAGACTGGCGGCTCCCTCTGCCCGCCACCATCGTCCTCTCCCGCGACAACCGCATCCTCTACGCCGAGGCGCACGCCGACCCCCGAGTCCGACCCGAGCCGGCCGAGGTTCTCGCCGTTCTGGGTTAAGCACAAAGACCCTCCCTCAAAAAGGGAGGGTCTTCGCGTCCTGCGCTACTTACTTGTTCTTGCGATACAGCGCGATCAACCGGTTGGTCGAAGAGTCGTGCGCACCCGCAGGCTCGCTCGCGCTCTCCAACTCGCCGAGGATCTTCGTTGCCAGCACCTTACCCAGCTCCACGCCCCACTGGTCGAACGAGTCGATGTTCCAGATCGCTCCCTGCGTGAAGACCGAGTGCTCATAGAGCGCCACAAGCTGCCCCAGCACCTTCGGCGTCAGCTTGTCGGCGAGGATCGTGTTCGACGGGCGGTTGCCCTCGAAGACGCGATGCGGCACCAGCGCATCCGCCGTTCCCTCAGCCTTCACCTGCTCGGCCGTCTTGCCGAAGGCCAGCGCCTCAGCCTGCGCGAAGACGTTCGCCATCAACATGTCGTGATGCCGCCCGAGCGGGTTCAGCGTCTTGTAGAAGCCGAGGAAGTCGCACGGAATCAGCCGCGTTCCCTGGTGGATGAGCTGGTAGAACGAGTGCTGCCCGTTCGTGACCGGCTCACCCCAGTAGACAGGTCCGGTTTCGACCGACACATGCTCGCCGTCGAGCGTCACATGCTTGCCGTTCGACTCCATCGTGAGCTGCTGCAGGTACGCCGGGAAGCGCTTCAGGTACTGCTCATACGGCAGCACCGCCTGCGTCTGTGCGTCGAAGAAGTCCGCGTACCACAGCGTCAGCAGGCCCAGCAGCACCGGCAGGTTCTTCTCGAACGGCGTCGAGCGGAAGTGCTCGTCGATCGAGTGGAAGCCCGCGAGCATCTCGCCGAACTGGTCCGGCCCGATAGCAATCATCGTCGAAAGTCCAATCGCCGAGTCCATCGAGTAGCGCCCACCGACCCAGTCCCAGAAGCCGAACATGTTCGCCGTATCGATACCGAACTTCGCAACCTCTTTGGCATTCGTCGAGATCGCCACAAAGTGCTTCGCAATCGCGCTCTCGTCGCCGCCAAGCCCAGCCAGCGCCCACGTCCGCGCCGTATGCGCGTTCGTCATCGTCTCCAGCGTGGTGAAGGTCTTCGAGGCCACGAGGAACAGCGTCTCGTCGGCGTTTAGATCCTGCACTGCCTCGGCAAAGTCCGTGCCGTCCACGTTCGAGACGAAGCGGAAGGTCATGCTGCGCTCGGAGTAGTGCTTCAGCGCCTCATACGCCATGACGGGGCCAAGGTCCGAGCCGCCGATGCCGATGTTGATGACGTTCTTGATGCGCTTGCCGGTGTGGCCCTTCCAGTCGCCACTGCGGACCCGGTCGGCAAAACCCGCCATCTTCTCCAGCACCTCGTGCACGCCGGGAACGACATCCTCGCCATCGACGAGGATCGTCTGCCCCTTGGGGGCGCGCAGCGCCACATGCAACACGGCGCGGTTCTCCGTGATGTTGATCTTGTCGCCGCGAAACATGGCGTCGATCTTCGCCTTCAGCCCCGTCTCCTCCGCCAGAGCGAGCAGCAGCTTCACGGTTTCGTCGGTGATCCGGTTCTTCGAGTAGTCGAGAAAGATGCCGTCCGCCTCGGCCGTAAACCGCTCACCCCGCTGCGCGTCCTCTGCAAAGAGCTCGCGCAGGTGCTTCGCCTTGATCTGCTCGGAGTGGGCCTCGAGCGCCTTCCATCCTGCGCGATCGCTGAGTGCTTGTGATGCCATAACCGTTGTCTCTCCTTGTCACTTCGTCTTCTGCTCTGCTTGGATTGTAGAACCGGGAAGAGCCTCTTTACCCTTCGATGGCGAATCGGCTGCGGCGTCGCATGGGGCTGCGTGAAAATTCATGCAGTGTGCGGTCTTCGGACAGATTTTCTCTCCCCAGTTGCGACCGGGAACCTTGTGCGCTTATCGTAGTAATAGTCCGGCTATCGCACGAGTTCTCGACACGGGCCGGACATGGGACCAGAAAGGCCGCAACACGATGAGTCTCCCTCCACGCCGTCCGCTTCCTCCGAGCATCCCTCCAGCGTCCACTCCTGCCGCGCCTCCGGCATCCAGCGAAACCCCTGCCGCTTCGCTCGACGTCTACACCGGCGATCCGAACTTCATGACCTCGCTTGCCCGCGGCCTCATCGTCATCCAGGCCTTCACGCAGCAGTCGCCGCAGATGACCATCTCGCAGCTCAGCGTGAAGACAGGCCTCTCCCGCGCCGCCGTGCGCCGCTGCCTGTACACGCTCACCAAGCTCGGCTTTGCCGGGGTCGAGGACGGCTCGCGCTACGGCCTGCGCCCGCGCATGCTTACGCTCTCGCACAGCTACACCGCCTCGAGCACCATCTCGACCGCCGCGCAGCCTATCCTCGAGCGCATGTCGGCCGCGCTGCGCGAGTCCTTCTCCGTAGCCACGCTCGACGGCGACGACATCGTCTACGTCGCCCGCACCACGGTCGACCGCGTGATGGTCGCCGTCGATCTGCACATCGGCAGCCGCCTGCCCGCGTACTGCACCAGCATGGGCCGCGTGCTGTTGGCTTACCTGCCCAACGACAAGCTCGAGCAGTATCTCTCCCACGTCGATCTGGTCCCGCGCACCACGCGTACCATCACCACCGTCGACAAGCTCCGCATCGCATTACGCAACGTGCGCCGCACCGGCTACGCGCTGGTCGATCAGGAGTTGGAGGTCGGCCTGCGCTCGCTCGCCGTGCCGGTCTACGCACCCTCGGGCCGCGTGGTGGCGACCATCAACCTCAGCGGCCACGCCCCGCGCATGCCGGTCTACGACATGCAGACCCGCTACCTGCCCTATCTGCGGAACGCGGCCAACGAGCTGGGCGTCTTCCTCCGCTAGCCACATCAACACAGGTTTTACGTCATGAAGGGCGGGGCTTCGGCTCCGCCCTTCAATGCATTCCGGGGCGGGCTGCGCCCGAAATTCATTTGCGCCTGCGTCTCGACTGGCGAAAAATAATCCCGTTCGTAAGGAGGCAGACCAATGCGTGTAATGGTGCTCGTGAAGGCTACCGAAGACAGCGAAAAGGGCTACACCCCAGACCCGCAGACGCTGGAGATGATGGAGGCGATGGGCCGATTCAATGACGAGCTGAGCGAAGCAGGCATCCTGCGCATGGGCGACGGACTCACGCCCTCCTCACAAGGCAAGCGTGTTGCGTTCGATGGTCCCAACCGTACCGTGATCGACGGGCCTTTCGCCCAACCCCGCGAGCTGGTCGCCGGCTTCTGGCTCTGGGAGGTCAAGGACATGGACGAGGCAGTCGCCTGGGTGAAGCGCTGCCCCAATCCCATGCCCGGACCGAGCGAGATCGAGATTCGCCCGCTGTACGAGCTGGCTGACCTGCAATAAAAAGCCTGACGCCGGGACCTAAGTCTCGAGCGCAAAGCATCGCGCAAACGAGAGCTCCGCGGAGGAGACGATCTCCAACGCATCCGCACCCTGCGGCGCCACGACCGCATGCCCCGGCTGAAGCTCGAGCCCGTTCACGCTACCCGTGCCTTTAAGTCCCACGATGCAGCCAACGCCCTCCACGTCGACCGTCATGCTGCCCGCAGGCACATCGAAGCGATCCACAGTGAAGTATTTTTCCTCGATCAGCCGCACGAATCCATCCATCTTCTTCGGCGCAACCAGCCCGGCCCGCGTGCCCGTCTTGAGCGCGATTAGCCCCTGCTCCAGGTGCAGCTCCCGCGGACGCCCATAGTCATAGAGCCGGTAGGTGATATCGCTGGTCTGCTGCGTCTCCAGCAACACCGAGCCGCCGCCGATCGCGTGGATTGTGCCCGCATCGACGTAGTACATCTCGCCCGCCGCGACCGGCACATGGTTCAGCAGATCCTCGAGCGTGCCGCCGAGCACCGCAGCCTTCACCTGCGCCACATCGACGCCCGGCTTCAGCCCCAAAGCCACCGAGGCACCCGGCTGTGACTCCAGCACATACCAGCACTCCGTCTTTCCACGCGCATGGCCTGTACGCCGCGCCAGATCATCGTCCGGATGCACCTGCACCGAGAGCTTCTCGCTCGGGAAGAGCATCTTCACCAGCAGCGGGAACCCCGGGCAGCCTTCTTCAAGCGTCTTCCCCGTGAGCGCCCCCGTCTCGATCACGCACTCCGGCCCCGTCAGCCACACCTCGCCGACCATGCCGGGAATCCCCGTCTCTCCATACCACGGTCGCAGATCGTGTCGCCCCCAGATGCGCTCCACAAACCGCGGAGCAAGCCGAAACAGCGTGCGTACATCGCTCATCAATGTCTATCCTCCAGTACTGTCCCTACGAAACCCTAACAAAACCGTGCTCCTGGCGCGATTACAAAACTCTTACACCCCTCCCCTGCCCTTGCCTGCTACGGTGTACGCATGACACCGATCACCGCAGCTTCCGAGACTGAACAATCCTCTCTCCGCAATGCCTCCGCCGTTGCCGCCGTCGCCGAGGTGCAGATGAAGGTCAAGCAGGACCTTCGCATGGGCCGGAAGTATCAGGAGGGTCGCGTCAACTGGGTGACCGCCATCGCCATGGCGATCTTCCACATCCTCGGCGTCGCCGCGCTGTTCTTCTTCTCGTGGAAGAATCTGGCCGCCTTCGTCATCACCTACTTCTTCGCCATCAACGTCGGCATCGGCGCCTCGTACCACCGCCTGCTGACGCACCGCGGCTACAAGACGCCCAAGTGGTGGGAGTACTTCATCACCATCTGCGGCTGCCTCGCGCTCGAGGGCGGACCGATCTTCTGGGTGGCCACGCACCGCGTGCATCATCAGAACTCCGACCACGAGGGCGACCCGCACACGCCGCACGACGGCACCTGGTGGGCGCACGCTGGCTGGATTCTCTCCGGCCGTGCCCTGCACTCGGAAACCGCCCTGCTCGGCCGCTACGCCCCTGACCTGACCCGCGACCGCGTGCACGTCTGGCTCAGCAAGTACCACTATCTGCCGCTGGTCGCCACCGGCCTCCTCCAGATCGCCATCGGCGCGGCGCTCGCTCCCGAGGGACACAGGATTGTCGGCGCTCTCGGCATGGTCCTCTGGGGAACCTTCCTGCGCGTCACGGTCGGTCTGCATGCCACATGGCTCGTGAACTCGGCGACGCACCTCTGGGGCAGCCGCCGCTTCGAGACGCACGACGACTCGCGCAATAGCTGGTGGGTCGCTTTGCTCACTGGCGGCGAGGGCTGGCACAACAACCACCACGCGCACCCGGTCAGCGCCCGCCACGGCCTCGAGTGGTATGAGTTCGACGTGAACTACTACTGCATCTGGCTGATGAGCAAGGTCGGCCTCGCGGAGAGAGTGCAGATCGCCAAGTACGACAAGGCGGACCCCAGGCCCGCCGGAGTCTGATCGGTCCCCACTTCCCCGCCAAGGCGCAGAGCTCGCAAGCTCTGCGCCTTTTGTTCTTTGGCCCCACGCCTAGCCAGCGCCTCCTCTCAGGCGATAGCATCAAAAGGTGAACCGGAGCCGCCTATGAAAAGAATCTTGATTCTTCCAGCGTTGGCTATCGGACTCCTCGCCCACTCACCGCTGTCCGCACAGGACACAACTCCTCCGCAGCGCCCCGAGAACGCCACCGGCCTCTGCCGCGACGGCTCCTATACCACCGAGGCCGCGCGCAATAGCGCCTGCAAGGGCCACCACGGCGTTCGACAGTGGTTCCCCGCAACGCCCGCGCCAGAGCCTCCGCCCGCACCGGCGGCAGCCTCAGCTCCGCCCGCGGCAGCGAACCCTCCCGTCTCGCAGGCCGCGCCCAGCAAGACCACGCAGGCCCGCGAACAGAGCCTCTCCGCAGCAAAGGCCGCGGCCGACGCCGCATCCGACTCGCTGGCGACACGCTCTATTGCCGGGCCGTCCTCGCAGGCTAACGCATCCGCACCCAACACCGCCACGCGGCGGCGCATGGCGCGGAAAAAGCCTGCTCCCGGCGGCGGCCTCGGCCTCGTCTGGCTCAACCCCGCCAGCAACACCTACCACTGCCCCGGCACCGCATACTACGGACGCACCCGTACCGGCTCGTATATGAGCGAAGACGACGCCAAAGCCAGGGGAGCCCACATCGTAAGCGGCGAGTCCTGCCCCGCCCAGTAGCCCGTCCGGTAAGCTAGTCTTCCATGAATATTTCCCGCCGCCGTGGAGCGATCGCCTTCTTCATTACGCTCGGCGTTCTGCTCGTCGGCGGCCTCGTCACGCTCAACATCGGCTGGATTCTGCTCAACGAGCGCACACTGGCGCTCGCCGTGCTCGGCATCATTCTCTTTGCACTGCTCATCGCGGGCGTTGTGCTGAACACCGTCTTCCTCGTACGCGAGATCCGCCGCAACGAGCGGCAGGACTCCTTCCTGAATGCCGTCACGCACGAGCTCAAGACGCCCATCGCCAGCATCCGCCTCTATCTCGAGACGCTCCAGCGCCGCCCTACCACCGAGGAGCAGAAGCAGCAGTTCTACAGCATCATGCACGCCGACTCCGACCGCCTGCTCGCCACCGTCGAGCAGGTGCTCAAGGCCGGAGAACTCGGTCAGCGGCAGCGACAGGCCAATCGCACCTCCATCGACTTCGAGGCGCTCGTCACCGAGTGCATCGCCGTCATCGTGCAACGACATCACCTCGCGCCCGAGGCCGTAGTGCTGCCCCCTGTCCCCGGAGCCGTGCGCCTCATCGTCCTCGGCATCTCCGAAGACCTGAAAACCGCCGTGCTCAACCTGCTCGACAACGCCGTGAAGTATTCGCCCGACGGCGTGCACATCACCTGCCGCCTCGCCATCACCGACTACACCTGGGTCACTCTCACCATCACCGACACCGGCCTCGGCATCCCTCCGAACCAGCTCAAGCGCGTCTTCCACCGCTTCTACCGCGTGCCCGGCCGCGACCTCGTCAAGATCAAAGGCACTGGCCTCGGCCTCTTCCTCGTCAAGACCATCGTTCGCCAGCACGGAGGCACCATCGCCGCCGAGAGCCAGGGCAATGGCCTCGGCACCACGATCAAGCTCCGATTACCGCTCGCCAGCACGCTTCCGAACGACGCATCCTCCCCTAAAATGATCTCAAGGCGTTGATGCAGGTCATGAGCGAATCCTCCCCCCTTATCGTTGTCGTCGAAGATGAAGACCACCTCGCGCAGGGGCTTCTCTTCAACCTGCAGGCCGAGGGCTATCGCACGCACCACGAGTCCGACGGCGATGCTGCTCTCGACTACCTGCTCACCACCGAGGACAAGCCTGCCGCCGTTCTGCTCGACGTGATGCTCCCCGGCAGGGACGGCTTCTCCGTCGTCCGCACGCTACGCGACCAACAGCGCTTCACGCCCGTGCTGATGCTCACCGCCTGCGGCCGCACCGAGGACATCCTCGAAGGTCTCGAGGCCGGAGCCGACGACTATCTCGCCAAGCCCTTCGACCTGAACATCCTGCTCGTCCGGCTCAAGACGCTGCTGCGCCGCATGTCCTGGCAGAGCGGCCTCGCCCCTGCCGCCAGCGAGCCCGCATCCGAGCCTGCGCAGAGCAACGAGTATGCCTTCAACCACCGCACCATCCGCTTCGATACGCTCGAGCTGGTCGCGCCCAACCGGCTCACGCACCTCACGCTGATGGAGGCCGACCTGCTGCGCTACCTCACCGACCGCGAAGGCCAGGTCGTCTCGCGCAAGGAACTGCTCGAGCAGGTCTGGCGCGTCCATGAGGACACGGACACGCGCCCCATCGACAACTTCATCGTCCGCCTGCGCCGCTACATTGAGGACGACCCGGCCAACCCAGTCCACCTCGTCACCGTGCGCGGCATCGGCTACCGCTTTCTCGCCAACCCCAATGGCAAGTCCGTTTGATATTTATATCGAATCTCACTTTCTTCTCGGATAAGAAATTCCTCCGCGCAGACTTTTATCGGAGCCGCCATTGCTTCCGGATACGAGAACTGTATACGCTCTGTACGAGCACGTTCCTGCGCTCTCCGATGTATGCCGCTGCCTTAACGCACTAACAAGCTCTCTCGAGGAGATCTTCCATGCCGACAGCCGCAGAAGTGATTATTCAGACCCTTGCAGCCTCTGGAGTGAAGCGCGTGTATGGCTTGCCCGGCGACTCCCTGAACGGCATTACGGATTCGATTCGCAAACACTCGGAGATCGAATGGGTGCATGTGCGGCACGAAGAGGTTGCCGCCTTTGCTGCCGGGGCGGAGGCCCACCTTACAGGAGATCTCGTCGTATGCGCCGGTAGTTGTGGGCCGGGCAACCTGCACCTCATCAACGGCCTGTATGACTGTCATAGGAATCGCGTCCCCGTCCTTGCCATTGCTGCACAAATCCCGAGTTCAGAGCTGGGCACAAGCTACTTTCAGGAAACACGTCCCGAGATTCTCTTTCGTGATTGCAGCCATTACTGCGAGCTGGTCGGAGAGCCGAATAATGTTCCCAGAATTCTCAGCATCGCCATGCGCACCGCAATCACGAAACGAGGCGTATCCGTCATCTCCATCCCCGGAGATGTCCTGCTCAGCGAGTGCCAGGCGAAGGTCGGCGGCGTGCAGTGCACGGACCCCGCACCTTTCTTTCATCCAGCGGATGAGGACCTGCGAAAAGCGGCTGCGATCCTGAATGCCTCCAAGAAGATTACGATTCTTGGCGGTGCTGGATGTGCAGGCGCACATGCCGAACTGCTGCAGCTCGCAG
Source organism: Granulicella sp. (assembly GCA_036398595.1). Classification (GTDB taxonomy): domain Bacteria; phylum Acidobacteriota; class Terriglobia; order Terriglobales; family Acidobacteriaceae; genus Edaphobacter. The sequence goes on from DASWOV010000042.1 coordinate 32,553, forward strand.
ACACACTGAAGGCTCCCATTGTTCATGCCCTGCGCGGCAAGGAGTTCATCGAGTACGACAATCCGTTTGATGTCGGCATGACTGGTCTGCTGGGCTTCTCCTCCGGGTATCACGCGATGATGGCCTGCGACACACTCCTGATGCTCGGCACCGACTTTCCCTATACGCAGTTCTATCCGGAGCGTGCAAAGATCATCCAGGTGGACCTGCGCGGCGAACAAATCGGCCGCCGCACGCATGTCGATCTGGGCCTGATCGGACGCGTGAAGGACACTCTCGGCGTGCTGCTTCCGCGGCTTGAACAGAAAACAGACGGTGAGCACCTTCAGCGCGCCACGAACCATTACCGTGAGGCTCGCAAAGGACTGGACGAGCTTGCGACAGGTGAGCCGGGTAAGACTCCCATCCATCCTCAATATGTCGCGCGACTCATCGATGAGCTCGCCACAGACGATGCAGTCTTTACCTGCGATGTGGGTACACCCACTGTCTGGGCAGCGCGATACCTGCGGATGAATGGCAAGCGCCGCCTTCTCGGTTCATTCACGCACGGCTCGATGGCCAACGCAGTTCCACAAGCGATCGGAGCGCAGACCTGCAATCGCCAGCGGCAGGTAATCTCCCTCTCCGGAGACGGTGGCCTGGCCATGCTCCTGGGAGATCTGCTCACGCTTAAGCAGATGAACCTTCCTGTAAAGATCGTGGTCTTCAATAACAGCGCGCTCGCGTTTGTCGAGCTGGAGATGAAAGCGGCCGGGCTGATCGACTTCGGCACCAGCCTTAGCAATCCCTCGTTCGCAGACGTCGCCAATGCCATGGGTATTTTCGGAGTCCGTATCGAAAAACCAGAGGACCTGCAGTCAGGTCTGACACAGGCATTCGATCACGACGGTCCCGCCCTTGTGGATGTCATTGTCCATCGGCAGGAGCTCTCGATGCCGCCAACCATCAAGCTCGGCCAGATGGCGGGCTTCGGTTTGTATATCGCTCGCGCGGTGATGAACGGGCGAGCTGACGAAATCATCGATCTAGCAAAGGCAAACCTCTTTCGAGACTAGATCGTGATCCATGACCCTAAGCGGGACGGCAATCCGTAACCTGCGGATTGCCCATCGCTCTGACTCCAAATCGACCCCGCGCAGTACACTTAATTCTGTGACTGCACCCAATAGCATCGTAGAGCTCAACCAACTCCGCATCGGCAACACGCTTCCGCTCACTATCATCGCCGGGCCCTGCGTCCTCGAGTCCCGCGAGCATGCGCTCGAAACCGCCGCCGCGCTCAAAGAGATCGCCGCGAATGTCGGCGTCGGCCTCATCTACAAGACCTCGTTCGACAAGGCCAACCGCACCAGCGTCGCCTCCAAACGCGGCCTCGGGATGGAGCAGGCCCTGCCCATCTTCGCCGAGATCCGCGAGTCCGTCGGCCTGCCCGTGCTCACCGATGTCCACGAGCCGCCGCAGTGCGCTCTACTGGCCGAGGCCGTCGACGTCCTGCAGATCCCCGCCTTCCTCTGCCGCCAGACCGACCTTCTGCTCGCCGCCGCCGAAACCGGCCGCATCGTCAACGTCAAGAAGGGCCAGTTTCTCGCGCCGTGGGACATGAAGAACGTCGTCACGAAGCTCACCTCCACCGGCAACCGCAACGTGCTGCTCACCGAGCGCGGCGCCTCCTTCGGCTACAACACACTCGTCTCCGACATGCGCGCCCTGCCCATCATGGCCGCGACCGGCGCGCCCGTTGTCTTCGACGCCACGCACTCCGTGCAGCAGCCCGGCGGACAGGGCGCGACCTCCGGCGGACAGCGCGAGTTCGTCCCCACGCTCGCCCGCGCCGCGGTTGCGGTGGGCGTCGCCGCCGTCTTCCTCGAGACGCATCAGGACCCCGACCACGCGCCCTCCGACGGACCCAACATGATTCCGCTGCGCCACTTCGAGACGCTCCTGCGCTCACTCGTGGCCATCGACCGCCTCGTCAAATCCCCCGACTATCCCACGCTTGCCCTATGAGCACACCCGAAGAGACTCACGCCAGCGCCAGCCGCACGCTTAACCTCGAAATCGCAGGACTCAAGTCGCTGCTCTACGCGCTCGACGGCACGCTCGGCACGCATCTGCACATGGCCGTGGAGCTGATCCTCACCCGCACCGCGCAGGGAGGCCGCGTGCTCGTCACCGGCGTCGGCAAGTCCGGGCACATCGGTCGCAAGCTCGCCGCCACGCTCACCTCCACTGGCACACCCGCGCACTTTCTGCACGCCGGAGAGGCAGGCCACGGCGACCTCGGCATCCTGCAGCCGAAGGACGTCATCCTCGCTATCTCATGGTCCGGCGAAACCACCGAACTGGCCACCGTGGTCGACTACAGCCACCGCATCCACGCACCGCTCGTCGCCATCACCTCCAGCCGCCACAGCACGCTCGGCGCGGCGGCGGATCTCTGCCTCGAGTTGCCCTCGCTGCCCGAGGCTTGCCCCAACGGCCTCGCCCCCACGACCTCGACCACCATGCAGCTCGCGCTCGGCGACGCGCTCGCCGTCTGCCTGCTCGAGTCCCGCGGCTTCTCCTCTACCGAGTTCCACGCGCTGCACCCCAACGGCCGCCTCGGCGCACAACTCCGCCGCGCCAACGCCCTGATGCACACCGGCGACCGGCTCCCGCTCGTCCGCGAGGGTACGTCGCTCTCGGCGGCCATCGTCGAGATGACCTCGAAGGGCTTCGGCGTCACTGCGGTGCTCGACGAGCAAGGCCATCTCACCGGCATCGTCACCGACGGCGACCTGCGCCGCGCCTTCCGCTCCGGCTTCTCCGACCGCCCGGTCGAGGCCGTCATGACCCACAGCCCATGGACCATCCCGCCCGACGCGCTCGCCGCCGAGATTCTCTTCCAGATGAACGCCCGCAGTGTCACCACGGTCTTCATCGTCGAGAATGGCGCGCCCGTCGGCATCCTGCACATCCACGACCTGCTCCGCACCGGACTCAGTTAGTTCAACGTCTCATTGCACGTGCCAGCGGTTCTTCCCCAGCATCTTGGCGTGGTACAGCGCATCGTCGGCTCGCGCGAGCAGCATCTCCATCCGGTCGCCGTCCTCCTCCGGACGCAGCGTTGAGATGCCGATGCTCACCGTCACCCCAATCCTCTTCTGCGGCCGCCGCAGATCCACAAGCAGCGCGCTGATAGCTGCCTGCAGCTTCTCCGCCACCTGCTCGGCCCCGGCCTCTCCGGTCCTCGGCAGCAGCAGCACGAACTCCTCCCCGCCGTACCGGGCCAGCACATCATGCTGCCGCAGCAGGGCCGCGCACATCCGCGCAATCTCCTCGAGCACCTGGTCACCCGCCGCATGGCCATGACGATCGTTCACCAGCTTGAAGTCATCCACGTCGAAGATCAGCAGCGACAGCGGCTCGGCATAGCGCACCGCCCGCGAGAGCTCGCGCTCCAGCACCGTCATGAAGTAGCGCCGGTTGAAGAGCCGTGTCAGGCCGTCGCGGGTCGCCAGTTCCTCGAGCTCGTTCCGCGACGCCTCCGTCTCTTCGAGCAGCGTAAGCAGCCCCCAGGAGAACGGCCCCGCAATGAACAGCGGGATCACCAGCGACAGCATCAGGCCCGAGCCTGCCTCGGAGAACGGCGACACGTGCATCAGCACCCAGGCCAGCGCCACCGACATGACCCCGGACATCAGCGTCACGCAAAGCACGGCTCCCCACCGCCCCAGCCGCAGCGTCCTTCGCAGCAATCCCTTCCAGATATCGTGTTTCCCCGAGAGCGGCACAGCAAGGCCTTTGTGCAGAAAGAGTGTCTATCGCGGCTGTTTCCCGTCCCGCCTGCGATTGCAGTCAGAGTACATGAGTCTCCGCGCCGCGGCACATTAAAGCCCGCCCTTCCGCGCAGAAAGCCGCGGGACGTACACTGAAATGAGCCGCCGTCATGCGCATCTTTACCCGTTACATTCTCCGCGAGGTCATCTCTCACGCTCTTCTGGGCGGCGTGCTCTTCACCTTTGTTCTCTTCATGCGTGACCTCGGCAAGATTCTTGAGCTGGTCGTGCGCAACTCCGCCTCGCTGTGGGACGTCGTCCGCCTGCTGGCCTACACGCTGCCCAACGCGCTCACCGTGACCGTGCCGATGGCCGTGCTCGTCGGCATCCTGCTCGGGCTCTCGCGCCTTGCCGCCGACAGCGAGATCACTGCCATGCGCGCCAGCGGCATCGGAGCGTGGTCCTTCGTCCGCATCGTCTCCATCGTGGCCTTCGCCGCACTCGGCTTCGGCGTGCTCAACTCCATCTATCTCGCGCCCCGCGCCGCCTCCGGCCTGCTCTCGCTCGAGAACGCGCTCAAGTCCCAGCAGGCCTCCTTCGAGGTCCAGCCGCGCGTCTTCTACGAGGACTTCAAGAACTACGTCCTCTACGTGCAGGATGTGCAGCCCGCCGCCGGAGCCGCCGTCTGGCGGCACGTCTTCCTCGCCGACCTGACCGAGCCCGCCACCCCGCACATCACCACCGCCGACCGCGCCCTCGTCGTCAACGGCGCGCCCGGCACCGACGAGGCGCAGACCCTCCGCATGCACCTGATCAACGGCGGCCAGCACCAGATCTCCGCCACCGATCCGAGTCAGTACGACGTCTCCACCTTCGGCACCATGAACCTGCCCATCCAGACCGGAGCGCAGGACGACACCCACGTCAGCCGCTCGGACACGCCGCTGCACGCGCTGACGCTTCCCGAGCTGTGGCAGCGCCTGCACGCGCCCGGCACCGACTCCCAGAAGCGCCCCTACGCCATCGAGCTGAACACGCGCTTCTCCTATCCCTTCGCCTGCCTCGTCCTGATGCTCGTTGGCGTGCCGCTCGGCATCTCCTCCAAGCGAGGCGGCAAGAGCACCGGCTTCGTGCTCACCATCCTGCTGGTCTTCATCTACTACTTCCTCTCGTCGGTCGGCGTGGCGCTGGCCAAGTCCGGCAAGCTGCCGCCGATCATCGGTGTCTGGGGCGCGAACATCATCTTCGCCTGCGCCGGAGCCTTCCTGCTCCAACAGCTCTCCCGCGGAGGCGTCGCACTTAACCTCGTCGCGTCGGCCAGCCAGTCGCTCAGCCTGCAACTCGGCAAGCTCTTTCGCCCGCGCACCGATGAATCCGGCAATCCCCTGCCCTCGCCGGTCGATCTCCCCGCGCTTCTCCGCCGCACCTTCCACCTGCGCTTCCCGCTGCTGCTCGACGACTACATCCTGCGCGAGTACTCCACCAACTTCGCGCTTGTACTCTCGTCCTTCGTGATGCTCTTCATCATCTTCACCTTCTTCGAGCTCATCGGGGACATGATCCGCAACCGCACGCCGCTGGTCACGGTCGGCGACTACCTCATCAACCTCATCCCCTTCATCCTGTCGCAGGTCACGCCGCTCTGCGCGCTCGTCGCCGTGCTCGTTACGTTCTCGGCGCTCAGCCGCTCGTCCGAGATCATTGCGATGAAGTCCTCCGGCATCAGCGTCTACCGCATCGTTGCGCCGGTGCTGGCGCTCACGGCCCTCATCGCCGTCTCGCTCTTCGCCTTCGACGAGTTCTACCTGCCCGCCGCCAACCGCCGTCAGGAGGCCGTCCGCGCCGTCATCAAGGGCAAGCCGCCGCAGACCTTCCTGCGCCCCGACCGCAAGTGGATCTCCGGCCTCTCCACCAATAACGGCAACGCCACGCGCATCTTCTACTACCAGTTCTTCGATCCCGACCGGAACGTCTTCGCCAACCTCACCGTCTTCGAGTTCGACCCCAGCACCTTCGCCATGACGCGCCGCATCTTCGCCTCGTCGGCGCACTGGGACGAACGCGTGAGCCGCTGGGTGCTCGAGAACGGCTGGACCCGCACCTTCTCCGGCGAGACCACGGCCAGCTACCAGACCTTCACCCTGAGCAGCCCGCCCGAGATCCACGAGGCTCCGGCGTACTTTAAGAAAGAAGACCTGCAATCGCAGGAGATGTCCTACGCGCAGCTGTCGCGCTACATCGACGACCTGCGCCAGTCCGGCTTCGACACCAAGCGGCTCTCCGTGCAGCTCGACCGCAAGATCGCCTACCCAATCATCACGCTCGTCATGGCCATCCTCGCGGTCCCCTTTGCCTTCTCGATGGGCAAGCGCGGCGGCCTCGCCGGAATCGCCACAGCCATCGGCCTGGCCCTCGCCTACTGGGTCGTTGACAGCGCCTTCGGAGCCATGGGCAACGTCAACACACTACCCGCGCTGTTAGCCGCATGGTCGCCAGATCTTCTCTTCGCCCTGACGGGGACCTACCTACTCCTCCGCACGCAAACCTGACGACAGCGGCTTCATTTTGGATTGTGAGCCAATGCACCAGGGGCGCGAGCGTCCCAAATCTCGTCGTCCGCATATATACAGGTAAACTGCACAGTTTACCTGTATATATGCGATAATCGATCCCGTGAACAAACGAGGAGCTTCTACCCAAGCCGGAATCGCTCAGACCCTTGCGGCCGAGATGCGTACCGTATTTCTCAAACTCAAGCAGCGTTTACGCGAGCATGGAGGCGGCAACGATCTGACGCCGTCACAGGTTTCCGTTCTTCTTCGACTCGAAAAGGAGGGTGCGGCCACAGTTTCAAATCTGGCGCGAGCGGAAGGCATGCGCCCTCAGTCCATGAGCGCCATCGTGACGCCATTGCAGGAGTCCGGCCTCATCCGTGGTGCGCCTGACCCGAACGACGGGCGGCAAACTCTGATGTCTCTCACGCCTAAGTGTCTGAAGCGGATTCATGAGGGGAGGACTGCGAAACAGGACTGGCTCACCACGTCCATCTCCCAGAAGCTTTCTGCTCACGAGCAGGAGAGGCTTCTGGCGGCGCTCAAGTTGCTTACACGGCTGGTTGAGGACTGAACCCACTGCGTCCTGCTCTTCCCCGTTGCCAACGTTGTCTCTGAGGAAAAGAACCTTAGGTTGCTGGAAGAAAGGAGCACTGCATCATGAATTGGCTTTGGCTTGTGTCGTACTTCTTTGGGGGCGCTTTTACGGCAAACACCATTCCTCATCTTGTCGCTGGCATGATGGGACGTCCCTTCCAGAGTCCCTTCGCCAAACCGCCCGGCAAAGGGCTCTCCTCGTCCACAATCAATGTTATCTGGGGATTCTTCAACGCACTGATTGGGTATGTACTCCTCGCACGTGTTGGTGCTTTTCATCCGCGGGCGACAAGTCACATCCTTGCGTTCGGTCTGGGTGCGCTGTTCATCAGCATCTTTTCGGCGCGCCACTTCGGCCAGTTTCATGGGGGAAACACGGCGTCGCGCACATGAAGAACTTTATGTCCGGCAACGTTCGCCCCTCAGAAAGCCTCCCGTTTGCTCCACAACCCCTGTTTCTGCTCTGAGGGAATCAGCTGCGGACCGTCTCATCAGCGCGACCACCTCACGCACTGCGAGTACCATAGAAGCATCATGCGATTTACCTCCGCCCTCGCCTTTGCCGCGCTTGCACCGTCGCTCGCGTTTGGCCAGACAGCCGCAAAGAAGCCCGCAGCCCCGGCCGCGCCTCCCACGGCTGCAACATACGCCGTAACCGACCCCGGCTGCTCCACGCTACCCACGCTTTCGCCGCAGATTCCTGCCCTGCCCGCCGGTCTGCCCTGCGCGAAGCCGCTCTACACCATTACAACCACGCCGCCCATCAGCATCAGCTACCTCTCCCCCGTCGCCAATCCGGCCCTCAGGGAGTTTCTGGGCGCGGAGTCCAGCACCTTCTCGCTCAGCTACATTGACGTGCAGGCAGGTACCGGCGCGCCCGTCGTCCCGCACAAGTTCCTGACGCTCAACTACACCGGCTACCTCGTCGACGGCACCAAGTTCGACTCCTCCTTCGACCACGACAAGCCCATCACGCTGCCCTATGGCGATCACAAGGTCATCCTCGGCTGGGACACCGGGTTGGACGGCATGCGCGTCGGCGGCAAGCGCCGCCTCTTCATCCCCTACCAGCTCGCCTACGGCGCGGGCGGCCGCCTGCCGACGATCCCCGAGAAGGCCGAGCTGATCTTCGACGTCGAGCTGCTCAGCGTCTCCGACACGGAACCCGCGCCGAAGCCCGAGACGCCCGCAGCAACACCGTCCTCGACAACCGAGCATCCTCAGGGCCACTAATCCATCTAACCCTTTAAGAGACCTCTGCCTTGATTCTGAAAAGCCTGCGACCGCTCGTCCCGTACCTCAAGCGCTATTGGAAGAGCCTTGCCTGGGGCGCGGTCGCCACCATCCTCTACAACGTGGCCAAGGTGATGCTGCCGCTGGTCATTGGCCACGCCGTAGACGACATGCAGCACGGCCTCACCGAGCAGAAGATTGTCTACCACTCGCTGCGCCTGCTAGTGCTCGCGGTCATCTCGGCTGTCTTCCTCTATACCATGAGGCAGGTCATCATCGGGGCCTCGCGCGAGATCGAGTTCGACCTGCGCAACGACCTCTTCCAGAACCTCGAGCGGCAGGCGCCCAGCTTCTACCACACGCACCGCACCGGCGACATCATGGCGCGCACCACCAACGACCTGAACGCCGTCCGCATGCTCCTCGGCCCGGCGATCATGTACAGCGCCAACACGCTCGTCTTCACCTGCGCCGCGCTACCGTTCATGTACCGCATCAGCCACCGGCTGACCTTCATCGCCTTCGTGCCGCTGCCCGCGGCCTCCATCATCGTGCAGTACTTCGGCGCGAAGATCCACACGCGCTTCGAGCGCATTCAGGCCATGTTCTCCGACATCTCCGCCAAGGCGCAGGAGAACTTCTCCGGCGCGCGCCTCATCCGCGCCTTCGCGCAGGAGGACGCCGAGATCGCCTCCTTCGAGACTGCCAATCAGGAGTACATCCGCCGCAGCCTCATGCTCGTCCGGCTGATGGCGATGCTCTGGCCCACGCTCGAGTTCGTCCTCGGCCTCTCGCTGATGATTACGCTGCTGGTCGGCGGCCACGAGGTTGTCTCGCATCACATCACGGTCGGCCAGTTCACCAGCTTCAACGTCTACATGGTGCAGCTTACCTGGCCCATGATCGCCGTCGGCTGGGTCGTCAACCTCTTCCAGCGCGGCACAGCCTCAGTCACGCGCATCGACGAACTGCTCAAGCAGAAGCCGGCCATCGACGACCACGAGGCCTCTCTCCCGGCCGATGAACCCGTCGCGGGCACGGTCGAGTTCCGCAATCTTACCTTCGCCTATCCTGGCGGACCTGCGGTGCTGAAGGACATCAACCTTACGCTGCCTGCCGGATCGTCTCTGGCCATCGTCGGCCCCACCGGCTCGGGCAAGTCCACGCTGGTCAGCCTGATTCCGCGCCTCAACGACGCGGCCCCCGGCTCGGTACTGGTCGATGGACGTCCCATCCGCAGCTACGAGCTGGGCACGCTGCGCAAAAATATCGGCTTTGTCCCGCAGGAAACCTTCCTCTTCTCTGATTCCATCCGGCAGAACATCGCCTTCGGCAGGCCCGAAGCCACCGAAGAGCAGATTCAAGAAGCCGCTAGCGTCGCGCACATTGCCAACGAGATTCTGGAGTTCCCCAAGGGCTTCGATACGCTGGTCGGCGAGCGCGGCGTGACGCTCTCCGGTGGACAGAAGCAGCGTTCGTCCATTGCACGCGCGGTCATCCGCGATCCGCGTATCCTCATCCTCGACGACGCGCTGGCCAGCGTGGACACCTACACCGAGGAGCAGATCCTCTCCGGCCTGCGCCGCGTGATGCAGGGCCGCACCACGGTCTTCATCTCGCACCGCATCTCGACGGCGCGCAACGCCGACCAGATCGCGGTGCTCGTCGATGGCCGCATCGCCGAGCTGGGCACGCACGACGAACTGCTCGCGCACAACGGTTACTACACCAGCCTCTTCGAAAAACAGCGCCTCGAAGAGGAATTGGCCGTCGCTCAATAGTTGAGCGACTAAACTATTTTTCTGAACTAACTCAGGCCGACCAGCGCGAACTGTGCGGGCTCTCTTCCATGGGCGCCGCCGCCTGCGGGGGGAGCATCCTCTCCTCACGGGTACGCAGCTCTCGCGGAAGCACGCGGCCTGCCGCGGGGTCCTTCGCCACGACCGCCCACGCATCGCGCACGTTGCGGACGCAGGAGATCACCTCTTCGAGGCCCTCCTTCGAGGCGTAGTAGGAGGCCTCGAGCGTCAGCGTGAACATCGTCGCGTAGAAGTCCGCCAGCGTGTTGGCTGTGCTGCCGCCGAGGTCGGGCCGCAACCGCGCCTGCAGGTACATGAAGATGTCGATGACGCGCTTCACTGCCATGCGGCGACCATGCACATCGTCCTCTTCAACGCACTGGATGGCGCGGTAGAGAAACCGGATCGCTCCGTCGTAGAGCGCGAGGATCATCTCGACGCCCGTTGCGCCTGCCAGCGCCTGCTGCTGATACATGTTCTCCACTATGAGCCATCCGTTCTGCTGCTTGTTTTATCCGTTCTGCTGGCTGTTGTAGCCGGTGATGGCACTGTAGATCTCGTTGATCTCGTTCAACTGGCTCGGGATTCCCTGCAGGATCTGGTTGGCCGAGTTCAGCTCGGCGGTGAGCTGTGTCTTCTGCGTCGCCAGAATCGACTCCTCGTTGGAGATGTTCTGGTTCAGGTTGCTCTCGACGGTCTGGTTCTGCTGCTCGGCCAGGTACAGCGCTCCGCTGGGAGCCTGCGTGCCGAGCCCGTTTAGCGTCGTCATAAAGCTCTGGCCGAAGCTGCCCGTGTTCTGCAGAAAGCCTTCGACATCGGAGAAGTTCGAGTTCAACACGCTTTGCAGCGTATCGGTGTCGAGACTCAGCGAGCCGTCCGTGTTGACCGTAATCCCGAGCTGCTCCATGTTGCTGATGCCGCCGCTCGCGCTGCCGCTGAAGAGCGCGCTCGAAAGGGCACTCTGCATGCTCGCCAGCACCGGGCTGCCGTAGAGCGGCTCCGGGTTGCCGTTCGCGTCGTTGCCCTCCTGCGTGGCGATGTCCGACCAGACTTTGTTGTAGGCGCTGACGAAGGTGCTGAAGGCCGAGGCGATCGTGGAGGTGTCGTTCGTGATCTGCACCTGGATCGGCTCATCCACGTTGGAGCCAAGCATCTGAAAGGTCACACCGGGGATCGCATTGGTGACCGTGTTCGAGGCGCTCGTCAGCGAGATGCCGTCTACCGACAAGCTGGCGTCCTTTCCCGTCTGGCCCACCGTAAAGCTCATCGACGAGGTGGTTGTCGCATCCGTCAGGCCGCTGGTGATGGTGAGCTGCCCTGCAGCTCCATTCGTGCCGCTGACCAGCGAGAGGCGCGAGCCGGAGGCATCGCTGATAACCGAGGCGGTCACGCCGATGTCTGCCCTGTTAATCGCCGCAGCCAGCGTGCTCACCGTGTTGCTGCTGCTATCGACGGTGATCGTCTGGGCCGTGCCGGAGCCTACCTGGATGGTGATGCTGCCGCTGAGCGTATCAGTCGAGGCTACAGCACCGGAGTAGTCCGAGGAGTTCTGCGCCAGCGAGTTGATGATGACTGTGTGCGTGCCGGAGGTCGCCGTGGAGTCAGCGCCTGTCAGCGCCAGCAGACTGGGGTCGGAGCTTGCGCCATCTTTCTGCGCCATCGCTCCGCTGAAGTCCGTCAGCGACTGCAGCGCCGTGGTCAGCGAGGAGAGGTCCGTGCCCAGAGAGGAGAAGACCGTGTCCTGCGCCTGCAGGTTCGAGAGCTGCGTCTTCCACGGAGTCTCGATTCCCTGCTCGATCGCCTGAATGGCCGACACCGTCGAGGCGACATCGAAGCCCTGTCCGCTGGTCGCCGATCCGAAGCTGAGTCCTACTGTGCCCATCGCTGTCTCCTTGCAACTCCCTCAGGGGCAGACCTTGATGTACGGGCTAAAGCCCATACCTTTCCAAACAGCTCGTGCCCTTCAAAGCCGTGCAATCGCCAGTCCGCTTCCATGCCATGCAGATTAGCGGCTACTCATGGTTCTGTTGTTGTGCGGGAACGCGGCGGCCGGAGCCACGCTGGCTCCGGCCGCCGCGCCCTGCGGGTGGACTATTGCAGCAGCTTCAGAACTTCCTGCTGTACGCTGTTGGCCTGCGCCAGCGCGGCGATGCCGGTCTGGCTCAGCACCTGGTACTTGGCCAGGTCGCTCGTCGCCTGACCGTAGTTGGTGGAGAGGATGTTGGTGGAGGCTGAGGTCAGGTTCTCCTGCTCGGTCGCGGCAACGTTCGCAGCGGCGTTGAGCTGGTTGACCTGGGCGCCGATGGAGGCGCGCTGGTTGGCAACCGACGCGATGCCGGTGGTGACAGCCGTCAGAGCCGCAGCCGCGCCCGTGGTCAGGTCCAGACCCGTCAGGTCCGTACCGCCCGAGGTGCCAATGGTCGTCTCACCGACCGAGGCGCTGGTGAGCTCGCCGGTGGTCAGGGCGAAGGTCGTCGTGCCGCTGGTGGTGCCGTCGGTCGTGACAACGTTGATCGGCGTCGCGGAGAAGATGGCGTTGCCGTTGTAGTTGGTCGTCGTGCCGATATTGTTGATCTCGGTGACGATGGACTGGAACTCGTTGTTCGCCGCGCCGAGCTGCGACGCATTCAGCGTGCCGTTGGAGGCCTCGGTAGCCAGTGTGATGGCGCGGTTCATCAGCGTCGTCACCTGCGAGAGAGTACCGTCGGCGGTCTGCAGAAGGCCAACACCCTGCTGCGCGTTCTGCTCGGACTGCGTCAGAGCCGACTCGTTGCCCTGAAGGCCGCTGGCCACAGCAAGGCCGGCCGCATCGTCGGAGCCGCTGTTGATGCGCGAGCCCGAGGAGAGCTGCGTCAGTGTGTTCTGCAGGCTGGACTGCGTGTTGTTGAGGTAGTTCTGCGCGTAAAGGGAGGCAATGTTGTTGAGTACACCCAAGGCCATGTCGGTCCGCTCCTGTACTGCTCGTGTTTGAGTTCCGCGCGCCTGTCCCCGAGTGCCGTCGCTGTGGCGCTATGCCTCAGGTCCGGTAGCGGAAGGCTCCGCGTTCACACCCCTCATCGGCCTGCCCTGACGGCGCATTAGTCCTGTGGCACAGAACGACTGCACGACATGGTTGTCTGCTATGGACTACAGAAATCTTCCTGACTGGCCGATGAGGGAAGCATGATCGAACTCACGCGACTCAACGGCAACACGCTGCTCATTAATAGCGACCTGATCAAGTACGCCGAGGCCTCTCCCGACACGGTGCTTACGCTCGTTACCGGCGAGAAGCTGGTCGTATTGGAGAGCTGCGACGAGGTGCGGGAGCGGTCGCTCGACTGGCGTGTGCAGGTGCTGCGCCACGCATGGCCCGAGGCAGACGCCGCGCTCGGCGCTCGCATTGCCGCCGAGACTGCCGCGATTGCCGCCAAACATTAATCCCATAGCTACGAAACCCACGAAAGAGAGCTTCGCACCATGGACATCGCAAGCATCGGCGGCATCGTACTCGCGCTGGTCGGCATCCTGGCCGGCATGATGATCGAAGGTGGCAACCTGGCCCAGATCACGCAGCCGACCGCAGCCATGATCGTCGGCGGCGGCACGATCGGCGCGGTCATGCTGCAGTTCCCGCTCAACATCTTTCTGGCCGCGCTCAAGAGCGTGATGAAGGTCTTTCTGCACAAGGGTCACGACGGCGAGGCAGTTCTGGCGCAGCTCGTCGCCTTTGCCAACAAGGCCCGCAAGAGCGGCATCGTCTCGCTCGACTCGGAGCTGCCCAAGATCGACGATCCCTTTCTGAAGCAGGCGCTCACGCTGGCCGTGGACGGCACAGAACCGAGCGAGGTGCGCAAGATCATGCAGCTTGAGCTGGAGAACAAGTCGGAGATCGAGGAGAAGATTCCTGCCGTGTTCGAGGCCGCGGGCGGCTACTCGCCGACCATCGGCATCATTGGCGCGGTGCTTGGACTGATCCAGGTGATGAAGAACCTGAACAACATTGATGAAGTAGGACGCGGCATTGCGACAGCCTTCGTGGCGACGATCTACGGCGTGGCGCTGGCCAACCTCATCTGCCTGCCCATGGCGGGCAAGCTCAAGTTTCGCCACCGCGAGGAGACAATGATTAAAGAGATGATGCTCGAGGGCGTCATCTCGATCCTCGAGGGCATGAATCCGCGCATGATCGAGACGAAGCTGCGCACCTTCCTCTTCGACGGTGGCACTGAGGGATCGAAGACGGGCGCTGAAGGCTCGGGCAAGGTCGCCGAGGCCGCAGCATGAGCCGCAAAAAACATCCCGAGCATGTAAACCACGAGCGCTGGCTGGTTTCGTACGCGGACTTCATCACGCTGCTGTTTGCGTTCTTCGTGGTGCTGTTCGCCTCCGGCCAGTCGGACCATAAGAAGCAGGAGCAGATGGCCTCGGCCATGCAGACGGCCTTCAACCCGGCGGCCTTCTTCGAGCTGCACACGAAGAAGCCCACCGTCACCGAGGACATGGGCGCGCACGCCGCGCCGACCATCGCCCCGGCGCTCGACCAGCAGCCGCCTTCGATCATTGCGCGGCAGCTTGAGGAAAAGCTCGGCAAGCTGCTCGCCGACAAGTCGAAGGCGAGCGGCCTGCCGCCGGGCAGCCTGATCGTCCGCACGACGAACGAGGGCATCGTCGTCTCGCTGCAAGAGGCGGGCTTCTTCGCGTCGGGCTCGGCCGAGGTGCGGCCCTCGTCGCTGCCGGTGCTGGCCGCCGTCGCCGCAGCGCTGCCGAAGACCGCGCTGCGCGTCGAGGGCCATACCGACGACATGCCTATCCATACACAGCAGTTCGCCACCAACTGGGAGCTGTCGTCGGCCCGCGCTGCGAGCATTGCGCGCTACCTGCTCGATCACAACGTGGCCAATCCAACGCAGCTTTCCATTGCGGGCTATGCGGAGTATCACCCTGCGGCCTCGAACGACACCGAGGAGGGCCGCGCCCGCAACCGCCGCGTCGACATCATCCTCTTGTCGACGGCGAGCCCTCCACCCCCAGCACCTTCACGATGACGCGCTTCGAGCGCTGCCCGTCAAACTCCGCGTAGAAGACGCGCTGCCATGTCCCGAGATCGAGACGGCCTCGCGTGACCGGCAGCGTCGTCTCGTGGTGCAGCAGAAGCGCCTTCAGGTGGGCGTCGGCGTTGTCCTCACCGGTCTGGTGATGCTTGTAGCCGGGCCAGCTCGGGGCCAGCTTTTCGAGCCACGCGCCGATATCCTCGATCAGACCGCCCTCGTGATCGTTCACGTAGATCGCCGCAGTGATATGCATCGGCGAAACGAAGCACAGCCCGTCGTCGATGCCGCTGCGGCGCACGATGGCTTCCACCTGCGGCGTGATGTGAACCATCTCATACCGATCCCGCGTGTTGAAGGTCAGGTATTCGGTGTGCGCCTTCATTCCTGCCATGGCTCCTCCTGTTTCTCTCTATACTGGCAGTAGATGAGGCTCTACGTCGCTACCTCGAACCCCGGCAAGCTGCGCGACTTTGCCGCTGCTCTCACCGGCCTTGATCTTTCGATTGAACCGCTCCCCGGCCTCTCGGCCATCGCGCCGCCGCCTGAGGACGAACCGACCTTCTTCGGCAACGCAGTGGCCAAGGCCGTCTACTACTCCAGCTTCGCTCCCGGCTACCTCGCACTGGCCGACGACTCCGGCCTTGAGGTCGATGCGCTCGACGGCGCGCCCGGCGTCCGCTCCGCCCGCTACTCGGAGGATCAGGATTGCCCCTTTCCACCAGCCACAACACTCGATGAGCGGAACAATCTCTGCCTGCTGCGTGCGCTGGATGAGATGTCCGACCGCACGGCCCGCTACCACTGCGTTCTGGCCGCTGCACGCGACGGCTCCCTGCTTGCGACTGCCGATGGCTGCGTCGAGGGCACGATCCTCACCGCGCCGCGCGGAACCGGCGGCTTCGGCTACGATCCACTCTTCTATCTGCCCGAGTTGAAGCGGACAATGGCCGAGATCGACGCAGTAGAGAAGCTCGGCTTCAGCCATCGCGGCAATGCGCTGCGACGGCTGCTTCCGTTGCTGCAAGGGATGTAAGCGGTATGGGGAGTGTAAAAGCGGGTCCTTCGACTTGCTGCGGATGACAAGGAAGATGGATTGCGGACCGATTTGGTCTGAAAAATCAGATACATACCCATCGAACAGGGATTATCACCAAATTCGCACAACCGCTTCGGTAAACGCACCGATTTCTCTACTTTCCTTGACGCCCCGCAAAGCAGGGCGGAATAATCGACCTGATTAAGGACATCGGTATAGCAGCGCACACGAGTCCTAAGGAGTCTCGAACAATGGCCACTGCCGCTCCTCCAGCAACGACCCCTCTGCGTGGCGTGCAGCCTCTGCGAGCCGGCCAGGGAAGCTCCTTCCTCTGGCGCAAGCTGCACTCGCTCTCGGGCATCGTACCCATCGGCGCATTTCTCGTCGAACACATCCTCTCAAACTTCGAGGCGCTTCATGGCCCGCTCGCCTATGGGCTGCAGGTCAAGTTCCTCAACTCGCTGCCGCTGGTGCGAGTGCTCGAGTGGGCGTTCATCTTCATTCCGCTGGCGTTCCACGCGCTGTATGGCGTATTCATCGCCTTCCGCGGCCGGTCGAACGTCAACGTGTACCCGTGGGCGGGCAACTGGATGTACCTGATGCAGCGCGTCACCGGCATCATCGCCCTGCTGTACATCGTTCAGCACGTGT
Source organism: Granulicella sp. (assembly GCA_036398595.1). Taxonomy (GTDB): domain Bacteria; phylum Acidobacteriota; class Terriglobia; order Terriglobales; family Acidobacteriaceae; genus Edaphobacter. Next base: position 49,215 of record DASWOV010000042.1, read on the forward strand.
GGCGGCAGCGGTTCTCGGGCGTCAGCCTGCCGGAGCATCCGGGCGCGGCGTTTGCCAAGGTGCAGCATGAGCTGTCGAACCCCATCTTCCTGGCCATCTACATCATTGCGATGATCGCCACGACGTGGCACTTCGCCTACGGCATCTGGCTGTTCGCCGCCAAGTGGGGCATTACGCCGGGCAACAAGGCCCGCAAGCGTTTCGGCTATGTCTGCGCCGCGGTCGGCGTCATCCTCTGCGTGATGGGGCTGGCCAGCATCTACGCCTTCGTCGGCCCGGACTATCAGAACGCGCCCGAGGATGCGATGCCCGAGGCTCCGGCTGCCGCTGTTCTGCACGTGCCCGCGCAACCGGCCCCTGTACCTTCCAGTTTCCAACGATAGAAAGGCCCTGAGACGACATGGCAGCAACTCCACGCATTATCGTAGTCGGCGGCGGTCTGGCCGGACTTGCGGCGGTCATCAAGATCGCTGAGGCCGGCGGCAAGGTCGATCTCTTCTCCATCGTCCCGGTCAAGCGGTCGCACTCGGTCTGCGCCCAGGGCGGCATCAACGCCGCCAAGAACCTGAAGGGCGAGGGCGACGACGTCCTGAAGCACTTTGACGACACTATCTACGGCGGCGACTTCCTCGCCAACCAGACGCCGGTCAAGAGCATGACCGCGCAGGGCCCAGCCATCATCGACCTGCTCGACCGTATGGGCGTTCCCTTCAACCGCACGCCCGAGGGGCTGCTGGACTTCCGCCGCTTCGGCGGTACGCTCTACCACCGCACGGCGTTTGCGGGCGCGACCACCGGCCAGCAGCTTCTGTACGCGCTCGACGAGCAGGTGCGCCGGTATGAGTCTGAGGGCAAGGTCACAAAGTACGAGGGCTGGGAGTTTCTCTCGAGCGTCCTCGACTCGAAGGGCGTCTGCCGCGGCATCTCCGCCATGGACCTGCGCTCGATGGAGGTCCGCACCTTCCCTGCCGACGCCATCATCATCTGCACGGGCGGCAACGGGGCCATCTTCGGCAAGAGCACGAACTCGGTCGTCTGCACCGGATCGGCGCAGTCATCGCTGTATCAGCAAGGCGTGTATTACTCCAACGGCGAGTTCATCCAGGTTCACCCAACTGCCATTCCCGGCGAGGACAAGCTGCGGCTGATGTCCGAGTCGGCCCGCGGCGAGGGCGGCCGCGTGTGGGTGCCGAAGGACAAGAATGACAAGCGCGCTGCGCAATCGATTCCCGAGACGGAGCGGTGGTACTTCCTCGAGGAGTGGTATCCGAAGTACGGCAACCTCGTGCCGCGTGACGTTGCTACTCGCGCCATCTTCAAGGTGGTCTACGAGCACGGCATGGGCATCGACGGCCAGCCGATGGTCTACCTCGACGTCTCGCACCTGCCGCCCGAGCGCCAGCACAAGCTCGAGGGCATCCTTGAGATCTACGAGAAGTTCGTCGGCGACGACCCGCGCAAGGTTCCGATGAAGATCTTCCCCGGCATGCACTACACGATGGGCGGCCTGTGGGTGGACTTCAACCAGATGACGAACGTCCCCGGCATCTTCGCCGCGGGCGAGGCCGACTACTCCATCCATGGAGCGAACCGGCTGGGCGCGAACTCGCTGCTCTCGTGCATCTACGGCGGCTTTGTCGCCGGACCTGAGGCGATCAAGTATGCGAAGTCGCTCCCGGCACAGGAAGGCGACGGCGGCCACGCTGCCGAGCTTACCCGGCAGAAGGAGCTGAACCAGAGGCTCATCAGCAACAACGGCACGGAGAACCCCTTCAAGATCTGGCGCGAGCTGGGCGAAACGATGACCAAGCACGCCACGATCATCCGCTACAACGCCGGGCTGGACGAGGCCGACGCCAAGCTAGTCGAACTGCTGGACCGCTACAAGAACGTCAACCTCTCGGACCGCAGCCAGTGGGCGAACACGAGCTTCGCCTTTACGCGGCAGCTCTATAACATGCTGCAGCTCGCCCGCGTGATCGTTCAGGGCGCGCGCCTGCGCGACGAGAGCCGCGGAGCCCACTACAAGCCCGACTTTCAGGAGCGCGACGACGAGCGCTTCCTCAAGACGACGATGGCCAGCTTCGTCGACGGCGCTCCGAAGATCGAGTACCAGGAAGTGGATATTCAATACATCAAGCCTCGGCCTCGCCGTTACGACGCTACTGCATAAAGCTGCACTGTATAGAAACCGATGATGAGCTATCCCAAAATCCGCGGCTACGCTCCGGGTGTACAGAACACCCCGGGGCGCAGGAGTGCTCATCGCAGGGATCGTTTACTGCCGCGCCTTGAGAATCGCTGCGATGTCTCGGCCGTAGCTCTCGGGCGAACGGTTGAGCAGCATACCGGCCAGCTTGATGGGGTTGTTCAGGCCGAAGAGCGGCATGCGATGGTAGGCGGCCTTCGCCAGGTAGTGCGGCGGGGCGTCCATCAGCACCATATCGCGCCCGCGCTTGATCCACTGGCCCTCGGTGAATCCCGAGGCATGGCCGCAGCAGACAGTGGCGCGACTGGCGATCTCCAGCTCGAGCGGCCAGCTCAGCCCCTGCATGTAGGTGACGCGGTCAGCGGGCAGCTCCAGGCCGAAGGACGGGTACTTGTTGTCCGTCCGCTCGCGGTTCGTCTCGTCGGTCACAACGTTCATGCCACAGACCAGAATATGGCAGTCGAAGCGGGCGATCAGATCGCGGAACATCTTCGAGTAGGCCGCAACCAGTTCGGCCTCGGGCTTCTGCCCGCGGCTGCTGATCGCTCCCTGCCCCTTGCGGTAGCGCCACAGGAAGCTGATCGTCGGACGCGACCAGATCTCCTCGCGCACGCCGTTGGCCGCGGCGACGCGGGTAAGCTGCTCACGTCCGTAGGAGTTCAGCTCGAGGGCGTAACGCTCGGGCGCGGGGATCAGCTTGTGGTCGCGCATGTAGCGCCACGGCAGGCGGTTCTCGGTTCGGTCGAGTTTGGCCAGCACGCTCTCCGGCAGATGCTGCAGCGCATCCTTGTGCAGATCGACGTCGTGAACCTGGAACTGGAAGAAGCTCTGAAGGTCAGGATAGCTCTCGATGGTCGTCCACAGATCAAAGCTCGCGGCGAAGGAGAGGTCCAGCACCCTGAAGGCGTTCAGCCGCGACTGCGTCGCTGCAAAGAGCCTCAGTTCCACGCCCGGGTTCGTGATCGCGTAGTGCTTCAGGCAGAGCGCCTGTTCGTAGAGATCCCCGTAGGCTCCATGCAGGATGCTGCCGACAACCATATCTGCCATAAGTCAGCAGTATATCGGCCATTGGCTTCAACAAGTTCTCGCTGTGCCCCAGTCAGCAATCACTAAGGTAAGGAAAACGCTATGCCACCCAGCACCATCAAAGTCGAGATCAAGCGTCAGAGCGGACCAGACGGCAGCGCCGTCGTCGAGAAGTTCGAGATTCCCTACCGCCCGAACATGAACATCACCTCGCTGCTCGGCGAGATCGCGCTCAACCCGACCACCTCGGACGGCAAGGCCTCCACGCCGATCACCTACGACTCGAACTGCCTCGAGGAGATCTGCGGTTCATGCGCGATGCTCATCAACGGCAAGGCGCGCATGGCTTGTTCCGCGCTGGTGGACAAGCTGGAGCAGCCCATCCGGCTGGCGCCGCTCTCGAAGTTCCCCGTCGTGCGCGATCTCTCGGTCGACCGCTCGGTGCTCTTCGAGAACCTGAAGGCCGTGAAGGCGTGGGTGCCGATCGACGGCACGTACGATCTTGGCGCTGGCCCCAAGCAGTTCCCGCAGGTGCAGGAGCAGCGCTATCCGCTCTCCAACTGCATCTCGTGCTGCTGCTGCATGGAGGTCTGCCCGCAGTTCAACGAGTCCACCAACTTCGTGGGCGCGGCGACCATCGCGCAGGCCAAGCTCTTCAACATGGACCCAGCCGGTGCGGTGCTCAAGGAGGAACGTCTGCGCGCTCTGGCCGGGGACGGCGGCGTGCAGGAGTGCGGCTACGCGCAGAACTGCGTGCAGGCCTGCCCCAAGCAGCTTCCGCTCACCGAGGCGATCTCGGACATGAGCCGCGATGTCATCGTGCAGGAAGTGAAGGACTTTCTTTCGCTGTAGTGTTTAGCTCCTGAGGGTTGTGCCTTTGGCAGTCCCTCAGGGGCTAAAGCCCCTTTCCGGGGGTACGAACGATGTACGGGCTAAAGCCCGTACCTTTCAAAACCAACTCATCCCCTTCAAGCCAAGCCCGTATCCTTCGAAGCCAATTTGCAGCTAACAACTCGGGGTGCTCGGGATACGCACCAGGAACTCCGTTCGACCCGGCTCGGAGGAGAACAGGATGCGCCCGCCGAACTGCTCCACGATGCGGTGCACGATGCCCAGTCCCAGGCCAGTGCCTACACCCACCTGCTTGGTCGTGTAGAACGGGTCGAAGATGCGCTCCTGCACGGTCGATGGAATGCCGGTGCCGTTGTCCGCCACGCTGACGCAGATGTAGTTCTGCAGGGTACCGTCGCCTTGCGCGAAGGGCTCCGCCCAGGTGCGGATGCGAATCGTTCCCTTCTGCGGCACCGCGTCGATGGCGTTGTCCAGCAGATTCGTCCAGATCTGGTTCAGACCCGAATACTCGGTGTGCAGGATCGGCAGGTCCGCCGCAAACTCCTTCTCGAGCGTGATCTGCTTCTCGCGGAACTTGTGCCCCAGAATGACCAGCGTCGCGTGCACGCTGTCGTTCACGTCGATGGACTGCCGCTGTCCCCTGCCCTCGTAGGCGTAGGACTTGACCGCGTGCACGAGGTCGCTGACGCGGCCGATGCTCTCCTCGATGGTGCCGACAAGCTGCATGCTCGAAACCATCGCCTCCAGCCAGTTGAGCGCATCGGAGAAGACCCCGCCGGGAAACTCCTCCTTCGCGCACTCCAACACCCGCGCGTCGATGCCGATGGAGACAAGCGTGGGCGCGAGCTTCCATGCGTTCGCCACGCTTGCATCTTCCATCCACGCGGCGAGCAACTCCTCGGCGTCGTTCTGCTCGAGCGAGTTCATGAGGACGGGCTTTGCGGTCAGCGCCTGCTCCTGCAGCTCGAACATACACTCCTTCTGCTCGCGCTTGAGATCGTAGCTGGAGAACTTCGCGGTCAGCTCATGCAGACGGAGCAGGTTCTCCCGAAGCTGCGAGGCGGCGCGTCGGGCGGCCGCGCCCGGATTGTTCAGCTCGTGCATGAGCCCGGCGGCCAGCGTGCCGAGCGAGGCCATCTTCTCCTGGTGAATCGCCACGCTCTGCATCTTCTGCACGCGCAGCGCCATGTTGCCGAGGATCGCCTTGCGCACCTCGGGGCAGGTCGTCATCAACTCCCAGAAGCCTTCCTCATTGAGGCGCACCAGCTCGGAGTTGCCGACCGAACGGATATTGATGATGTTCGGGATGTTCGCCAGCAGCGGCACCTCGCCGAAGGCCGAGCCCGATGTGATCAGGTGCAGACTCATCTCATTCCCCTCGGGCAGCACCTGCGAGACATTCAGCTCACCCTCCAGCACCATCCAGAAGAAGTGTCCCTGCTGCCCTTGAAAGACGATCTGCTCGCGATCCTTCAGGTGGACCAGCTCGCCTTCCTGAAGACAGACCAGGCGGTCATCGGAGAGCGAGGCCAGGATAGGAACAGCGCGGAGCTTGCGCACCAGGTCGGCATCGAGCGCGCCAAGCCGTGTGCCCCGAATCGAAAGGTCGTTCTGGTGCTCCGTCGCACCCGTGGTCGTGATGTCGTCTACGTCATTCATGCTTCATATCGCCTGCTTCATCCCTGGAATTAGAGCGTTGCCAAATACTGGTGCACAAACTGAATCGCAATCGAGCCCTCGCCAACCGCCGAGGCGCATCGCTTGACCGAGTTGAAGCGAACGTCTCCGGCGACAAAGATGCCCGGCACGCTCGTCTCGAGCAGGTACGGCTCGCGGTCGAGCGTCCACGAGGAGGACGCCTTCGTCTTCAGGTCCGGCCCGGCCAGAATAAATCCCTTCGGGTCGCAGACGATATCGGCGGGCAGCCAATCGGTCTTGGGGGCCGCGCCGATAAAGATAAACAGCGAGCTTGTCGGACGATACTCCTCGCCGCGCGGTGTGCGCAGCGTGATGCACTCCAGATGATCATTGCCGGTTACGGCGACGACCTCGGTGTGCGTCTCGACCACGATGTTCGGCGTGCCCTCAATCTGGTCGATCAGATACTTCGACATGCTCTTCGAGAGCGAGTCGCCGCGCAGCAGCATGTGGACCTTGGCCGCATAGCGCGAGAAGTGCATGGCCGCCTGCCCGGCCGAGTTGGCTCCGCCGACGACGTAGACCTCTTCCTCCGAGCAGCTCTTCGATTCCGACAGCGCCGCACCGTAGTACATGCCCGCCCCGGCGAACTTGTCCGCGCCAGGAATCTCCAGCTTGCAGTAGTCCACGCCGGTGGCGATCAGGCAGACGTGGCAGGTGACTTCGTTGCCGTCGGCGAACTGCACGATGTGGTAGTTGTTCTCGCAGCGCAGGCCGGTCACATGCTGCGTCAGGAACTCCGCGCCGAGACGCTGCGCCTGTAAAAAGGCGCGCTTGGCGAGGTCTTCGCCGCTGAGGCCCTGCGGGAAGCCGAGGTAGTTCTCGATCTTCGAGCTGGAACCGGCCTGTCCGCCGATGGAGTTGCCCTCGACGATCAGCGTCCGCAGCCCCTCGGACGAGCCGTACACGCCCGCGGCCAGCCCGGCCGGTCCTCCGCCGATAACGACCACGTCATAAAACTCGTGCCGGGCCTGCACCGGCAGACCCAGCTTGACGGCCATCTCCTGCGCCGTCGGCTGCAGGAGAACGCTGCCGTCGCCGAAGAGCACGACGGGCATCCGGGTGCTGTCGATTCCCTTTTTGCGCAGCAGCTCGAACACTTCGGGATTCTGCTCCGGGCTCAGCGACTTATACTCCACGCGGTGCCGCGAGAGGAAGTCCCGCACCTGGTAGTCAGTGGCCGACCAGCGGCTGCCCACCACCTGAATACCCTCATACGGAGGACGATAGCCCTGCTTCCACGACTCCAGCAGGTCGTCCAGCACCGGGTAGAGCTTCTCGGTCGGCGGATCCCACGGCTTATTTAAGTAGTAATGAATCTTGGCCGAGTTGATAGCCCGAATGGCCGCTTCGGTATCGGCGTAAGCGGTCAGCAGGACGCGGCGGGCCTCCGGAAAGAGCACCATCGCCTGCTGGAGGAACTCGACGCCGCTCATGCCGGGCATCCGCTGGTCCGAAAGGAAGAGCGCAATTGGCTCCTCCCGCTCCTTTAATTGACGGCAGACCTCCAGCGCTGCATCGCCCGAGGCTGCGCGGATGATGCGGTAATCCTGCCCATAGTGGCGCCTCAGGTCCTGGACGACTGCTTCCAGAACGCTCGTATCATCGTCGATCGCAAGCAGTATCGGTTTCGGCATGACTCTACTATGGCGCAAATGCAGGAAAATTGCCTATCGGAGGCCGCATTTTCGTCCCTTCCGAGGCCACGTCAGAAACTATTCCACAGATTAGAGAGTCATTACTATGGTCAGGCTTCAAAAACTGAAGTTTAGGTAATGAGGAAATTGGTAATCAGGTTTAGATTCCGCTTTTCAACAGGTAATCCATTTGGAATAATCGCCGCAGTATAGGAAATATTTACCAGATGCCCCGTCGTACAGGCAGAACTTGTACCCGTACAGGCGAAACTTGTACGAATTGTAGACATTTTTTACTCTCCCCTGTCCGTTGTCGATAAATGAACTGCGGCATAGGGGGAAAGAGCTACTGCCGCAGGAGAATTCCCACTATGAACCGGCTTATTCTGGCGGATAATCAAGCAATCTTTCGCTCAGGCGCCGCCCGTGTCCTGACACTTGAGGACGATATGCGTATCGTCGCTCAATGTGAAGACGGCGTTCGCCTTCTGACTGCCGTCGATCAGTTCCGGGGAGCAATTCTGATGTTCTCCACCAGCATGCAGGTCAGCATCGAGCAGGTGCTGACGCGCGCGCAGGCCTCGGGAACCCGGGTGATTCTGATCACGGAGAACCATGAAGAGATCCCCGTGGAGATCACGTCGAAGCTCGATGGCATCATCTGCCGCAATATCAGCGGCAATGACCTGATCGAGTGCCTGCGCCGCGTAGCCCACGGCCAGCGATTCGTCCAGTCCTCGAAGATCGCCACCATGGCTGCCTCCGACAGCGTCGGTGCGCGGGTCCGCGACCGCCTGACCCCGAAGGAGATGCAGATCGTCGCGCTCATCGTGCAGGGCTGCAAAAACAAGGACATCGCCGCGCAGCTCAACACCAAGGAGCAGGTGATCAAGAACTACCTGAGGGGCATCTATGACAAGACCGGTGTCTCCGACCGGCTGGAGCTGGCCCTCTTTACCCTGCACCACCGCATTCTGGCAGATGCCGCCGAGAAGGCAGCAACGCTGATTCGGCGGAGCGCCTAGCCCTAAGGGCCGGCGTTTCTCTCTGGTTAGGTCAGTTTTTCGGCGATGGACTTCGCCTGCGTGAAGAGCAACAGATAGTCGGGGCCGCCTGCCTTGGAGTCGGTTCCGCTCATGTTGAAACCGCCGAATGGGTGCGCTCCGACCATGGCGCCAGTGCATTTGCGGTTCAGATACAGATTTCCGGCATGGAACTCCTCTGCCGCCCGCTCGAGCGTCTGCGGGTCGCGGGAGTAGATCGCACCGGTCAGGCCATACTCGGTGCCGTTGGCGATGGCGAGCGCCTCATCGAGGCTCTGCGACTTGATGACCGCCAGTACCGGCCCAAAGATTTCTTCCTGTGCGATGCGCGCCGTGGGGGCGACGTCGGCGATCACCGTCGGGGCAATGTAGTAGCCGCCGTCGGAGTTCTCTACAGCATGCCCACCCACCAGTACCCGGCCTTCGCTCTTTGCGACTTCGAAATATCCGAGCACGCGCTTGTAAGCAATCGGGCTGATGACCGGGCCGACGTAGTAGTTCTCTGCCGGGTCGCCGACCTTGATAGCCTCCACCCGAGCCTGTAGCCGTTCGCAGAAGGCGTCGTAGATCGACGCATCGACGATGGCCCGCGAACAGGCCGAACACTTTTGCCCGTTGAAGCCGAAGGCGCTGGCCACCACTCCGTCGAGGGCCACGTCAAGATCGGCATCGGAGGCAACGATGATTGCGTCCTTGCCGCCCATCTCGAGGATGGTGCGCTTGATGAAGATCTGTCCCGGCTGCGTTTTGGCGGCGGACTCGTGAATCTCCAGGCCGACCTTCTTCGAGCCGGTAAAGGCGATGAAACGCGTCTGCGGGTGCGCCACCAGAGCGCTGCCGAAGCCGGGGCCTTCGCCGGGGCAGAGGTTGACGACTCCGGCTGGCAGACCGGCCTCTTCGAGCAGGGAGACGAAGAGTGCGGCCATGGTCGGGGCGTCGACCGAGGGCTTCAGCACCACCGTATTGCCGGTGACGATGGCCGCGGCCGTCATTCCGGCCATGATGGCGAAGGGAAAGTTCCACGGCGGAATGACCGCGCCCACGCCTAGGGGAATGTACCGGAGCCGGTTGCGCTCGCCGGGGTATTGGATCGGCGTCTGCACATCGTCGAGACGCAGCGCCTCGCGGGCGTAGAACTCGAGGAAGTCGATGGTTTCGCCCACGTCGGCGTCGGCCTCGGCCCAGTTCTTTCCGGTTTCATAGGTCAGCCACGCGCAGAACTCGAACTTGCGCTCGCGGATGGTTGCCGCCGTCCGCAGCAACAGACCGGCGCGGGCCTCAACGGGAGTGCGGCTCCAGGCGGGGAACGCTGCCAGCGCAGCGGCGACTGCGCCCGCGGCATGTTCGGCCTCGGCGCGCTGGTGGATGCCCACCGTCTCGGCCGGACGCGCCGGGTTTGCGGAAAGGATCTTGCCCTCGGTGCGCAGGCGCTGGCCGCCGACGATCATGTCGTACTCGCGGCCCAGAAGGCCCTTCACCTTCGCAAGAGCCTCCTCCACCGCATGCTTGTTCTCCGCGACGGAAAAATTGAGAAACGACTCATTCTGGAAGGGCGGCAGCGAGGCGAGGAGGGTGGCGGCAGGGGTGGTCATCAGTCTTTATATTTTACTGCCGCTGCGTGAATTGCCCTTATCGTCCCTGCAAAATCTCCTCGGTCTTCTCGGACATCTTGGCTGTGCGGTCGAGCTTGTCCCAGGCGAAGGGCTTGCCGTCGATGGCCCGCTTGACCGTGCGGAAGAGCACGATGGAGAAGACCTGCCGGTAGGTAAACCGCTGAATCCAGATGTGCGGCAGCAGCCATACGTCTCCCTTGCTGGCCGGGTGCTTGCGCTCGAGCAGGAAGGCCAGCGTGGAGGCTGCGAAGTCGATGATGAGGAAGGCCAGGAAGAAGCCGAGCAGCTTGTAGAAGCTCGCGGTCGAGGCCGTCTCGGGGTGGAAGTGCTTGTCGACGAAGTAGTGGATCACGCCGGAGACGAACATCAGGTCGATGAGCGGCGAAACCAGCGGCAGCAGTATCTGGAAGATAACGATGTTCGGCAGAGCGAACATGCCCATGGCGCGGCGCTTCGTGATGGCTCCGCGATGCTTGAAGACCGCCTGCAGGATGCCGAAGGACCAGCGGAAACGCTGCCGCATGAGGCCGTCCATGTTGACCGGGGCCTCGGTGAAGGCGAGCGCCTTGTCCTCGTAGATGACCTTGTAGCCCTGCTCGAGCAGGTTCATGGTGAGATCGGCGTCCTCGGCGACGGTGTTGGTGTGGTAGCCGCCGCCCTCGCGCACGGGCTGCGTGCGCCATGCGCCGATGGCTCCCGGCACGACCATCACCACATCGAAGAGGTCCATTGCCCGGCGCTCGAAGTTCTGGCTGGTGATGTACTCGAGCGCCTGCCAGCGCGTCCACAGGTTGACGCGGTTGCCTACCTTCGCATTGCCCGCGACCGCGCCGATCTTCGGGTCGGCGAAGTGCGGCACGAGGTTGGCGATGGCGTCGTGCGCGATGACGCCATCGGCGTCGATGCCGACGTAGATCTCCTCGTCGGTGCGTTCGAGCGCGTAGTTCAGCGCATCGGCCTTGCCGCCGTTGGGCTTGGTCAGCACGGTCAGGCGGCCGGATTCGATGTCTTTCGGGTACGCCTCTTTCGCTACCTCGTAGGTGCGGTCCTTCGAGCCGTCGTCGATGACGATGATGCGCAGGTTCTTGTAGTTCGACATCATCACCGAGCGAATGGTGCGCACGATGACCTTCTCTTCGTTGTAGGCCGGGATCAGCACGGCGACGCGCGGCTGATAGTCCGGCGTGGCGAAGTTTTTGCGCTTGCGGAAGCGGTCGATGAGCGCGAACAGGCCGATGATGATGAGGCGGGCGCTCATCAGGATATCGCCGACGAAGAAGACGCCGATGACGAAGTGGTTGAAGAAGCTAATGAAGAAGAAGGCGATCGAGTCGATGAACGCCGGAACCTTCTGCTTCGCCGTCAGCGGCGGCATGACCTCGGCGCGTGTCTTGCCGACAAGCTCGGAAACGGGAACGATCTCGTAACCGCGCGCCCGCAGCGCGTTGATGAGCACCGGCAGAGCCGCTATCGTGGCCGAGCGGTCGCCGCCGCCGTCGTGCAGCAGGATGATGGAGCCCTTCATCCACGGGCGCTTCTCCATCATGGCGATCTGGTCGAAGACGCTCTGCGTGATCTCGTCGGGGGTCTTGCGCGGATGCTCGTCCCAGTCGTTGGTGTCGATCTTGTTGCCGATGATGACGTAGCCGAGGCCCTCGATACGGTCGATAGGCGCGGCCTGATCGTTCGTATCGGGCTCCTGGTCAATGGAGTATGGCGGGCGAAAGTAAAGCGGCTGCACGCCGAGCTTGGCCGCGAAGAGCCGCTCGGTCATGTTGAGTTGCAGGTCGGCCTGCGCATGAGAGATTTCGCTGATGTCCGGGTGCGAGAAGGTGTGGTTGCCGATCTCGTGGCCCTCGCGGAAGACCCGTTTCATGACGCCGACATTGTCTTCGGCCTCCTCGCCAATCATGAAGAAGGTACCGGCGACGTGGTACTGCTTCAGGATGTCGAGGATGCGCGGCGTCCACACGGGGTCGGGGCCATCGTCAAAGCTCAGCGCGACCTTCTTCGGCTGGTAGCCGTACTGCTCCACGGTGTAGGAGAGCGGGAAGGATTGCATGGACTCCTGCGTGACCAGACGCTCGTTGAGCGGCACGGAGTCGTCGTCGTCGAGCGTGACCACCCGCTGGCCGGTCTGCGGCTTGCGCGTGACGCGCAGGATGTCGCCGAAGCCCTCCGTATCGACGTCGTAGCCCGGCTCGACCGTGGCGAGCTCTTTTACCGGATCGGCGCGGCCGGGGCGATCCCAGATCTTCCAGAGCGAGTTGTCCTCCGAGCCAAGCTGCCACAGCGCGAAGGTCTGGATGCCGAGCGCCTGCGCGGCGCGCATCTCGTTCAGTACGGTCACGCCGTCCAGAAACCAGATCTGGTGCTGCACATGCGCGTCGTCGTCGTCGTAGGCGAAGTGCACGTTGAGCGAGTCGTCGTCGAGGTCGATCTGCGACTCCGCATCGACCGCTGCCTGCCACGCGTCCTGTGTGGAGAGGTTGCGCGCATTCAGCACCTTCGACGGCACGGCCTTCTTGCCCTTCGACGCGGGCTCGGGCATGCTCATGGTCCAGTCGTAACCGTAGCTGCCGAGCGCGCAGATGATCTTTTCCTTCGGCACCTGCTTGAGCAGCGCCCGCAGGTTGTCGACGAACCAGTCCTGCGAGGCGATGGGGCCGGGCTCGCTTCCCTCCTGGTGCTCGTCGTAGTTCATCAGCAGCAGGCCGTCGGAGTGGTCGGCGATGTACTTCATGTCGAAGTCGTCGTCATGCACGGGGACGTTGACGTAGAGCCGCAGGTTGCGCGGATGGAAGTCCGCGTAGAGAGCGGCCAGCAGCGCCTTGAATCCCGGCTGCGCCTCGGTGGGAATCTCCTCGAAGTCTACGGACAGGCCGCGGTAGCTCGGATTTTTTTCGAGGAAGGTGTGAATCTGCTGCACGAAGTTCTGACGCGCCGCGGGGTTCGACAGCATGTCGCCGATGGACGGCTGAAAGCGGTTGGTGATGGGGTTGTAGTTATTGACGAGCGGAAAGACCTCGGTGTCCTCGTGCGCCTGCGCGATGGTGCGCTCCACCTTGCTCTCGCGGTCCACGCCGTGCACGCCGCTGGCGTCGATCACCGGATACGCCCGGTTGTCGATGGTGTAGGCCGTCAGCACGCCGTCGGGCGAGACGACGTGCAACCACTCGGGAAAGAGCAGGTCGATCTGGTGGATGTGCTGCCGCAGCGAGGAGTAGCTCGCCGGATCGTCCTCCACGTAGTAGGCGGCGCGCAGGCCCTCGCCGGAGTTGAAGGGAATCTCCGAGGGGCGACGGTCGGTGCGGCGGTGCGCCGCCCGGTGCAGCTTGCCGCTGCGGTTATAGGCCGACGGAGGGTTCGCAAGCGCACGGTAGTTCCGCTTCTGCGTGGGCAGCAGAAGCTCCGGCAGCGGCTTGATGCGCAGCAGACCGATGACGAAGAGCACACCGACGATCAACCCCAGCAGGGCCAGCACATCGACGACGCGGCGGAGACGCTTCCAGCGTTTTCGTTGCGGATCGTAGAAGACTGGTTTATCCATGGGATGCCGGCGCAGCGTGCCTCGCTATCGCAATCGTAAGCAGCATGGTCCCCTCCGTCAACGAACCATGCTTCCCTGCTGCCATTGGCAGTATGATGCCTATCAATGAATGCACGGAGACAGGCTGGGTGGAGGGGAACAGCTGTTGCCCTTCTGGCGGCTCTCCTGCTGCGGCTCTGGTTCGTGTTGCACTCGGCCACGGTCGCCGGCGATACGCTGATCTACGGCGAGATCGCCAGGAACTGGATGCAGCACGGCGTCTATGGCTTTGCGCTGAAGAACGGCATCCCGCAGCCGACGCTCATCCGCCTGCCCGGTTATCCGATGTTTCTGGCGGCCTGCTTCCGGGTCTTCGGGCCGGACTCGTACACCGCCGTCATGATCGTGCAGGCGCTCGTCGACCTCGGCACCTGCCTGCTTCCCGCGGGGCTGGCGGGACGGCTCTTCGGGCGACGCGCGCGGATGGCGGCGCTCTGGATAGGCGCGCTGTGCCCCTTCATCGCTACGTACACGGCCAACGCGCTTACGGAGACGCTGACGCTCTTTACCATCGCGCTCTGCTTCTATGGATTTGAACGGTGGCAGGCGGCGGGTGCCAATCTCAATCGCTGGCTCTGGGTCGTCGCGCTGGCTCTCAGCTACGGCATCCTGCTGCGGCCGGAGCAGGGTCTGCTGGCCGCGGCGGTCGTGCCTGCGATGCTCTGGATCGCTGTCATGCGCGATCCAGAGCGGCCTCTGCGTGCTGTTGCGCCGGTGCTTGCCGCGTCCGTCTGCGTGCTGCTGCCGCTGGTGCCGTGGACGCTCCGCAATGAGCGCACCTTCCACGTCTTCGAGCCGCTTGCGCCGCGCTACGCCACCGACCCGGGAGAGCTGATTCCGCTTGGTTTCATGCGCTGGTATCGGACGTGGGCCATCGACTTCGCCTCCACCGAGAACGTCTACTGGAACTACGACGGCACGCCCATCGACGTGCACGACCTGCCCGACCGCGCCTTCGATACGCAGAGCCAGTACGAGCGCACCGCCGAGCTGTTCAACGCCTATAACCCGAAGCCCAACGCCACCGCCGCGCTCGACCTGCGCTTCGATGCTCTCGCCAGCGAGCGCATTGCGGCGAACCCTATCCGCTACTATGTCACGCTGCCCGTGGCGCGGCTCGTCAACATGCTGCTGCGCCCGCGCATCGAGATGTTTCCCATCGCGCTCGAGTGGTGGCGATGGAACGAGCATCCGGCGCAGACGGCGTTTGCGCTGGCCTATGGGGCGCTCAATCTTGGCTATGTGGTGCTGGCGTACTTCGGGTTCATCCTGTGGAGACGGAGCAACCACGCCAGCCTCACGCCGCTGGCCGCGTCCATGCTGGCGTTTGTGCTGATGCGCTGTGCGCTGCTGCTGACGATGGATAACTCCGAGCCTCGCTATACGCTGGAGTTCTTCCCTATTGCCTTTGTGCTGGCAGCAGCGGTCTTCGCGCGCTCTAGCGAGTCGTTACAGAGGTCTTCCCGTTCGGCTTGATCTCGTAGGGCTTCGCGTCGACCTTCACGTTGTATTTGATGTTCTTGTAGATCGCCGTGCGCACGTCATCCGAGGGCGTGTAGGCCATCTGCTTGAGCGAGATTCCCCGGGCCGGATCGACCCAGATCGTGATATGCGTGAACATGCTCTGCACGTTTGGGTCTTTGGATACAAGATCCAGCTTGACCGTCGAGATGCCATCGATCGTCTCCGTTCCCTGATCCGTGATATTCCAGGCCTTCGCCAGATCGCTTCCGCTTGCCCCGAAGCCCAGGATCAGGAAGCTCTCCCACTGGCCCTGGTTGCCGTGCGCCTGCGCCTTCAGCAGCGTGTTCACCTTTGGATCGAAGACCTGCAGCAGACCGTCGTTGTAGCTCAGGTACTTCTCGGATGGCGTGGCGATCTTCGCGCCCATGTTCGTCTTGCCGTTCTTGCGGTCGAAGTAGATCGTTCCCGCCTGCGACGAGGTGGACTTCGTTACGCGCTCATAGAAGTCCCACTGAAAGTTCGCCTCGGCGGAGCGGAACTTCGTGCTCGCCGCATCCATCTGCGACAACACCGAGGTCAGTTGACCCGACGCCTGCGCTCGCGCCCGCACACCCGCCAGCAGAAACATCAGGCTGAACGCCGCTACGACATATCGAAGCTTCCTCATGCGCCTCTCCATCGTTCTTCCGTTCTGAGATGCAGACTGCCGCCCTAGCGCAACACCCATGCGTTATAGGCGACCACGCGGCCCGTTGCGTCCGTGACCGGCTCGTACTTTTCGAGCGTTACCTCGCCGGAAACCGGCTCGATGAGCTTCAGAATCTCCTTACGCAGCGCCGCATCCGTATCGGCGCCATGCATGTCCTCGGTGCGAACCTGATAGATGAACTGATTGCTGCTGCCCTTGGTGCCCGCCTCGCGCACCAGGACTTCGCTGGCGTGCGTCGCCGCGGTCGTCACGGGACGATCCTTGAAGTCGATGAAGAACGGCGAAATGAAGATGAACAGCAGGATCGCCGACACCATGATGTCGTAGTGAAGGCTACCCCGCTCGTAGGTCCACCAGAAGTATCTGGTCAGTATCTTGAACATGTCCTAACTCTTTCCTGCCTGACGGCCGATCACCGTCTCGCCGTTCATGTACGGCACCAGAACGTCCGGCACGCGAACCGAGCCGTCGGCCTGCTGATAGTTCTCGAGGATCGCCACATACGTGCGGCCGATGGCGAGGCCGCTGCCGTTCAGCGTATGCAGGAACTCGCTCTTCTTCGCGCCCGCGGGGCGATAGCGGATGTTCGCACGCCGCGCCTGGAAAGCCTCGAAGCTGGAGCAGGAGCTGATCTCGCGGTAGAGTCCCTGTCCGGGGAGCCAGACCTCCAGATCATAGGTCTTTGCGGAGCTGAAGCCCATGTCTCCCGTGCAGAGCAGCATGCGGCGGTAGGACAGGCCGAGCTTTTCGAGCACCGTCTCCGCGTGCCGCGTCAGTTTCTCGTGTTCGGCGGCGGAGTCCTCGGGCCGGGCGAACTTGACCAGCTCGACCTTCTGGAACTGGTGCTGACGGATCATGCCGCGCACGTCCTTGCCGTAGCTGCCCGCCTCGCTGCGATAGCACGGCGTGTAGGCGCAGAAGCTGATGGGAAGCTGCGCCTCTTCGAGCGTCTCGTCGCGGTAGAGGTTTGTGACCGGCACCTCGGCGGTAGGGATCAGCCAGTGATCGCTATCCTCTTTTCGGAGGGAAATAGCAAATGTTTCTACTTTTTCTAATTCTTCCCGAGAATTCTCGTATAAGGCATCGATATCGAACTCCGCTTCCGACCTATCAATGCAGTAAAAAAGATCTTTCTTGAACTTCGGAAGCTGGCCAGTGCCAAACAGGGACTTGCTGTTCACCATGTTCGGCGGCAGAACCTCGGTGTAGCCGTGCTCGCGTGTGTGCAGGTCGAGCATGAAGTTGGCCAGCGCCCGCTCCAGACGCGCACCCTGCCCGAAGTGGACGACGAAGCGGGAGCCGGAGATCTTTGCGGCGCGCTCGAAGTCGAGAATACCGAGTGCCTCGCCGATCTCCCAGTGGGACTTCGGTGCGAAGTCGAACGTGGGCTTCTCGCCCCAGGTCTTCTCCTGCTGGTTGCCGTGCTCATCCTTGCCCAGCGGAACATCGCTGGCAGGCAGGTTCGGCAGGGTCTGCATGATCTCTTTGAGCTGCTCGTCCTTGGCAACAGCCTTTGCTTCCAGCTCATCGACGCGGCCCTTCAGCGCCTTCGTCTCCTCGGTCAGTGCGGCGGCGTCGCCCTTCGCCTTGCGGATCGCCGCGATCTCTTCGGTCAGCTTGTTGCGCTTCGCCTTCAGCGTCTCGACCTCGGTGATGGCCTCGCGCCGCTCCCGGTCGATCTCCGTGAAATCCTTCAGTACCACGGCAGGGTCCATACCCCGCGCACGCAGCCTGTCCTCTACCAGGGGCAAATTAGCCCGTACAAACGCTAGATCGATCATCGCCCTTTTATTCTAGCGAACCGGAGGCCGCCTCACTGTCAACAGAACCGTTATCGTGTCGGATGCCACAGGTCGTCGATCACCGGGATCGCGGCCAGCATCAGCAGGATGCACACCAGCGGCAGCGTAAAGAGGAAGCCCACGTACTTGAACCCGAACGCGCCGATCACCCCGCCGATAAAGAAGAGGACCAGAATCCTCGAGTGCATGTGCAGCTTGTCCTTATCCTGTTTGGACGTATCCGGCTCGCCGGGCCGAACGCCCCAGAGAACACGCCCCAGCTCGATGCCGATGTCGGTGATGATACCGGTCATGTGCGTGGTGCGGATGACGGCGTCCGACAGCTTCGTCACAACCGCGTTCTGCAGGCCCATGGTGAAGCACAGCAGCATGACCGTATCGAGCACGCGGCGTCCCTCAAAGACGCGTCCCGTCGCGCCGAAGATGCCGATCAGCACGGCCTCCAGCAGCAGCGGCAGAGCGTACTCGCTGTGCAACTGCTTGCTGCGCGCCC
>DASWOV010000043.1:0-3184 GCA_036398595.1 Granulicella sp.
GAGCCGCTGAAGGGGCCGACGACGATGATCGTGACCGACGGGCGGATCACTGCGATCGGCGACGCGCTGCCTGTGCCGCAGGGAGCCGAGGAGGTCGATCTTTCGAAGTACACGGTCACGCCGGGTTTCATCGACTCGCACATCCATCTCTGGACGGGGCCGAGGGCATTGGGCAATAACGTCTCCTATGGGTTGCAGACGCTGCGCGCGCAGAAGGCGATGAAGTATGCGATCACCTCCGGCGTGGTGGGCGTGCGGGTGCTGGGGACCGATGGGTTCATCGACGTGGCGCTGGCCGATGCCATCGACGAGGGGACGGTGGTGGGGCCGCATGTGCTTCCGGCGGGGCACGCTCTCTCCATTCCGGCAGGGCATGGGGACAGCTTCTCGTATCCGGCGACGATCCCGCAGGACGCCTACTATACGCCGTTGCAGGGCTTCATCAGCTCGACCGAGGATGCGGAGAAGGCGGTGCATCTCCAGGTGAAGTATGGGGCTAAGGTCATCAAGATCATGGCCTCGGGCGGTGTGGGCTCGCCGCTCGATTCGCCGACTGCGGAGCAGCTGTCCCCGGAGGAGATGAAGGTCATCGTCGAGCAGGCGCACATGGCGCACGTGAAGGTCTCGGCGCATGACGAGAATACGACCGCGATCCTCGATGCGTTGCACGCGGGCGTGGATTCGATTGAACACGCTTCGGAGTTGAACCAGGAGGCGGTCGACTATATGAAGGCGCACCACGTCTGGTGGGACCCGACGGTGTATATCGTCGATAGCATCGTGCTGGGTGGCGAGACCGGCCCGGACTACTTTGTGCGCAAGGGCAAGGCGCTGGCGGGGACGCACTTTCCCAGCTTCAAGCTGGGGCTGAAGAACGGCATGGCCTCGCAGATGTGCGCGGGATCGGATATGTCGTACGAGCCGGGCGGCGGTACGGTGCTCGACGAGATGATGACGATGGTGAAGTACGGCGCGACGCCGCAGCAGGCGCTGGTCGCCGGGACCATCAACGGCGCGGCTTTGGCGGGTTGGAGCGACATTGGCACGCTGGAGGTCGGCAAAGAGGCCAGCTTCGTGGCGCTCGATGGCGACCCGACGGCGGATATCTCCGCGGTGAAGAAGACGAAGGCCGTGGTCTTCAAGGGGAAGGTCGTCGCTGGAGTAGGGAAGTAAGCCCACTTTTTGTTACTTATTTATTTGTTACTGGTTTTGTTTCTTATTTCAAGGAGCTGTGACGATGATGAAGATACAGGCTGCTGCAATGTTTGCTCTCTCCGCTACCCTTGCCTCCGGCATCGCGTATGCTGCCGATGCTCCCGCCAAGACGCTTTATGTACGCGCAGGCAAGCTGATGACCTCCGCCGCCGAGCCGTTGAAAGGGCCGATGACGATGGTCGTGACCGACGGCAAGATCACGGCGATTGGCGCGTCGCTGCCGGTGCCTGCGGGCGCGCAGGAGGTGGATCTCTCGGGCTACACGGTCGTTCCGGGGTTCATCGACTCGCACATCCACCTGAATACCGCCGGTCCGGCGGGCGGGGAGGCGAATCCATCCTATGGCTTGCAGACGCTGCGGGCGCAGAGAAATATGGAGTACGCGCTGAAGTCGGGCATCGTCGGCGTGCGTGTGCTGGGGACCGATGGGTTCATCGACGTGGCGCTGGCCGATGCGGTTGACGAGGGCACGGTGATGGGGCCGCACATGCTTCCGGCTGGTCACCCGATGTCGATCCCGGCTGGTCACTCGGATCACTTCACCTATCCTTCGACGATCAACCTCGATGCCTTCTATACGCCGCTACAGGGTTTCATCAACTCGCCTGCCGATGCGGAGAAGGCGGTGCATCTCCAGATCAAGTACGGCGCCAAGGTCATCAAGATCATGGCGTCTGGTGGTGTGGGATCGCCGCTTGATTCGCCGACGGCGGAGCAGCTGTCTCCGGAGGAGATGAAGGTCATCGTCGAGCAGGCGCACATGGCGCATGTGAAGGTCTCGGCGCATGACGAGAACACGAAGACGATCCTCGATGCGCTGCACGCGGGCGTGGACTCGATTGAGCATGCCTCGGAGCTGAACCAGGAGGCGGTCGACTATATGAAGGCGCACCACGTCTGGTGGGACCCGACGGTCTTTGTCGTGGACAACATCGTGCAGGGTGGGGACCACGGCCCGGCGCACCGTATCCGCAAGGGTAAGGAACTGGCGGCGAATCACTTCGCGAGCTTCAAGCTGGGGCTGAAGAACGGCATGGCCTCGCAGATGTGTGCGGGCTCGGATATGAGCTATGCGCCCGGCACCGGCACCGTGCTGGACGAGATGATCACGATGGTGAAGTTTGGCGCGACGCCGCAGCAGGCGCTGGTAGCGGCGACCATCAACAGCGCGGCCCTGGCGGGTTGGAGCGACATGGGGACGCTGGAGGTTGGCAAAGAGGCCAGTTTCGTGGCGCTAGACGGCGATCCTACTGCGGACATCGCAGCCGTGAAGAAGACGAAGGCGGTGGTCTTCAAGGGAAAAGTCATAGGCGGAGTAGGGAAGTAGCAAGTAGCGATGCGGCGTACAGCTCGTGCAGGTTGCGGGCTGTATGTTATTTGTAACTAATTGAGTGCTATTTTGATGGGGGCAGACGTATGACGGTGAATCGTGTTCTGGTAGTCTCCGCGGGGATGCTCTGCGGCGTGTTGGCAGCGCAGGCGTGTGCGCAGGAGACGGCTGCGGATAAAAAAGCAATCGTGGCGACGATCGACGCCAACGCATCTACTTACAAGCAGGTCTCCAAGCAGATATGGGATTACGCGGAGCTGGGCTACCACGAGACCAAAAGCTCGCAGCTCTTGCAGGATCATCTGAAGGAGGCAGGCTTCACGGTGCAGGCTGGCGTTGCCGATGAGCCGACGGGTTTCATCGCGAGCTATGGGCAGGGCAAGCCGGTGATTGCGATTCTGGGCGAGTTCGATGCGCTGCCCGGGCTTTCGCAGAAGGCGATGGTGGCCACGCGCGAGCCTATCGTGGAGGGCGGTTCGGGCCACGGCTGCGGACATAACCTTCTCGGCTCGGGAGCTGCTCTGGCCGCGGTGGCCGTGAAGGATTACATGGTGAAGAACCATATCGCGGGCACGCTGCGCTACTACGGCACTCCTGCCGAAGAGGGAGGCTCGGGTAAGGTGTACATGGTGCGCGATG
>DASWOV010000044.1:0-37926 GCA_036398595.1 Granulicella sp.
TCATGAAGCCGATGGTGCCGGTCGGCGCGAGCACCGTGACCTGCGAGTTGCGATAGCCGAACTTCTCGCCGTGAGCCAGCGCGCCGTCCCACACGGCTTTGCTGGACTCGATGAGCTGGTCGAGCTGCGGTACGACGAAGGGCTCGGTCGAGGTCTTCGACTTGCCGATGTTGTTGACCTCCGCGCGATGCATGCGGATGACATCGAGGAAGGGCTCGCGGTTGATGTAGAAGCCGGGGCATGCGCCGCCAGCGATCGTCGTCTGCTGCGTAAGCGGCGTAGCCGCACCCAGCGGAGCGCAGCTTTCGGCGATGCGCGAGGACTGCCAGTAGGCCTCGCCACAGAGGATCGCGGTGAGCGAACCGGCGAAGTCGCGTCCGGCATCGGAGTCGTACGGCAGGCCAAAGGACATCAGCAGCGCGCCAAGGTTCGCGTAGCCGAGGCCGAGCGGCCGGTAGTCGTGCGAGTTCTTCGCAATCTGCTCGGTCGGGTAGCCAGCCGAGTCCACGATGATCTCCATCGCCGTCGTCACGATCTGGATCGCGTGCCGGTAGGCGGCGATGTCGAACTGGCCGCCCGGCCCGACGAACTTCAGCAGGTTGAACGACGCGAGGTTGCAGGCGGAGTCATCGAGGAACATGTACTCCGAGCAGGGGTTCGAGGCGTTGATGCGCGCCGTGTTCTTGCTCGTGTGCCAGCGGTTGATGGTGGTGTCGTACTGCATGCCCGGATCGCCGCACTGCCAGGTGGCCTCGGCGATCTTGTGCATCAGGTCGCGCGCCTTGTACTCCTTCACCGGCTTCTTGTCCTTAACGGTCTTCGTCGAGAAGCTGCCGTCGGCCTCGACCGCCTGCATGAACTCGTCGGTAACGCGGACAGAGTTGTTGGCGTTCTGGAAGAAGATGGAAGCATAGGCCTCGGAGTCCGGGCCGGAGCCGTCGTAGCCTGCCTGCACGAGATGCCACGCCTTCTCCTCCTCCTTCACCTTGCACTCGATGAAGTCTTCTACATCGGGGTGGTCGATATTGAGAATGACCATCTTGGCGGCGCGACGGGTCTTGCCGCCGGACTTGATGACGCCCGCAAAGGCGTCGAAACCGCGCATGAAGCTGAGCGGGCCGGAGGCGGTCCCGCCGCCCGAGAGCGTCTCCATGCTACCGCGGATATTCGAGAGGTTCGAGCCCGCGCCCGATCCCCACTTGAAGAGCATGCCCTCGGTCTTGGCCAGCGTCAGGATCGAATCCAGCGAGTCCTGCACCGAGTTGATGAAGCAGGCCGAGCACTGCGGCTTGCTGTATCCGGTAACGGAGAACTCGACCGCGCAGGTGTGCGGGTTCCAGTGCCAGTTCTGGGCGTCGGAGTTCGGCTCCAGCCGGTCGCAGCCGACGTTGAACCAGACCGGGGAGTTGAACGCAACCTTCTGATTCAAAAGCAGATGGCAAAGCTCATAATAAAAGGTGTCGGCGTCCTCGGCTGTGGCGAAGAAGCCGTCGCGCAGACCCCAGTCGCGGATCGACTCGGCCACGCGGGTGACGAGGGCGCGCACGCCGTCCTCCCGCTCGCTGGTGCCGTTCAGGCCGTGCAGGTACTTGCTGGCGACGATGTTGGTCGCGGTCATGGACCAGTCGGCAGGGACCTCAACGGCCTTCTGCTCGAAGATGGTGTTGCCCTTCCAGTCCTGAATGATCGCGTCGCGGCGCTCCCAGATGACCTCGTCGTAGGGGGAGACGCCGGGCCTGGTAAAGTGCCGCGTAAAGGTAAGACCGGGGGCCTTCACGGTCTTCTTCGCGTTCGCGGAGGTCTTGCCCGATGCGGCAGGGGAGACGGCGGCCGAAGCGAGGGTCGCGTTGTCGATGGGGGCCATAGAAAACTCCTTATTGATTAGATGATTCCTCGGGGTGCTTCGCACCCTGCGGCCGGCTGCAAAAAGGCAAAAAGGTCGGCAGGCCGGACGTCGTGCGCCGGCTGGAGGACAACAGGATGCCGGGTCGGAAGGGACCCGTGGTTTGTACTGGTTGGCCTCCGTTGTGAGGCTCGCAGTCGTGAAGTTACCTCTGCCCATGGGGCAAGTCAAGCGGAAAGCACAACCCGTAGTGTTGATATCGCAGATAACCGCGTTTATGAGACGTTTACGGACCGAAAGGGGAAAATGCCCTGACTTTACCTGTGGAAGACGCCGCGAACGCCTCTCCGGCGCGGATGCAAAGTTCGAGAGTAGGCCCACAGACGGCCGTGAATCAAGGCGGGCGGAGTGGAAAAGAGGGAAAACCGGGGACGTTTCCTCGGACGGCGGCAGGAAGGACTCCATCGTCCCGCGGGCCGGGTACAGTAGACGAATGCGGGATCGCGGGGCAAAGGATTTTCCGGCGCTGGGCTTCGGCTGCGGCGCGGTTCTGGGGCGAGTGGGGCGCAGGGACTCGCTGCGGGCGATGGAGGCGGCGTGGGACGCGGGTATCACCCTCTTCGACACGGCGCGCTCCTACGGCTATGGCGAGGCCGAGGGGCTTCTGGGGGAGTTCCTCGCCGGGCGGCGCGAACAGGCGACGGTCATGACGAAGTTCGGCATCTGGCCAGAGCGGCAGGGCACGCTGAAGTCGCTGGCCAAGCCTGTGGTGCGCGGCCTGCTACGGCTGGCCCCGGGGGCGCGGTCGCTGGTGAGGCGGGGCGCTGCCGGGCAGATGACGGCGAACCAGTTCACGGTGCCGGTGCTGCGGGCGAGCCTCGAGGAGAGCCTGCGGCGGCTGCGTACCGACTACGTGGACGTGCTCTTTCTGCACGCGGCCCCGGCGAGCGCGCTGGAGCAGGACGACCTGATGGCGGAGCTGGAGCGCGTAGTTGCCGAAGGCAAGGTACGGCGCGCGGGGCTCTCGGCCGAGCCGGAGGTGATCGGGCTGGCGCTGGACCGCGGGCTACCGGTGTTGCAGACGATGCAGTTTCCGGTGAACGTCTTCGGGCTGGGCATCACGCAGCGGACGCAGGCAGCGGACGAGGATGCTCCTCTGTTCGTGGCCAACCACCCCTTCGGCGGCGTGCTGCGGGTGGAGGAGAGCCGCCGCATGATCGCGGAGCTATCCACGTCGGAGAACTTGCCCCCGGATCTGCGGGAGAAGCTATCCGGCGGCAGCAACCTGCTGCTGGCCGACGTGATCTTCAGCCTGATCCTGCGCGGCACCGGGATCGACACGGTCGTCCCGGCCATGATGAAGGTGGAGAACCTGCGGACGAACGCCGAGGCCATCGCAAAGAGCCGCTTTACCGAGGCCGAAGTCGCGCTGCTGCGGGAGCGGTTTCTGGCCGCGGCGAGCTAAGAGTCCCGGGCGAGCTTTTCGGCAAGCCGCAGGGACAAGGCAATCATGGTGAATGTCGGGTTGGAGCTGCCGCCGGAGGGAAAGGTCGAGCAGCTTGCGATGAAGAGATTCTCGACGCCATGCACGCGCAGGCTGGCATCGACGACGCTTGTGGCCGGGTCGGTGCCCATCAACGTGCCGCCCATCATGTGATACGTGTCGGTGATGCCGGTGAGCGGGGCCTCGGGCTCGTGCTGCAGCTCGGGCGGCCAGTCGATGAAACCGAGGCCGACGGCAGGCAGAAACTCGCGCAGAAACGCGGCGAAGGCGCGGATAGAGCGGCGCTCGCCGGGGGCAACCTGCCAGTCGAGGAGCGCACGAGGCTGGCCGAGCGCATCCTGCTCGTCCGGGGCGAGGCGGATGCGGTTGCCGGAGCCGGCGAGCTGCTCGGAGTCGATGCGGAGGGTGACGGCAGCACGCGGCGAGACGGCGCGGCGATGCCTTAGGCGGGCCTCCACGGCAAGGCGGCCGATCTCGAGCGAGGCTCCGGGCAGGCGCGGCAGGCTCTGGACGAGCGCGGAGCGGAGATCGCCGCGCTGCATCGAGCGCAGCAAGCCGCGGAGGACGCCCGCGCCGGAGTCCTCCGGCTCCTCGATGGTGATGTGGGCCATCATGGCCAGCAGGCCGAGCCGCTGCCGCAGCACAGGCGCGGCTTCAAGCTTGGCCGTGTGCGTGGTCCCCTGGGAGAGGATCGGCGCGAACCACGCGAGCATCTGCGAGCGGGCAGCGCCCGTGAGAATCGCTGCGGGATAGCTGATGTGGTCGTGAAAACCGCGTCCTACCTGATCGTGCGCGTTGCCGACGCCCTCCGGGGCGACGCTGCGCGAGGCCAGCAGCAGGCGTGAGCTCTCGATGGTGCCGGTGGCGACGATGTACCTCTGGGCCTCGAACCGCAACTGGTTGCCGCGATAGTCGCGGGCGAGGACGGCCTCGATGCGGCTGCCGTCAGCCGCGAGCAGAAGCTCCGTGACGTTGGCGTGGAGGAAGACCGTGATGCGATTGGAAGCGATCGCCTGCTCGCCGAGCGTGCTGGCAAGGTTGCGGCGCGAGAAGGGAGCCCACTTGGAGGCGCGTAGCAGCAGGTCCGGGCTCCCGGTCAGCGTGGCGGGAATGTTGCGATGGAAGCGGCTGTAGAGATCGGCCGTAAAGGGAAGATGATCGGCTCCGAGCAGGTCTTCGATCTGCGGATAGAAGGGCGCAAGCTCGGAGGGGTCGACCGGCCACGGTAGCGAGGCCACCCCGGCAGGCGGAGCGAAGATGTCCGCGGTATACGGCAGAAGCTGGCCTCCCCAGCGAGTCGAGGAGCCGCCAAAGGTGCGGAAGCGGCCTTCGGTTGCTCCAGAGTGCCGCTCGGCATGGGCGCGGACCTCGTAGAGCTGCTGGCTGCGGTCCTCGGGTGCAAGCCCGCCCGCCTCAAGCAGATGGACCTCGACTCCCGAGCGGGCCAGCGAGGTGGCCAGCACCAACCCGGCGATGCCTGCGCCGACGATGCAGACCTGACTTCGGTAGGGTTCAGCAGGTGCAGAGGGCAGATGTTCCAGGTCGATCTGCATAGCCACAGGGTACACTGCGCCTTCGCGGCAGAGAGTGATCTGGAGCACATGCCGAAGTCCACGGGGCAACGGTATGATGGAGCGAACGAAGATCTGGATGGAGGTCTGAGTATGGCAACGGTTTCAGCAACGCTGGAGCTGGGCGCGGTGGCCCCGGCATTCGAGCTGACAGACGTAGTAAGCGGACGCGCCGTGGGCCGCGACGACGTGGTGGGCACGGAGCCGCGCGGTCTGCTGGTGTTCTTCGTCTGCGTGCACTGCCCGTATGTGAAACACGTCGAAGCGGAGATAGCACGTATTGGGCGCGACTACGCAGACAAGGTCGGCATCGTGGCGATCTCCTCGAACGACATCGTGGCCTACCCGCAGGACGCTCCAACCGAGATGAAGAAGCAGGCCGAAGCGCAGGGCTGGAACTTCCCCTACCTGTACGACGAAACGCAGGAGGTCGCCCGCGAGTATGGCGCGGTGTGCACACCCGACGTCTTCCTCTTCGACAAGGAGATGGCTCTGGTCTATCGCGGCCAGTTCGACGACAGCCGTCCGCGCCGCAAAGACAAGGGTAACGACCTCCCTGTGACCGGCAAAGACCTGCGCGCCGCTCTCGATGCGGTCGTGCGCGGCGAGCAGCCGAGTGCGGACCAGAAGGCCTCCATCGGATGCAGCATCAAGTGGCGGGCGTAGCGCATGCCGCAGGATGAGGTGCTGAATCGGTTGAAGGCGGGCGTGCTGCGTTTCCAGTCGGAGATCTATCCCGGCATGCGCGAAACCTACGAGCGCGCCGTGCAGCAGCCACAACAGCCGGGAACGTTGTTCGTCGCCTGCGCCGACTCACGCGTCGACGCGGAGACGATCACCAGCAGCGGGCCGGGCGAGCTGTTCACGCTGCGGAACATCGGCAACATGGTGCCCGCCTACGGCGAGATGTTGGGCGGCGTGAGCGCGGTGATCGAGTACGCCGTGACCGCGCTGAAGGTGCAGCACGTCGTCGTCTGCGGGCACACGGACTGCGGCGCGATGAAGGCGCTGGCCGATCCTGCGTCCACCTCGTCGATGCCGACGGTGCGCTCATGGCTGAAGAACGCTGCGGCGGCGATGAGCGTAGCTGAGTCGCTGGCCGAGCCGGAAGAAGACCCGAAGGCCTTTCTGCGTCGGCTCACGGAGCACAACGTGCTGCTCCAGATGCAGCACCTGCAGACGCATCCCTCGGTAGCCGGAGCCATGGCGAAAGGCGAGCTGACGATCTCAGGGTGGGTCTATGAGATCGGCACCGGCAGGGTACGGATCGCGGAGAATGGGAGCCGGATGTTCGAGCCGGTGGGCGGGTAGACCTCCACGACTGTCATTCCGCGGCGCAGCGAAGGAATCTGCTTTTCTCTGTTTCACCCAGCCCACACCTTGTTTTGAGGTAGCTCACATACCCACTCCCCTTCCTCGGGCGACTTGCACGGATGGGGTATGGTGGAAATACCCACAACTTCTCTGTCCGAAAGAGAGACGACTCCCTTGCGATCGCTTCGTTCCTCGCTCTGTCTTGCCAGCGCACTGCTGCTCCCTGCTGCGGCGATGGCTCAGTCGGCTTCTTCCGCCCCTTCTGCATTCGATCCTCGTGAAACCTTCAGCCCCGTCACCATGCCGGAGCCTGCGAACGCCTACCGCTCGGGCAGCGGAGCGCCCGGGCCAAGCTACTGGCAGAACGAGGCCGACTACGAGATGCACGCCACGCTCGACACTCCGGCCAAGGCACTGACCAACGACGAGACGATCACCTACACGAACAACAGCCCGGACACGCTGACGAGCCTGTGGATTCACCTAGAGCAGAACACCTATAAGAAGGACTCGCGGGCGAAGATCATCAGCGGCAACGTACGGCGCGGTCGCCGCGACGGCGATCCCGCCCCGGCAGCGAACGCCGTGACGACCACCGACGGATTCGTGCTCGATACGGTCGAGATCGTCACGGGCAAGCAGGTAGCGAAGGCCGAGTATATGGTCGATGACACCCGCATGCAGATCCGGCTGGTAGAGCCGCTGAAGAGCCACGGCTCGCTGAAGGTGCACATCAAGTACCACTACCAGATTCCCGGCGTCTGGGGCGGGCGCACCTCGTGGGGCATGAGCGAGAAGGGCGAGATCTACGACATGGCGCAGTGGTATCCGCGTATGTGCGTGTACGACGACCTGCGCGGCTGGGACACGCTGCCTTATATCGGCAGCGAGTTTTATCTGGAGTACGGCCACTTCGACTACTACGTGACCGTGCCATCGAACATGATCGTGGCAGGCTCGGGCGAGTTGGTGAACCCGAAGGACGTGCTGACGGCGACCGAGATCAGCCGTCTCGACCAGGCGCGCAACAGCGATGCGACTGTGTACATCCGCAAGCCCGAAGAGGTGATGGACCCGGCGACGCGCCCGAAGCAGGACGGCTCGCTGACGTGGCACTTCCACATGGATCACACCCGCGACGTAGTCTGGTCGGCCTCGCCGGTCTTTGTGTGGGACGCGGCGAAGATCAACCTGCCCGACGGCAAAAAATCGCTGGCGATGAGCGTCTATCCGCCGGAGAGCGTAGGGCCGGATGCGTGGACGAAGTCCACCGAATACACGAAGAACTCCATCGAGAACTTCTCGAAGTGGTGGTATCCGTATGAGTGGCCCGCGGCGGTGAGCATCGCCGGGTTCTCGACCGGCATGGAGTACCCCGGCGTGGTCTTCGACGGCATCAAGGACAACGGCTCGTTCCTCTTCTGGGTGACGGCGCACGAGTTCGGGCATGGATGGTTCCCGATGATCGTCGGCTCAAACGAGCGGCGGCATGCGTTCATGGATGAGGGCTTCAACACCTTCATCGACATCGACGAGTCGATGGCCTACGCCAACGGCAAGTACGGCCCCAAGCGCGACTCCGAATACTCGGCAGGTGGCGAGCCGCCGGACATGATCCTGAAGGTGCTCGACAATCCCGCCGCACCGACGCTGATGATGCGCGCCGACGGCTACACCGGCCCGCTCGGGCATCCGGTGAGTTACTTCAAGGGTGCGTACGGCATGGTGTTGCTCCGCGAGCAGATTCTGGGCAAGGAACGGTTCGACTGGGCCTTCCGCAAGTACGCCAGGGACTGGGCCTACAAGCATCCCTCGGCCTCGGACTTCTTTCGTGCCATGGAAAGCGAGGGCGGCGAGGAGCTGGGCTGGTTCTGGAAGGGCTGGTACGAGAACAACTGGACCTATGACGTTGCGGTCGACAAGATCGACGGCTCGACCGTGACGCTGAGCAACCGCGGCAAGCTCGTGCTTCCCACGACGGTCGAGGTGACCTTCAAGGATGGCTCAAAGACGCGGCAGAGGCTGCCGGTCGAGACATGGCTGAAGCAGGGCACGTATACGTGGATGCTCGATAATGCCTCGGGCGTGGCGAAGGTAGTGGCCGATCCCGACCACGTATTACCAGACGACGACCGCGCCAATAACGAGAAGACCGCTCCCTAACCGAGTAGGGTAGGATGGCCGTTATGAGACGAGCGGCGGCGATGGTGCTGATGACGATGTGCGCTGGGTGCGCGCATCGGCCACAGCAGAAGGGGCCGCTGACGCAGGTGGTGCCCATCATCGGCCTGCCGCCGATCACGGTGGACAACTCGCGTCCGGGGCTGGACGTACAGCCGATGCGCTCCGCTGAAGAGGTCGCCGCGGACGAGCGCACCATGAAGGTTCCCGCCGACGTAGCCAGCGCGCTGCTCGAGCGGCGCCCGGTGCGGATGGGCTATCCGGAGCAGGCGCGGGAGCGGCATTTAGCGGGCAGGGTGGAGTTCCGGGTCATCATCGGCAGGGACGGCGCAGTAGAGGGCATGACGCTCCTGCAGGCCAGCGACTCGGTCTTTGTGGAAATAGCCAAGGCGAGCGTGCAGAGTCGGCAGTACCGGCCCTACCAGCTCAACGGACAGCCCATTGCGATGGACACGATGGTTGAGGTGGCATTTACGCCTCCGGCGCAGTAAACATTAGTGCGCCGAAGGTTCAGCTGCAATCTCCAACTCGGCGGCAATTGCATGGAGACGCTTGTCACGTGTCCAGAGGCGCGTATCGGGAGTGAGTTGTGTTGCCGCCAGCAGATGAGCGTCGATATAGCCGATGCCGCGGCCAAACAGCGAGCGATGCTCAATAAAGACGAGAACCTCGTCGTGGGTAGCGAGGACTGACTGGGGAAGATCTGCCATATCTCGAAGAATATCCTCGCGGGATTCGATCGAGCCAACCGCCAACTCCCCGATAATAAAGGGATGAGAGCATACCTGCTCCCGTTCCAACAGGTCTTCCAAAAGGGCATCTTTCCGGCGCAGGTGATCGATCCAGATCGAAGTGTCTACTAAAACCATCTATGCAGGCCGGCGGCGGGGAATAGAACGCAGGTTGGGCTGGGTACCGCCAAGACGGGCAAGACGGCGGGCGGCCTCGCGCTGCACGAGCGCGGTCAAGGCCTCCTTGACAAGGGTCGACTTCTCTTCAATACCCGTATACTCCTGAGCCTTGGCGATCAACTCGTCATCAATGGTGATGGTGGTCCGCATGAACCCTCCGGCGATGTGCCAATTATAGCATCAAATGGTGCTGTTTTTGATGCCTAACGAACGCCGCCGGAGCCGTTTTCGATATGCGTCATCTCGCCGTCGCGCATGTGCAGGATGCGGTCGGCGATCTGGGCGGCCTCGGGGTTGTGCGTGATCATCAGGATCGTCTGGTTCAGCTCGCGCGCGGACTTGCGAAGCATCGTCAGCACGGCGTCGGAGTTCTTCGTGTCGAGGTTGCCGGTCGGCTCGTCCGCCAGCACGATGGCCGGACGGTTGATGAGTGCGCGGGCGATGGCAACCCTCTGCTGCTCGCCGCCGGAGAGCTCGTTCGGACGGTGCTCGAGACGGCCCTTGATGTTGAGCAGGTCCGCCAGATGGTCGAGCAGCTCGCGGTCGAGCGGCTTCTTCGGCGAGACGCCGAGGTTGGCGATCTCGTGCGCGATCTCGATGTTGCCCATGGCGCTCAGCGTCGGCAGCAGGTTGAACCGCTGGAAGATGAAGCCGATCCGCGAGCGTCGCATGCGCGTGCGTTCCGGGTCGGAGAGCTTCGCAAAGTCCGTGCCGTCGATGGTGATGGAGCCCTGCGTGGCCGGGGTCAGGCCGCCGAGCAGGTAGAAGAGCGTGGACTTGCCGGAGCCGGAGGGGCCGACGATGGCGACGAACTCGCCCGGATCGACGGTGAAGTTCACATTCCGGAGGGCTGGCACCTCGAGCTTGCCGGAGCGATAGGTCTTGCCGAGGTTCTGAGCGACGATGATGGGCGGCATAAGTCTGATGCTCAGTCTATCGTGAGTGAGAGGGTGAAGGCATGACGGTCTGGGAGTATCTGGGGCTGGGGCTAGTGTTATGGACCGTGATCGGCATCGTGGGAACCACCATCGCGGCAGTACGGCGCGAGCGGCAGAGGGTCCGCGAGGGCATACTGGCGCTGGTCGGCGCATGGGTGCTCTACGTGGCGGCGCTAGGGATCGTCTCCGGCGCGCAGCCGGAGCGGAGGGTCCCCGCAGGGCAGCCGGTCTGTTACGGAGCGATGTGTTTTACGGTCGTGGGAGTGCGGGAACTGCCGGGAACGCCCCGGCTGGTGCAGGTGACGGTGCGGATCGAGAATCGCAGCCGCAGCAGCGCAGGGCGGGAGAGCATCCGGGCCGACCTGCGGGACGGCCAGGGACGCCTGTGGTCGGCTTCGAGGGGAGTTTCGGGCAATCCTCTGGACGTGCGCGTGCTGCCGGGCGCAGCCGTGGTGAGTCAGCCGGTCTTTCCCCTGCCCGCCGATGCCTCCGTGCTCGGGCTGGTGCTCGAGCACGAGGGCTGGTCGACGCATCGGCTGGCGATCACCGATGCGGAGAGCCTGTGGCACCGTCCGCAGGTGATGCTGCTCGGACGGTAAATCCTACTTCGAGAAGAAAACAACCAGTCCGCCGATGACGATGGCCGCTCCTCCGAGGAGAACGCCTGTGCTCGGCACAGCACGGAAGAAGAGAAAGTTCGTGATCTGGAACATCACGAAGAGAATCGAGATGTACAACCCCGTCACCGAGGCGAAGTCCACCGGCGCGAGGTTGAGCGAGGTTCCGTAGAGCGTAAGCAGGCACGCGCCTACCAGAAACAGGCCAAGGCGCGCAGGCATGGCGGAGCTGTTCAGGGCCACCCGCACTACGGCGTCGCCGCACGACTCGAGAACGGTCGCCGCCAGCACAAAGAAAAATGTCTTCATGGTCTGAAGCTATGCTGACAGCATTGAAGACCCGTTGCAAGAACGGGCGGGCTTCTCAGGCGAGCCCGACGCCGGTCGAGAGCAGGGCGTGCAAGGTGACATCCTCCATGAAGTTGATCTCCAGCCGCACGGCGATGACCTCGCGCGAGCTGGCGTCGAGATTGTTGCAGCAGGTCCAGAGGTCGGTCATGGCAAGGTGGGCGCTGCGGGTCAGCTCCAGTCCGCCGCCCGCGACCAGCGCCGTGTACAGATCGAGGACACAGCCGAGCTGGATCTGGAAGCGCAGCTCGGTGGTGGTGGCCGAGACGGTGCTCCGCTCGGTGATCCAGGCGCCGGAGCTGGTCAGCGAGTCGGTCAGCGAGAGCATGACGTTGGAGCGGTCGCTGTAGCTGAAGCCGTGGATCTCGAGCGATTGCATGACGATAGTCCCCTTCCCTTGCCGCGGTGCACAGCGGCCATTGGTCCTTCTATCGGAGAAAGTTACCGGGGCATGAAGGGTGTCGCGGAACGGGAGTCGTGGAATGATGGAGACAGGATATACGACAGATGGTACTTGGACTGGGAACCGATCTCATTGAAATCGAACGGATAGAGGCGACCCTCGAGCGCCATGGTGACCGTTTTCTCCACCGGGTCTACACGGCCGGGGAGATCGAGTTCTGCCGCCGCAAGGGCAAGACCGCGGCCGAGAGCTTCGCGGCGCGGTTCGCGGCCAAGGAGGCCGGGGCCAAGGCGCTCGGCACCGGCATCAGCCGCGGCGTAAGCTGGCGCGAGATCGAGGTGCTCCGCAAGCCGGGCCAGCGGCCGGAGCTTGTCTTCCACGGAAGGGCCGCCGAACGGGCGCGGGCGATGGGCGTCCGGCACATCTCGCTGAGCCTGACCCACAACCGGACCAGCGCGATGGCCGTCGTCATTCTGGAGGATTGACAGCGCAGGAGTTAGCCGGAGGGTCCGAAGGTACCGCGGGCCGGAATATCCGCCCTGCTTTTGAAACCCGGAGTATGGTTCCGGCATCCATAAAACGAAGCAATCCGCGTCATCGAAACGAATATCCGGGTGCGGTATGCTCGGGATAACAGCAGACCGTACAGGTCCGACCAACCGGAGTCGGCGCCAAAGACACTGAACGAGGAGAGCCGATGCCGAGCCAGCAGGAAGTCCGATGGTCGCAGTTGAAGGTAGGCGTGATCGTGCTGGTTTCGGCCATTGTGCTGGTGACGCTGCTGTTCCTGATGACCAGCTCGTCGGGCATGGGTGTCTTCTCGAAGAAGCTGACGGTCTTTACCTACTTTGAAAATGCGGCGGGCGTGAAGGACGGCGCGGCCGTGAATCTGCAGGGCGTCACCATTGGCACGGTCAAGAGCGTCTCGGTGAGCTCCGACCCGAAGCATAAGCTGACGCCGGTGCTGGTTGTGATGAAGATCGACGACACGCACGCGAATGGCCTGCGCAAAGACTCAAAGGCCTCGCTGACGACGGTGGGCGTGCTGGGCGATACAGTGGTGGACATCAATAGCCAGCAGGCCAGCGGCCCTCCGCTGCAGGACGGCGACGAGATTCACACACTCGAGACGCCGACGATCTCCGACGTGGTGAAGGCCAGCCAGGGAACCATCGAGCAGTTGAATGTGATCCTTGCCAAGATGAACACCGTGGTCGACAACCTCTCGACGGGCAAGGGCTCCATCGGGCAGCTCATCAACAACCCGGACCTCTACAACAAGGCCAACGCCACGGTAAGCGAACTGTTGACGCTCTCGCACAACCTGAATCAGGGCAAAGGCTCCATCGGTAAACTCATTACCGACGACTCCATGTATACCCGCCTGAACGATACTGTGAGCAAGCTGGACAACATCACAGCCGAACTGAACGCGGGCAAGGGCACGGCGGGCAAGCTGCTGAAGGACGAGACGCTCTACAACAACCTGAACTCAACGCTGACAAATGCGAATCAGCTTCTAGCCGATGCGAATGCGGGCAAAGGCGGCATTGGTCTGCTGCTGAAGGACCCGAAGTTCCGTTCGCAGTTGAACGATACGCTGACGCAGGTAAATACGCTGGTGGCCGGGATCAACCATGGCACCGGTACGCTGGGTAAGCTGGCCACGGACGATCAGGCGTACACGAACCTGAACCACCTGCTGACCGCCAGCACCGATCTGGTAACGACGATCCGGTCGGACCCGAAGAAGTACCTGACCATCCGGCTGAAGATCTTCTAGGGCGCTCTCAACCGTTCATTCCGCTCCATCGCAACCGTCATCCCCCCACGACTGTCATTCCTCCGCAGCGCAGCGGAGGAATGACAGTCCATGTAGTACGTGAAAGATATTTCTCCAGCTAATACGTCGCCCGCCCACCGCTGAGATCGAAGACCGCAGCCGTGGTGAAGGAGTTCTCCTCCGACACCAGCCACGCGACCATCGCGGCGATCTCCTCTACCTCGACAAAGCGTCCGCGCGGGATGCGCGACAACATAAAGTTGATGTGCTCCTCGGTCATCTGGTCGAAGAGGCGCGTCTTCGCGGCGGCGGGCGTGATGCAGTTAACGGCAATGTTCTGCCCCGCTGTCTCCTTGCCAAGCGACTTCGTCAGCGCAATCACCCCGGCCTTTGAGGCGCTGTAGGCGGGCGCGTTGGGATTGCCTTCCTTGCCCGCGATGGAGGCGATGTTCACGATGCGGCCATAGCCTTGCTCGCGCATGGGCACGATCGCGGCGCGGCAGCAGAGAAACGTCCCGGTTAGGTTGATCTCGAGCACCTGCTTCCACGCATCGACGGGATACTCCCATGTCTTTACGTTCGGCCCGGCGATGCCCGCGCTGTTGACAAGAATATCGACCCTGCCGTGACGGGCCAGCGTTGCGGCCAGCGCCGCGTCGATCTGCGCAGGATTGGTCACATCGACTGTTCCGGTCGAGACGGTTCCCTTCTCCGCAAGCTGCCGCCCGGCCTGTTCGAGCAGCGCGGCGTCGCGGTCCCAGAGCGTCACCGAGGCTCCCGAGGTAAGCAGACGCTCCGCAATGGCATAACCGATTCCCTGGGCTCCTCCGGTGATAACAGCATGCCGTTGTTGCAGATCGATCTGGTTCATGTGCCTCCTCCGTGGTGCTGCCACCTGCCGATTCCTTGAAGGCCACCTGCCGATTCCTTGAAGAAGGATAGCCGGTGGCGGCGATTGATTGGCACAAAGCCGCGAAGGATTCTACAATCAGGGGAGATTTCGTATCCCCAGAGTTGTGGCTCGCAAGAAGCGGCGTTCTCAGGAACGTCGGCGAGGAGTTAAGGAAACGCATGAGGTTGAGCAGGTTTGGCCGGTTGGGTATGGCCTTGGCAGTATCTGTAGCGATGGGTCTGGGCATGACCTCGTGCGGTGGACGCACGATCGGTTATATGTGGGTTCTTGGAACACAGGCGAGCGGGGAAGCGAATCAGACAGCCGGCACCATTGTCGGCTTCAAGATTGATAACTTTACCGGCAACCTGACCTCCTCGGTGAACTCGCCGTACTCGTCCTCCGGCACCAATCCGGTGTCGATTGCGATCCGTCCGGGTGGCCGTTATGTGTACGTGGTCAACCAGGGCGTGCCCGCTGACGTGTCGGATACGAAGAACTGCGCCGGCTCGGTCGCCGGCTCGATCTCGGTCTACGCGGTGGGCGGCGACGGCACACTGACCTTCCAGTCGAACGCCACCTCGCAGGGCTGCAACCCGGTGTGGGCGACGGTCGATAGCACGGGCAACTTCCTGTACGTGCTCGACAGCCGCTCCCCTGCCTATGGCACGACGGTAACGAACGCCGACGGCAGCACCAGCCTGGATCTAAACGGCGACGTCACGGTCTTCTCCATCGCCGCGGATACAGGACGCCTGAGCCTCGTGACCAACACCGCAGTGAAGAATCCGACGACCGGCACGCAGCTCACCTACTTCGAGGTAGGACCGCGCCCGGTGATGATGCGGAACTCCACCGGCTGCCTCTTTACCGTGGATCAGGGCGACGGCACCATCTTCCCCTACCAGGTGAACAGCAGCAACGGTCAGCTCACCTTGACGACGAACTCGCGGGTGCAGGTTTCGGGCAATCCGAACCTGACCTCGATCTCGATCAGCAACAGCAACCTGTACCTGACGGATGCGGCGAACAACCTGATCCTGCCCTACACTGTCGGCGGAAGCTGCTCGCTGAATACGCTGACGGGCGGCTCGGTTGCCAACCTCGGCCTGACCGCGAACCCGGTCTACTCCTTCGCGGACTCGACGGGAACCTTCCTGTACGTGCTGAACCAGTCGGGCACGAACTCGAACAACGCGAACAGCACGATCTCGGCCTTCAAGATCGACTCCTCCACGCAGAAGCTCTCGCCGGTGGTCGGCGATACGCTCAATCCGTACTCGGTGGGCTCGGGCCCGACCTGCATGGTTGAAGATCCGACGAACCAGTATCTGTACACCTCCAACAACGCAGCGGGTACGGTGACAGGCAAGCTCATCAACAAGCAGACAGGCCAGCTCTCTGACCTGTCTCGCGGATCGAGCTTCCCTGCGGCGACCCATGCGACTTGTCTGGGAGTCAGCGGTAACGTCCAGTAGCCATCCTCCGGGATGGCGCTGGGCGCAATCAGAAGAGATGAGTAACAGCAGCGGGCGGAAACGATTTGCCCCGGAGTCAAGAAAACGCATGATGTTGAAGAACACGGGCCGTATCGCAAAGGCCGGAATCGTCTCACTCGCCCTCGGACTCGGACTCACGGCGTGCAGCCGCGACTACACGGTGGCGTATGTCTATGCGACCTCCGCGAAGACCAACCCCGGGCTGATCGACGCCTACTCCGTCGATTTTCAGTCCGGCGCGCTGGTGCAGCTGGCCGACTCGCCGATCCAGGCGGGGCGGAACCCGGTTGCGCTGGCCACGGTGACCTCCAAGAACAATAATGTCTTCCTGTTCGTCGTCAATCACGACGACTCGACCGTGGGCACCTACGGCGTGGGCACCGACGGCAAGCTCTACGGGCAGGCGACCTACAACACCAACGGCAGCTTCCCGGTGGCAGCCGCCGTGGATGCGACGGGATCGTTCCTGTACGTTGCCTACACCTATCAGCAGGGCTTCACCACCGCCTCGCCCGGACCGGGCGGCATCTCGATCTTCCCGATCTCCTACAGCGGTACAGGCGTGCAGGAGACGATTTCGCTCGGCACGCCGACCGAGGTCAAGATCGGCAACAACCCGGTGAGCATCGTCTGCAGCAAGTTCCACAACTTCGTCTACGTGGTCGATGCGGAGGCTCCGCAGAACTCCTCGCCTATCGGCGAGATTCTGGGCTTCAGCGAGAACACCTCGACCGGCGCGCTGACGCCGCTGCCCGGCGTGCAGCCTCTCGGCACCAACGGTCTGCGGCAGTATGACGCGGGCGTCTCCCCGAGCGGCATCGCGGAAACCCCGCTGGCCAGCTACGTTTACGTGACGGATAAGATCTCCAACCAGCTCATCGGCTATCTCGTGCTCGCCGACGGCTCGCTCTCGCCGATGCAGAACGGGCCGTTCCCGACCGGGCAGTACCCAACTGCGCTGACGATCGATCCGCGCGGCAGCTTCCTGTACGTGACGAACTTCAACGACGGCACGGTCAGCAGCTACTCGCTCAACCCCGGTAACGGCACGCCGACGGCTAACATCAGCGGCACGACGGCCGTACGCACGAACCCGATGGGCGTCACCATCGAGCCGGCGCTGGGCATCTACCTGTACACGGCCAATCAGGCGGACGGCACGATCTCCGGCGAGCAGCTCAGCCCGAACAACGGCACGCTGAAGGACATTCAGCACACGCCGTTCCCGGCCTCGGGCCTACCGAACGCCGTGATCTCGATTGCGAACGGGCAGCACCTGACCTCGACCTCGGTGACGACGCCGACCAACCCCTAGTCTTCTCGGAGACATAAACAGTGAAGCCCCGCTATTGGCGGGGCTTCACTGTTTAACCCTGCACTCCACTCCTACTCCTTTTGTCTGTTCTTCCGCAGCGCAGAGGAGGAACCTACTTTGGGACCGCCTACGCCGTATAGATACGACAAAAGCGGGTCCTTCAACCACACACATGCTTCACTCCCTCCCTTTGCGCAAGGTACGCGAAGGATGGGACACCAGAATGGTGTGGGGATGGGCGAAGAAGGCGGATTCCTCCACTACGCTGCGGAAGGACAGAGGAGAAAAAAGGTTGTCGCAGTAAGGCGTCAACCTTATCCTGCCGGAACGGCCTGCGGAGCGGGCTTCGGTCTGGCCGAGAAGCGGTTCAATAGGAAGCGCCGCGCCGGATTCTCCACCACATGATGCGCGATGTACGCCAAAATCAGCACCGCGACATAGGATATCCACGGATCGAACGCCTCCAGATGCAGGCGGCTCCAGAGGTGGATGTTATTGAAAAGATTGATCGTGTTGAAGTGCAGCATGTAGACGCAGAAGGTCGTCTCGCCGATAGCCAGCAGCGGCCGGACGCTGAAGGCAGAGCTGATAGCGTGGTCGCCGCAGAGGCCGATGGTCAACACGGCGAAGAGCGGCAGCAGCAACCCTCCGTGCAGAAGAATGTATGGAATGCGGCCGACAACCGTATAGAAGAGCGTAACGATCAGCACCAGCCCCACAGCCGCGATGACAAACCGCTGCCGGTGCGTGAGTCGAAGCTGCAACTGGAGCTTGCCAAGGGTGATTCCCGCCAGAAACATGCAGAGGTAGGCCAGCGGCGTGTATTTGAGCGCCCGCAGCCAGAAACCGTAGCTGTAGCGGTCGGGCGGCGCGGGCAGGTGGTCGGGGTTGAGCAATAGGTAAAGCGCGTGCGGCACCATCCCCGCAATCCAGAGCGCAAGAAACAGGGCGATCAGGCGGCGCGGCGTGTTCAGCCAACCCAGGCGGCGTGCCCAGATGCGAAGAATCCAAGGGAAGGCACCGTAGAGCAGCAGCTCGCAGGAGAGCGTCCAACCCACGGTGTTCCAGAAGGTAGCCAGCTTGGGATGCCACGCCTGCAACAGAAGCGGCGTGAAGAGGAGGCCTTGCAGGAACTCCGCGTGCGAGCGGACCCGCCACTCCAACTGGAGCATCTGGAAGGAGACGAAGAGCGCCAGCAGGTAAATGGGGTATAGGCGGGCGAACCGCGCCAGCCAGAAGGCGCGCGGGTTGAGGGTCAGCGAACGCTCATCGTAGTTGTAGGCCAGCACGAAGCCCGAGAGCAGAAAGAAAAAGCCAACGAAGACAAACCCATTCTGAGCAAAGGGATAGAAGGGCCAGACGGGAGGCGGCATGAAGTGAAACAGGACGATGTTCAGCGCCAGGACTGTCCGGATGCCGGTAAGGGCTGGAAGGGGCGGTTTGCGGGCAGGCGCAGTGGGGTTCGACATCGGGCTGTTGTTCAGTATCGACACGGAACGGGCGGAGATGTCGCTGTCCGACAGATGAGTCTGGCGGTCAAAAAGGTTGCGTTCAGACAGAGATGATCGAGCCCAGTCTCTCACCGTTGACGACACGGACAATGTTGCCCGGCACCTTCATGCTGAAGATGATGGTGGGCAGGTTGTTGTCCTTGCAGAGAGAGACGGCGGTCTGGTCCATGACGCGCAGGTTCATCCGCAGAACGTCCATGTAGGTAATCT
This sequence comes from Granulicella sp., assembly GCA_036398595.1. Lineage (GTDB taxonomy): Bacteria > Acidobacteriota > Terriglobia > Terriglobales > Acidobacteriaceae > Edaphobacter. The sequence continues at coordinate 18,841 of DASWOV010000044.1, forward strand.
CGTCGAACTTGGTAGCGGTAGGGTCGAGCTTGGGGTCGGCCGTGTAGATGCCGTCCACCGAGGTGGCCTTCAGCAGCACGTCAGCCTTGATCTCCATGGCGCGCAGGCTGGCGGCGGTATCGGTCGAGAAGTAAGGATTGCCGGTGCCTGCGGCGAAGATGACGATGCGGCCCTTTTCCAGATGCCGGACAGCGCGGCGGCGGATGTACGGCTCGGCGACCTGATGCATCTGGATGGCCGACATGACGCGGCAGAAGAGGCCGAGCTTTTCGATGGCATCCTGCAGCGCGATGGCGTTGATGACGGTCGAAAGCATGCCCATGTGGTCGGCAGCGACGCGATCCATGTCGATGGCCTGCTGGGCGACACCACGGAAGAAGTTACCTCCGCCGACGACGACACCGATCTCGCACCCGGACGCATGGACGGCAGCGATCTCGGCGGCGATCTGGTGAATGAACACAGCATCAATGCCGAAGCCCTTACCCGCGGCGAGGGCCTCTCCGGAGAGCTTAAGGAGAACTCGTTTGTACATACAAGCTCAAGTATCGCATGGCGTGAGGAAGAGACGAAGGCGCACAGGCCACTGCCGCGAAGGTGAGCGTTTTTCTCGCGCCGGATCGATCCGGTACACTTGGGCTACCAAGTGCGCCTGCCCTTCCCAGAACGCGTTTCGTTGACCCATGCGACCATCTTCTGCGCGGGATTGAACGCGTTACAGCTAATGGAAGGCACCACACTGCTTTTCACGCTGTGCACCTCGGCGTTCATCCTGCTTGCAACGGTCGCCTTCAACATGGCCGGGGGCTTGTCGCGTCCCTCCGGGGCGTACATCTTCTCCTATACAGTACTGGCAGGCCTGTTCGGCGTCGCCTATAAAGCCTTTCTCGGCGAGCCGGGACAGAGCAACCTGCAGCAGCCCGAGCGGACGATCGAGGCGTATGCTGCTACAGCCCTCGCCCTGCTGTTCGCCACCTATGTCACGCACAAGCTGCTCCCGAAACGAGCGCTGTTCCCGAACTTCAGCTCGAACGAAACCCTGGGGCACGCCGCCAACGCCTGTCTGGCGATCGGCCTGCTGACCTGGGTCTACCTGACCTTCTTCACACCAACAGACAGCTTGGGCAGGCAAGAGAGCGGCAGCCTTGCCTCCGCTCTGGGGCAATTTAATTACTTCGCTCTGCTCGGCATGCTTATGTCCATCATCTACGAGATCCGGCGCACCGGTGGACGCAGGAGCATGAATCTCACGGGATATCTCGCGGCGTTCTACCTCTTTGCAACAGGGGTACTGGGCTACTCGAAGCAGGGCATCTTTACTCCCTTCGCCTGCTGGTTCTTTACGGCGGCCTCCCAACGCTACCGGATCAGCCTGCTGCAGATCGCCGGCCTCATCGCCGCGGGCGGCTTCGTGGTGTATTACCTCGTCCCTTACTCACAGTACGGCCGCTCCTATGGCCGCAATGACCAAAGCTTCGCGCAGAACGTACAGGTCAGCCTGTACTTTCTCTCGCATCTCGAAGAGGTGCGAGTGACGTACAAGCAACAAGCACAGACCAGCGTTGAGACGCGCGACCTGGTCGTTCTCTACTACAACCACCCCCAGGGACTGGCGGACCGGCTGACGATGATCCCGCCCGACGACGCTCTCATCAACGCCACGGAGAACGGAGGGGAATTCGGAATCTTCCCGACGCTCTTCTCCTTCGAGAATCTGATTCCTCACGTTATCTGGCGCTCGAAGCCAACTATCGGCTTCAGCAACATCTATGGACACGAGGCCGGCATCATCGGCAACCCAGAGGATACGACCACAGGCATCGCCTTCAGCCCCGCGGGAGAGGCCTATCATCAGGCAAAGTGGGTCGGGCTTCTGGTGATTTATCCTCTCCTGCTCATCATGATGTTCTTCACCGCCGATCTCTGCTTCGGCGATACGCGGGAGTCTCCCTTTTCCCTGCTCCTGCTCATCGTCCTGCTGCACATCGCACCAGAGGGTGGAATCACCATCCTGACCAGAATTTCGTTCCAGATGATCCCGGTGATCTTCGTGATAGGGTTTCTCTGCGTGCGTGTGTTCCCTCTGCTCTCGCGGGCATTCTCGGTCCGGAAAACGCCGGTTCTTTCTCCCTTCATCGCCGCTGCCGTCCAGCACCCTCGTCAAGAAACCGCGGAACCCGCAACAGCTCCGGCTGCCGCGCCGTACCGCTGGAGCAACGCCGCCAGCAGGGAGTAATTCGCTCCACATGCAGAAAGGCCCGGACGATTCGTCCGGGCCTTTCTGCATGTAACGGAAACAACGCTTAGGAGGCGGGGGCCTCTTCAGCCGCAGCCTTGGTGGTGGCCACGGTCCAGTCGGGAGCGCCGACCTTGAAGCGGGCAAAGCGGCGGACGGAGATGTTCTCGCCGAGCTTGGCGACCTTGGCCGCGATGAGCTGTCCAATGGTCTGCGACTGCTCCTTGATGAACGGCTGGTCGAGCAGGCAGAACTCCTCGTAGAACTTGCCGAGCTTGCCCTCGAGCATCTTCTCGATGATATTCGCCGGCTTGCCGCTGGAGGCGGCCTGGGCGCGGTAGATCTCCTTCTCGCGCTCGATGTCGGCTTCGGTCACGTCCTCGCGGCTGACGAAGCGCGGGTCGGTGGCGGCGACGTGCATCGCGATGTCGCGCAGCAGCTCCTGGAAGTCCTCGGTGCGGGCGACGAAGTCCGACTCGCAGTTCAGCTCGATCAGCACGCCGATCTTGCCGCCGGCGTGGATGTAGGTTCCGACCGCACCCTCATTGGTGGTGCGGGCGGCCTTCTTGGCGGCCGAGGCCATGCCGCGCTTGCGGAGGACAACGAACGCGCCCTCCATATCGCCCTTGGCCTCCTGCAGAGCCTTGAGGCAGTCGCCCATCGGGGCGCCGGACTTCTCACGGAGGTCCTTGACGAGCTTAGCGTCGATCTTCGGGGTGTCGGTAGCGGTGGTCATGTGTGATTCGTCCTTTAGGGTTTGCGGTTCCGGTTGATTGCGGCTTACGCAGAAAGAGCGTGGCGCCGGTCTCGCGTTTCGCGGGCAGCCACGCTCTTCTATCAGAATACTCGTGTACTGTTACGCGACTGTCTCTGCCTGCAGGTTCTCGCTGTCGGCATCCGGCTCCGAGGTGGCAACCGGGGCCTTGCGGATACCGCCGCCAAGAACGGCCTCGAGATCGACGTCCTCTTCCTCGTCTGCGGAGGCAGCGGCAAGACCGGCAGACTCGTGAATATCAGCCGGACCGTCCAACTCGCCATCCTCGCCGACGTACTCGGGAGCGACAGCGGTGGGCTGCACGTCGGCAACCTCGGTAGCGAAGGCACGCTCGGAAACCATCTGAACGCCCTCGGCGGCCGAGTCGGCGATCTTGGTGGTGAAGAGGCGAATGGCGCGCAGGGCGTCATCGTTGCCAGGGATGACATAGTCAACCACGGTGGGGTCGCAGTTCGTATCGACCACGGCGACGACCGGGATGCCGAGCTTGCGGGCCTCGGAGACAGCGATGGCTTCGTTGTTCGAGTCGATCACGAAGATCGCGTCGGGCAGACGCTTCATGCTCTTGATGCCGGAGAGGTTGGTCGAGAGGTGCTTGCGCTCGCGCTCGAGCTTGATGACTTCCTTCTTGGTCAGCAGCTCATAGCGGCCGTCGGTCGACATGTCGTCGAGCTCCTGCAGGCGCTTAACCGACTTCTGCACCGTCACCCAGTTGGTGAGCAGACCGCCCAGCCAGCGGCTGTTGATGTACGGCATGCCAGCGCGGGTCGCTTCCTCGGCGACGGCCTCCTGAGCCTGGCGCTTGGTGCCCACGAAGAGCACGAGCTTGCCGGTGGAGGTCAGGTCGGTAACGAACTTGGACGCCTCTTTGAACATCTTGAGGGTCTTCTGCAGATCAATGATGTAAATGCCGTTGCGCTCGCCGAAGATATACTCCTTCATCTTCGGGTTCCAGCGCTTAGTCTGATGCCCGAAGTGTACGCCAGCTTCGAGCAGTTCCTTCATCGTGATATTCGCCATAGGCGGCTCCTGTTGTTAAGGCGGGCGGGAGGATCACCGCTGCCCGGATTGATCCCTCGTGAGGGAGATTTGACTCCTTGCCGCAGGTGATCAAGCCCACGGGTGCTGCGAAGATGCGACTCCCGGCCCTCAGAATCCTGAGGACCGGGAGGATACTGCTAGCGCTTGCTGAACTGGAAGCGTGCGCGAGCACCCTTCTGTCCGTACTTCTTACGCTCCTTGCCGCGCGAGTCGCGGGTCACCAGACCCTCGGACTTGAGAGCCTTGCGCAGCTCGGGGTTGAACTCCATGAGAGCGCGGGCGATGCCGAGCTTGACCGCATCGGCCTGGCCCATGACGCCGCCGCCCTTGACGGTCGTGATGACGTCGAAGGTTTCGCCGATGTCGGGGATGCCGAGGGACTTCTTGGCGGCAGCGCGCTGCTGCGCTGTGACGAAGTAGACGTCAACGTCCTTCTTGTTGACGGTAAAGTTGCCGCTGCCAGGGCGCAGGAAGACGCGCGCGATGGAGGACTTACGCCGGCCGGTTCCGTAGTACTGAATCAGATCTGCCATGATGCTCCTTATCTCTTATGCGCGCGGCGCGCTGGTTGCGTGGAAGTCGAGGGGCTCGGGCTGCTGGGCGATGTGCGGGTGCTTCGCGCCCTTGTAGACCTTGAGCTTGGTGGCCATCTGGCGGCCCATCTTGGACTTGGGCAGCATACCCTTGATGGCCTGCTCGATGATCATCTCGGGACGGCGCTCGAGCAGCTTGATGAAGGACTCCTCACGCAGGCCACCGGGGAAACCCGTGTAGCGGCGATAGAGCTTCTTGTCGGACTTCAGGCCCGTCAGAACGACCTTTTCGGCGTTGACGACGATGACGTGATCGCCCATGTCAATGTAGGGGGTATAGAGGACATTGTCCTTACCGGCGAGGATGCTGGCGGCGCGGGCGGCGAGGCGGCCCAGGGTCTTGCCCGTGGCATCCACAACATACCACTTGCGCTGGATCTCGGTACCGCTCGGGATCGTGGTCGACATCGTTAGGTTACTCCTTGTTTCTGCCGTCTTCAGTCGGCGTGTTCCATGAAGAAGGCCGTACTGTTGTTAAGGCGTACGGTGTACGGCGTCCGCACGCGGAAAACCTGCTGAATACAGAACGGAATCGATTAAGACGCAGGAGAGCAACTCTCACAACGCCAAAGCAGACCGCCTGGAGTGGTGCCTACGCGTTTGGGATGGGTGCTTCAGGGGCGGCCTAAGCGTTCAGACTGCTCCCCGGGAATCCAGCCTCGGTATCCCGTCTTGCTGACGTCTCTATGCTGTACAACCACAGAGACGCACAGACGCGGGACTGCGCGAGATTTAACGATAGTGGAAAGTCGCGTACCGGTCAACGAAAAACGGGAAAACCGCAACTCCTATTATTAAAAACAGGAGGCGATGACATCTCCTCGCAGGGTACGCAACTGATTCTATAAACTCGTTTTTATTACGAAAGGATGTTCCATCCGGTAGACTTCAGAGCCAGATCCTCTTACATTTCACTGGACTCTCTACGACCTTGCCATGATGCAAATTTCAGTCAAAGAAAATGAGGCATTTCAGCTGTTGATTCAGGACCCGACGATGCGCGCGTACCTGCAGCGCTATCCGTTCGTCATGGGACCCGACAAAAAGATGAACGCGCTCAGCCGTCAGGCAATTCAGGAAGGGCTGAAGCCGAGGGCTCCCGGCACGAGTCAGGCGACCGTAACCCGCCTGTTGCCAGACGAAACCCATCTGACAGGCGACGAGATGCGCCGTCTGCAGCAGATCATGGACGCGTCCATGATTCCGCTGTCCAGTCGTGCCGGAATGATCGACGACTTTGCCTGGGAGGCAAACCTGGGTCCTCGCCACTCCAGCGATGTTCTGGTTCTCGGCTGCGGAAACGGCATCGAGCTGATGTTTCTGCGTGCGGTGCTGCCGGAGGCGAGGATTACAGCCATCGACTATAGCCGCTCCCTCTCGGGGGCGATCGAGCAGGCGACCGGGGTCCGCTTTTTTCAGGGAGACATGAACGATCTGCTTGCCGGTTTCGGACAGGAGTTCGATCTCATATCCTCGAACCATACGCTGGAGCACCTTTATGAGCCGAATGAGCTTCTGACGATTCTTGCCGGACTGCTCCGCGAGGGAGGCTCCTTGATCTCGGCGCTCCCCATGGACGGCATGGCGGTCAGTCCCTTTTGGGATGAGGTCCGGAATGCCACAGCCAACAGGCCCATCCACCCCGCAGATATGGTCTATCTGGACGCGGGCCACCCTTGGAAGACGAACCCGACCGATCTTGTGACGACCATACAGGCCTCGGGATTCGAGAAACCTTCGCTCTATCAGCGACAGGAACACCTGTCGCGCTATGCGAAGCTCGGGGAGGAGCGCTTCAGGAAACAGATGGAGCAGGGCAAGCTCCTCCATCGAATCTTTTTCAATCCGCCGCGCGCGCTCCTGAAGCTGCTCTTTCCCAACAGCATGCCTGAGATTCTCAATCGGTGCCTGCTGGCAGCCGAGCGGCGCGTCTGGTTCGGCACAAACAATCTGAAGAATCGCTATACAAAAGAGATCTTCCTCTTCGCCCGTAAAAACGGGTTCTCGCTCAGCAATCTTCATCCGTGACCGGGATTTTCCGACCAGCTTCTTAATGCTGTAGCTGGTCCACGCTGGGCTGCTGGCCGAGCTTCGTCCGAAGGGACGGCGGAATCGGCCTGCGCTGGTGTTGAGTGGAAGGCTCGGTTTCCGGGGGGTCGAGCCGGTACAGAATGAGCAGGTTGCGCTCCGGGTCGTCCATCGCGGGAAACTCCGCCACCCGACTGAGGTGGTACATGGGGGCCAGCGCCTCCATTTTGTCGTCCTCCACCAGATTCCAGGCGGCGTACCAACCGGGACGGTAGGCGGAGACTCGATCAGGAAGCTCCATGGTGCCGAAGTCGTCGCAGATGGAGGGGATTCCGGTAATCAGCGAGAGCTCGGAGCCGCTGATCGAGAGCAGCAGGCGGTTCTGCTGCGGATCGGCGTCGATGGTCCGGCGAAGCTGCTCGGCGGCACGAACGAGGGTGTACTCCGGCGTGCGGACGTAGTCCAGCATCTGGAGGGCGTCGGGAATGGCGATGGCCGCCACAAGAATCGCCGCCACAACGCCAATGAGCGGACGTGGCAGGTCTGTCTGAATCGCCCTGCGGGCCAACTCCTCGCAGGCCAGCGGCAGCAGCAGGGTCATGGGAACGGCGAGCACCAGATAGTACCGGGGCTGCAGATTGTTGTGATATGCAAGGAAGGCCGCATACCCCGCCACCCACAGCGCAAGCGCGACGATCAGCGGGTGGACGCTGCGGCGGTAGACGACGAGCACCGCGACAAGAGCGGCGCAGGCCAGCGGATAAAGCACCTTGCCCATCCACAGACCGTCGAGCACGGTGTCGCGCAGGACCGCAAGAGCCGTTCCCGGCGTGATAAAGGTGTAGGCATTTGCGTCGAAGAGATAGCGGTAGTCGGCCAGAAAGTGTGGCCGCACGATCAGAAAGTAGTAGCCGGTCCAGAGGACGGAGGCCATCGCCGCCGGGGGCCACGCCGCTCGCAGAAAGGGACGCAGCCGATAGCCGCAGGTAGCCCAGAGCATCCAGAAGATCGACGGCGTAAGAAAGACGGCGGTGGTCTTGGTCAGCACCATCAGCGGAAGCAGGATGCCGAGAGAGATCACCGCGAGGATAGTCCTGCGCCGCATGGACGCGGCAAGCAGGGCCAGCAGCGTCAGCAGGATCAGCAGCGGCTCGAGGATGGCGATGCGGGTAAACGCATAGCAGAAGGGGCTGACCGCCAGCAGAAGCACCGCGACCGAGGGCATGAGCAGGCCGGGCTCCCGCTGCGGACCGGATGCCCGCTGCCAGCGCCTCAGCAACAGAAACGAGGCCAGCACGATGAGCACGAAGACGAAGACCGTCAGCCCTCGAGCGGCGGTCAGCGAAACTCCGGTGACGTGGAAGACCCCCAGCTCCAACAGGGGCCAGACAGGCAAGGCGGCTGCCGGGTTGAAGTCTCCGGGGACATGCCAGTGGCCGCGCTGGAAGTACCGGATGGCGGCATCGCCATACCAGCCCTCATCGGTGTATTTGGCCCAGTCCATCCATGGGGAGTGGTTCGGAAAATCAGCCGTAAGATGCACCGCGTGCAGGGCGAGGAAGATGGTCGCGGCCAACAGAAGGAGGGCCGGAAGAATCCTGCGAAAACGACAAGGGAGCCGTGAGCTGGCTGCGGAATGCGTCAACTGACCGATCGTATCTCCAAAAGGATGTCTTCAAGAGTAGTACAAGCACCCGATTCGAGAAAGATGCGCCGACCGCCCTGCGAGAGGCTCCCACAGGGTGGTCAGGGGCAGGAATGACTCCGCTCTACGCTCTATTCGTAGGCGAGCGCGTCGATAGGGTCCTTGCGCGCGGCCTTGAGCGCCGGATAGAACGCTCCCAGCAGCGAACCGGCGAAGGCAATCGCCACAGCCCGCCACACATACGGCACGTAGATGACGAAGTCGAGCGTGGGGAACTTCGCGTTGAGCGCGGAGCTCAGGGCAAAGCTGGCAACCACGCCGAGCACGATGCCCACACCGGCCAGCATCCCCGTCTCCGACAGCACCACCATCACAATATAGGTGCGCGAGGCGCCCATCGACTTCAGGATGCCGATCTCGCGGGTCCGCTCCATGACGGCGGTGTACATGGACTGGAAGATCACCATGAACCCGATTACGGCCGCGATGCCGACGACCACCTCCATCCCGATGTTGAAGCCGGGCAGCGTGTCGGGCGTCATCACCGAGAGCCATTCATCGGTGGTCTTCACGTCGTAGGTCTGCATGCCGGGGGTGGCAAGGATCGCCTTGCGGACATCTTCCTGATACTTCGGAGGATCTTCAGTCCGCAGATAGAAGGCGGTCGCCTTGCCCTCGGTGCCGGTGAGTTGGCCCATCGTCTCGATGGGCATGAACTTGCGCCCTCCGCGGCCGTGCCGGACGATGCCGCAGATGCGGAAGGCATGGTTCAGAATCTGGATGCTGTCGCCGACCTTCTTACCCGCCCCGGCGTAGTCGTCGACGATGACATCGAACGGCCCCTGAAATGGCCCCCCGGAGATAAAGTCAAAGGCCAGCAGGCCATTAAAGCTTTTGAAATCAATGCCGTAGATGCTGTCGAGGGCGCCGGTAATCTGAATATTGACCGGCGCAGCCACCGCGACGTGCGGAATCTTCGCCAGGATGTCGGCCACCTGAATGGAGGCTCCCGCCGGGCTCATACCGACGAAGTTATTCGTCGTGTTCGCCCGCACCAGCATGTCCATGCCGATGCCGTTCTGGCGCATCTTAAAACCGTTGAGCTTGCCCATCAGGATAGCCGTGATGGAGAGGATCATGATGACCTCAATGGCAACGGCAAAGGCACTGATAACCGAACGGAGGGGGCGATGGACAAGGTTGCCGACGACAAGTGAGTTCATGCTGACTTCAGTGTATGGCAGAGGAAGGGCTACCGGGGGACGCCCGCCTGTTCCAGAACGGGAATACAGGAAGATACGGGATGCAGACTGGATTTTGACTCTATCCTGCACCGGAGATATCGTTTGGAAAACGAGTCTCCTCAGGACGATATAGAGCGCCGAATGGCGCGGACGGCGAGGGAATGGGCCAGTTCGGACAGGATTTGCGGAGAGAACGCGAGGGCCGAGGAGTTACCGTCGATTACATCTGCGCGGTAACGAAGGTATCGTCGCGCCATGTGGAGGCGCTTGAGGAGGATCGTCTCGGCGACCTACCCGGCGGCGTCTTCCGCAAGGGGATCGTCCGCAGCTACATCGCCGCGGTGGGCCTTCCGGAGGAAGACTGGATCGCCCGCTTCGAGGCGAGCCTGCGCGAGGCCGGAGCCGCTCCGCAGGAGGAGCAGGACTGGACCGAGTTTGCCGAAAATGTGCGCCGCAATCGCGGCGGCGGTCTGCCCCCTTCGGGCGCGCGATGGCTGGGCGTCGCGGCGATGGTCCTGACCCTGCTGTTCTGCTCCTGGGCGGTATGGCACTTCCTGCTGCATGGCAAACTGCCCCTGTAGCCGGTACAATGAAACGGATTGATCTCCGTGCAGGGCTTCGGCCCGGCGCAGGGCATATCCAAGGAGCATTTTTTGGCGAAGCGCGATAAATTCCTGTTCACCAGCGAGTCTGTAACCGAAGGGCATCCTGACAAGATTGCAGACCAGATCTCCGATGCGATTCTCGACGCCTGCCTTGAGCAGGACCCCTATAGCCGTGTAGCTTGCGAAACGCTGACCTGCACCGGCCTGGTGGTCATCGCTGGCGAGATTACGACCAAAGCCTATGTGGACTTCCAGAGCCTCGTGCGCGGCACTGTGGCGGCGATCGGCTATGACAATGCGCTGTATGGCTTCGACTCGAACACCTGCGCGGTAATCTCGTCCATTAATAAGCAGTCGGGCGATATTGCTATGGGTGTGGATACGGGCGGCGCCGGCGATCAGGGCATGATGTTCGGCTACGCCACCAACGAGACGCCGGAGCTGATGCCGACGCCGATCTCCCTTGCCCACCGGCTGGCGGAGCGCTTGAGCGAGGTTCGCAAGAACGGCCAGATGTCCTACCTGCGTCCCGACGGCAAGAGCCAGGTGACGGTGGAGTACGACTCCAACAACAAGCCCGTTCGCGTGGACGCGGTCGTCATCTCGACCCAGCACGCGGAGACAGTCACGAATGAAGAGCTGCGCGCTGACATCCTGAAGAACGTCATTCAGCTTGTGATTCCGGCAGAGCTGCTCGACGAGAACACCAAATACCACATCAACCCGACCGGACGCTTCGTCGTCGGCGGCCCGATGGGCGACACCGGACTGACCGGCCGCAAGATCATCGTGGACACCTACGGCGGCATGGGCCGTCACGGCGGCGGCGCGTTCAGCGGCAAGGACCCAACAAAGGTGGACCGCTCGGCGGCCTACATGGCGCGCTACGTAGCGAAGAACATCGTCGCGGCGGGCCTCGCGGACCGCTGCGAGGTGCAACTCGCCTACGCGATCGGCGTGGCTGAGCCGGTGAGCGTGCTGGTGGATACCTTCGGCACGGGCAAGGTGGCCGAGGACAAGCTCGAGGAGCTGGTTCGCAAGAACTTCTCGCTGACGCCGAAGGGCATCATCGATACGCTCCGGCTTCGTCGCCCGGTCTTCAAAGCAACGGCTGCCTATGGCCACTTCGGCCGCAAGGGCGACGGCTTCACCTGGGAGGCGACCGACAAGGCCGAAGCACTGAAGGAACAGGCCGGAGCACTGGCCGCGCAGTAGGACTTCTCCACAACGAGCAAAAAGGGCAGACCTATCCGGTCTGCCCTTTTTGCTTGACTGATTCAACTATTTTTTTCCTCAACTATTTTTTGAGAAGCAGAAGGCGCACGTCGCCGTATGGAATCGGGCTGGTCCGAAGGCGGAGGGCTGGCGCTCCTGCCTCCGCTATGATGGGGCTGGCGACTCTACCTCAGGGGGATGCATGCGACCAAAGACCGGCGACTGGGAGAATCTCTTCTCTCTCTCTGCAAGCGCCGTGGCACTTTTGCTGTCCGCCCTCACCTTCGCCCTCCGTGGCCATATTCATATTCCATACACTCGGCTGCAGTATGGATTCGAGCACCTGCCCACAGCGTTTCTTGCTATTGCCGTGTTCATCGCGGTCATGAACCTGCTACGGCTTCAGCTTCTGAAGATTCCCCACCTCGAAACAAAGCCGACGCTCTTCTTTCTCGGCGGGCTGACCGTGATCTTTGCGATCTATTGGATCTCCCCGCTTCGGGCAGGAGGGTTCACCGCCGACGACTGGGAGCTGCTGGCGGCTGGCTCCATCCGCACGCTGCCGCTCCAGCATCCCGACCTGAGCTGGTATGCGCTCGACAGCGTGGATGGCAACTTCCGCCCACTCGGCACCGTGCTCTACGCCGGTTACCTGTTGCGGTGGTTCGGAGTGGCGCCGTTTCCCTTCCTGCTCGGCGTCTTTGTGGCGAATCTTCTGGGCTCGCTCGTGCTCTTTCTGATCGTGCGAGAGATGGGCTACTCCCGGCTGACGGCCGCAGCGGCCTCGATCCTCTACATCTCCCGCGGCATCACGTACACGATTCACGCCTGGATGGCCGCTCTCGGCGATTCGCTGGTGATTCTCCTCTGCGGCCTGACGACGCTTCTGCTGCTGCGCGCCAATAAACGCAGCGGTACTGCCGCGGTGCTCTATCACCTTTTCGCCTGGGGCTGTTTTCTGCTGGCGACGCTGGCCAAACAAAGCGCCTTCGTTATGCCGCTGATCGTCGCCCTGCTTCTGGTGCTGCGCCCCGGAGAAACCGTCCTGCCGCCCCGGCGCCAGCGGGTACGCAACGCCGCCGCAGGGCTGATCGTCTATGGCGGAACCGCATGGTACGTCTACAACCATGCCCGCGCGCTGACTCGGGGAGATACGCCCTACCCGGTCGGCCTCACATGGGACGCCGTACTCCGTACTTTCTCCTACGTCACCTGGTATTTCACCACCTTCTATCTGCCGCGCGGCACCGTCTCCGCGCTGGCGACGGACCTGCTCGGCCTGCTGATCCTGCTGGGGGTGTACCTCGCGGTGCGCCGGATGCCTCAACTACTGGGTGAGCGGCCCAGGGACGTACTCTTTTCGGTGCTGTCAGCTCTCGCCTCGGTTTCGCTCTTCATGGTGTTGCAGACACGCTCGGCTCCGTACTACGGCTCCATGGCAGCCTTCTGGATGAGCGTCGGCCTGGCGATCCTGCTGACCCACCTGAACCCGCCCACCCGGGAGAGCCCGCCCGGCCGCATCGCCTGTTTTCTCCTCTTCGTGCTGGCGGTCCTGGGCTACGCCGAGATACGCCTGAAGCAGACCGCCATCATCTACTCGGGCGGCTATATCTGGGGAACGCTCGGGATGGACACCTACCGCAGCGAGTTCCATGACCTACGCAGGGCGTTGGAAACCACTCAGGGTGCGCACACCCTGGTACTGGAGGACTTTCCTGATTTCCACAGCGAGTATCCCTGCATGGCTTTGCTCATCGACCCCGCTATCCAGCACATCCTGCTCTACGACAGCCGCTCAAAGAGCTATCTGGCCAACGATCTGCACGGTGCCCGCCCCCACGACGACCTCACAGCACTCGGGGACTGGCGCGCCTACAACTGGACATCAGCCATCTCCGGGGAGGAGGCCGCCGCAATCCTGGCCGCAGATTCCACAGTCCGGCTCCATCCCGGCGCCCATGGCATTGAGGTGAACCGGTAGCCCGGATGGTATCCTGAACAGGCTTTATCCCAATCGATGTACATCTACGAGGTGTTTTCAAGATGCCAACAGCAACAATCGATAACGTAGCGGCGGAGTACAAGGTAGCCGACATCAACCTGGCCGACTTCGGGCGCAAAGAGATCGACATCGCTGAGCAGGAGATGCCCGGCCTTATGGCCATTCGCAACAAGTACGCTGCGGGCAAGCCGCTGGCGGGCGTCCGCGTGACGGGCTCGCTGCACATGACGATCCAGACCGCGGTGCTGATCGAGACGATGACGGCGCTCGGCGCCAGCGTGCGTTGGGCGAGCTGCAACATCTTCTCCACGCAGGACCACGCGGCGGCCGCCATTGCCGCCTCCGGCGTGCCGGTCTTCGCCTGGAAGGGCGAGTCGCTCGAAGAATATTGGTGGTGCACGTACCAGGCGCTGAGCTTCCCCGACGGCAAGGGCGGCCTGCTTGGGCCGCAGCTCGTGATTGACGACGGCGGCGATGTGACGCTGCTCATCCACAAGGGCGTGGAGCTGGAGCAGGGCGACCGCTCGTGGGTCGACGGCCCCTCGGGCTCGCATGAGGAGAAGGTCATCAAGGACCTGCTGAAGCAGGTCTACGCCGAGAACCCGACCCGCTGGACCAAGCTGGCGAAGGAGTGGCGCGGCGTCAGCGAAGAGACGACGACCGGCGTTCACCGCCTCTACCAGATGCTCGAGAAGGGCAAGCTGCTCGTCCCGGCGATCAACGTGAACGACTCCGTCACCAAGAGCAAGTTCGATAACCTGTACGGCTGCCGCGAGTCGCTGGTGGACGGCATCAAGCGCGCGACCGACGTGATGATCGCGGGCAAGGTGGCCGTGGTCTGCGGCTACGGCGACGTGGGCAAGGGCTCGGCGAAGTCGCTGCGCGGCCTGGGCGCTCGCGTGATCGTCACCGAGATCGATCCCATCAACGCGCTGCAGGCGGCGATGGAGGGCTACGAGGTCACGACGATCGAGGAGACGCTCGGCACGGGCGACATCTATGTGACCTGCACCGGCAACCTGGACGTCATCACCGTCGAGCACATGAAGCTGATGAAGGATCAGGCGATCGTGTGCAACATCGGCCACTTCGACAACGAGATCCAGATGGAGAAGCTGCTCGCGCTCGAGGGTCTGGGCAAGCTGAACATCAAGCCGCAGGTGGACAAGTACACCTTCCCGGAGACGGGCCACAGCATCTTCATCCTTGCTGAGGGCCGCCTCGTGAACCTCGGCTGCGCGACGGGCCACCCGAGCTTCGTCATGTCGAACAGCTTCGCCAACCAGACGCTGGCGCAGCTCGACCTGTGGAAGAACAAGGATACCTACGCGGTCGGCATCTACATCCTGCCGAAGAAGCTGGACGAGGAGGTTGCCCGGCTGCACCTCGAGAAGATCGGCGTCAAACTGACGACGCTCTCGCCCAAGCAGGCGGAGTACCTCGGCGTGTCGGTCGATGGACCGTACAAGGCCGATCACTACCGCTACTAAGGCAGTGCTTCAGAACAGAAAAAGCCGCTCTCACGAGCGGCTTTTTTGTTGGCTACCGCGCCTCTGGGGGCGAGTCTTCATCGTCCGCAGTGATGACCTGCAGGATAGAGCTCTCCGTCTGCGGGTCGAGCAGGATGAAGGTGCGTGCCTCGCCTGCGGCATAGTGAAGTTGCGCGCCGATGTGCGCGGCCAGCCCCGCGGAGGGCACGGTGCCCGCAGGCAGAAAGACAGCGGCGCAGGTGCAGGCGGGTGCAGCGATGTAGCCCGTGTTCGCGCCGGGCTCGAGACGCGTGGCGATGGGCGCGACCGCCGTGAGACGCTCTCCGGCAGGCACAAGGTAGACATCGACCGGGCCGGTGCGCTCGGCCTGATTCACGATGCGCACGAGGGGAGCGGAGGCCTCGGCTGTCGAGGCTGGATGTACATGATCGGCCAGCAGGATCGGCTGCATATCGGCCAGCGACCTGCCTACGAGCACCGTGTAGCGGCCCGAGGCACGGAGGTCGCCCTCGGCCAGCGAGAGCGGGCGGCGCGAGCCTGCGGGCGAGATCGTGAAGGCCGAGTGTCCCGGCGCGACGGGGACATACGAGGTGACGGTGCCGGAGCTCAGATTGTACGCAACGGCGTTGTTGCCCTGGTAGACATCGAGAGCGGGCGAGTCCGGCGAGACGTCGATGACACGCACCATGGCGGAGTTGCCGGTGCGCGCAAGCCCCTGGCAGCCGGCGAGCAGGGCCGCAGCAGACAGGCAGGCAGCGGCGCGCAGGGCCTTCCCGCAGAGGGACGGCGCAAGCCCCTTCAGTGCATGGAGCGCGTGGCGCATGTCTTCACTGTATGCGAAGGCACAGGTGCCGCAGCCCTATCTTTCGTACGTTTTACAGAAGAGTTACTTTTTGGGAGCGCGGGCAACGATCAAATCCTTGATGCCGTTGTAGGCCGACGAGGGGATAATGCCGCGGGTCACAAGCTGATTCTTTGCCGTGTAGGGGCGGCCGTCGATGATGCGCTTCGTGTAGGCATCGCCGAGCCCTTTAAGCGACTTGAGCTGGTCGGGTGTGGCGGTGTTGATGTCGATTTTGTTGGCGTCGGCAACGGAGGACACCTTTGACGAAAGTGCCTGCCCGAGGGACTGCGCGTGAGCCGCCATGGGCGCGCCAACGGTCAGCAGCGAGAAAAGAAGGGTGAATACACGGGTATGAAGACGCATCATCAGGGAGATCTCCGGAGATGAACTGGATGCACTTGGACTAACGATAAATCCGGCCGATATACGACAACTCCATGAATGTACTACGGTAAAAACCGAAGGCACGTTGACATTGCCGGAGAGGAGCGGTAGTTTGGAGGCATGAGCCTCTGGTCGCTCCATCACGGACACCATCACCACCATGCGAAGAGCGTGTTGGCGGCTGTGTCCGGTGCGACGGTCTAACTCAAAGAGAGCGCATACAGGATTCTGAAGCCCGCCAACGCGACTACCGCGAGCGGGCTTTTTGCTGTGCAACGAAACCTCTAACCACGAAGGGCTGCTGGAAGGATAACGATGGCAATCACGATAGATTTTGCAAAGGCGGACGGTTTGGTTCCGGGCATCGTACAGGATGCGAAGACCGGCAAGATGCTGATGCTGGGCTTTTTGAACGAGACAAGCTACGCGAAGACGCTCGAGAGCGGATATGTGACCTTCTGGAGCCGCACGCGGCAGAAGCTGTGGATGAAGGGCGAGACGAGCGGCAACCGCCTGCGCGTGATCGAGGCCTCCACTGACTGCGACAACGACGCTTTGCTCTTCAGGGTCGAGGTCGAGGGCGATGGCCTTGTCTGCCACGAGGGAACCGTAAGCTGCTTTACCAAACCGATTGCAATGGAGACGAAGTAATGTCAGAGACACCGAAGCTGAAGCTGGGGATTCCGAAGGGCAGCCTGCAGGACGCAACAATCGCCCTCTTTGAGCGCGCCGGATGGAGGATTCTCGCCAACGGGCGCAGCTACTTCCCCTCCATCGACGATGTGGAGATCGAGTGCATGCTGGTGCGCGCACAGGAAATGTCGCGCTACGTGGAGCACGGCGCTCTCGATGCCGGTCTGACCGGCAACGACTGGGTGCTCGAGAACCAACACGATGTGGAGTATGTGACGAGCCTGACCTACTCCAAGCAGAGCCGCCAGAAGGTGAAGTGGGTGCTGGCCGTGCCCGAGGACTCTCCCTACAACACGCCGGAGGACCTGGCGGGCAAGATCATCGCCACGGAGCTGGTGGAGTTCACCAAGCGGTACTTTGCGAGCAAGAACATCCCCGTCACGGTGGAGTTTAGCTGGGGCGCGACCGAGGTGAAGCCGCCGACGCTGGCCGACGCCATCGTCGAGGTGACGGAGACGGGTTCGAGCCTGAAGGCGAACCGGCTGCGCATCATCGAGACGCTGATGGAGAGCGAGACGCAGCTCATCGCCAACAAGACCTCGTTCAAGGACGAGTGGAAGCGGAAGAAGATCGAGAACATCTCGCTGATGCTGAACGCCGCCATCGCCGCGCAGGGCCGCGTGGGCCTGATGCTGAACGCGAAGAAGCAGGACCTTCCGCTGGTGCTGGCCGTGCTGCCCGCGCTGAACTCGCCGACGATCTCGCAGCTCAGCGACTCCGAGTGGGTGGCGCTGAACACGATCCTCGACGAGGCGCAGGTGCGTGACGTCATTCCCCGACTGAAGGCCGCGGGCGCAACGGGCATCGTGGAGTATCCGTTGAGCAAGGTCGTTCTGTAGGAGACACCATGAAGCTGATTAAGACCTACGGACGCAGCAAGGCCACGGCGCAGGCGGCGATTGAGTCGCTCGAGCGCCGTGGCGCGGTTTCCACGGCACGCGTGGAGCCGACGGTGCGGACGATCCTGGACGCTGTGCGCAAGAAGGGCGACAAGGCCCTGCGCGAGTATGCGACGAAGTTCGATGGGCTGGCTAAAGGACAGTCGCTGTTAGTTTCCGCCGAGGAGATGAAGGCCGCCTGGAAGGAGACTGCTCCTGAGCTGCGCGAGGCGATGAAGACCGCGCAGCAGAATATCCGCGCCTTTGCCGAGGCGCAGTTACCGAAGGAGTGGGAGATCACTCCAGCCAAGGGCGTGACGACGGGGCAGATCGTGCGTCCGCTGGCAAGCGTGGGCTGCTATGTACCCGGCGGACGGTATCCGCTGCCTTCGACGCTGCTGATGACCTCAACACCCGCGCAGGTGGCGGGCGTGGAGCGCATCGTGGTCTGCTCGCCAAAGCCCGCGAAGGAGACGCTCGCAGCCGCGTGGCTGGCGGGAGTGACAGAGTTCTATCGCGTGGGCGGAGCGCAGGCGATTGCGGCGCTGGCCTACGGCACGGCGGAGATCGCTCGGGTAGACAAGATCGTCGGCCCCGGCAATCTGTATGTGACGGCGGCGAAGACGCTGGTATCCGGCGAGTGCGGCATCGACATGCCTGCTGGGCCGACGGAGATCGTCGTCACCAGCGAGACGGGCGACGCGAAGGGCATTGCCGCTGATCTGGTCGCACAGGCCGAGCACGATCCCGAGGCGCTGGCGATCCTGATTACGAGCAATGAGGCGCTGGCGAAGGCTGTTGCCACTGAAGTAAAGGCGCAGTCGAAGAACAATCCGATTGCGAAGCAGTCGCTTGCCGCGCAAGGACATATATTTGTCACCGAAACAGTTACAGAAGCGCGCGACCTGACGAATCGGCTCGCTCCGGAGCATCTGACGGTCGATACGGCCAAGGACCTGAAGTGGGTGCGCAACGCTGGCTCGGTCTTTGTGGGCGACTATGCGCCGCAGTCGATGGGCGATTACATCTCCGGCCCCAACCATGTGCTGCCGACCGGCCGCGTTGGTCGCGTGCGCGGCGGCCTGAGCGTGATGGACTTCGTAAAGGTCATCACCGTGCAGGAGTACACGCGCAAGGGACTGTCCTCGATGGGTCCGCACGCGATTGCACTTGCGGAGGCCGAAGGTCTGACGGGGCACGCTCAGAGCGTGCGGGTGAGGATGCGATGACAGCCATAGCCAGCAAAACAGTACAACCGAGAGAGCGCGTGGTAGCGATGCCGGAGTATCACCCTCCGCTCGCGGGCCGCGAAGCTCTGCGGCTGGACTTCAACGAGAACACGCTTGCTCCTTCGCCGAAGGTGATGGAGGTGCTGAAGAACATCCCCCCGGAGCGGCTGACGATCTATCCCGA
>DASWOV010000045.1:0-1725 GCA_036398595.1 Granulicella sp.
CTCGCAATGGAGCGCATGGAAGAGTTCGGCGTGCCCCGGTGGATTGTCTCTTTTGTTATCCCCACCGGATACAGCTTCAACATGGACGGTTCGAGCGTTTACCTTTCGATGGCAGCGGTTTTTGCTGCGCAGGCTGCCGGAATACACCTCAGTGTTGGCCAACAGGTCGGTGTGCTTGCTACCTTGTTGCTGGCCAGTAAAGGAGTCGCTGGTGTGCCGCGTGCTGTATTAGTGGTATTGCTGGCGACGGCCAGCGCAATTCATATTCCGACGACGCCCATTCTGCTGATACTCGGCGTAGATACCCTGATGGACATGGGCCGCACCATGATGAATGTCGTGGGCAATTGCATGGCCAGCGCCATCATCGCTCGCTCTGAGGGCGAGCTGGCTGAAGGAATTTAAATCTTACTCATCGTATCGCTGTAGGGGACTCTTTCTTACGAGGAGAGCGGATGTGGATTGCGCGCAGCTTAGAGCCAGCCTTTAATGCGCGCGCGACGAGCGGCTTCTGTGCGATTGTGGGCTCCAAGTTTGGAGATGGCACAGGAGAGGTAGTTGCGCACGGTACCTTCGGTAAGCCGCAAGGAATGGGCGACGGCGGTAGTGCTTTCGCCTTCGCCAGCGCGGCGGAGGATCTCGCGTTCGCGGTCGCTGAGGGGGTCGGCCTCTGCACCCCAGGCCTCTGCCGCCAGTTCGGGATCGACGACGCGGAGGCCACGAGAGACGCGGCGTACGGCATCGGCCAGTTCGGTTGAGGGGCGGTCTTTGAGAACGTAGCCGAGGGCGCCGACATCGAGCGCACGACGCAGATAGCCGGGACGGGCGAAGGTGGTCAGGATCAGAACGCGAGTCTTCGGATAGAGTTCGCGGACCCGCTCGGCGAGTTCGAGGCCGGTGAGGTGAGGCATCTCGATGTCGGTCACGAGGACGGTGGGACGGTGCTCGCCGACGGCACGCAGGGCTTCTTCGCCGTTGCTCGCGACGGCTACGACTTCGATATCGGATTCAATGCCGAGCAGGACGGCGAGGGCGCCCTGCACCATGCCCTGATCTTCGGCCAGCACAACCTTGATCTCTTTTCCTGCTCCTGAGCTTGTCATGGAAGTACCGTCTCTGCGTCGATTGCGGGGAAGAGTGGGCTGAGTTGCTTGCCGGATGAGGGTTCCGCGGACGACGTGGGCGGGAGATTGAGCGGGAGCGATGCGATGAGTTCTGTGCCACCGCCGGTGGAGCGCCGCCGGTGAAGCGTGCCGCCGGCAGCGGTGACGCGCTCGCGCATGCCGCGCAGGCCGTTGCCCTCGGTGCCGAGTTCGCCGGAGCCGTTGTCTGCAATCTGCATGATGAGCGAGTCGCCGTCGCGATGGAGATCCAGACGGCAGGCGGTCGCACCCGCATGGCGAATTACGTTGGTAACAGCTTCGCGGAGCACGAGGCAGAGAGTGTCTGCCAGCGCAGGTGAGAAGGTGACATAGTCGATGTTTGTGGTCAGTTGTACCCCGGCGGTGGTGAGGGCGCGGCGGGCGCTTGTGATTTCGGCGGGGAGCCCGTCGCCGCGGTATCCGGCAACGGCCTGACGGACTTCGGCAAGGGCCTTGCGCGCGGTGGTCTCTACCTCTGCGACTTCGCGGTGGGCAAGCTCTGGCTGCGTGGAGAAGAGGCGGTTGGCCAGATCGCTCTTGAGCACGATGACGGTGAGGGTATGGCCGAGAAGGTCATGGAGAT
>DASWOV010000046.1:0-3390 GCA_036398595.1 Granulicella sp.
GCCGCCGCGGTCTTCGCGGTACGAGAGGATCGAGCCCGAGTCCTCGGGCTGGTAGAGCTGGCCGAAGGGCGCGTAGATGCCGACCTGGCGAAAGAGGCTCGCCATGCCGAAGGTGCGCGCCTCGTCGGCGACGATCGGCACGACGCGCGGCCCGAGCACCGGGTCCTTTAGCAGGTTGCCGAGGATGCGCACGAAGGCCATCGTCGTGCTCATCTCCTTGCCGTCGGATTGCAGCGCGAAGGCCGAGGTCGTCTCGATGGCAGGCACCGCGAGCGGCGGGCAGTCGCTGCGCCGCACCGGCAGCACGCCGCCCAGCGCGCGGCGCCGGCTCATCAGGTACTTGAGCTCGGCGCTGTCGTCGGCGGGCTTGTAGAAGGCGAGCGCTTGCGTGTCGGCGTCGCTCATCGGCAGCGCGAAACGGTCGCGAAAGGCGATGAGGCCGGCGCTGTCGAGCTTCTTCGCTTGGTGCGTCGTCATGCGGCCCTGCGCGGCCTCGCCCATCGCGTAGCCCTTCATCGTCTTGGCGAGCACGACGGTCGGCCGGCCGGCATGCGCGACGGCCGCGGCGAAGGCGGCGTGGATCTTGACGGCGTCGTGGCCGCCGCGGCGCAGCCGGTCGATGTCCTCGTCGCGCAGGTCGGCGACGAGCGCCTTCATCTCGTCGTTCTGGCCGAAGAAGACCTCGCGGTTGAAGGTGCCGTCCTTGGCCGAGAGCGTCTGGAACTGGCCGTCGACCGTGCGCGCGAAGGCACGCATCAGCGCGTGGCCGCGGTCGCGCGCGAAGAGCACGTCCCAGTCGCTCGACCACAGGCACTTGACGACGTGCCAGCCCGCGCCCGCGAAGAGCGACTCGAGCTCGTCGACGATGCGGCCGTTGCCGCGCACCGGACCGTCGAGGCGCTGCAGGTTGCAGTTGATGACGAAGGTGCAGTTGTCGAGCTGCTCGCGCGCGGCGAGCGAGAGCGCGGCGATCGACTCGGGCTCGTCCATCTCGCCGTCGCCGAAGAAGCCCCAGACGCGCCGCTGACTGGCTCCCTCTCCCGCTTGCGGGAGAGGGCTGGGGTGAGGGTGAGTGGCGGGCAACAGACCTCGGTGCTCGAGGTAGCGCATGAAGCGCGCCTGGTAGATCGCGTTCAAGGGGCCGATGCCCATCGAAACCGTGGGGAACTT
This sequence comes from Granulicella sp., assembly GCA_036398595.1. Classification (GTDB taxonomy): domain Bacteria; phylum Acidobacteriota; class Terriglobia; order Terriglobales; family Acidobacteriaceae; genus Edaphobacter. The sequence continues at coordinate 1,171 of DASWOV010000046.1, forward strand.
CCAGAAGTCGGGCATCAGCCACGGGTGGGGATAGCTCGAAAGGCCGGGCTCGCCGCGCAGCTCGTGGCGGAAGTTGCCGAGGCGCTTCTCGTCGAAGCGGCCCTCGACAAAGGCGCGGGCGTAGACGCCGGGGGAGGCGTGGCCCTGGAAGTAGACGAAGTCGCCGGGAAGGTCGCCGTTCGAGCCCTTGTACTGGGCGTGGAAGAAGTGGTTGAAGCCGACTTCAAGCAGCGTGGCCAGAGAGGAGTAGGTCGAGATGTGACCGCCGATTCCGGCATCCTTCTTGTTCTGCTTGTGGACCATCGCCATCGCGTTCCAGCGGATCAGGGCCTCGATCCTGCGCTCGAGAGCGCGGTCGCCGGGGTAGGGAACCTCATCGTGCTTCGGAATGGTGTTGTTGTAGCGGGTCGTCAGCTCGCTTACGACCGGAACCCCGGCCTCACGCGCTCGTGTGCGCAGGGTCTCCAGCAGCTCGGCGCCCTGCTCCCAGTCGCTCGCTACCACCTCATCGAAGGCTTCGATCCACTCCGATACCTCGGCAGCAAAGTCAACCTGTTCCGGCGTTTCAAGCTTTGTCGTCATAAGCGGTCCTTATATCCCCATCTCTCCGCGGTCATAGTACCCGCGGGTAAATATCCTCTCTAAAGATAATCGCCAAAGCCGCTGGACGTCACCTGAGGAAATGATTCCTGCCCGAAAACTGGATTTTTATTGGTTCCGGTTCTCTTTTGAGGTGCAGAAATCACCGCCCCGACGTCTCAGGGGTCTGTCAGCGAGCAAAAGTTAGGATGCTGGCGTGGCTGTCGTCAGCGCTGGGCGGCCCCGGAGCGGCCCATGATCGGCCACACATCAACGATCCGGTCGCCCTGAGCCACGTAGTAGCGGTCGAAGGCGTTGGTGCTCATGTCGAGGCTGGTGGGGTAGATCTCAACCCGGTCACCAAGCTTCGGATGCTGTTCGCCGTCCTTCCACATGAAGGCGCCGTACTCCGCTCCGCCGTTGCCTACCTGCAGCCAGGGCATCCCTTTTACGATGTCGGTCGATTTCGCCATGGCCTTGGCTCCGTAATCGGTGGAGATCAGGTTGGGGTGGTACTGGCTGTCGACGGTGGTCATGACCGTCAGGGCGGGCTGAAAGTCGTTGTAGCGCTTCATGTCCCCGTCCTGCCCGCCGATGGTGAAGTAGGCGGTGTCCATGAAGACGTAGGTGGCGGCCTGCAGCTCGCTCAGTCCGGTCGCGTGGTCGATGTTGTAGGTTCCGGTGGAGCCTCCGGTCATGATGTTGACCGGCAGACCTGCTTCGAGCGCCAACGCCTTGCTCTCGCGCACCCCGGCGAGCACCTCCATGGAGGCTTTCCTGCGCGCTTCAAAACCCTTCACGTGGGCCGCGTTTCCTGAGTAGGCCATGAAGCCTTCGAACTGCATGTGTCTGGACGACGCAATCCTTTTGGCGAGGTCCACCGCAGGCTTGCCTGCTTCCATGCCCTGCCGCGCCAGCCCGGCGTACACCGAGACCAGGATTCTGGCCTTGGCGTTGTGAGCTGCCGCAGCTTCTTCCACCCAGTCGACGACCTGCGCGTCGTCGCTCACGAACATGAAGGTGGGATCTTTTTTCGACAGGGCGATGGCCCGCTGCGTGTTGTTGCGCCCCACGGGCTGCTTGGTCCAGAGCATCCCCTTGATTCCGGCATCGGAGAAAAGCTCGGCCTCGGCGATGGTGGAGCAGGTCAGCCCGATGGCTCCCGCCGTCATCTGCCGCTTCGCGACCTCCACGCTCTTGTGGACCTTCACGTGAGGACGCACATGAATGCCGTTGGTCTTCGCCGTGTCGGCGAGGTGGTTCACGTTGGCGTTCAGCAGATCGAGATCGACCACCATGCATGGCGTCGGCAGCACGTCTTTGGTGATGCCGCGAAAGTCGCGGCGGGCGATGCGCTGGTTCAGTTCCGTGATGGAGCAGTCGGCGATGCAGGATTTAGAGGAAGTTGGCAAGGCCGCTCCTTTATAGGTAGCGGCCAGAACGCCCATTGCAACACCGGCAGACAGAAAATCGCGACGCGACCTCATGGAATTCTCCTGAATAAGCTGGATAAAAGGGTCAGGAACGGCTTGAGGTTCCGGTCACGATCCCTTCGTTGTACTGCCCTGCCATTCGTACTTCCGCAGGAACGCCGCGAGCCGATTAGGTCGAGTAGTCCGCGTTGATCTTCACATACTCGGT
>DASWOV010000047.1:0-2620 GCA_036398595.1 Granulicella sp.
ATGACGCTGACGACCATCTCCACCGGCCCGTCGTCCACCCACCGCTCCAGCCACTCGATGACCACGCCCAGCACCAGCCCCACGATCACGCCGCCGCCCAACAGCCAGAAGAGCCGGATGGCTCCGCCCGCGACCGTCGGAGTCTCGTTGCGCAGCAACAGCCCCAGGCCGAACTCCAGCGCCAGCAGGCCGGTCGCGTCGTTGACCAGGCTCTCGCCCTCGAGGATATCGACGATCCCCTGCGGCAGCCCGATGGACTTGGCGATGGAGGCGGCGGCGATGGCGTCGGTCGTCGCGACTACCGCGCCCAGCAGGAAGCCGCTCTTCCAGTCCAGTGCGAGGATGAAGCGGTCGGCCACCTCCGCGACGCCCCAGACCGTAAAGGCCACCAGCCCCAGCGCCAGCATCGCGATGGTGACGATGTTCTTGCGGAACTCGCGCAGGTTCGTATTCCATGCCGAGGCGTAGAGCAGCGGCGGCAGAAAGACCAGAAAGATGAGGTTCGGATCGAGGGGGATCTGCGGCACGCTCGGCACGAAGCTGATCCCCAGCCCCGCCAGCACCAGCACGATGGGGTAGGGGATCTTGAGCCGATGGGCCAGCGCCGCGAAGAGGGCGACCAGCACGAGCAGGAACAGGAAGACCGTCTCTGCTGTATGTAAATTGCCCGCCAACGGCATTGTCTCCCCCTGAAGATTCTTCTTCGAAGCTTAGCCGAATTAAATCAAAAGGGTCCTCCCCTTGGCCAGAAACAAGCAGTGCTCGCTTCCGACCAGCGGGAGGACCCAAAAATATCATTCACCCATACCGCCATCGAGAACAGCACGAAGTGCCGCCCGCCCGGCGTGAGGGCGATTTTTAAGCCTCTTTCACACCGTCGACGAACGCCTTCAGCTTACGGCTGCGGCTGGGGTGACGCAGCTTGCGCAGCGCCTTGGCTTCGATCTGGCGGATGCGCTCACGCGTTACCTGGAAGCTCTGGCCGACCTCTTCGAGCGTGTGCTCGGAGCCGTCTTCGAGGCCGAAGCGCATCTTGATGACGCGCTCCTCACGCGGCGTCAGCGTACGCAGCACCTGCGAGGTGTACTCCTTCAGGTTCACCGAGATGACCGCGTCGGCGGGCGAAACCGCCATCCGATCCTCGATGAAGTCTCCAAGGTGCGAGTCTTCCTCTTCTCCAATCGGCGTCTCGAGCGAGATGGGCTCCTGCGCGATCTTCAGGACCTTGCGGACCTTCGCGACCGGGATATCCATGCGCCGGGCGATCTCTTCGGACGAAGCCTCGCGGCCCAGCTCCTGCACCAGCTGGCGCGAGGTGCGGATCAGCTTGTTGATCGTCTCGATCATATGCACCGGGATGCGGATGGTGCGGGCCTGGTCCGCGATGGCGCGGGTGATGGCCTGACGAATCCACCACGTTGCGTAGGTCGAGAACTTGTAACCACGGCGGTACTCGAACTTATCGACCGCCTTCATCAGGCCGATGTTGCCCTCCTGAATCAGGTCGAGGAACTGAAGTCCGCGGTTGGTGTACTTCTTCGCGATCGAGACGACGAGGCGAAGGTTAGCCTCGATCAGCTCGCGCTTGGCCTTCTCCGCGTCCATGTCGCCCTGGATCATCTCGCGCTGCGTGCGCTTCAGGTCGGCGATGGAGATGCCAGCGTCCTGCTCCACACGCTCGAGGTCGAGCTTGCAGTTCTTCTGCTGGCGGCGGTACTCCTTCTTCAGTTCTTCGCTCTTCGAAGCTTCGAACTTGGCATCCAGCGACTTGATCTGCCGCTCCAGCGTCCGCATGGCGTCGACGGTCTTGTTCACCTTGTCGAGCAGCCGCTTCTTTTCGGCGTTGGTGTACTTGAACTCGCGCACGACGCGGTTGATGTACACATGCTCGCGGCCGATGAGCCAGCGGGTCTTGCGCTGATCGCGCGCCTTGGCCTTGGCGTCCTTGCCCGCCGGGGCCTCGTGCTTCTCTTCGAGCGCGACCACCTTCTTCTGGTGCTTCACGATCACGTCGATGCGGGCGACGGTCTGGCGCACGCGCGACTGCAGAATCTCCTCGGTCAGCTCCTCCTCATCGAAGGTCACGACCTCTTTGATATTGCGGACGCCGCGGCGCAGGTCTTCGCCCAGGGCCACGATCTCGCGGATGACGATGGGCGAGCGCGAGATGGCTTTCATCACGCGGATCTGCCCGCGCTCGATGCGCTTGGCGATCTCGACCTCGCCCTCGCGAGTGAGCAGGGGAACGGTTCCCATCTCGCGCAGGTACATACGCACGGGGTCGTTGGTCTTTTCGAGCGTGCCGGGCGAGAGGTCCAGCTCGACGTCATCGGACTCTTCACCGGCCTCGGGCTCATACTTGTCGCGGTCCATGCGCGACTCGCTGCCCAGCTCGATGCCCTGGGTGTTGATGGTCGTCAGCAGGTCGTCGAGGTCGTCGGGGGTGGTGATGTCGCCGGGGAGGAGGTCGTTCACCTCACCGTACGTCAGGTAACCCTTCTCTTTACCGGTGTCGATCAGCTTGTCTATATCGTCTTCGTACTTGTCAATGTCTTCGGCCACGGCTAAACGCGCTCCTGCGGGAGAAAATTTTGTTGGGGAGTGCTCTGCCGGAGTAAAA
>DASWOV010000048.1:0-1851 GCA_036398595.1 Granulicella sp.
CGAAGCCGAGTTCACCAGCTCACGCACCTCGAGCAGGTGCCTCACCGGAAATACTCGTACGCCATCCACGACTGCGGCCTCGCGCGCATTGGCCGCCGGAATGAGTAGATTCTTGATGCCTCGCGCACGCGCCGCGACTGCGATCGGCAGCATGCCCTGCTCCGGGCGCAGCGCTCCGTCCAGTCCCAGCTCACCCACCATCAGAAAGTCGTCAAGCTCCTTGGTATGCAGCGCGCCATACGCTCCCAGTATCCCGATCGCGATTGGCAGATCGAAGCCTGAGCCCTCTTTCTTCAGATCCGCCGGCGCCAGGTTGATCGTGATCCGCGTCGGCGGCACATCAAAGCCGGAGTTCTTGATCGCTGATCGCACCCGGTCGCGGCTCTCCCGCACCGCGGCATCCGGCAGTCCCACCGTATTGAACGATTCCTCCGTCTGCTTGACGCCCGAGAAATCCACCTCGACATCAATGATGTTCGCGTCAATCCCATAGACCGCCGCCGATTGCGTCTTGAAGAGCATGGTGTCTGTTTGCCCGATCCCGCCCCGGAGGCCGTAGAAGCTCCGCTCGACTCTAGCAGCGCCCGACCTCGCACCCCCTCCCACGGATGGTGCAGAATGACTGCACTCCGACTTGGAGGCTCATCATGTCCGCCGCCGCAACCTTCCGCCGTCTCGCCCTCGCTCTTCCTGGCGCAGTCGAGTCCAGCCACATGGGCGCCGCAGACTTTCGCCTCGACAACCGCATCTTCGCCACGCTCGCCTACCAAGCCAAGGGTCTCGGCACCCTCAAGCTCACGCCCGAGCAGCAGGCCGTCTTCCTCACCGAAGCACCCGATCTCTACACGCCTGCGCCCGGCGGCTGGGGACGCATGGGCATGACCCTCATCCGTCTCGACGCCCCTGAACCTGTGCTCGCTGGCGCGCTTCAAACCGCCTACAACACCGTCGCCTCAAAGCATGCCGCGAAGTCAGGCACCCGTCGCCGAACAAAGCCGTAACACCTTCGCGCCACCTGCCGCGGCAGGCCCCCCTGGCCTCGCACCCCTACAATGAAGTCGTGAACACGAGTCTCTTCGAGCTCTTCAAGATCGGCATCGGCCCTTCGAGCTCGCACACCGTCGGCCCCATGCGCGCAGCCCTTCGCTTCGCCCGGGAACTCACCGCGGCTGCTCAACTCGACTCCGTCACCAACGTCTGCGTCGAGCTCTATGGCTCTCTCGCCCTCACCGGCCTCGGCCACGCTACCGATCGCGCCATCCTTCTCGGCCTATCCGGGTATGCCCCCGACTCCATCGATCCCGCTCACACCGACGACCTTCTCGCGACCACCCGCCGCGACGCCCGCCTTCTGCTGAATGGCACTCATGCCATCGCCTTCCGCGAAAGCGATCACCTGCTCTTCCTCCGCGATCAGATGTACCCTCCGCCCGGCGTTCCCACGCATCCCAATGGTCTCCGTCTCTCCGCCTTCGATGCGCAGGGCAGCCTCCTCCGTGAAGCCGTCTTCTACTCCATTGGCGGTGGCTTCATCCTCTCCGCCGACGAGTTCAACCCCGACAGCCCGGTCGCCACCAGCTCCCGCTCCGTCCCCCACCCATTCGCCAGTGGTGACGAGCTCCTCACCCTCGCAGCCTCTAATAAGTTCACCATCGCCGATCTCGTCATGGCCAATGAAGTCGCCCTGCTCGAGGCTGACCGAAGTGCCGCAGCCCCCTCCATCAATCGCCCCTCGCCTCTCACCCCATCTCTCTCTGCCACGCCTCAGGCCGAGATCGAAGCGAGCATCATCGCCCTCTTCGAAACCATGCGCACCTCGGCCGAACGCGGCATCGCCACCGCAGGCATCCT
>DASWOV010000049.1:0-2103 GCA_036398595.1 Granulicella sp.
AACAAAAGCGCCCTCACGCCGGGCGGGCGGCACTTCGTGCGGTTCTCGACGCTTCGCGTATTTCCTCGCCAAAAAGAAAAGACCCGGCAATCGCCGGGTCTTTTCCCTACTCAAATAAACAATTAATGGCTCTTACCTTCAGCCGAAGCGATCTCTTCCTCCGACTCCCGGATGATCTCGTTCGCCTCGTCATACGCAGCAGCACTGTCGCCAGCCTCGGCCCACAGCTTCTCGCCGCGCTGCCGCTCCTGCTCGGCGTGCTCGCGGTCGATCTCGCTCGGAGCCATCGCCCGCTCCGCCAGAATCGTCACCCGATCCGGCAGAATCTCGACAAAGCCCCACGCGACGAAGAACTTCTGGTCGCCCGAGCTACCGCCATGCAGCCGCACCTCGCCCGCGCCCAGCTCTGCGAGCAGAGGAGCCGCGCCGTAGAGCGCCTCCAGATATCCAGAGGCCGACGGCAGCTCAACCGCGTCCGCCGTCGCCTCCAGCAACACGCGGTCCGGCGTTACCAGCCGAACCGCCAACTTCCCGTCTTGTGTCGTCTCTGCCATGGCTTATGCGTTCTGCTTCATCTTCTCAGCGGCTGCAATCACATCTTCGATGCCGCCCTTGAGGTAAAACGCCTGCTCCGGGATCGCATCGTGCTTGCCGTCGATGATCTCCTTGAAGCTGCGGATCGTGTCTTCCACCTTCACGTAAGCGCCCGGAATACCGGTAAAGATCTCGGCTACGTGGAAGGGCTGCGAGAGGAAACGCTGCACCTTACGCGCACGCGCGACGGTGATCTTATCCTCTTCCGAAAGCTCGTCGATACCCAGGATCGCGATGATGTCCTGCAGATCCTTGTACCGCTGCAGAATCCGCTTCACGCCCTGCGCCACGTCGTAATGCTCCTGCCCGACGATGCGGGGCGAGAGGATACGCGAGGTCGAAGCGAGCGGGTCGACCGCCGGGTAGATACCCAGCTCCGACAACGGACGCGAAAGCACGGTCGTCGCATCGAGGTGAGCAAAGGTGGTCGCCGGAGCCGGGTCGGTCAAGTCGTCGGCCGGAACGTAAACGGCCTGCACCGACGTAATCGAACCCTTCTTGGTCGAGGTAATACGCTCCTGCAGCTCACCCATCTCGGTCGCGAGGTTCGGCTGGTATCCCACGGCCGAGGGCATACGGCCCAGCAGCGTGGAAACCTCAGAACCGGCCTGCGTAAACCGGAAGATGTTGTCGATGAACAGCAGCGTGTCCGCACCCTCGACGTCGCGGAAGTACTCGGCGACAGTCAGGCCGGTCAGCGCCACGCGCAGACGCGCCCCTGGCGGCTCGGTCATCTGCCCATAAATAAGCGCCGCTTTGCTCTTATTGAAGTCGTGAATATCAATAACGCCCGACTCCTGGAACTCGTGCCAGAGGTCGTTGCCCTCACGGGTGCGCTCACCGACTCCAGCGAAGACCGAGAAGCCGCCGTGCTGCTGCGCGACGTTGTTGATGAGCTCCTGAATAACGACCGTCTTGCCCACACCGGCGCCGCCGAAGAGGCCGATCTTACCACCCTTCAAGAACGGCTGGATCAGGTCGATGACCTTGATGCCGGTCTCGAACATCTCCTCCGACGTCGACTGCTCGTCGAACGCGGGAGCCTGCCGGTGAATCGGCATGTGCACCTTGGCGTTCACCGGGCCAAGCTCGTCCACCGGCTGTCCGAGCACGTTCAACACGCGGCCCAGCGTCTCGCGACCCACCGGCACCAGGATGCCCGCGCCCGTGTCGATCGCCTTCATCCCGCGCACCATACCCTCGGTCGCGACCATCGCGATGCAGCGCACGCGGCCCTCACCCAGGTGCTGCTGCACCTCGACGATGACATCGAGCGGCGCAGGCACGTTGAAGCCCTCGCTCACGATGCGGACCGCCTGGTAGATCGGCGGCATGTTCTTCTCGTCGAACTGAACGTCAACGGCCGGACCGCTGACCGAAATCACTTTTCCAATATTCTCTGCCATAGTCTCTTTTCAGCCGCCCTACAGCGCGGCCGCTCCACTCACAATCTCGATAATTTCCTTCGTAATCGCAGCCTGCCGTACGCGGTTCATCGTCAGGCTCAGG
>DASWOV010000050.1:0-2565 GCA_036398595.1 Granulicella sp.
CAGAAGTGGCAGCACTACGACACGAAGTGATGTACTACTTCGACCAGTGGCGTCGCAGCAGGCCGAAATCCTAAGCCATTCAATATTGACGTTGTTTCTGTGATCACCATTTACATCAAGAAATTGCCGTAACGAGGTAGGAACGAGCAGATAGGACAGGGAACAAGTGCGCGATGCCTGTTCCCTGTTTTTGTTGCTAGAACTGGAGCTTGTCGACGTTGGCGGTGTCGATGCGAAGCGGTGCGCCGAGGATGATCTCGCTGCCGCGTATCTGCAGGTCGCCGAGGCGGCCGATGTGTACGGTGGTGGCTCCGGGGGCGATCTTGCCCTGTGCCTTCAGAGTCCCTGCGTAGACCGTGAGGTACCCGAGGTCCTTTGTGTTCCAGAGGAAGATGGATTGCACGCTGCCGTTGTGGATGTAGGGGCGGCAGATGGATGGCAGGGAGAGGCCGGTGACGGCGACATCTTTGCGGCCGGATTGCTGGACGGCCTCTGCCGCGCCGGGCACTGCGGGTGCCGAGATGGCGATGACCAGCTTGACCTGCGGATACGCCTTGAGAATGATCTGCGTTTGTGCAAAGGCTTTATCGCGGTCGTCGTCGCTGGGCTGGATGGTGGCGAGCGTGAGGTTGGGGTGTGCGGCGGCGTTGCGCGACTTGATGAAGCGGATCCAGGCGTTCTGGTTTTCTGCGGAGAGGGCTCCGGTGACGATGGCGTATTGCCCTCCGTTGGGGAGGAGCTTGGCGGCTTCGTCGGCAAGCGCGGTGCCGATGCCTTCCGGCGTGGCCTGGTTCAGGAAGTAGTTGCGGGCGCCGGGCTCGGCGTCGGCGTCCCATGTGAGCACGGGGATGTTGCGGCCTTTGGCTTTGCGCAGCACGGTGGAGATGCTGCCGCGGTTTTCGACGGCAACGACGATGGCGTTGACGCCGCGCGTGATCCAGTTCTCGACGAGTTCGTTCTGCTGCGAGGCGTCGAGGCTGGTGGGGCCGTCCCAGATGAGGTTGACGTGGAGTTCTTTGGCGGCTTCTTCGGCTCCGGCGCGGGCGCTGATGAAGTAGGGGTCGCCTTTGGCCTTTGGCATGACGGCGATGGTGAGTTGCTGATTGCCGCTGCGGTGGCTGCGCGTGACAAAGAAAGCTGCTGCTCCAAGGACGGCGACCAGAGCGACAGCGAGTGCTGGCTTCCATGCTGCTCTTGGCTTTTCGGATGCAGCGGTGTTGCGCGAGCGCAGGCGGTCTGCGGAAACGATGAGCAGCAGCAACACGCCGGTGAGCACGCCATAGAGTTCCGACGGCAGCGCCATGAGGTGCATGCCGTTCTGCAATACGGACAGGAAGAAGAGGCCGAGCATGGAGCCGAAGAGTGTGCCGCGTCCGCCGAAGACGGAAGTGCCGCCGAGAACTACGGCAGCGATGGCTTGCAGCTCGTAGCCTGTGCCCAGGTCAGACTTGGCAAGGCCGAGGTGTGCGACGTAGATGATGGCCGCGAGTGAAGCTACTGTTCCCGAGAGAACGTAGATGAGTGCGAGGCGCTTGCGCACGGGGATGCCAGCGTAGCGCGCGCCTTCTGCATTGAAGCCGATGGCGAACAGCGAGCGGCCGATGATGGAGCGGTGCAGCAGGACGCCATAGGCTGCGATGACGATTACGAAAATCAGCAACTGCACCGGGATGATTCGGAAGAAGTATCCCTGACCGAAGTGCAGGAAGCCAGCGGGAAAGCCGGTGAAGCTGACGGCGCCGTGTGTGATGCCTTCGGCGATGCCTCGGTAGAGCGAGAACGTGCCGAGTGTGACGATGAGTGCGGGCAGTCGCAGACCGGCAATGAGTGCGGCGTTGAGCGTGCCTGCAGTGACACCGAGCAGGAGTGATAGCACGATCGCAATGCCGATGGGGATGTGCGCGGTTTGCGTCATGACGCCGAAGACAACGGCGGTGAGACCGATGGTGCTGCCGACGGAGAGATCGATGCCGCCGGTGATGAGGATGGGTGTGAGCGCGACGGCGAGCAGGCCAAGTTCGACGGAGAAGCGCAGAACCTCAAAGAAGTTGCCAAGCGTGGCGAAGCTGGGCGCACTGGCGGCGAAGAAGAGGCATTCCACGGCGAGTGCCGCAATGAGTGCCCATTCGTTGATGGAGAGTTTTTTAAGCATGGGCAGCCCCCGCACGACGGCTGCGATAGCTGCCGAGGACGTTGGCGCTTACTGCGACGAGGATGATTGCGCCCTGGATGGCCTTTTCCCAATAGGCGGAGACTCCGAGGAAGGTGAGCGCAGGGCCGATGGTGCCGAGCAGGATGACGCCGAGCACGGTGCCGGTGATGGTGGCGGAGCCTCCGGTAATGGCTGCGCCGCCGACTGCGACGGCTGCGATGACCTTCATCTCCATGCCAATGCCGCTGTTGCTTGGGATCTGGTTAAAGCGGACGGCGTTGAGCGTTGCGGCAAGACCGGTGAGCGCGCCCGTGATGGTGAAGACGGAAAGCACGACGCGATTGGTTTGGATGCCTAACTGTTTTGCTGCTGCTTCGTTTGATCCTGTTGCGAAGACGGCTCGTCCTGCGCGC
>DASWOV010000051.1:0-2179 GCA_036398595.1 Granulicella sp.
GAGGGCGCGGAGGATGGCGGGGTGGCAGTGACCCTGATTGACGGCGGAGTAGGCGGCGAGCAGATCGAGATATCGGCGGCCGCCGACGTCGTAGACCCAGGAGCCCTCGGCGCGCTCGATGACCACGTCAAGCGGATCGTAGTTGTGGGCGCCGAACTCGTTCTCGAGGGCGATAAGCTCGTGCGCGGAGAGGCCGGAAGCGATGGCGGTGGTCATTGTAGATCAAGCTCCGGAAGGACGGTGGGCATGGCGGTGAGGGAGAGAGGTGCGAGCGCGGCAGCGGGCGGGTGGAGCTCGGGAGAGAGCTTCATGACAAGGCACTTGGCTGCGCCGCCGGCCTTGAGGAATTCGTCAAGCGCGATCTGGATGACGGTGAAGCCGCGAGCTGTGAGGCGCTGCTCGAGGTCAGGGCTGATGTGATTGAGGACAATCGTGCGGCCGAGATTCACGGCGTTGCAGGCGAAGCAGGCGGCATCGGCTTCGCTGACCGCGACACGCTGTTCGGGCGGGTAGAAGGCCTCGATGAGGGCAAGCGAAGGGGCGTCAAAGGCGTCAGGGAAGTAGAGCAGCGAGCCGTCGTCGAGCGGGGCAAAGCAGGTGTCGAGATGGTAGAAGCGCGGGTCGACGAGATGGAGGCCGACGACCTCCGCGGGCCAAAGCGCGTGGAGCGCGGCGTGGCTGGAGCGATCGGTGCGGGTGCCGTAGCCGACCCAGAGACGCGAGCCATCTGCCGAAAAGAGGGCGTCGCCTTCGCCCTCGAATCGGGTGGCGCGGGGAAGGTCGACGATGCGGTAGCCGGCGTCAACAAACCAGCGGCGGAAGTGCTCTTCCTCGCCCTGTCGCTCGGGGTGGAAGAAGCTGCTGATGGCGACGAGACCATCGCGAGCGAGGCCGGCGTTGGCGGTGAAGACCATGTCGGGAGAGCCGGGCGCGGGATCGATGAGCAGAACATTCGCAATGCGGGAGAGTGCAGTGTGAAGGGCGGTCCATTGCTCCATGGCGCGGAGCTTCGAGGCGGCGCCGAGATTGCCGGCCATCCAGGGATTAATGACGTAGTTCACTTCGTAGAGGGAAGGCGCGCACATCAGAAGGGTGGGCGCCGCGGCAGAGGTGTTGCAGTCGAGGTGCGAAGGCTTGCTCATGCGAAGGGACTCCAGGTGAGTCGGAGCATGGCAGGCGACGCGCCGGTCGTCAACGGTAATGAATATGCATTGACGCGTGCATAGATATGCATCGACGGAGGTTACAGATAAAGGGTTTACGGCGCAGAGGCGGCTGATCAGGGGCGATTGGTAAGGATGGCTTTTCCGCCCGAGCTCGCGAGGACGCGGGCAGGTGCGAAGCGGCTGAGGTCGGCGGCGCGCTCCGAAGCCTGGTAGGTGAGAAGGTAGAGGCGGTGGGGACCTGACCAAAGCTGGTGCAGGGAGCTGTCGGTTTCGAAGATGGGCGGAGCGTCAGGCCAGAAGGAGCCATACCAAGGGCCGTTCACGCGGCCGTCGACGAGATGCACGGGCTGGTGGGTGTAGAAGAGCAGGGTGGAGCCGGCGGTGAGCTCACCGTCGATGAGGATGAGGTCGCTTGCTGGAGCAGAGAGCTGAGCGTGCCTGCTCTGGTCAAGCAGGATGCTCTCCGCCAGGAACTTCGAGCCCAGGGTGGGGTAGAACTGCACCAGACCGGCGTGCACGGAGAGCAGCAACGCAGTGCTTCCAGCAGCCAGAGTGAGGTTGGCGGTGAAGGTGTGGCCGGATCTCCGCAGGGAGAAGCAAACCGGACCGATGGTGAGCAGCGCAAGTGCACAGAGGGCGAGAGGCCCGCGAAAGAGGCCCATCGCGGTCGGGGTGAGATCGGAGAGATGGCTGAGCGAGAGATTGTAGCTGCCAGTCGAGTGGGCGAGCAGGGTGGCGATATCGGTGCCGGGGGGCGCCGTGCGCGCGGTGAGCGCGAAGAAGGCCGCAGCGACGGCGAGTAGTGTGCAGAGCGGAATAAGAAACCAGCGGGACCAGGCCAGGGCGCTTGACCGGGCTCGATCGTCCTCCGTAGTGAGATTGCGATCGGCGCGGGCGAGCATGCCGCCGATCAGTAGAGCGAGCGCGGGCAACGCAGGAAGCGAGTAGTACTCCTGGCGGGCGGAGAGGGTGAAGAAGCCGAGGACAAGAGCGATCCAGAGATAGAGGGCGAA
>DASWOV010000052.1:0-1568 GCA_036398595.1 Granulicella sp.
CGCCTTCAAGACCCAGCAGGCGCGCTGGGCCAAGGGCCTCATCCAGACCGGCATCAAGATTCTGCCGCGTGTGCTGCGCTCGGACGCGCCCTGGCACACCAAGCTCGAGGCCTGGTATCACCTGACCGCCAACCTCAGCTATCCGCTGATGATCGTGCTCAGCGTGCTGCTGATGCCCGCGATGATCATCCGCAGCTACCAGGGCTGGCTCCAGATGCTGCTGATCGACCTGCCGCTCTTCATGGCCAGCACCATGTCGGTGTCGTCGTTCTACATGGTCAGCCAGAAGGAGCTGTTCCCCGGCCGCTGGTACCGCACGCTCTTCTATCTGCCGTTCCTGATGGCGCTGGGCGTGGGTCTTACCATCACCAACACCAAGGCCGTCATGGAGGCTCTCTTCGGCATCAAGAGCGCCTTTGCCCGCACGCCGAAGTACTCGGTCAAGAAGAAGGGCGAGGTCTCGCAGGCCAAGAAGTATCGCAAGCGGCTGGGCATCATCCCGTGGATCGAGCTGGCCATCGGCTGCTACTTCGCGCTGACGATCTGGTATGCGATTGCGAGCGAGAACTACTTTACGGTGCCGTTCCTGGTGCTGTTTGTCTTCGGCTACTGGTATACGGGCCTGCTCAGCCTGTTGCAGGGCCGCTTCGAGCGGTTCAGCCCCAATGGCGGCGCATCTCACGAGAAGCCTTACCCCGTCGGCATATAAAAGCGAAACGTTGCTGTTACTCGAAGCGTCCAAGATCGCACGAAGTGCCGCCCGCCCGGCGCAAGGGCGTTGTTGCCTGTTTTCCTGGTTGTCATTCAGGAGCGAAGCGGAGGAATCTGTTCTTGCCGTTGCTTCTGGGGTAGGTCCGGGCTTTATCCTCCGAGGTATGGGTCGGGCTTTACGCCCCCCAGGGATCCTCCAGATACCCACTCACACAGGCATCCGTGCCAAACAACCTCCTCCGCACCCGACGCAGATGCTGCTCCAGCAAAAACGGGCTGCCAACGCCCTCGGCAAACGGCACCGCACCTTCACCCAGCTCGGTCTCGGAGTAGAACAGCACCGCCTTCTGGATCAACCCAGCCCCCAAAAACGCTCCATTGACGCGCGATCCGGCCTCCACCAGCACCGATAGAATCTGCCGCCGCGCCAGCTCCTCGAGCACTGCCGCAAGATCCAACCGCCCGGCCACAGAGGGCACCCGCAGCACCTCAGCCCCGGCAGCCTCAAGCTCCGCGCCACCCCGAGCCAACTCTCCACAAACGACCAACACATCCCCCTGCGCCGAGCGCACCAGCTGCGACGACAATGAAATCCGCAGCTCGCTATCGAGCACCACCCGCAGCAGAGGTCGCCGACGCGGCTTGCCGGTACGGTCAGTCAGGGCAGGGTCGTCCGCCAGCACCGTCCCGATGCCGGTGATGAGCGCGTCCGAACCATGCCGCATCCGCTGCACCTCGGCGCGCGACTCCGGCCCCGTCAGCCAGTGCGGCAAGGTCGCCTTCCGCTCAGCGGGTGGCGGAGCCAGATGGCCCTCCACCGAGAGCGCCGCCTTCAGCGTGCAGAACGGCCTGCCGTG
>DASWOV010000053.1:0-3976 GCA_036398595.1 Granulicella sp.
TGCGCGAACCACTCGACGACGAGGCCCTGCAGCGGTGCGTGGAGGTGGAACTCCGTTGTGCCGTCGGAGAGCAGGGCGAGGACCTGTCCGGTGCCGACCAGTGTGCCGACGGATACGAGCTGCTGCAGGAGCGTGTAGCTCGGCTGCGGCGTTTCTTCGGTGAGCGTGAGTGCGTATACGAAGGGCATCGGTTTTATAGCTCCACGAAGTTCTTGAGGATGCGAAGGCCGGTCTCGCCGGACTTTTCGGGGTGGAACTGCACGCCCATCACGTTGTCGCGTTCGACCGCTCCGGTGAAGGCTCCGCCGTAGCTGGTAGAGGCGGCGGTGTCCGGGCTGAGGGGGGCGCGCCATGAGTGCGTGTAGTAGACGAAGCTGCCGGGGGTGACTCCGCGCAGGAGGCGGGCGTTCTCGCGGATGTTCTCGATGGAGTTCCAGCCGACGTGCGGGCTCTTCAGCTCGGCATTGTTGTAGGTCGCGGGGAAGCGCTCGCACTTCGAGGCGAAGTGTCCGAGGCCGGGAGTGTTTTCGGACTCGGTCGAGCCCTCGTAGAGCCACTGGAGGCCAACGCAGATGCCGAGGAAGGGAACTCCGCGAGCGATGGCCTCGCGGGTGGCCTCGGTGAGGTGAAGATCGTGCAGAAGCTGCGTCGCCTGGAAGTGCCCGACGCCGGGAAGGACGATCTTTGTCGCGTTACGCACGTCGTCGGGGGATTGCGTGACGTGCGTCTCCGCGCCGAGGTAGTGGAGCGCCTTGAGGACGCTGGTGAGATTGCCCGCTTTGTAGTCGATGACTTGAATCATTGGTTGCGGCTCTTGATTTCTAAGTGTCAGCTCTTCGCTGACGGCTTGTTAGAGGAGGCCCTTGGTGCTTGGCAGAATCTCGGCCATGCGTTCGTCGCGGGAGCAGGCTCCGCGAAGGGCGCGGGCGAAGGCCTTGAAGATGGCTTCGATCTTGTGGTGGTTCGAGCGACCGTACATCGTCTTCACGTGGACGTTGGCCTTGGCTCCGCGGGCGAAGCCGTCGAAGAAGTCGGCCAGCAGCTCGGACTGGAAGTCTCCCACGAGGCGGACCTTCACCTTGTCGTCGACCACGTAGGCCACGCGGCCCGAGAGATCGACGGCGGCGACAGCGAGCGTCTCGTCCATCGCCATGACGAAGTAACCGGCGCGCAGGATGCCCTTCTTGTTGCCGAGAGCCTTGTTGAAGGCCTCTCCCAGAGCGATGCCCACGTCCTCGACGGTGTGGTGCTGATCGACGTCGAGATCGCCGTTGCAGGTGAGCGTGAGGTCGAAACCGCCGTGGCGCGTGAACAGCTCCAGCATGTGGTCGAAGAAGCGGATGCCGGTCGAGACCTTGTAAACGCCGGTGCCGTCAATGTTGAGCTTCAGAGCAATCTGCGTCTCGGTGGTGTCGCGCTTGATCGTTGCCGTTCTTGGCTTGTAGCCCGTTGCGGTTTTTGGCTTATCGCTGGTTGCTGTGCGCGTCTTGCCCGCTGCGGTAGGTGTCTTTGCCATTTCTTTTTATAGCTCCCGTGCTTCTTGATTTTCTGTGGTTGCTTCCTGATCTTCTGCAGTGCTGAAGCCGTGCATAGCCTTCCAGCCAATCTCTTCGAGCGAGTCCTTCAGTGCCGCGAGGCCTCGCGTGACGTGGTCTTCGACGCCAATGGTGATGCGGACGTAGCCATCGCATCCGGGGTCGGCGGAGCGGTCGCGCAGAAGGATGCCGCGCTTGCGCATCGCTGTGACCAGCTCCTTGTGGAGCGGGCCGATCTTCATCAGCACGAAGTTCGCCGCGCTGGGGAAGTAGCGCACGCCCAGCTCGTCGAGCCCGCCCATCATGCGCTCGCGTCCGATGCGAATCTGCTCGACGTACCACGCGAGGTAGGCCTGGTCTTCGACGGCGACGGTGAGGCAGTCGAGCGCAACGCCGTTGACGTTGTAAGGCGAGCTGACCTTGCGAAGATACGTCAGCATCTCCGTGCTGCCGATCAGCATTCCGATGCGAAGATCGGCGAGGCCGTAGGCCTTCGAGAAGGTGCGGGCAACGATGAGGTTCGGCGTGGTGGCGATGTCGCTGAGAACGGTTTCGCCGTGAAAGTGGAAGTACGCCTCATCGACCATCACGGCGGCGTGCGGCGCGGCGTTGGCGATGGCGAGGATCTCGGCGCGGCTCACCGTGGCCCCGGTGGGGTTGTTGGGCGAGGCGACGATGATGAGCTTGGTGCGCTCGTTGATGGCGGCGAGGAAGCGCTCGAAGGGGAACTGGAGCGTCTCGTCGGCCTGTACCTTGACCAGGTGCGGCGTCATCATGGAGATGCTGACGTCATACATGAAGAATGAAGGCGTGCAGATGAGGGCTTCGTCCTCTGCTTCGAGGAAGGCGCAGCACATCAGGTGAATCGCTTCATCGACGCCGTTGGTCAGGAGGACCTGCGAGGAGTCGAGTCCGAGGTGCGCGGCGACCTTGCGCTCCGCGGGCTCGCGCTCCGGGTACTTGGTCAGCTCCTCGGCGGTGATCTGCTTCAGGCGGTCGAGCACGCGAGGCGAAGGCGCGAAGGTGTTCTCGTTGAAGTCGAGACGCAGAGCCTCGCGTGCCGCGAGCGGAGGGTGATACTCCGGCATCGCCAGGACGGCCCGGCGAGGCTTTACGATGGTGGTCTTCACGTCTGTTTTCGTGGCAACACTCATGGCTACCTCATCCTTACCCGGACGCTTTCAGCGTGGCCGGTGAGTCCTTCGGCGGTGGCAAGCGAGATGGCGTGCGGCCCGAGGCGGCCAAGCCCCTTGCGCGAGTACTCCTGCACGGTGATGATCTTCACAAAGTCGAGCACGCTGAGGCCACCACGCACGCGGCCCACGCGGCCGGTGGGAAGCACGTGGTTGGGGCCGGAGATGTAGTCGCCCATCGACTGCGGCGCATAGTCGCCGACGAAGACACTGCCCGCGTTCGAGACCCACTTGAGGTCGTCGTGCGAATCGACGGTGAGGTGCTCGGGGGCGAGGCGGTTGGTCAGCTCGCGCGCCTCTGTAACTGTTTTGGTGACAAATATCGCGCCCTGCGCGGCGAGCGACTGTTTGGCGATCTTGTTGTCCTTTGCCTGCACCTTGACGGCTGCCGCGACCTCGGTCGCCAGCGTCTCGTTGCTGGTGATGAGGACGGCGAGGGTCTCGGGATCGTGCTCGGCCTGCGCGACGAGGTCCGCGGCGATGCCGGGGGCGTAGCCGGTCTCACTGGTGACGACGATCTCGGTGGGACCGGCGGGCATGTCGATGCCGCACTCGGTCGAGACGAGCTGCTTGGCCGCAGTGACGAAGAGGTTGCCGGGGCCGACGATTTTGTTGACCGGCTCGATGGTGGCGGTTCCGTAGGCGAGCGCGGCGATGGCCTGCGCTCCGCCGACGCGGTAGAACTCGGTGACGCCAGCGAGCCATGCGGCGGCGAGGGTTTCTTTCGCGGGCTTGGGCGAGCAGACGACGATGCGATCGACGCCTGCGACCTGCGCGGGCGTGACCGTCATCAGAAGCGTGGAGGGAAGCGGATAGCGGCCTCCGGGGACGTAGCAGCCGACACTTCCAAGCGGACGGACGATCTGGCCGGTCTTGACGCCCTTGGCCGCGGTGATGGTCCACTCCTGCGGGAGCTGGGCCTCAGCGAAGGCGAGAATGTTGCCGCGCGCGATCATCATGGCGGCCTGCAGCTCGGGCGCGGTGGCCTCCCACGCGGCCTGCATCTCTTCGCGGGAGACGAGCAGCGTCTGGTTCTTCTTGAGCGCGTCGAACTTGGTGGCGTACTTCTTCAGCGCGGCATCGCCGCTCTTGCGAATGTCCGCGAGGATGCGGCGGACGACGGGCTCGACCTTCGCGGTGCTGACAGCGCCGCGGCGCTCGATGGAGGCGATCAGGTCGGCGGCGGTCTTCGCGGTGCGGCCGTATGTCTTTACCAGCTTCATCTACCAGGGCTCCAGAGGTACAGCT
>DASWOV010000054.1:0-1661 GCA_036398595.1 Granulicella sp.
GAGCATCGACCACCACATGCCCCACGCGATAGGCCGAATCGAGCGACGGCATATACGCGCTGTACTGGCGAATCTTCGTTTCGGCAAGGCTCTCCGCGGCGGTCGCTCCTTCGCGCTGCTGGTCGTAGTTCGAGGCCGTCCTCAGCACCAGCACGCGGTTGATATCGACTTTGCCCGCCCGCGCCAGCCACGTCAAAGACTGCAGCGTTCCCGTATCTTCCATGCCGCAGACAGCGTATGCGCTCCTGCCATCGGTCTGGTACTTCACCCAGTCGCGAGCCCATTCGTTCATCAGCTTTCCGTGCCAGAAGGTCGAGGCCGAAAGATTGCCTCCCCTCAGCACAAATGGAGGCCGCTTCGCCGCCGCCGGAGCGAACTGCTGCCGCCGCTCCTTGATCCCCGGAGTGTCCTCAAGCTGAATGTCCTTCGTCATCCCGAAGGCCCAGTCCACCAGCGCGGCGTTCAGCCGATAGACGTTGCCATCATCTCCGAAGCGCGCCGTGCGCGGCTGCTCGTAGGGCATGGACTTGCCCAGCGGAACATAGCCGGTCTTCCAGTCTTTCGGAATCTCGCGAGCGTCGATCTCATGTGCCAGGTCGCCATCGACGACGTAATCCGACCACACCGCCGAGCCAAGCGAGCCCATCTGCGGGTCGATCCCCGCGATTCCCGCGACGACAAAGTACGCGTGCGTCAGGTCGAAGCGAGGATCGCTTCCCAGCGCCATGATGGTCGCAGCCGCCCGCGCCGTACCGACGCCGGTCAGCACTCCCAGCACGCCGTCCTTGTTCATCCGCAGGTCATGGTAGCCCTCGGGGAACGGCAGCACCGTGTCCAGGTGCTCGCGCTCGACCCAGTACTGGTACTCGCCGGGAGCGTCGCCCGTATCGGCCCCCACCTCGAACATATTGACGACGACAACCTTGACCTCAATCGGTTTAGCCGCAGGCTGGGCCAGGGCGCACGAAGCCATTGCAGACAGGAGCAGAGCAGGAATGAGACGCATCCTTGAATGTTAAATGCCGGGCTGAAAATGCTAACTGCCAAGCTGGCAAAAAAATAACAGAAAACCAACGTAGTTCTTCACGATCTCGCCATAGACTGGCGCCATGCTCGCCAGGCTGCGCCGTAACCCTCTTTATTTTCTATGCTTGCCCGCGCTGCTTTGCCTGACCACCTTCCTCGCAGCGCAGAGCGCGCCACGCACCGCCGCCGACATGGAGCTTCCGCTCGCCGCCGAGCAGACGGCCCAGGCCATCGGGCTGAAGCCCCTCTACGACCACCTACGCGACCTGGCCGAGCACCCCGAAACCGCCGACCGCTGGGAGATGCTCTACCTTCAGCAACAGGCAATGTTACAGATCACCTCCGCCTCGCTCGAGGTTGACGCCTCCGCTGAGCAGGTCGACTCCGAGATCTCCGAGATCCGCGAGATGCAGAACTACATGACCTCGCGCCGCGACTCCCGGCTGGACCGGCTGAACCTGCTGGGCCTGATCGTCGGAGGTGCAGCGGGAACAGCCAGCTCCGCGCTCGGCTTCACATCACACAGCTATGCCGCCGCAACCTTCGGCGTTATCGGAGGAGCGGCAGCCACCGCTTTCTCCTATTCCGGACTGCGCGTAAGCCGCGGCGAATCGCACGAACTGATGGTGCAGAGC
>DASWOV010000055.1:0-1661 GCA_036398595.1 Granulicella sp.
GAGCATCGACCACCACATGCCCCACGCGATAGGCCGAATCGAGCGACGGCATATACGCGCTGTACTGGCGAATCTTCGTTTCGGCAAGGCTCTCCGCGGCGGTCGCTCCTTCGCGCTGCTGGTCGTAGTTCGAGGCCGTCCGCAGCACCAGCACGCGGTTGATATCGACCTTGCCCGCCCGCGCCAGCCACGTCAGCGATTGCAGCGTGCCGGTGTCCTCCATGCCACAGACCGCATACGTGCTCTTGCCATCAGTCTGGTACCGCACCCACTCGCGAGCCCACTCGTTCATCAGCTTGCCGTGCCAGAAGGTCGAGGCCGAAAGATTGCCTCCCCGCAGCACGAACGGAGGCCGCTTCGACGCCGCCGGAGCGAACTGCTGGCGACGTTCCTTGATCGCCGGAGTGTCCTCAAGCCGAATATCCTTCGTCATCCCGAAGGCCCAGTCCACCAGCGCGGGGTTCAGGCGATAGACGTTGCCGTCATCCCCAAAACGCGCCGCGCGCGGCTGCTCGTAGGGCGTGGACTTGCCCAGCGGAACATAGCCGGTCTTCCACTCCTTCGGAATCTCGCGAGCGTCGATCTCATGCGCCAGATCGCCATCGACGACATAATCCGACCACACCGCCGAGCCAAGCGACCCCATCTGCGGGTCGATTCCCGCGATTCCCGCGACGACAAAATAAGCATGAGTCAGGTCGAAACGCGGGTCGCGTCCCAGAGCCATGATGGTCGCCGTCGCCCGCGCCGTGCCGACGCCGGTCAGCACTCCCAGCACGCCGCCCTTGTTCATCCGCAGGTCGTGGTAGCCCTCGGGGAACGGCAGTACCGTGTCCATGTGCTCGCGCTCGACCCAGTACTGGTACTCGCCGGGGGCGTCGCCCGTATCGGCCCCCACCTCGAACATATTGACGACAACAACCTTAACCTCAATCGGTTTGACCGCAGGCTGGGCCAGGGCGCACGAGGCCATTGCAGACAGGAGCAGAGCAGGAATGAGACGCATTCTTGAATGCTAAATGTGGGACTGAGAATGCTGCATGCCCGGGCTGGCAAAAAATAACAGAAAACCAACCTTGGTCTTCACGGTCTCGCCATAGACTGGCGCCATGCTTGCCAGGCTGCGCCGTAAACATCTTTATTTTCTATACTTGCCCGCGCTGCTTTGCCTGACCACCTTTCTCGCAGCGCAGAACGCTCCCCGCGCCGCCGCCGACATGGAGCTTCCGCTCGCCGCCGAGCAAACCGCCCAGGCCATCGGACTGAAGCCCCTCTACGACCACCTACGCGACCTGGCCGAGCACCCCGAAGCCGCCGACCGCTGGGAGATGCTCTACCTTCAGCAACAGGCAATGTTACAGATCACCTCCGCCTCGCTCGAGGTCGACGCCTCCGCTGAGCAGGTCGACTCCGAGATCTCCGAGATCCGCGAGATGCAGAACTACATGACCTCGCGCCGCGACTCCCGGCTGGACCGGCTGAACCTGCTGGGCCTGATCGTCGGAGGTGCAGCGGGAACGGCCAGCTCCGCGCTCGGCTTCACATCACACAGCTATGCCGCCGCAACCTTCGGCGTTATCGGAGGAGCGGCAGCCACCGCTTTCTCCTATTCCGGACTGCGCGTAAGCCGCGGCGAATCGCACGAACTGATGGTGCAGAGC
>DASWOV010000056.1:0-1675 GCA_036398595.1 Granulicella sp.
CAGCGCGAATACTTCCAGTCGATCCTGGTGAACATTCCCTTCAACCATGCGGGGCTGAACTACAAGACCGCCACCGAGGCCAGCTGGCGGCTTCCCCTGCCCGGAACCTTCGTCATCAATCGACAGAACATCGTCACCTTCGCCGAGGCCCATGCAGATTTTCGCGTGCGCCCCGAGCCGGGGGATGTTCTTGCCGCCCTCGACGCCGCCAGCCTCTAACGATTTAAACACCACCGCCGCGGCCATCTGCAACGATCGCAGACGCCGCGGCGGTGGTGTTTAAGGCTTACTTCGAGCTGCGGTAACGCTGGATCAGGCTCTTCGTCGAGCTGTCGTGATCGAGCTTCGGCTCGTCGGTCGCCTCCAGCTCTCCGAGAATCTTCGTCGCCAGCACCTTGCCCAGCTCGACGCCCCACTGATCGAAGGAGTCGATGTTCCAGACGACTCCCTGCGTGAAGACAGCGTGCTCGTACAGAGCCACCAGCTTGCCCAGCGTCGCGGGCGTCAGCTTGTCAGCGAGGATGGTGTTCGACGGACGGTTGCCCTCGAAGACGCGGTGCGGAACCAGCCAGTCGGCTGTTCCCTCGGCTTTCACCTGCTCGGCGGTCTTGCCGAAGGCCAGGGCCTCAGCCTGCGCGAAGACATTCGCCATCAGCATGTCGTGGTGACGTCCGAGCTGGTTCAGCGACTTTACGAAGCCGATGAAGTCGCACGGAATCAGGCGCGTTCCCTGGTGGATGAGCTGGTAGAAAGAGTGCTGGCCGTTGGTTCCAGGCTCGCCCCAGTAGATCGGGCCGGTCTGGTAGCTTACCGTCTCGCCGTCGAGCGTGACGTGCTTGCCGTTCGACTCCATCGTGAGCTGCTGCAGGTAGGCCGGAAAGCGCTTCAGGTACTGGTCGTAGGGCAGGATCGCGACCGTCTGGGCGTCGAAGAACTCCGTGTACCAGACCGTCAGCAGGCCGAGCAGCGCGGGAAGGTTCTTCTCGAGCGGAGCCGTGCGGAAGTGGACGTCCATTGCGTGGAAGCCTGCGAGAAGCTCGCGGAAGCCGTCCGGGCCAATCGCGATCATCGTCGAAAGGCCGATGGCCGAATCCATCGAGTAGCGGCCGCCGACCCAGTCCCAAAAGCCGAACATGTTCTCGGTGTCGATGCCGAACTTTGCGACCTCGGTCGCGTTGGTCGAGATGGCGACGAAGTGCTTCGCCACCGCGGACTCATCGCCCAGCGTCTTCAGCGCCCACTCGCGCGCGCTGCGGGCGTTGGTCATCGTCTCCTGCGTGGTGAAGGTCTTCGAGGCGACGAGGAAGAGCGTCTCCGTGGCGTCGAGATCCTGCACCGCCTCAGCGAAGTCCGTGCCGTCCACGTTCGAGATGAAGCGGAAGGTCAGGTCGCGCTGGCTGTAGTGCTTCAGCGCCTCGTAGGCCATGACGGGGCCGAGGTCCGAGCCGCCGATGCCGATGTTCACAACGTTCTTGATGCGCTTGCCGGTGTGTCCCCTCCACGCGCCGCTGCGGATGCGGTCGGCGAAGCTGGACATCTTGTCGAGAACCTTGTGTACCTCCGGGACGACGTCCTCGCCATCGACGACGATGGATTCGCCCTTCGGAGCGCGCAGGGCGACGTGCAGCACGGCGCGGTTCTCGGTGATGTTGATCTTCTGGCCGGTAAACATGGC
>DASWOV010000057.1:0-3680 GCA_036398595.1 Granulicella sp.
AGGATCTCGCGACGGTCGGCGAGGGTGTCGATCTTGATGGCGCGTACGGGGATGGCGGGCTCGCGGCGGAGCTCGGGCAGGACTTTGCCGAGGCTGGCGCGGGAGCGGACGAGGACGGCGATCTTCCAGGGGACGGTGCGGCCGCGGGGAAGTGGTTTCGAACGCCACTTCTCGATGATGCGGCGTACCTGACGGGCGCTGCGCGTCGTCTCAGCCCGCATGGCGGCTTTTGCGTCCGGGACGAGACCCTCGGCGACGCTGAGATGCCAGGCGGCGCCGCTGTCTCCAGCGAGGCCGGGCGTCTCGGATCGCGCAGCGACAGCGCTGACGTACTCGATCTCGCCGGAGCCACGCGCGGCGGGCGGGAAGATGGCGCTGAAGTCTTCGTTGAAGGCCTCAACCAGGCCGGCCTGCGAGCGAAAGTTGGCGGTGAGGCGGAGCAGGCCGACGGGAAGGGAGCCGAGATGGCCGTCGTTCATGGTGGCGACGAAGCGTTCGACGCGGGCCTGGCGGAACAGGTAGATGGACTGCTTCGGATCGCCGACCAGAAAGACGGTCTTGCCCTCGCTTGCCCAGCCGGCGGTGAGACGTTCGATGAGCTCGTACTGCCGAATGCTGGTGTCCTGCACTTCATCGACCAGGAGGTGCTTCAGCTCGGTGCCGATCGCGGTATCGACCATGCCGGTGGCGGATTGATCGAGAGCGTAGCGGGCGAGCAGAGCGGGCTCGGCGAAGTCGCACTCGCCGCGTTCAGCGAAGACGATCTGGAGATCGACGAGCGCCTGGCGAAGCACGCGAACCAGGGCCTTGGTGACGTGCCACTGCTCTGCGGGAAACTCGGGTGGTGGGAGGGCGTAGAAGGCCTTGAGCGCATCGAGCAGGGCGTCACTCTCGCTGATCCCGGTGACAAACAGCTTGAGCGCGTCTCTTTGACGTGGGCTAAGTGCAATGCCGAGATGATTTCGTTGGAAGCCCTTGCGAAACTTTTGTTCATTGGTGACGAGGAGGTGCGTGAGGGCGCGCCAATGCGCCAGATGATTGGCGGACGCCTCGGGAGCATCGTGAAGATTGCTGCAGATGGCGAGTGGGTGCAGATCCGCGTTGGCGGGGGCGTCGCTGAACTCCGCGGCTAGTCGGGTGAGGGCGTTGAGGACGCCGGGCGGAAAGGCGGCGGCAAGCTTTCCCAGGCCGTCGCAGACGACGCGCTCGAGGGTTGAGTTCAGCTGCTTGCGCAGGCGGGATTCAAGTGCCGCGTCTTCGAGATCGGAGTTGCGAAGCGGAATGAGCGAGCCCCACTGTTCGCGGTCGGCCAGCATGCCGGCGACGAGATGCTCGCAGCGCTCCAGGTCGCCGTCGCGATGGAGCAGCAGAGTGCGCAGGGCGTCGTTGAGCGCGGAGTCTTCCCCGCCGAGGCGCAGCCAGGTTCGCCGGGCTGCCTCGCGGTAGAGGGTGGCGGGCTCGTCGATCGGCCGAAGCGATCCACCACCGCCGCTGAGGATGGGAAGGGCGCGGGCGATCTCGGCGCAGACGGCGTCGATGGTGCGGACCCGAAGGCGGCGGGGTTCATCGAGCATTCGCCAGCTGCGCTGGGTATTGCGAAGCAGGACGGCGTCGGCAAGGGCACGAGTGGCGGCGTCGAAGTCGCTCTCCGGAGTGATGCGGTCGGTGGCGCGGCGGAGTTCGCGGAGGATGCGATCGCGGATCTCCTCGGTAGCGGCACGAGTGAACGTGATGGCGAGCACCTCTTCCGGTTCGCTGACGCTCGCATCGGCGAGCAGGCGGAGATAGCGCTGGATCAGCAGGCCCGTCTTGCCGGAGCCAGCGGGGGCTTCGACGATCCAGGAGCGAGTGACGTCGAGGGCCTGGCTGCGGGCGTCGAGGTCGGGCACCCCGCGCGGCGGCATGGTGAAGAGCTTGGCTCCCGGCTGCTTACCCATCGAGGCTGTCCTCGGCGTCGCTGAGGTCGTCTTCTACGGCTTCTTCGAAGGCGGCGGCATCAACGCGGCAGAGCAGGCGCTGTCCACAGTGGGTGCAGGTAGCAGGGAACTGCTTGGGCCGTACACGGGCGTCGCCGGTAGCGAAGTCGTTGGCGAGCGATTCAAGCACCTCGCGCCAGCGATCGATCTGCTCGGGGAAGCTGTCAGCATCCATTCTGGCGGTCTTGCCGCGGAACATGCCGGGCGATTCGCTGAAGCCGCGGAGGCGCATGTCTTTGCCGCTGCGGACCTCGGCGAAGCCGACGCCGCCAAGCGGGGCTGCTGCTTCTTCTCCGGCGCCGGCCCCGCTGGCAAGCAGCGCGTAGAGAGGGACCTGCGGCTGATCAGGGCGATCGCCGAGCCACTGCGAGGGATTCGCGGCACCAGTCTTGTAGTCGAGGACAACCTGCCGGCCGTCGACGAGGTCGGTGCGGTCGATGCGGACGTCGAGATGCAAGACGCCGAGTTGCAGTTTGTGGCGCGTCTCCTGGTCTTTCACGATGAAGTCCGGGCGCTGGAGTTCGAGGTCGAGCCAGGCGTCAAGCAGACGTTTGAGGCGGGCGTGCTGAACCTCGAGGTACGCCCTGTCCCAGGGATCATGGCTGCGGGAGGAGGCACGCCGGAGACCGCGTTCGATGGCGCGGTCGAGCAGGGCGGCGCGGGCCTCGGAGGTCATGACGCGCAGCTCGCTCTGGCTACCGACCGAGCTCCAGAAAGCCTCAAGTGCGTGGTGCACAGCGCTGCCGCGCTCGGCTGCGCTAAGGCCGAGACCGCGCTGGCGCAGGTCGCCGGAGCCGAGTCGCATCTCGGCAAAGGCGCGAAAGCCGCAGGCGGCCTGGAGCTCGAGCACGCGGACCCCGCCGCGATGCTCTCGCGGAGGCAGCGGAGACAGGGTGCCGGGGTCCGCGAGGAATTCGAGGTCGATGACAGTGCGCGCGGGTTCAGCCGGAAGCAGATCCGCGAGGGAAAAGACGCGGGGAGAAAGGTCGCGCACGACTGCAGCCGCACGCTGATGGCCGCCTTCGAGGGTCACGCCTGCGAAGCTGAAGAAGACGGTCGCAGCGCTGGCGGCGAGGCGGCGAGTGAGGTGGCTGGCGGTGGCGTGTTCGCGGGCAGGATCAGCGCCGGGCATCGCAAGCTCGCGCTGCAGCGACCACGGCAACAGAGGATGCGGGGAGGTGGACGGAGGCCACTGAAGCTCTCCAGCGCGGAGAACCCAGACCGCATCGAAGCGGCTGCCGGCGGCTTCGCGCGGGCCGAGGATCTGAACGGGAGCGTTGCGGGCCTCGGGCGCGAAGACCGTGGCCGAGGTGATGCGAGAAAGGGTGGCAAGCGCCTCGGGAAGGGTGACGGTCTCGCCCGAGAAGTCGAGGGTGGCGAGCGCTTCGAGCGCACTCTCCCAGCGTTCACGGACCTGAAACTCGCGGCTGCTGATGGTGAGGAAGGTCTCACCCCAATGTGCCAGCGCAAGCCAGGTGCGCATCCACTCGGTCCACTCGCTGAAGCTGCGGGGGCGGAGATCAAACTGGTGCTGGGCGGATGCCATGCGATCGAGGGTGTCGGCCAGACCGGGCAGGTGAGGGAAGCGGCGAAGGAGATCGAGGACGTCAGTGATGGCGACCTCAGGCCTGACGCGCAGGTCGGCGCGCAGTCCGAAGGCATCGAACTCCGCGCGGGCGCGGAGTTCAGCCTGACTTCTGGCGG
>DASWOV010000058.1:0-3233 GCA_036398595.1 Granulicella sp.
GAGAGCACCGGCAGGCTGCGCGCAATCTCGGCGCACACGGAGTCGATGGTGCGGACGTTCAGGCGGTGCGGATGTTCGAGGATGTTCCAGCCGAGGGCGCGGTCACGTTCGAGCACGGCGAGGGCAAAGGTCCGCGTCTCGCGCTCGAAGTCGCTGTGTGTATTGTCGGGGCCGCTGGCGCGCTCAAGCTGTTCGAGCACGCGCTCGCGGATCTCGCCGGTGGCCTTGATCGTGAAGGTGATGGCGAGCACCTGCTCGGGCTGCTCGACGCCGGGAAGGGCCAGCAGCTTGAGGAAGCGCTGGATCAGCAGGCCGGTCTTGCCGGAGCCTGCGGGGGCTTCGACGATCCACGACTGCGCGACGTCGAGCGCATGTTCCCGCTCCTCGCGGTCGGGAGGCTGCGTCGAGCGCGGCGGTGACGCTTCTGATTTCTGTGGAAGGGCTTCGGGCTCCTGCGGAAAGACGAACAGCTCACCCATTGGCTGCATCGATGGTTTCTTCATCGAACTCCTCATCGAAGGCCGCGGGGTTCAGGCGGCACAGAATTCTTTGTGCACAGTGGGCGCAGGTGGTGGGGTAGTTCTTCGGCGCGACCGTCGCTGCGCCGTTATGGAAATCCGTCGCCAGCTGCGTGAGCACCCTGCGCCACTCGGCAAGCTGCTCCTCAAGACTAAGCTTGGGATATTTTTTCGAGGGTCTTCTCTCGCTGAAGCTGTCTAGCGCCATCTCTTTGCCTGCGCGAATCTGCGCGAAGGCAAGGTCGGTCAGCGCGGTCTCGCCCTCGTCGGTGGAGGTGAGCACGGCGTAGAGAGGAAGCTGAGGCTCGTCCGGGCGCTCGCCCAGCCACTGCGGAGACTTCGCCACTCCGGTCTTGTAGTCGAGGATGACCTCTCCCTCTTCGGTTGCGTCCACGCGATCGACGCGAACCGTCAGGTGCAACGGGCCGATGACCACATCTTTCAGCTCCTCTTCGGTTCGCTCGACAGTGAAGGGAGGGCGGTTAAGTTCGAGGTCGAGCCAGGGATCGAGCAGAGCCCACAGGCGTGCGCGTTGCAGGTCGAGGTACGCCTTCTCCCATGCTCCCTCGGCCAGTGCGGAGGCTTTGCGGAGGCCCTCCTCGATTGACTGCGCGAGCATGGTGTTACGCTCTTCGCGGCTCATCGCTTTGAGTGCTGCCTGCGAGCCGGTCTGCTTCCAGAAGTGTTCGAGGACGCGGTGAAGGACGCTTCCGCGCTCGGCTGCATCCATGCCCAGCTCGATCTCGCGCAGCTCCGCCGAGCCAAGGCGGCGTTCTGCAAAGGCACGGAAGCCGCAGGCCGCCTGCAGTTTGAGAATCTCGGAGCCTCCGGCGATGACGTGAACGGGCAGTGGAGGAATGCTTGTTGTGTCGTGAATCTCTTCGAGGGCCACGACCTCTTTCTCCTGCTCCTGCGGCGCGACCTGCGCGATGGGAGGCGTTTCGAGGTGCAACGCATGAAGCAGAGGCGAAGGGCGCTGCGCTCCATCGGAAGACTCGGCGGCGTAGCTGAAGATGATGTCGGGGGCGCTTGCGGCGAGTCGCTCCGTGATGCGGCGTGCGCGGGCATCGTCCGCCGCCGCGTCGGCTCCCGGGATGCCGAGATCGCGCTGCAATGCCCACGGAAGCAGTGCGCTGGGAGAGCTTTTGATCGGCCAGCCAAGGTCTCCCGCTCCCAGAAACCACAGGGCGTCGAAGCGGCTTCCTGCGGCTTCGAGCGGACCCATCACCTGCA
This sequence comes from Granulicella sp., assembly GCA_036398595.1. Classification (GTDB taxonomy): domain Bacteria; phylum Acidobacteriota; class Terriglobia; order Terriglobales; family Acidobacteriaceae; genus Edaphobacter. The sequence goes on from DASWOV010000058.1 coordinate 1,752, forward strand.
CTGGAGCGTTGTGCGATTCGGGCGCGAACATGGTCTGCTGGGCCAGTCGCTCAAGCTCGCGGAGTGCCTGCTGCAGCGTGACGCGTGAGCCGTCGAAGTCGAGCGCGGCCAGATCGTCGAGGATGCTCTCCCACTTCTGGCGCGTCTGAAACTCGATACTGTCGTCGCCGCTCTCGCGTCCCCAGCGAGCCTCTTCGAGCAGCTCACGGATCCACTCGGCCCATGCGGAGCGCGGCTGCCGCTCAGAGCGAATGCCGTCTATGACGCGCAGCATCGCATCGAGTGTCCTGCGAAGATGGATCGGCGGCGCGGCGCTTCGGGAGCGATGCAGCGTGGCGGAAAGCCACTTCAGCGAGATCTCGGGAAGCAGCAGACGTGCGCGGCGCAGCTCGAAGGCGTCGAAGGTAGCGCGGGCGCTGCGCTCTTCTTCTCGCATGGCGAAGAGCGGAGAGACCAGCAGGCGGCTGATGCGCTCGACGGGAAGGGGAGCGAGCGTCCAGCGAAGAAGCTCCAGCGCGACGCGAACGATTGGCGTCTCCGAAAGAGGCACGCCCAGCGAAAACTCGTAAGGAGCATCGTGACTGGCTTGAATGTCTTCCAGCTCCGGGGCCAGCACCTCGCGAAAGATGCGGTCGATGGCTCCTCGCCGACCGTCGAGCGCAGGGACGATGATGGCGATCTGTGCGCCGGGATGCTGAAGCAGACGCTCTTTCGCCCATCGCGCCGCCGCGTGGATCTCTTCAATCTCGTTCGCCGCTTGTACAAGGGTTTTCTCTTCCGAGGCGATCTCTGTGCGAAGCTCTTCTACTTCGCTGCCGGTTATTTTGATCGCCTCGATCAGGCTTCTCTGCGCCGGGGTGAAATCATCGAAGCCCGTAAGCGCGAGCGGTGCGGAGAGACGAAGCTGTCCGGCTTCGATGACCTCTTGCAGGGTCGCTTCGAGCCGGGCGCGGGGAAGCAGCCCTTGTGTACGGCATCGCTGTTCAAACTCTGCGCTCCAGCGTTGCAGAGCCTTTGTCTCTGCGCTGGGCCATGCGCCCCGCAGCCGCGGCAGGCCATTGTGCCGAGCCAGCAGACGCCATGCGTCCGCTGCAAGCTCGGCCAGCGAGTCCGTCGATTGCAGGCTCTCCGAACGCTCGCGGTCGGCGGCAAGAATGCTGCGCCAGATCGCGTGTTCCTGCGAGCGGCTCAGAAGAAGCTGTGTTGCCGTGCCTTCGACGAGCATCTGCTGCCACAGTCCGGAGGCCCACGCATCCCACGGCAGAGCATTTGCGGGTTGCCAGAGAGTGCGTCCCTCGCGGCGGTTTCGCAGATCGAAGGAGTGCCGCAGGCTGCGGGCAGCACGATGATTGGAGGTGATAACGGTGGCTCCGCGGTCGAGCGCTGCTGCAATCGGCTGGGCGATCGGCGGGGGAAGCTCTGCCTGTGATTCCGTCGCGTGCATACTCTTTGGTTATACGCCGTGCTGTGATGGAAAAGGGG
>DASWOV010000059.1:0-1686 GCA_036398595.1 Granulicella sp.
TGGCTGTGACTGGATCTGCGACCTGGGCGAAGATCTGCGGCAATACCAACCTTGAGGATGCTCTGCTGGCGATTGAGCTGGGGGCGGATGCGCTGGGATTTATCTTTGCCGCAAGCAAGCGTCAGGTGAATGCCGCGCAGGTGGCCACGATTACGCAGCATCTTCCGAAGCAGGTGGAGCGCGTGGGCGTGGTCGAGAGCCATGACGCGGAGGAGATTGCGGGAATTGTCCGCGAAGCCGGGCTGAATGCGGTGCAGCTTCATGGGGGATTCGATTCTGCTTTGGTGATGCGGCTTCGCGAGGTGCTCGGTGGCGAGGTTGGAATCATCCAGAGCCTGCACTGGGTGGTTGGAGCGGATAGTAGCGTGAAGCTGCGCGAGGAGCTGCGCTAGATCGCGGCGACGAAGCTGGTGGATCGTGTGCTGATCGATTCTCGCGTGGGGAACACGGGCGGCGGGACCGGCGTCGCGTTCGACTGGAAGGCTGCGCGGCCGGTGTTTGAAGAGGCTTCCGCTTCGCTCAAGGTGATTCTGGCTGGAGGCCTGGGTCCGGAGAATGTGGGCGAGGCGATCTGTGAGCTTCATCCGTGGGGTGTGGATGTAGCGAGTGGAGTCGAGGCTGCCCCGGGGCGCAAGGATGCTGCGCGGCTTGCGGAGTTTCTGCGGATTGCAAAGGCCACGCGGTAGGTTTCCACAAATGATCAGGTGCCCCATCCTTTGCGGTTTCATCGCAAAGGATGGGATGTAGGATTCAGGGACTGGGAGTTTTACGACGGCGCTGGTGCGAAAGGGATTCATCCCACCCTTCACTTTGTGAAGGATGGGGCACCCGGTCATCGGTGGCCGTTCTGAGCGTGGCCAGCTATAGCTCGGGCTGCATTCCGAGCTGCTGCGCGAGGAAAGAGAACTGGTCCACGACCAGCTCAACACGCTTGGTGAGGGGCATTCCGCTGCCGTGTCCGGCGCGGGTTTCTACGCGGATCAGGATAGGGTTCGGCCCGGCCTGCGCGGCCTGCAGGGCGGCGGCGTACTTGAAGCTGTGCGCGGGGTAGACGCGGTCGTCGTGGTCGCCCGTGGTGATGAGCGTCGCAGGATACGCCGTGCCGGGTTGGATATTGTGCAGGGGAGAGTAGCGATAGATGGCGCGGAACTCCTCTTCGTTCTCGCTCGGCGCGCCGTAGTCGGTCTTCCAGGCCCAGCCGATGGTGAACTGGTCGAAGCGCAGCATGTCCATCACGCCGACAGAGGGAAGCACGGCTCCGAAGAGGTCGGGGCGCTGCAGCTCGCAGGCCGCGGTCAGAAGGCCGCCGTTGCTCGCGCCCGCAATGCCGAGCTTCTGCGGTGAGGTGTAGCCGTTGGCGATGAGCCACTCGGCGGCGGCGATGAAGTCGTCGAAGACGTTCTGCTTGTGGAGCTTCGTTCCGGCCTCGTGCCAGGCCTCGCCGTACTCGCCGCCGCCGCGCAGGCTGGGCTGCGCGTAGACGCCTCCCATCTCCATCCAGAAGAGGTTGGAGGAGGAGAACTCGGGCCGCAGGGAGATGTTGAAACCGCCGTATCCGTAGAGCAGTGTCGGGTTGTTGCCGTCGAGCGCGAGACCTTTCTTGTGGCTCACGAACATGGGGACGCGGGTGCCGTCCTTGCTGGTGTAGAAGACCTGCGTGGTCTCGTACTGCGCGGGGTCGAACTT
>DASWOV010000060.1:0-90608 GCA_036398595.1 Granulicella sp.
GCAGGCAGTGGGGGTGGAGCGGGCGACGGTGATGTCACCACAGACGCCGCAGTGCCAGGCAGGGATGCGGTGGCCCCACCAGAGCTGGCGGGAGATGCACCAGTCGTGGATGTTGCGCATCCACTCGTCGTAGGTCTTGCGGTACTGCTCCGGCGTAAAGCGGATGTAGCCCTTATCGACGGCCACGATGGCTTTGTCGGCGAGGGGCTGGATCTTGACGAACCACTGCTTGGAGAGGCGGGGCTCGACGACGGTTTTGCAGCGGTCGCAGCGGCCGATGCTCATGCCGTGATCGAGGGTGGCGACGAGCAGACCCTGAGCCTCGAGATCTTCGAGGACCCTGGCGCGGGCTTTGAAGCGGTCCAGTCCGGCGTAGATGCCGCCCGCCTCGTTGACGTGTGCGGTCTCGTCGAAGATGTTGATGCTGGGCAGGCCATGGCGCCCGCCGATGGCGAAGTCGTTGGGGTCGTGCGCGGGCGTGACCTTGACGGCGCCGGTGCCGAACTCGGGGTTGGCCCAGTCGTCGGCGAGGATGGGAATCTCCCGGCCCACGAGCGGCAGCTTCAGCATCTTGCCGATCAGGTGCTTGTAACGCTCATCGGCAGCGTTGACGGCCACGGCGACGTCGCCCAGCATGGTTTCGGGCCGCGTGGTGGCGATCACGATGGAGCCTGTGCCGTCGGCGAACGGATAGCGAATCTCGTAGAGCTTGCCGAGCTGGTCCTCGTGGACGACCTCAAGGTCGGAGATGGCCGTCTGGCAGCCGGGGCACCAGTTCACGATGTAGGCGCCGCGATAGATCAGCCCCTCCTCGTACAGGCGGACGAAGGCCTCGCGCACGGCCACCGAGAGGCTGTCGTTCATGGTGAAGTACTCGCGGCCCCAATCCACCGAGGTGCCGAGACGGCGCATCTGCTCGAGGATCGCCCCGCCGTAGAGGTTCTTCCACTGCCAGACGCGCTCGACGAAGGCCTCGCGGCCAAGCTGCTGGCGGCTGGTGCCCTCGCCGGCAAGCTGGCGCTCGACCAGCATCTGTGTGGCGATGCCGGCGTGGTCGGTGCCGGGAACCCAGAGGGCCTGCTCGCCGCGCATGCGGTGCCAGCGCATCATGATGTCGAACTCGGCGTGCTCGAACATGTGCCCCATGTGCAGGTAGCCGGTGACGTTCGGCGGCGGCAGCAGCATGGTGAACTTTTTCGTGTCGGCAGGCGTATGGTCACTGTGGGTGACGTGGAACAGGCGTTCGTTAACCCAGTACTCGGCCCAGCGTTCTTCAATGGCGGAGGGATCGTATGCTTTCGGCAGCTCGTGGCTCATCGGTGCTTTAAGGGTAGCATCGGTGGGCATGGACAAGGGAGCAGCGAGCCCTGCGCGCTGCCTGTTTCAGACGATTCTTTGAGGTGCTTTTTTGTCGAAAATGTTTGCTCCCCTCCTTCTTTCGGCCCTTCTCGTAGCGGTTGTCGTACCCGCCTCTGCGGCCGATGAAAACTCGGGCCGCAGCCTAAGCAGCGTTGGCGGCAACATCACGACTCCGGCCTCAGGCGTGGATGACGTCTCGTGCGTCTTCTGCTCCGTGGACGTGCGGGGCGATGTGCGCGGATCAGTTTCGGTGGTCTTCGGCAACCTGACGATCGAGCCGGGGCAGTCGGTACATGAGGAGGTTTCTGTTGTCGGCGGCGACCTCACACTCCGGCGAGACGCCCAGATCGGTGGTGATATGTCGCTGGTTGCCGGGGAGCTTCATCAGGAGCCGGGCGCGAGTATTCGGGGGGATCAGTCCTCGTTGTCGAGCCGGTGGTGGCTGCTGATCTTTGCCGTGCCGTTCCTTCTGCTGGCCGGAGTCATCTGGCTGATCGTATGGCTGGTGCGGTTGCAGCGGGGGCCACGGGCACGGCCACACACGCTATAAGGTCGGGAAAACGCAAGACGGGATGCAGCGATGGCTGCATCCCGTCTGTGTCTACGCCGCCGCGTGGTTTAGAAGGGGTTGATCTTGTTGAGGCCCTTCTTCTTCGGGTGCTTGCTCGAGGACTCATCGCCCTTGTCGAACGAAGGATTCTTCGCCTTCTTGCCGTTGGCCGGAGGAGCCTGCGCGGCGGGCTGCGTCGCCGGGTTGACGTCGTTGACGGCGTCCGGAGCCTGCGCGGCCTTCTCGATGGCGGGCAGTGGGGTTGAGTTCTCAGGACCGACGGCCTTCAGGCCGCCCGTGGACTCGGCGCTGGGCGCGGGGTTCGAGCCGGGCGAGACGATCTCGACGCCCATGGAGTTTGAACTGCCGCTGCGCGAGCCGCCGGCGCTGCCGGGAACGGCGGTCATGACCGCCGAATCGCCATTGCTGGAGCCGCTGGCGTTAGGCACATCCTGAAACTGCAGCGGAGCGGCCGGGGCAGCGGAATTCGCGGGTGCTGCCGTGTTACCTGCGGCGGCCGTTGTGTCGCCGCCAGCGACGGGCTGCGCGACCGGACGGGCGTTGACGGCTGCGTTCGGGTTGAGCGAGCTGTTGAAGTCGGCGAGGATCTGCCGCGTGACCGTGGGCGCGAGCGTGGGCTTGGGGTCGGCGATCGTCGGCTCGCCAATGCGGGCCGCGGTCACAACGTCCGGCCTGCGCATGATGAAGAGGCCGACGCGGTCGGAGAGCTTGTACTGCGAGCGGCTGTTCTCGAGCGCAGCGCTGGCGGCCACCTGCTCCGGCGTGGGCGTCGGAATGGGCAGGCTCATGGCCGCGAGCCGGTCCTTGGCGTCCTCGACGTGCGGCGCGGCGGCGTGCTCGAGCACCACCTTGCGGTAGGCAGCGGAGGCCTGGTCGTCGTAGATTTTCTCGAGGCGGGCCTTGCCGGCCTCGGGAAGATTGAGGCCGCGCACATAGCGTGCCTCGGACTCATAGGCATCGCCCAGCCCAATCAGCACGTCGTCCATGTGGCTGTAGAGCGGGTAGGTATCGACGATGGTCTGGAAGCGGGCGATGGTGGCCGGCCAGTTGCTGTGGCTGGAATAGAAAGCGCCGATGTTGGCCTCGCGGGTGGCCATGACCTCCTGCACCTCGCGCAGACGCTGCTGCGCGGCGGGCACAAGGGTCGACTCCGGGAACTGCTGGAGCATCAGCCGGTACTCCTCCTCGGCGTGCTGCGACTTGGAGAAGTCGCGGTCGGGCTTGTCCATCTGGCGGAAGTAGATGTCGCCGACGCGCATCTGGGCCTCGGCGGCCTCGGGCGCGTTGGGGAAGAAGGTGATGAAGTCCTTGTACTCAGCCTCGGCCTGCGTCAGAGCGGCAGTACCGCCCTCCTTGTACCAGCTATCAGCGATGGCGAGCTTGGCGCGCATCTGGTACTGCGAGTCGGGGTAGGTGTTCAGCAGGGTCTGGAGGTCGAGCCGGGCCACGTCGAAGTGGCCGCGCTTGCTGGCGGCCAGAGCCTTGTCGAAGAGCTGCTTGTCAGGCAGGTTCTCGTCCTGGCCTATGAGGGGGTTATCCTTCTTCGCCCTGGCGTTCGCCTTTTTGGTGTCCTTGGACTGGACGACCTTATCCTCCTTGACCTTGACGCTCTTCTCCGCCTTCTTGTCCTCCTTGGTCAGCTTCTCCTTCTTGGCGGGCACAAGGGCGGGATTGGTGTCGAGCGTTCCCTCCTGCTGTGCAGCGGGAGCCTGCTTTGCCGCTACCGGGTTGGCCTCCTGCGCAGGTGCGCTGAGGGAGGTGAAGAGAGCGGCAACAGTCGCTCCAGCAAGCAGGCTGGCACGGAGGCTCGGAAAGAAGGACGGTTTGGTCATCAGTGAAGCTACCCCAAGAGCCTCGCGCGCGACCAGGACTGCACGCTCAGGCTGCTCACTATTCTAAAACTTTCGGCGAATCTATGCCGGACTGTGCCCGGCTAAACCTGAGGGGCCGCCGCGCGGGCAACCTCGAGCAGCCGCCGGGCGTTCTGCTCGGTCTTTCCGGGCTCGAAGACCGCCGATCCGGCGACGAGCATATCTGCCCCGGCCTCAACCACCTGCGCGACGGTTTCGAGACTGACACCGCCGTCGACCTCGATGCGGAAGTTCAGCCCCATGGCCTCGCGCAGCTCGGCTAGCGAGGCGATCTTGTCGACCGCCAGCGGCAGAAACTTCTGCCCGCCGAAGCCGGGGTTCACGCTCATCACGAGGACGTGGTGCACCATTGGCAGCACCTCGATGAGCGTCTCGACAGGAGTGGCCGGGTTGATGACAACCCCGGGCTTCACGTTATGGCTTTCGATGAGCTGGAGCGTGCGGTGCAGGTGGCGGCAGACCTCCTGATGCACGGAGATCATGTCGGCCCCGGCGGCGGCAAAGTCCGCGATGTAGGCATCGGGGTTCTCAATCATCAGGTGGCAGTCGAGCGGCAGCTTTGTGACCGGGCGGATCGCCTTCACGACGGGCGGCCCGAAGGTGATGTTCGGGACGAAATGCCCGTCCATGACGTCGACGTGGACGATGGTGCCGCCGCCAAGCTCGGCCTGGGCCATGTCGTCGGCAAGATGCGCGAAATCAGCGGAGAGGATGGAGTATGCCAGTTCGATCACGATGGGTTCCTTTGGCGAGTGTAGCAGCCGATTTTGCGGCGTTGGATTAGAGCTGGAAGATGTCGTCGGCGCGAAGGCCGGGGATCAGGAGCTGATAGTTGCCGCCGATGAAGAGCACCTTGCGGGGATCGTCGCTCTGCTCGGTGACTGGCTGCGGCGCACAGACGCCGAGGAGCGCCCATACGGAGGTCCGCAGCTCGGCCTTGACCAGCGAGTTCATCTCGCTCCACTCCTGCGTTACGGCGAAGCGAACCCGCGCAAACTCCTGCGGGCGGCCAACGCTGCCGTTCATGTTCGCGTAGCGCTTGCGAAGGTCGGAGAAGCCGGGGACCTGGTACTGCGGCATCGTGGCCCACGGAGCCCAGTACTGCGAGGCGAAGCCGTTCCGGTCGAAGATGGTGCTGCGAACCCGGTGGCCATGCGCGTCTTTGTAGGAGGTGCCTGCCCACTTGTAGATCTGGAATCCTGAAGGAAGCTCGATAAGGACAGGGGCCGGACGCATCCCAAAGCTCCTCTGCTCGCTGTCATCGAGGTCGTGCAGCGTGGAGGAGGAGTTCAGCTTCACACTTTTCGGCATACAAATTCCTTTCCGGGGGATGGAGGATTCACTCTGCTGAAGTATAGGGCGCGGGGGTTGCAGAATGGTGACTGCGGACGAGCGTTAGGGGATATGCGAGGGGCGGCTTCGCCGGGAGCGAAACAATGGCCTGTCGACCACCGAAACCTCCCGCTCTACATCGGGCCTGCCTGCGTGCAGGACCTTCGTCTTTGCGGGAGGTTGCACAGGCTCTTCGGGATTGCGCGTTGCGAGATCGCGGCGTGTCTCGGCCATTGGCTCAGGATCGCCCAGCGCCGCCCGGGCAGCCGCGTTGAGGATGCGGCGGATGGGCCATGCGCCGTCGAGGTTGGGCAGAAAGAGCTCGCCGGTGCGATGCTTCTCCGGCCGGTAGTACCAACGGCGCAGCAGGGAGAGATGGTCGCTGAGAGTGGTCAGGTCGGCGGGCTTGCCGGAGGGTGCCTCCAGCGCAGAGAGAGCCGCCTCGGCGCGAGCCTCAGGCGAGTGTGTGGGGGTAGCAGCAGGCTCGCCTTCGAGCGGAATGGCCTGCAGCATCAGTGGTTGTGCGAAGAGGCTGCTGCCGACCTCGGTCTGCTGCTTGACGGCGCGGACGCCGAGCGTCGAGAGCGGCTCCGGCCCGGTAAGACAGCCGGCGTGCAGAAGGAAGAGGCTGGCGTGAACCTTGTCCTGCTGAGCCGAGGGCTGCACAATCACACCGCGTAGCAAAGGGATGGTCCGTACAAGCTCATCAGCGAGTGCAGTGGCGGTCTTCACCTTCTGCCATTGCGTATGCAGCTCGGCGGCGCGCTCGAACTCCATCTCGGCGGAGGCCTGCTCGCGGGCGGCCTCGAGCGCGGAGAGCATGGAACGTCCACCGGTGTCGAAGAAGGCTTGCATCGCTTCGGCCTCGGCGGCGTACTGTGCGTCGGTGCAGGACTGGTTGCAGGGAGCGAGGCACTTGCCCATCTCGCCATAGACACAGCCGGGATGCTCAGGATATGGCTCGAGGTCTTCGTGGCAGCGGCGAACCTTGAATAGGTCGAGCACGGCATCGCAGTAACGCTCGGCGCCGGCGCGTGAGGGAAACGGCCCATAGGTATGGGCAAGGCCGCGCTTCGAGAGCTTGTTGGTCACATAGGCGCGAGGGTAGTGGTTCTCGACCGTCACGCGCGCCATGAACGGTGTGTGTAGACGCAGGCGTCGGCGTGCTTCGACAGCGCCAAAGTGCGCCGAGGTCGCGTGATAGAGCAGCAGCGTCGACTCGAACTCGGAGCCGGTGACGGTGTACTCGATGCGCGCCACGCGCTCGCGCAGGTTGAGCCGCTTCGACTGCGAGGCAGGCGGATCGAGCAGGCGCCGGATGCGTCGGCGAAGATCGGCTGCGCGGGTAAGGTATGGCTGCGCGGCGGGGTCCACACCGCAGAGAGCGAAGACTCCGGCCTGGGTGGGAATGGAGGAGAGAATCTCTGAGGCGCGCTCCGAAATGAAGTCGAAAGTGTGCTCGAAGTGGAAGGGCGCGGCCATGGGGAGATTGTAGCTGCGGGACCGGCCTCGCCGCCTACTCGCCCGCGATGGTCATTCCCTCCATACGAATCGTCGGCGCGGCGCTCGCTCCGCGGAAGACCAGATCATTGCCGATGGCAACGATATTCCGGTACATATCCTTCAGATTGCCCGCGATGGTGATCTCCTCGACCGGGTAGGCCAGCTCGCCATTCTCGATCCACAGGCCCGCCGCACCCTGCGAGTAGTCGCCCGTCACAAGATTGACGCCGAAGCCCATCGTGCTGGTGACATAGAGGCCGTTCTTTACATCGCCGATGATTTGCTCAGGCGTCAGCTCACCCGGCTCAAGATAAAAGTTTCCCGCACCGATGCCCGGATTACCCGCCAGCCCGCGCGAGGCGTTGCCCGTCGATTGCATGCCGAGCTTGCGCGCCGTGTAGGTGTTCATCACGTAGGTCTTTAGCACGCCCTTTTCGACCAGCGGCTTGCGGCGCGTGGGCAGGCCCTCGCCGTCGAAGGGCGAGGTGCCGAAGCCGCCGATGCTGTTCGTCACCATCGTGCCGTCATCGACGACGGTGATGTTCGGCCCGGCGACCTCCTTGCCGAGCATGTCCGCGAAGAAGCTGGCGTGGCGATAGACGGAATCTCCATTGGCCGCGTCGAAGATGTTGCCGATGATCGAGCGCGCAATCTCGGGCGAGAAGACGACAGTCGCTTTTTGCGTAGGCACGCGCCGCGCACCCAGCCGTCGCAGCGTGCGCTGGGCGGCGATGCGGCCGATCTCCTCAGGCGACTCGAGCAGGCGCGTGGTGCGTGCGCTCGAGTACCAGTAGTTCTGCTGCATGTTGCCTTGGGCGTCCTGCGCGATGGGCGAGGCGGAGAAGCCGCAGTAGCTGCGGCGATACTCGCCGGAGAAGCCACGCGAGTTGACGAGGATCTTGTGCGAGGTAGCGGTGTCGAAGTCGCCGCCGCGGGAGTTCTGGATGCGCGTGTCGTAGGCCAGCGCGGCGGCCTCGGCGCGGCGGGCGATCTCGATGCGCTCGGCGGGCGGCTGCTCGTTCACATCATCGAAGAAGAGGCCAAGGCTCTCCGCAGGTGCGCACTGACCGAAGGCCTCAGGCTCGGCCAGTCCTGCATAAGGATCTTCCCCAGTGATGCGGGCCAGCGCAAGCGCGCCGCTCACGAGATGCTCGATGGACTCAGGCGAGAGATCAGACGAAGAGGTACTGGCCACATGCTGCCCAAGAAACACGCGCAGCCCGATAGCCCGCGAGCCGGACTCCTTCAACTGCTCCACCTGCCCCAGCCGGACAAGCGCGGAGAACTCGTCGCCTTCAGAGATGATGGCCTCGGCATCGGAGGCTCCGGCCTTCATGGCTTTAGTGACTACATCGTGGGCAAGTTGTTTGAGATCGGTAACAGGAATCGTACTTGTAGATGCCATTATCGTCCCGTTCCTCCGACCGTCATCTTATCCAGCCGAATCGTCGGCATACCCACGCCGACGGGAACGGATTGGCCATCCTTGCCGCAGGTGCCGATGCCCTCGTCTAAAGCAAGATCATTTCCTACCATCGACACGTATTTGAGTGCCTCCGGGCCATTGCCGACCAGCGTTGCGCCCTTCACCGGACGCGTCACCTTGCCGTCCTCGATGAGATACGCCTCGCTCGCCGAGAAGACGAACTTGCCGTTGGTGATATCCACCTGTCCGCCGCCGAAGTTGACCGCGTACAGCCCGCGCTGGACCGACTTGATGATGTCTGCAGGATCGTCCTCGCCCGCGAGCATGTAGGTGTTCGTCATGCGTGGCATGGGGATGTGGTGGTAGCTCTCGCGGCGTCCCGAGCCGGTGCTGGGCATACCCATCAGCCGAGCCGAGAGCTTGTCCGACAGATACCCCTTCAGGATGCCGTTCTCGATCAGAACATTCTCCTGCGTCGGGTTGCCCTCGTCGTCCATGTTGATGGAGCCGCGGCGGTTGGGCATGCGGCCGTTGTCGACGACCGTGACCTTGCTGCTTGCCACCTGCTGCCCGATGAGTCCGGCAAAGGCCGAGGTCTTCTTGCGGTTGAAGTCGGCTTCGAGCCCGTGGCCGACGGCCTCGTGCAGCAGCACGCCGGGCCAGCCGGGGCCGAGCACGACGGGCATCTCGCCCGCGGGAGCCTCGGCTGCGCCAAGCTGCAGGATGGCGGTGCGGGCGGCCTCGTGGGCGTAGAACTCGGGCGAGTGCGTTCCTTCGAAGTGATCCATCGCCACGCGCCCGCCGCCGCCGGAGGTGCCGCGTGCGGTGTTGGTTGCATCCCTGGCGATGACGAAGACGTTCATGCGTGACAGCGGCTGCGTGTCGCTGGCAAAGGTGCCGTCGGATGCGGCGATGAGGATGCGGCGCAGCTCATCGGCAAAGCTGGCGCGGACCTGAACAATGCGCGGGTCGAAGGCGCGGGCGGCCTTGTCGGCGCGCTCGATAAGCGCGAGCTTGGCGGCGATCTCGGCGTCGGCGGTAGCGCCGGTAATGGGGTAGAGGCTGCTCTCGCGGTCGGGCTGGCGGAAGCCCTGCATCGGCTCTTTGGCCGGTCCGCTGGCGATCAACGCAGCAGTGCGCGCAGCGCGCAGCAGGCGGTCGGCGGAGAGGTCGTCGGTGTAGGCATAGCCGGTGCGCTCGCCGGAGACGACGCGGATGCCGCAGCCCACACTGATGCCCTGGCTGGCGGTCTTGACGATGGACTCATCGATGCCGAGCGAGGTGGAGGTGACGGCCTCGAAGTAGAGATCGGCGTAGTCGCCGCCGGCCGAGAGCGCTTCGCTAAGGCAGCGTTCCATGAGCCGCTCGGAGATGCCGAGCCTCTGGGTGAAGTAGAGTTTGTGGTCCGCGGGGGGAAGAGTCATCGTAGTTTTGATGATAGGCCCGGGGAAACGGTGCTGCAACGCGCATAGCCTGGTGGATGGAGCGTCGGAGCCGCCGTTCCTGCGAACGGCACTCCGACGTAAAGAGCGGCCTACAGGGTCTTGAGGTATGCCTCGAGCGAGTTGAGCAGTCCGGTCCAGCCCTGCTGCATGCCTTCAAAGAAGGTACGGGAGGCGGCCCTGTCCTCTTCGCGGGCATACATCATCTGCGAGCGGAACGTCATCAGCGTCTTGCCACCTTGCTCCTCGAAGGTCACCGTGGAGAGCCTCTCCAGCAGCGCCGGAGCGGAGGCATGAGGGAGCGGGTTCTCCTGCTCGTCAACGAACGAAACCACGAGGACGATGCGTGAGGGAGGCGTGAGATCGCGGAAGGCCCACCGGAGCCATACCATTTTGCCGTCCGGCATCCGCATGCCGTAGACCATCGTTCCGCCGGGGCGTATATCTGCATGCTTGATGGTGAGCCTGCTGCCTCCGGGCCCAAGCCACCACTCCGTCAACCGCTCCGGCTCGGTCCAGCACTTGTAGACAAGCTCGCGGGGCGCGTCGAATTCGCGGGTGATGACCAACTCCTCGCTGCCTTGTGTGGCCAGCAGTTCCTCGAAACGGGAGAGGGTATCATGCAGTCCTTCCATTGCGCCGTAGGTTTTGACGACGCTGTCGCGCAGTTCGCTGGTGGCGAACTCCATCTCGTAGCGCACTTCGGTCTTGTCGGGAGCTGTTTCCGTAAAAGTGACGGTTGTGCGGAAGAGTGGATCGGAGAGATGGTCGAAGACCAGCCTGCCGGGGTACTCCACCTCGACGTAGCGCACCTCGTTGGGATACTCGACCCCCTCGGCGCTGATCATGGTATGAATCCATAGGCCGCCGGGCGCGACGTCCATGCGCTCGGTCTTCGTGGTGAAGCCGCGTGGCCCCCACCAGTGAGCGATGTGTTCCGCGTCGGTGAACATCTGAAAGACAAGCTCGCGGGGAGCGTTGAAGACGCGGGAGTCTACGATCAGGGTTTCGGTCGCCTGCATGTTGTTCTCCTGTGTGAGTTAGTGCCTGCGTTTCTTTTGGTCTTTCTTCTGCTTTTTGGATTGGGCCTGAATCTTTGCGAGGTAGAGGTCGAGCCGGTCGAAGCTCTCGGCCCAGAAACGGCGATACTCCTCAACCCAGCCGGCGACCTCTTTGAGTGGAGCGGCCTCTAGCTTGCAGGGACGCCACTGGGCCTCGCGGGTGCGGCTGATCAGACCGGCCCGCTCCAGCACCTTCAGGTGTTTGGAGATGGCGGGCATGCTCATGTCGAAGGGCTCGGCAAGATCGGTGACAGAGGTTTCGCCAAGCGCGAGCCGAGCGAGGATAGCTCGCCGGGTGGGGTCGGCGAGTGCGGCGAAGGTAGTGCTGAGGTCGTCCTGCATGTATTTACCCTATAAGTTAAATAGCCAATTAGTTAAATATGACAGACGCCGGTGTAGTGTCAATCTTTTTGCGGGGATTGGTAGACTGCCATCATCCGGCACACTCGGGGATGATGGATGCTCCTGCGGCACACGATCGATGGAGTCACGTACACCTTTAAGGATCTGAAGGACCTGCTGGCGAAGGCGACCCCGGCGCGGTCCGGCGACGAGCTTGCGGGCATCGCGGCGACGAGCGCAGTGGAGCGTGTCGCAGCGCGCATGGCGCTGGCCGATCTGCCGCTGACGGCGTTTCTTGAGGAACTGGTGATTCCTTACGAAATGGATGAAATCTCGAGGCTGATTGTAGCCACGCATGATCGTGAAGCATTTGCGCCCGTGGCCAGCCTAACCGTCGGCGGCCTGCGCGATGCGCTGCTTGCTGAGGAGGCAACGACGGAGTTTCTGGCCGCGCTCGCTCCGGGGCTGACTCCGGAGATGGTGGCCGCGGTGAGCAAGCTGATGCGTGTGCAGGATCTGGTCGCCGTAGCGCGCAAGGTGAGCGTCGTGACGCGGTTTCGCACGACGGTCGGACTTCCGGGAAGGCTGGCGACGCGCCTGCAGCCGAACCATCCGACAGACGATCCGCTAGGCATTGCGGCGGCGATCGTGGATGGCCTGTTGCTCGGCTCGGGCGATGCGGTTATTGGCATCAACCCGGCGGCCGACAACGTGAAGAGCACCGGCGAACTACTGCGGCTGATCGACGCGGTGCGCCAGCGGTATGCAATTCCGACGCAGAGCTGCGTGCTGGCGCATGTCACCACGCAGCTTGCGGCGCTCGAGCAAGGGGCGCCGGTCGATCTTCTCTTTCAGTCGATTGCGGGCACGGAGCAGGCGAATGCCTCGTTCGGAGTGAACCTCGCGCTGCTTGCCGAGGCTTATGACGCCGTGCGGTCGCTGCATCGCGGAGAGATTGGTGAGAACGTGATGTACTTCGAGACGGGGCAGGGCAGCGCGCTCTCGGCCAATGCGCATCATGGCGTCGATCAGCAGACCTGCGAGGCGCGAGCCTATGCGGTGGCGCGGCGGTTTCAGCCGATGCTCGTGAACACGGTGGTCGGCTTCATCGGGCCGGAGTATCTCTACGACGGCAAGCAGATTCTGCGCGCAGGATTAGAGGATCACTTCTGCGGCAAGCTGCTGGGTCTGCCGATGGGCTGCGACATCTGCTACACCAACCATGCCGAGGCCGATCAGGATGACATGGACGCTCTGCTGACACTGCTGGGCGCGGCCGGTGTGAGCTACATCATGGGCGTGCCGGGCGCGGATGACATCATGCTGCAGTACCAGAGCACGTCGTTTCACGATGCTCTGTATCTGCGTTCGGTGCTGGGGCTGCGGCCCGCGCCGGAGTTCGAGGCGTGGCTCGCGGGCGATATGCCGCGCAGACTTTGCGAGCCGCTGCAAACAGAACGATGGATCAGTGCATGACGAAGATCGTTCCCATCCGGCCTAACCTGCGCTCGCTAACGCCCGCGCGTGTCTCTCTGCCGATGGCCGGGCAGAGCATCGCAACGGAGGAGGTGTTGCGCTTTCAGCTTGCCCATGCGCAGGCGCGGGACGCCGTGCATGCTGCGCTGCATCTGCCGTCGTTGGCGCAGCGGCTGCGTGCGGAGCTTCCACTGCACGCAGAGACGTCCGTGCTCTGCCTGCGGAGCAACGCACCGGATCGCAACACGTATCTGCGCAGGCCGGAGATGGGGCGCACGCTGGCGTCGGAGTGTGCGGCGCTGCTGAAACGTGGTGAGTATGATCTTGCGATCACCATCGCCGACGGGCTCTCTTCGCTGGCGATTGAACGCAACGCGATTCCCTTGCTCGCACATCTGTTGCCGCGATTGCAGGACGCGGGATGGGCGCTGGCTCCGCTGACGCTGGTGGAGCAGGGACGGGTCGCGGTCGGCGATCCTATCGGCGAGTTGCTTGGAGCACGATGCAGCCTTGTGCTGATCGGCGAGCGTCCGGGGCTGTCTTCTCCCGATAGCATGGGCGTGTACCTGACGTGGGCTCCGCAGTCGGGGCGCACTGACGCTGAGCGCAACTGCCTCTCAAACATCCGCGATGGCGGCCTCAGTGCGGAGGCTGCTGCAGAGCGATTGCTTTGGTATTTGCAAGCCGCACGGTCGCAACAGCGCACGGGCGTGCATCTGAAGGAAGGCGCTTCGGCTGCGGACGAGATCGCCGATACGCCGCAGAACCTGCTCTAACGTCCGCCGGAAGGATCAGGCGAATTGGCCAGGTTCAGGTCGAGGATCATGCCCGGCAGGTCGTTTGCATAACAGTTGCCGTTGGCGGCGTAGGTCTTCGCGCAGGCGGCAGTGATCTCCGGTCTGCGCGGTGATTGCGCATACTGCCACACGATGACGTCCGGCGTACCGCTTGCGGAGAGCGGCTTGTCCGTGTGCAGGACGCAGCCCGGCGCGGGCGGGCAGGCGTCCTCGTAGACCCAGAGCGCAACAGGATGCAGGTGCTGTGCGGTGACCTGTGTGCGAATATCCTGCGCGGTGGTGATGGTGATGCCGTTGCCTTCATTTACCTCCTGCCCGCTGGCATAGACGCCCGGGCGGAATCCTGCGGCGGCAATGGCCTCGGTCCATGCGAGCAGATAGGCGCGCTGCTCGGGCAGCATGCGGCCTCCTTCTTCCTGATCGAGGAAGAGGAGGGTGTTCTTCGGGAAGCCCTCGCGTGCGGCAGCGGCGGTGACGGCTGCTGCATCCTTGCGACCCAGAGCATCGGGCTTGATGTGTGCCGCAAGAATCTCCTTATCGAGTCTTCCGTTGGCGAGGACTAGAAACCCAAAGCCTTGTTCCCGAAGGAGGGCACGCTTGCCGAGCCATGTATTCGTGCGCGCACCGGGAGGGTTGTTGAGCCAGTAGCCGGTGTAGTCGAAGTGTTTGCGCAGCGCGGACAGCGACGCGTCGCCGGGGTACTGGTTACGGTCGAAGCCGATGTAGGCATGGGTCTGCGTCTGCGCGGATGCGAGCGGCGCGACGGGAACCAGCGCGGCGAGGACCAGCAGGGCGAGAAGTACGAAGATCAATCGACGAGGCATCATTCCTCCTTCAGAGGGTATACAAAGCCGTGCTACCTTGCAGAGAGGAGATGCCTGTGAGCCCTGAGACGACCGCCTCTGCCGCAACCGATCCGCGCTACCCCATTGGACGCTTCGAGCGTGCCGAGACGCTGGCTCCGGGCGAGCTGGAGAACGCCATCGCCACGCTGGCCGAGGCTCCGGGCCTGCTGCGCAACGCTGTGCGCGGCCTGTATCGGGACCAGCTTGAGACGCCGTACCGCGAGGGCGGTTGGACCGTGAAGCAGGTCGTTCACCACGTCGCCGACAGTCATATGAACGCATACATCCGCATGCGTCTTGGGTTGACGGAGGACTGGCCGACGATCAAGCCATACGATGAAAAGGCATGGGCGCTGTTGCACGACTCCGAGGCTCCGGTCGAGTGGTCGCTCGACCTGGTGGAGGCTCTGCATGCGCGTTGGGTGATGATGCTCTCGTCGATCAAGGGCGATCAATGGCAGCGCGGCATCGTGCATCCTGAGAGCGGACGGAGCACCCTCGAGACGCTGACGCTGCACTATGCGTGGCACTCTCTGCATCACATCGCGCACATTACGCATCTGCGCGTGAGCGAGGGCTGGTAGTGCGCGAGATTCGCCTTGCCGAGAGCGATGCTGAGATAGCGGCCTGCTTCGTGGTGATGTCGCAGCTTCGTCCCAAGTTGGAAGAGCGCTCGTTTGTGGAGATCATTCGCAGGCAACAGGCCGAGGGCTACCGGTTCGCCTTTGCTGCGGAGGAGAGCAGGGTCGTCGCTGTGGCGGGCTATCGCATCCATCACAAGCTTTCGAGCGGCAAGACCATGTACGTCGATGACCTGGTGACGGACGCGGCGGCGCGCTCGCAGGGGCACGGCAAGGCGCTGCTGGGCTGGCTGATCGACGAGGCGCGTGCAGATGGTTGCGCCAGCTTTACGCTCGACTCGGGCACGCAACGGCACGAGGCGCATGCCTTCTACTTCCGCGAGCGGATGCGAGCCGTTGCCTTCCACTTTCATCTCTCGCTGTAGCCTGTGATAGCTTCGCAGCATGCCCCCGAAGGACACCGTTGAGCAGCAGACGACGGAGGCTATAGCACACCTCCTCGAAGGATTTCTGGCGGAACATCCGAGCGCTGTCGTGCTCGAAGAGGGGCGCGTGCTTTTCTCGATGCGCGAGGCGAGGTACTCGCTTGCAGCCGAGGATGGGCGCTGCACGCTGCACCTGTGGAGCGAGGAGCGCAACCTTGTCCGCAGAATCGGCGCGGTAGTGGAGCGCAGGGGCGTGTTGCGGCTGAGCGTGCATCGCTTCGGGCAGACGAAGCCGCAGATGCTGGAGTTGGTCGCCGACCGGGACCGGCGCACGCCCTCGAGCCGCCAGGCCATACGGACAAAGTATCTGAAGACGCTGGAGCGTGTTTTGCTGCGTGCCTTTCCCGAGTGGAAGGCCGAGGCCTTCCGCACGGCGATGGATCTGGAGAAGAGCTTTGGCCCGGCCTATGCGCGAGGCATGCTCGTGCGTGGCAATCAGTCATGGGCGGTGATTGCGGTTAACGAGGAGGAGACTCAGGCGACGGTCGACGGCATCCTGACGCTCGGCATCCTGTGGCTGCAGGATTGCCGCGAGCGGGCAGGCGGCCGGCGAACCGTGCAGCGGTTGAAGGTGATCGTGCCACGCGGTATGGCGACGCTGACGGTTTCGCGGCTGGCGTGGCTGCAT
Organism: Granulicella sp.; assembly: GCA_036398595.1. Classification (GTDB taxonomy): domain Bacteria; phylum Acidobacteriota; class Terriglobia; order Terriglobales; family Acidobacteriaceae; genus Edaphobacter. The sequence continues at coordinate 15,720 of DASWOV010000060.1, forward strand.
CCGGATGCGGCGAAGTGGGAGCTGTGGGAACTGGATGAGAGGACCGAGGAGCTGGAGGAGCGCGATGCCGCCGACCACGGCAATCTGGCCACTCGTTTGCAGTATGCGCCGAACGAAATGACCGCCCGCGAACGGTTTGCCGAGGCGCGGCAGCGGGTACTGGCGCTGGTGCCGGAGGCGATGCGCGACATAGTGGAGGAACGCATTCGCCGCGGGACGGAGCTGGCGTTTCTGCTGCACGGTCTGGAGTTTGCGCGGGCACGGATGGAGGTTTCGGCGAACTCCTTCCAGCGCACGGTGGAGATCACCTTCGGCGCGGGTCCGAACGAGACGCCGCTAACGGAGGAGACGGCGGACGCTCTACGAGAGTTGACTGCGCGGCTCTTTGCGCGACGCACAGCCGAGGGCGACACGCGCGACCCGCTCTACCGCATGCAGTCCGAGCGATGGCTCGAGGGTGTGCTGCGGCGTCAGGTCGATCTGCTCGATCCACATCTTGACCCGGCGCATGTGTACGCGCAGGTGCCTGCCTTTGCAGGCGGCGACCGTGGCATGCTGGATCTGCTCGGCGTGGGCCGCGATGGACGTCTGGTCGTGATCGAGCTGAAGGCCGATGAGGACCTGCATCTCGCGCTACAAGGGCTGGACTACTGGGTGCGCGTGCGCTGGCATCATCTGGAGAATCCCGACTGGCAAACGGGGCTGGGCGAGTTCCAGCGGCTCGGATACTTCGGCGGAATGCGCTTGTCGGAGGAACCGCCGCGCCTGTATCTCGTCGCCCCGGCGCTACGGATTCATCCGGCGACCGAGGTGGTGCTGCGCTACCTCTCGCCGCGTGTGGAGTGGATGCTGGTGGCGCTCGATGAGCGTTGGCGGCAGCGCATGAGGGTCGTCTGGCGGAAGCGCAGCGGAGAAGTCGGGTAGTCTTGTCCGCATGGAAAACTTCCGGCTCAGGGTGTTCCGGGCGGTGGCCCGGCACAGGAACTTTCGCATGGCCGCCGAGGAGCTGCTGCTGACGCAGCCCGCTGTAACACAGCAGATCAAGGCGCTCGAATCCGAGCTAGGCGCGACGCTCTTCGAGCGCACGGCTGGCCGCGTCTCGCTGACAGCCGCCGGGGATGCGCTGCTGCCCTTCGCCGAGGAGCTGAAGTCGGTGGCCGATCGCGCCCGCGAGGCGGTAGCGCAGGCCGTTGGCGGCGTGGCGGGCGAGCTGATGGTTGGGGCCTCGCAGACCATCGGGCAGTACCTGCTGCCGCGCTTGCTGGCGGAGTTTCTGCGACAGTATCCGCAGGTGCGCCTGCAGGTGCTGAACGGCAATACGCAGGGCGTGCTGGAGGCGCTGGCCGAGCATCGCGTACAGCTTGCGCTGATCGAAGGCCCGGCGATGCGGAACGATGTGCATGTGGAGCCGTTTCTCGAGGACCACATGGTCTGCGTCGTTCCGGCGGAGCATGAGTGGGTAGGTGAGGATGTCTCGCTCGACGATCTGAGGCAGGTGACGCTCGTTACGCGGGAGCAGGGTTCGGGCTCGCGGCGCACCGTGGAGGCGGCGTTCGAGGCGGCCGGTCTGCGGCTGCGTGACCTGAAAATGGGGATGACCTTCGACTCGACCGAGGGGCTGCTGAGCGCCGTCGAGGCTGGTCTGGGCGTGGGCTTCGTCTCGCGCTGGGCGGTGCGGAACCAGCTTGCGCTTGGCACACTGCGGGTGGCGCAGGTGCGTGGTCTGAAGCTGGCAAGGATGTTCTCGCTCGCCTGCCCGCTGGGGCCGGAGCCGTCGGGCGCGGCTGGGCTGTTCTACCAGTTTGTGAAGGCCCAGGCGGAGGAGCTGGCTCCCCGCGCCCGGGCCCGGCGGAACGAGGCTTAGATCGAGATCCAGTGGCGCAGGATCGCGGCCAGCGAGAGGCTTGCGACGATGATCCAGAGCGCCAGTCCCTGCACGAAGGGCCGGATGCCAACCTGCCGCAGGGTGCGTTTGGAGAGGCTGGTGCCGATCAGGAAGAGTGTTGCCGTCAGCCCGGCACGGCCAAGGTGGTTGATGCCGCTGTAGACCCCGGCGAAGCGGGGAACGAACGAGCTGAGTACTGCCGCAAGGCAGAAGAGCAGGATGAACCACGGAATCTTCACCTTCGCGTGGCTTCCATGATGCTGCCTGCCGCCGCGCAGAAAGATGGCCGTCAGCAGCGAGACGGGGATGATCCACAGCGCGCGGACCAGCTTGACGGTGGTGCCGACGGCCAGCGCCTGGTTGCCGTACTTGGCGGCTGCTCCGACGACGGAGCTGGTGTCGTGGATGGCAAGCGCCGCCCACAGGCCGAACTGGTTCTGGCTGAGATGTACCGCGTGTCCAATGGCAGGGAAGATCAGCAGCGCGAGCGAGTTCAGCAGGAAGACCGTGCCCATCGAGACGCTGATCTCCTCCTCGCCGGCGTCGGCGATGGGCGCGATGGCGGCGATGGCGCTGCCTCCGCAGATCGCGGTGCCCGTCGTGATGAGGAAGGAGGCGATGCCGCCGACGCGCAGCAGCCTGCCGAAGAGCATCCCCAGCAGCATGGCCGCGCCGATGCTGATGGCCGTGTAGAGAAACCCGGAACTGCCCGCGTGAACTATCTGGCCAAGGTTCATGCCGAAGCCGAGTGCGACGACCGAGGCCTGCAGCAGCAGCCTGGAGAGTGAGGCGCTCTCGGCGCGGAAGGGATGGTCGACGGCGAAGCCGAAGGCAACGCCCCCGACGAGTGCGACCGGCGGCGAAACCAGACCGCTGCCCGCGAGCAGAAGGCCGAGGAAGAAGATGGTTTTGGAGTCGAGGTGCTTCGCGTGGGTGCGATGAGGAGAAGCGGTGAGGGGACTACAAGAAGGTTCGGTTTCGGTTGCAGTGAGCATGATTGGCTGCCTCTGCAACTACTGTCGGACTGTGGGGCGGGGTGGGTCCAAGTAGAAGTTCTAATGGGCAATAAGTGCGAACTAGCCCGGAACAGAAGAGCCAAGCGCTGCGAGATCGAACTCTTCTTCGAGAGAAACATCCTCCGCGCCAGCCTCGTGCCGGGCGGCGAAGAACGCCTCAATCGCATCGAGCACCGCTGCGCCCTTCTTCGCCTCGAAGATCTGCTTGCGCAGCGCGCCCCCGCCGGGTACTCCATGCGTGAACCACGCGGCGAACTGCTTCATCTTGCCCACGCAGTCGCGCTGGCGCTGCTCGCGGGCGATCTGCCCGCTGGCGATGATCGCCTCGGCGCGTGCGGCCTCGGCCGCCTCTTCGAGGGCAATCTCATCGACCAGCATCTGGAAGTAGGTGCGGATCATCCGGTAGCGGTCCTGCCCGGTGGGTTGGTCGTAGCGGCCGGTGGCCGTGTACTGCGCGATCTGGCGGAAGATCCACGGGTTCGACGGCGCAGCGCGGCCGATCATCACGGCGTCGCAGCCGGTGGCGTCGACCATCGCGGCGGCGTCTTCGGGCGTGCGGATGTCGCCGTTGCCGATCACCGGAATCTTCACCGCATCCTTCACCGCGGCGATGTACTCCCAGCGTGCCTGCCCGGTGTAGCCGTCCTCGCGGGTGCGGGCGTGCAGGGCGCAGGCGTTCAGGCCGCAGTCTTCAGCCAGTTTTGCCAGCTCCACGCAGATAATGTGGTGGTCATTCCAGCCGAGGCGAAACTTGACCGTAAAGGGGATGGTCACGGCAGAGCGGATCGCCTTGAAGATGCGCTCGATCTGCGGCAGGTCGCGCAGCAGGCCCGAACCTCCATTGCAGGAGACGACGCGCTTGGCCGGGCAGCCGAGGTTCAGGTCCACGAGGTCGAACCCGGCGTCCTGCACGATGCGGGCCGAGTCAGCCAGCGTCTCCGGGTTGGAGCCGAAGAGCTGCGCGCTGATGGGGTGCTCGTCATCGTAGTAGGTCAGATAACGCTTGCGCTTGCTCTCGCGCATGCGCGAAAGACCATCAGCCGAAGTGAACTCGGTCATGATGAGTCCGCAGCCGGAAACCTGGTTCGAGGTTGCGGCCTCGACGTCGGCTGTGGAGCTCTCATCCGTAAACTGGCTGGCGTTCTTGATGAAGCGGCGGAAGACCGTATCGGTGACACCCGCCATCGGTGCAAGCACAGTCGCCGGGGCGATCTCGACGTTGCCGATGGAGAAGCTTGCAGGCACACGGGTATGCGTGGGCATCGCGTGTTCGATGGGCGAGTCCCAGCGTTTCTGCTCGAGCGTGTAGCGCTTCTTCATTGGCCTGTTCCGGTTACAGGAAAAAGCCCCCGCCGGAGCGGAGGCTCTTTCGTGGTTGGTAAGTTCTCTCCCGATTTACTTGGCCGCAGCCTTGCCGGCGTCCGACTGGGCGAACTTGCGGCGGAAGCGCTCGACGCGTCCCGCGGTATCGATCAGCTTCTGCTTGCCGGTGAAGAACGGGTGGCAGGCGGAGCAGATTTCGAGGACGATGTCACCCTTGTGCGTGGAGCGGGTCTGGAAGCTGGTGCCGCAGGCGCACTTGACGGTGATCTCGTTATACGACGGATGAATTCCCTGTTTTGGCATGGTGCTGATAACTCTTTTCTACTGATCTTGCCTGCCGGCCCGCGGATCGCTTGCAACGGTTGAACTCACGTCACATCGAGGTGCCTGTCGCGCCGCCGTCTGCACACCGCGATTTGCGGAGTGCACAGACAGTTTCCTCAGTTTATATGGGATTCGCACAGGGGGCAATTGGATTCAGAGGGTGCATGATGGAGAGATACGGAAGGAGCACGGACGGGCGATGGCAGAGGTCTGCGCGATCTGCGGCGGACAGGGAATGAGGGTGGTGCGGCGGCCCGACGGCACGCAGTTCGCCACCGAGTGCGTCTGCCGGGTAGAGCAGCGGGCGCAGCGGATGCTAGCTAAAGCACAGATTCCACAGCGGTACGCGGAGTGCTCGCTCGAGAACTTCGAAACCAGCTTCGGCGGAGCCAACCGGACGCTGAGCGCAGCGCACCTGCGCGCGCGGCGGTTCGTGGAAAGCTATCCGCTCGAAACCAACGGTACAGGTCTGCTGCTGACCGGCTCGATTGGCGTGGGCAAGACGCACCTCGGGGTGGGTATTCTGCGGGCGCTGATGGCCGAGCGCGGCGCGACGGGCCTCTTTTTCGACTACCGCGACCTGCTCAAGCAGGTGCAGCACAGCTACAATCGCTCGTCGGCGGAGACGGAACTGGAGATTCTAGCCCCGGTCTTCGAGGCCGAGGTGCTGGTGCTCGACGAGCTGGGTGCGACCAAGCCGACCGACTGGGTGTGGGACACGGTCGCGCACATCCTGAACACCCGCTACAACGACCGCCGCACGACCATCATTACCACCAACTATGCCAATCTGCCGCCGCTTGGGATGGGCACAAGCGATGCGCAGCGCTCGGCGCGGGAGGAGACGCTCGGCGACCGCATCGGCGAGCGCATGCGATCGCGTCTGCAGGAGATGTGCGTCGTGGTCGAGATGCAGGGCGAAGATTTCCGCCAGCGGGTAAAACGGGCCAGCTTTGCCTGAGGAATCAGGGAGTTAGAGCGCCGTAGCGAAGAACAGGATCGCCACGGCGACGGTGAAGATCGCGTAGGCGATCTCGCTGCCGCGCAGGGGGCGCTTCTCGGCGGATTTGTGCTGCCGCTTGCCGGTTCCCGTGGAGACGCCGGTGGGACTTGGGGAAGACGGATTCATGGGCGATCTCCTTTCAGGAATGGGGAAACAGACACTACCAGATACTCCTTTGGATGTGCCGGAGCCTCCCGGGGTTACTGTTTCTTACTCGAGAATGCACGACTTTGTTGCGGCGTCATCATGAATGTTCATCGTGGATGGGGAACCTCGGTAGAGAACCCCGCAGGCTATGATGCAACGCCACCAGGCACGGTAGAATCTCGGTCTATGGACGAGCAGAACGAGCGCACAGAGAGCGGGATGTTTTCGCCGAAAAAAACGGTCAACGATGACGAGCGGCCGATCAACATATGGATGATCGCCGGGCTGGTCGTGCTGGTGGTGGTGACAGCGGTCCTGGTGCTGGGTCGGCACAAGCCGTCTGTGCCGCCGAATACGCCGCTTCCGTTGGACGCCCGCGCCTCGCAGCTTGCGGTTTCGCAGCTTGCGATGAGCGAGTCCACGAGCCTCTCGGGCGGCAAGTCCACCTTTATCGACGGGCACATTAAGAACAATGGCACGGACACCCTCAGCGCCGTGACTGTTCAGGTCTTCTTCCAGAACGACGAGCAACTGCCGCCGACGGTCGAAACCATGCCGATGATGCTGATCCGCACGCATGAGCCCTACGTCGACACGATGCCGTTCAGCGCCGCCCCGCTGAAGCCGGGCGACGAACGCGAGTTCCGCCTCGTAACCGAGTCGGTACCGCAGAACTGGAATGTCCAGATGCCGGAGATCCATATCGTGCATACGGAGAGTCAGTAATCAAGTAACGTGACGGGCAGGAATTCCTTCCCGGGCGAACTTTTTTCGTAGCCGTGGGACTATCTAAGGAATCGGCCATGAGGCCGGAATCTTTAGAAACGTTGAGAAATCAGGAATTTAGACAAGCGTCGCAAGTTTGGCACGGCGCTTGCTCTTACTCAAAGCACGCACAGACCGTACGGCTGTCTGCGTGTGGACCAAAAGGAGCATAGACATGACGAATCACAACCATCGCTTCGGTCTCACTGCTGTACTTCTCGGCAGCGCCATGCTGGCGGTGCCTGCCTTTGGGCAATCGAGTGCTTCCACTACTCCCAGCGACACCCCTCCCCCCGCAAAGTCCATGAGCGTCGATGACTCGTCGACCTATGCCACCGGTCAGCCTCTCGAGATACAGTCGAAGGAGGGCTTCTGGGGCCATCTGAATCCTCTGGCGCGTAAGAAATGGGTACATCGGCAACTTGATCCGATCAAGGATCGGACCAACGAGCTCGACCAGCTTCAGGCGAAGAACGCCAACGATATCCGCGACGTAGATACCCGGTCGCAGGCCGGTATCCATAAGGCGATGGACGCCGCCAGCCTCGCCGACCAGCACGCACAGGCCGCGTCCGAGCAGGCGAATGCCGCCAACACCCTGGCAGGCAACGCCAACACCCGCACCGACGCTCTGCACGGCACGGTGACGAATCTCGACCAGTACCAGCAGGTCAGCACTGCGGCGCTCCCGTTCGTGTCGGGTCGCACGACTCTGGGACCCAAGGCCAAGGGCGAATTGGACGATCTGGCAGCGAAGCTCGGGTCGGAGAAAGGCTATATTATCGAGGTACAGGGTTACAGCCGAGCCGGTGTAGCAAACTCCCAGGCGATGGCTGACTCGGTGGTACGGTACCTCGTTACTGAGCATCAGGTGCCCATTTATCGGATCTACCGTACTGGGCTTGGTCATCAGAAGGATGTCGTTGCCGCCGAAGGAGATAAGCCCATCGTCAATGGCGTCCGCGTAACCCTGCTGCACAACAGCCTGGCTACGATGAACGCTTCCAACAGCCATCCGGCAGGCAGCATGAACAACAACACAGGCCTGTCCGGAACAGCAAATCCTCCGGCTAACTAGGCCCATAAGGTTCGCGGAGCAGTGCCCAAAGAGTACGCCCGCAACAGGCTCTCCTAACCAGAGAGAACTAAGGCAGATTGGCCCCTCTAGCGAGGGGCCTATTTTTTTAACGTCGCAGGATGGATGGCGGTTAGGACAGGATATGGTGTTTCTTAACTACATTGCATTCGCAGTAATCTCGATCTTCTGATAGAAGGGATATGCGCCCGGCAATGGGTATCCGTGCGGCTCCTCCGAAGCAAACCGGCGCAATGGGGTGGGGGTGCCTCCGCGTTGTATTGGATGTGAGTCAATGCAGTCGAAAACGCAATAAAACTGCTTGCCACTAATTTATTTATGAGCCTATGATGGGTCCTGCTTCGGCGAGCCAATCATGGCAGGACAGGAACCGGGAGGAATCGAGATGGGAGTTTCACGGCGTGGTTTTTTGAAGCGTGCAGGCGGTGTGGCCGCGGCGGTGGTTCTGCCGCAGTGGGCGTGGGCCGATCCGCTCGGGCTGCCGCTCGGTATCCAGTTGTATGTCGTGCGTCCTGACATTGCGGCGGACGCGCCGAAGGCGCTCAAGGAGATCGCCGCCATCGGCTATAAGGAGGTCGAGACGGCTGGCTTCGGCTCGCTGAAGAGCGCGAAGGAGTTCCGCAAGGCGATGGACGACGCCGGGCTGAAGTGTCCGAGCGCGCACCTGAGCTTCGATCTGAGCGACCTACAGAAGACCTTCGACGATGCGAACGATCTGGGCTGCCAGTATGCGACGGCCTCGGTGGCGCGGATGATGATTCTGCCGAAGGCCGATCCGAGCATGACCTCAGCGCAGCAGAGGGCGGCGATCGGCAATATGATGGCTCCGATGCAACTCGACGACCTGAAGAAGCTGGCCGATGCGATGAACACCGTCGGCTCGGCGGCGAAGAAGAACGGCCTGCTCTTTGCCTCGCACAACCATACGGAGCAGTTCGCCAGCATCGACGGCAAGACCGGGCTGGACTACCTGATTACGCACACCGATCCGCAGACCGTGAAGTTCGAGATCGACTGCGGATGGATGGTCGTGGCGGGCTTCCAGCCGGGTGACTTTGTGAAGCGGTATCCGGGCCGCGTGACGATGCTGCACATCAAGGACTTTCTGCCATACCCGAAGGGAGCCTCGACCGGCGGTCCGGTCCGGCCGGAGGGGTCGGAGATCGGCAAGGGCGTGGTGGACTACAAGAAGATCTTCGCCGACGTGAAGGGCGGCGGTATCAAGCACATCTTCGTCGAGCAGGAGGGGCCGTACTCGCGGATGCCTCCGATGGAGGCGGCGAAGGTGGACTACGCATATCTGCACTCGCTCGCGTAACGAGTTTTGAAGCACGGCGACAGGGCCGGATCGATCGATCCGGCCCTGTCGCTTTTAACGGGTGAATCCGCCGCGGGCTTGGTATGGTGTTCGGCATGGCGGGAAAGATGCTACCGGAGATCTTGCGGCAGGGGGTCGAGGCCTGGAACCACTGGAGGTCGCTGGACCCGGAGTACCCGGTCGGCCTGAGCGGTGAGGTGCTGAAGCGGCGAGATCTGCAGGGCGTGAACCTCAGCCGAGCCTACCTCGGGCGCACCAACCTGCGCGAGGCGAATCTGCAGGAGGCGAGCTTCCGTAGAAGCAATCTGAACTGGGCAGACCTGCAGGGCGCGGACCTTCGCCGGGCAGACCTACACGGAGCGGATCTGCGGTTTGCCAACCTGAGGGGAGCGAATCTCGCCGAGGCAAATCTACAGCAGGCGAATCTGAAGGAGCTCAATCTGCAAGAGGTGAATCTCTATGGAGCGGACCTTCGGGAGGCGCACCTGGGGAATGCCTTTCTGAGCGATCTCAATCTCCGGGATGCGGATATGCGTGAGGCGTATCTTCAGGATGCCAATCTGAGTTTCGCCCGGCTGCAAGGGACGAGATTGCAGGGAGCTTATCTGCATGGGGTCAACCTGCATGGCGCCTATCTGCAACAGGCCGACCTGACGGGCGCCAATCTCGGCGCAGCGCGCTTGCAGGATGCCCGGCTGACGGAGGCGGTGCTGACGGGCGCGATCCTATGGGAGACGCAGCGGAGCGGATGGTCGATCAAGCGGGTCATCTGCGAGTACGCCTACTGGGATGTTCTGGGGCAGGAGGAGACGCGGTACGCGCCCGGTGAGTTCGAGAAGCTGTACAAGGAGCAGGCCAGGGTGGAGCTGGTGTATCCGGGCGGCATCTCGGTCTTCGAGGTCAATACGCTGCCCGCGCTGTTGCAGCATCTTGCGGAGCAGTATCCGGATACGGGTGTGCGTTTGAAGTCGATCGAAGAGACGGGTGGCGGGGTGAGGGTTTCGATCCACGTGGAGGAGGCCGACGCGCAGGCTCTCGAGAGCATCCGCGAGGAGGCGAAGCGCGCCCAGGGAGCGCAGATCGCGCTGCGGGACAGGCCAGCCGAGCGGCTGGAGATTGAGAAGCAGATGATGCTGTCGAATATGCTGCCGCGCATGCTGGCGGCCGCCGGGCAGAAGGCTGCTGACCGCGCCAATACCATCGTCGCCAAGGAGTCCGGCGAAGGCGCCTGATCCTTTCCGCGGCTAAGACTCCAGAATCTGCCGGGCGGCACGCAGGCCGGAGCGGATGGCGGCGTGCACGGTGCCCCAGTGGCCGGTCGTATCGGTGTGTTCCCCAGCGAAGTAGAGCGTGTCGGCCACGGGACGGGTCATCTGCTCGCTGGCGTCCAGCCCACCGGCGGCGACGTAGCTATACGCGCCCAGCGAGTACGGATCGGCGCTCCAGTTGTGGCTCTCGTAGGCGAGCAGGATGCTGCGCAGCCAGGTGGCCCGGAGCGAGAAGATGCGGGCGAGTGTCTCGAGCGCATGGGCGGTAAGCTGCTCCGGCGTCAACGTGGCAAGCTCGGCCGAGCGCGGGCCGCCGGACCATCCGGTGAGCGCGCTGCCAGCGGAGGGATGCTGCGTCCACCAGACGCGGGGCAGCTCGTCGATGGCCGAGAGAAAGCTGAGTCCCGGAGCGCGGTTCACCCAGAAGGGTTCACTGAAGACCAGCGTGAACCGGCAGGCATGGCCCATGCGCAGGCGGGCGGCGTGGATCAGAATCTCCTCGGGCGCGGGCGTAATGGGCACAGCCCCGGCCTGCAGGACGCCGAGCGGCAGCGTAATGAGCACTCGGGGTGCGGTGACGGTGGCCTCGGGCAGCGCCAGTTCCACGCTCTCCGGCAGCCAGCGAATGGCCTGCACGGGGCTGCTCAGGCGGATGTGGCCGCCGTACTCGGCGATTTTGACGGCGAGATAGTGTGCGAGTCCCGCGTAGCCGTCGCGGAGCGCAAAGGCCCGGTAGCCTTCGATCTCCTCCTCGGCCTTCTGCTGCATGCCGAGCGAGCGGGCGCTGATGATCTGGTGATCGGCGGCGTTGAAGCCCTCGACGAAGCCGATGAGCTGGGCGCGGTCGGCGTCGGAGACGGACCGCTGATCGAGGAACTCGGCGAAGCTGAGGTCAGGGCCGTCGTAGTGCTCCAGCTCGTCAAAGAGGTGGAAGGCGTTACTGCTGGTGATGTCGCGGGCGCGCAGCTCTCCCTGCTCGAAGAGGAAGCGGCTGCCAGAGCGCTCGTGGCTCTCAAGACCGGCCTCGCGCACCAGCGACCACAGCTCGGGCGGCGTGCCGTGCAGGAACTCCGCGCCCAGCTCCACCGTGTGCTCGAAGCGGTGCTTCGTCAGGATGCGTCCGCCGATGCGATCGCGGGCCTCGAGCACCAGAACACGCTGGCCCGCCGCGGCAAGGGCGCGGGCGGCAACAAGGCCGGAGATGCCGGCCCCAAGGACGAGGGTGTCGCAGGGAGGATAGGTCTGTGCCATATCAGGATTGTAGGTGCTGCGGGGGAGGACCGAAGCGGGCAACGAGCAGGTCGAGCCCTTCGGCCGCGGTGTGGATGGCTCCCTCGAGCTGCGCATCCTCGGCAGCCTCCAGCATGGGCTTGAACTGCGGGCTGGGCGGGTATCCGGCGGCGATCAGGTCGCGCCCGGTGACGAGAGGCTGCGGGCGAAGCTCCTCGGCGGGCGCTGTCTCGTACTGCTGCTTGGCGAAGTCGTAGAGCGCGAGCCTGTTGTGGCTGGAGGTGCAGTCGAGCCAGTGCAGGGCAAGATGCTCGTCGAAGCGCGGCAGCCGCAGGAACCGCTTGAGCGTGGACTGCTTCATCTGCAGGATGTCGCCAAAGCGCATATGGTTCTCGACGAGGGCGACGATCTGCGCCTTGTCCTCGTTGGAGAAGCGCAGGCGGTCGAGCACCACCTCGGCGATGCGGACGCCGACCTCGACGTGGCCGTTGAAGCGGATGCGGTCGGAGCCGTTAGCCGGGGCGCGGAAGGTGGCTGGCTTGCCGATGTCGTGCAGCAGCGCGCCCCAAGCCAGCGTGGGCGAACACCCGGGCTGGAGCTTCTCGAGCATCAGCATGGTGTGCGTCCACACGTCGCCCTCGGGGTGGAACTCAGGCGGCTGGCGGACGCCATGCAGCCTGACGGCCTCGGGCAACACCTCGGCGAGCAGGCCGGTGGCGTCCAGAAGCTCGAAGGCATAGCAGGCGTGGCCCTCGGTGAGCATCTTCGTGATCTCGTCGCGGATGCGCTCGGCGGAGACTTGATGGATGTCCGCTGCAAGGGCTTGAATGGCCGTGAAGGTGGCCGGTTCGATCTGGTAGCCAAGCCGAGCCGCGAAGCGCACAGCCCGCAGCATGCGGAGCTTGTCCTCGGTGAAGCGCAGGTGGGGCTCGCCGATGGCGCGGACGGTCTTTGCGGCGAGGTCGGCGCGGCCTCCGACGAAGTCGAGCACGGAGGAAGAGAGGTCGCCGGTTGCGGCGTAGGCCAGCGGGTCGAGCAGCATGCCGTTGATGGTGAAGTCCCGGCGCCGCACATCCTCCTCGGGCGAGGTGGAGAAGTGGACGGCATCGGGCCGCCGTCCGTCGCTGTACGCTCCGTCGTGGCGGAAGGTGGCGACCTCGGTGACGCTCTCGCTGCCGTCGCGCTCCGTGCACACGAGAATGACGCCGAAGTGCGCGCCGACGGCGTAGGTCTTCGGGAAGAGCGACTCGACGACATTCGGCGTCGCGGAGGTGGCCACGTCGATGTCCTTGGGCGCGAGGCCGAGCAGCAGGTCGCGCACGGAGCCGCCGGCGAAGTAGGCCTGATGGCCCGCCTCGCGGAGCCTCCGCGCGATGGCAAGTGCTGCGTCGAACTGCGGTGTGTGCTCGGTCATGCGGGTGTGGTTAGGGCGTTGTGGCCGGAGCCGGTGTGGTCGTCGCGGGTTTGACCGCGGGTTTTGCCGCCGGTTTCTTTGCTGGACGCTTTTTCGGCGCGGGGGGAGGGGCGCAGACGGGCTGCGGCGGTGGTGGCGCATTCCTGAGCGTCGTAAGCTGTGTCTGCGTCTCTTGAAGCTGCCGGTTCTGCTGGGTGGCCGAGCTCTGGATGAGGTCCGATAGATCCTCCTTGGCGTGCTCCAGTCGGTCGAGCGAGTCGTTCAGAGCAACGATCTGCTGCGTCGGTGCGGAGAGGATGGCCGTCTGCGTGACGCGGAGCAGCACATCGTACAGCGCGATGACGTTGCGCAGTGCGGGCAGCACCTCGGTCACAGAGTTCGGGGACTGGTCGGCGGCGGCGAGCAGCTTCGGCAGCGTGCCGTCGATGTCCGTGCGGATGGAGCTGATGTTGCTCTGCGCCTGCTGCGCGGTGGCTCCGGGGATCTTCCACTTATCCGGGCGAAGGATGTCGAGTGTCTCGTGGATGCTGTCGATGGAGCCGCGCAGGATGGACGAGGGCCGCAAGGCCGCGGGCGTCGGTGGCGCGGCGTCGCCCGGGGGCGCCTGCCGCGTGATGGGTGCTGGCTCCTGCGCCGTGAGAGGAAGGGCGAGCGTGGCGGCGAGGAGGAACGGGAAAAGAAGTCGTTTCATAGGGGCTCGCAATCAGGATCGGCCTGTCGTCCTCCGGAGGGCGACGGCGGGCAGGCTCCGGGCCTGCTCGGTCTATCTTGCGGCCTCCGGGTTTTTGAATGCAAACGCGGCTACAGCCATTCGAGCCGCCGCGGCGCGAAACCGAGCATACGGCGGGCCTTGGAGTTCGAGGCTCCGCGGAGCTGCGTGCTGTAGTAGACGGCGTCATCTCCGGCGACCATGCGGGCGACCATCTTCGGCACTTTGGCCGGTGCGGGCGCTCCGATCGCCTTGGCGAAGGCGGGCAACCAGACGCTGACGGGAGAGGGATCATCGTCGACGATGTTGTAGACGCCCGGCGCGGCGGTGAGCGCCGCAACGGTGGCGAGGGCCGCGTCCTCGATGTGTATCCACGACCAGACGCCCTCGCCATCGCCGACGATGGGGAACTCCTTCTTGCTTACCTGCTCGGCTCCACCGCCGCCGGGGGTGTACCAGGTGTTGGGGCCGTAGAAGAAGCCGTAGCGCAGGGCGACACCTTCGATTGCAGGCTCGCTGAAGAGGCGGCTCTCGAGGGTAGCGTACATCTGCGCGCTGGCGGCTACGCCGGGCGTGGCATCGGTGGCCAGCGGAGCGGACTCGTCGGCCAGCGTGCCGGGCGCGGCCTTCAGGAAGAAGCCGCTGGCCTGCTGGATGTACCGGCGGACTCCGGCGGCGATGGCGGCCTTGTAGAGATTGCCGCCGCCCTCGAGGCGGAGCTTGCGGTCGCCGGGGGCGTACTTGTGGAGGTCGGCGGGGTGCTTCGGCAGAGCGGTCAGCTCGTCGATGACCACCTCGGCGGCAGAGGAGCGCAGAGCCTGCTCGACGGCTGCGGCGTCGAGGGCGTTGGCGAGGACGGGTGCGGCCCCAAGAGCGCGCAGGCGCTCGGCCCCGGCCTCGGACTGCGTCATGCCGGTGACAGTATGGCCCTGCCGCAGCAGTTCGGTAAGAAGCGGCTGGCCGATAGCCCCGCTGGCTCCGGCGACGAAGATGTTCATGGTGCCTCCCTGGCGACCTACCTCTCTATGATAGAGAGATGGGCGAAGGGCAGGATACAGCGCGCAGGACCGGACTGATTCTCGGCATCGAAAGCTCGTGCGACGAGACGGCGGCGTCGGTGGTGCGCGGCGGGCGCGAGGTGCTGTCGAACGTGGTGGCCTCGCAGATGGAGCTGCATGCGAACTACGGCGGCGTCGTGCCGGAGCTGGCGAGCCGCGAGCACCTCAAAAACATCGTGCCCATAGTGCGCGAGGCCATGGCGCGCTCGGGCGTCAGCTTTGCCGATCTGGATGCCGTGGCTGTGACCGAGGGGCCGGGGCTGGCCGGGGCGCTGCTGGTGGGCATCACCTATGCCAAGGCGCTCAGCCTGGGGCTGGAGCGGCCGCTGATAGGCGTGAATCATCTGGAGGGGCACATCCATGCCGTGCTGATGGAGTCGGGCGCGGGCATGGAGACGCCTCTGCTGGCGCTGGTCGTCTCGGGTGGGCATACGCACCTGTATCTGGCGCGTGTGCAGGAGGGTGCGTGGCACTACCGGAACGTCGGGCGCACGGTGGATGATGCTGCGGGCGAGGCCTTCGACAAGGTGGCGAAGCTGCTGGGGCTCGGATATCCGGGCGGGCCATGGATCGACGGGCTGGCGAAGCTGGGCAATCCGAAGGCGGTGCCGTTCAGCTTTGCGCCGATTCGCTCGCGGGCGAAGAAGCAGGGAGCCGAGGAGGAGCAGCGGTTCGACTTCTCCTTCAGCGGCATCAAGACGGCGGTGCTGCGCTACGTCGAGACGCATGGAATGAAGCCAGCCATCGAGGCTCGCCGGACGGCCCTGCTGGCGATGGAGGGTGCGAAGGTGCCGGAGGCGGCGGCGCTCTGCGACAGGGAGACGCTGGACCTGATCGCATCGTTTCAGGCCGCTGTGGTTGGCAACCTGCTCAAGCAGGCCTTTGCCGCGGCGGAAACGTTCGGCGTGCGGGGCATCGTGGTTTCAGGCGGCGTGGCGGCGAACCGGGAGCTGCGCGAGCGGTTCACTGCGGAGGCTCAGCGGCGCGGGTTGCCGGTGGCCTTTCCGGCGCTGACAATGTCTACGGACAATGCGGCGATGATCGCGGCGGCTGCGTGGCCTCGGCTGCTGGCGGGGGAGTTTGCCGCCGAGGAGATGGGTGCCGTGCCGCAGATGAAGCTGGGATAGGAAGGCCCGGCAACGGTCGATCTTCCTCGCACAACTGTCATCCCGGAGCGTAGCGAAAGGGATCTGCTTTTGGTCTTCCTTCGGTGGGTATGCCCATGGAAAGAAAAGCAGATCCCTTCGCGTTGCTGCGGGATGACAGTTCTTCTACCGCATCGCTTCTTTCTAGCTAGCCCTTGATGACCTTGCCCGTGGTGGCGTTCACATAGACGGCGTAGCCGCCGGACTTCGCGTCACCCCACGTCAGGTACCAGACCGGTGCATGGTAGCGGAAGACATTGCCCAGCTCGATCAGCGTGAGCTTCTTGTCCGGGTTCTTCTTCAGCCACGCCGCAGTATCGGGATCGGCCACGGCCGTCTTGTAGGCTGCGTCCGAGTCGACGCTGAGCGTCGAGGTATCCAGCGGCATCTCGTCGCGGGACTCGCCGCGCCACGGCTGCTTCACCCCGGCGCTCGTTCCCCTGTAGAAGTCCGGTGGCTTGCTCACGATGGAGTAGGTATCCACGCGGAAGATGCGCGTGCTGGGAGAGGCGAAGGTCGCCACCCAGGCGGCCGCCTTGCCGTCCTGCTGGGTGAAGCCGGGCACCTCCTTCGAGGTGAGTCGCAGAATTGCCACATCGGGGGCCATGCCGTGAGCGGCGGTGTACATGGGCCAGAGCGCCGTTTCACCGGCGACCGGCTCGGCGGTGGCGGCCGGTTTTGGAGCCGACTCCGCCGTGCTGGTGCTGGTGTTGGCCGCAGGGGTGCTCGAGCTGTTGCAGCCCGCAAAGAGCAATACTGCCAAAGAGAGGGCGCTTAGCGTAGATCGTGTGCCGACAGCAGTCATCAAAATCCTCCACCTTCCGGAGATTCCAAGTGTTTTTGCCGCTGTGCTCAAGGACTGGCCGGGCAGAAGAAAACCGCAGGCAACCCGGGAATCCCCGGCATTTTGGCGGCCGCCATTATACCCATATCCATAGAGCACGCGGTAGCCGGATGCGGGCGAGTCTGTCCCTGCCGCGGAGGCTGCGAAGGATGCCGCATCCATCGGCTAGAATCGAAATGGAGAAGTATTCAAAAAACAGCCTGCACCGTGCCTGTCCTGCGCCGGCTGCGGCGGGACTGAGTGCGAGTGGCTGCATTGGAACTGTTCAATACCCTGAGTGGAACGATCGAGGAGCTGCGGCCCGCGGATGGCCGTGTGCTGCGCATGTACGCCTGCGGGCCTACCGTGTACGACTACGGCCACATCGGCAACTTCCGCACCTTTCTGCATGTGGATGTGCTGCGGCGGTTCTTGCTCCAGCAGGGTACGCAGGTCGAGCACGTCATGAACATCACCGATGTGGATGACAAGATTATCCGCAATGCGGCCAATGCGGGCGTGCCCATCGGCGAGTACACGGCCAAATTCGAGAGGGCCTTCTTCGAGGACATGGACGCCCTGCGCGTGGAGCGGCCAGAGCATATCGCGCACGCGACAGAGGCCATCCCGGAGATGGTGACGCTGATCGAGCGCCTTGCCGCGAAGGACGTGGCCTACAAGGCCGAGGATGGAAGCTGGTACTTCCGCCTGAGCCGTTTTCCCGACTACGGCAAGCTCTCGAAGAAGGACCTGGACAACATCGAGGACGGCGCGCGCGTCGACGTGGACGAGTACGAGAAGGATGCAGCGCGGGACTTCGCTTTGTGGAAGGCCGTCAAGCCGTCCGAGCCGAGCTGGAACACGGAGATCGGCTGCGGCAGACCGGGCTGGCATATCGAGTGCTCGGCCATGGCGATGAAGTTCCTCGGCGAGACGATCGACCTGCACGCCGGCGGCGAGGACCTGATGTTCCCGCACCACGAGAACGAGATCGCGCAGTCGGAGTCGGCCACTGGAAAACCATTCGCTCGGCACTGGATGCACGTCCGTTTCCTTCTGGTCGAGGGGCGCAAGATGTCGAAGTCGGAGGGCAACTTCTTCACGCTGCGCGACCTGCTACTGAAGGGCTACCGTGCCTCGGCGATCCGCTTCCTTCTGCTCTCGGTGCCGTACCGTAAGCAGATGAACTTTACCTTCGACGGCCTCACCGAATCGACCAACGCGGTGGAGCGGCTGCGCAAGTTCCATGACCGGATTGCGAAGGGCAACTTCGCCGAGGGGCTGGACGCGGAGATCTCTGCGGCGACGGCGACGGCGGAGAAGGAGTACACCTCCTCGCTGGCCAACGACCTGAACACGGCCGAGGCGCGCGCGGCGATCTTCGAGCTGGTGCGCGCTGCCAATTCAGCGGCCGACGCCGGTACGCTGCGGTCGGGTAACGTGAAGGAGATTCTTGCGGTGCTCGAAAAGTTCGATGGTGTCTTCGCTGTGCTCGAGGACCGAGACGAAGAGGTCACGCGGGCGGCCCTGGCATGGGCGGAGTCCGAGGGGCGTCTGGATGAGGCCGACCCGGCGCTGGTGGCGACGCTCTCGCTGGGCGACGCGGAGATCGACGCACTGGTGGCCGAGCGCACGCAGGCCAAGAAGACGCGCAACTTCGCCCGCGCCGACGCCATACGAAATGAGTTGCTGGCAAAGGGTATCCTGCTCGAAGATAGCAAGGACGGGGTCCGGTGGAAGAGGAAGTGATTCGATGCGCAAGTTCCGGATGGCAGGTTGGTTGGGTGCGGGCCTCTTAACAGCAACTCTGACGACGGGATGGGCAGCGGCGCAGGATCAACCGAAGGCTGAATCGCAGCCTGAGCCGCTGACCGAAGAGAAGCTGCGCAACGATCAGTTGGAGTGGCGCAGCGATGCGCTCGACATCAACTTCAAGTACCCGGCGGACCTGGTCCGGCGCGACCCCAAGGACGCTCTCGACGATGAGCACCTGATGGTCTACGGCGTGCCCGGCGGACAGACGCGCGAGATCGCCCAGGGAACCTCCTGCCTGCGGCCGATGCTTTCGCTGGAACTGCCGACCTCGGGCGGCTCGATCATCCGGACACAGACGACAAACCCCGACGGTAGCATCACGGTTCACATGAAGCCCGCGCTGCTGGGCACGGCGCTGTTCTCGGAGCTGGAGATCGGCTGTCTCTCTCCGGCGCAGCAGGCGATGCTGGGCAATCTGCAAACGAGCACCGTGGCGCTGCTGGCGAAGGTTCCGGGGATGCACAGCGTGCTGCCCCCCGCCGAGTACACGATGATCGATACCAAGCAGAAGCTGAACATCCACATGGCCGGAGCGCAGGGCCAGCCGCTGAACCCGGATACGGAGGAGCCAGCCGAGGCGCTGCTCTCCTACACGCTGGCGTTCACGACCATGTGGAACAATCATCTGCTGGTGTGGTTCTTCAGCTCAAACAGCGCGGGCATGATGAACCGCATGACCAAGAGCACTGTCAAGTTCGGCTCGAATAATCCCGCGACGCTCTACCCGCCGACGGTCCGCATGGCAAAGCCGAGCGCGATTCCCCCTTCGCAATAACCGGGCTATGAGACGCGGGTCGTCGCGCAGGGATGGCCATGATCGCTGCATGTGCGGCAGGCGTGGCAGAAGCTGCGGTTGAGCAGATGCGCCGTAATCAGCAGCAGCGAGCCGGCGATGCTGAGCATGACCTCCACATGTTCGCTGAGAGACTCGCCGCTCCATGCGACGAAGAGGATCAGCGCCATTCCAGCGGCGATGGGCGCGAGCAGAAAGAGCTTGCGGTGCAGGCGCAGGCCGGGCAGGAAGGCCGCTCCGCCCAGCAGAAGAATACCGGCGGCGAGGATGCGGTGGAACCACGCATCGCCGGGAAGATACGAGACGATGCCGGGGAAGACGCTGAGAATGACCGGCGTCAGCAGGCAGTGGATCATGCAGAGCGTGGACGCCGCCGCGCCTGCGGTGTCGGCGTGCCGGTGAAGACGTGCGAGTGGGTTGGGCGTACTGCCCATAGGGATGTCCTTTCCTGAAGGGGAGGCGCGAGCGGGCTTGAATAGGCTGTCGGTTGCGCTCGATGTTTGCCGGAGACTGCGCGCGGCGGCTCTTCCTCCGTGCTGTGGGGAAGAGCCGCCTGCGTGGGTTAGAAGTTGTAGGTGATCTGTCCCGTGATCGCCCGCGGCGTCACGTAGTGCGTGCCGGAGAAGGTGGATAGGAAGTTGTAGAGCGCGTACTTGTTGGTGACGTTGATCGCCGTCACGCGCACGGCGATGCGGTGCTTGTCGGTGTGGAAGAGATTGTCGTCGCCCAGAGCCATGTCGAAGAGGCTGCGCGGAGCGACGCGCTGCGGGTTGTGGTCATCGTCCTCGGTATTCGGTCCCGGGATCTGGAGCAGCTTGGAGGTATAGCCCGTGTTGTCGCAGTACTGGAAGCCGCTGTATGGCGTGGCGGCGACGCCGTCGCAGACGATGCCGGCCTGGAACTGCTGGTCGAAGGTGAGGCCGGAGAGGTCTACGCCGGGCTGACCCTGGGGTGTGATGAAGGCATCGCAGCCGGTATTGCTGCCAGAGTCGTTGTAGCAGGGAACAGCGCCTGCCACGAGGCCGGAGTCATAGCGCCAGTTGAAGCCGTACCACATGCTCTTGCGGAAGGGCATGTTGTATTGGATGTGCGTCGTCTCGTTGAACTTCTCATCGTGGTCGATGCGGAAGGGAGCCGTCGAGTCCGGCGTGCCGGGGGTGGTGCCGACGCCGCCGAGCTGCGGGTTGAAGAAGCGCGCCGCGACCGAGCTCATCACGACGAACGCGCTGAAGCCGTGCGTCTCCGGCACGTTGGCATGCAGCACCCAGCCGGGGATCTTCGAGCTCGCCCACTCGATCGGGAAGGTGATCGGCGTGGTGCCCAGCACGGAGAAGTCATAGGCGTTGTGCGTGTACTTCCAGATGTAGTCGCCGCTCACGACGAGGTGACGGCCGAAGGCCTGCTGGAAGCCCGCGTGGAACTCGTTGCGGAAGCCGGGGTCGAAGGGCGTGACGCCGGGCTGGGCGCAGCTTCCATCGCCACCGAGCGTCGCAAAGATGCCGTAGAGCACCGGATCAGCGCAGCCGTTCGAAGAGAGCACGAGGTTCTCGTTGAACGGAGTCTCCTGCGTGCGGGCATAGGAGACGCGCAGCACGGTGTTGGTCTTCTTGAAGTTGTAGGAGATACCGGCTCGCGGCTCGGCTTCCCGGCGAGAGGTCAGTCCGTTATAGAAGTCGCCGCGGACGCCGAAGTTGAAGAGCCAGTTTCCAGCGGTGATCTGGTCCTGCGCGTAGAGGGCGAGCTGCTTGACGTCGGCCTGTCCGTGCCAGCCGTAGAGGCCGCCGCCGCGAGTGACGTCGAAGGGTGCAAGGATCGGCTGGTAGTCAGGGTTTTGCTGGCTGTCTGCGATGGAGGTGCAGTCAGGATCGCCGCCGTTGAGCGGGTTGCCGTCGGCGTCGAGGCAGGGCGCGTTGACCCCGGGATCGACGAGGCCGAGCTGGTTGTTCTCGCGCAGGAAGGTGTGCTCGTACATGGCGCCGATCTTGAGGTTGTGGATGCCCTTCACGTACGAGACATCGGCGTGCAGACCGGCGTTGAGCAGCGAGCGCTGCTGCGCGATCGTCTCCTGCTGCTGGGCAGGCGCGAAGTCGGCGAGCGCATTGCCGCTGGGGATGTAGGAGTAGGCATCCTTGCGGGCGTAGGCGCCGATGTTGAAGACCGTGGCGTCGTTAATGATGTGCGTATAGCTGGGCGCGATGTCCCACGTCTCGACCTTGGACTTCTGGTCGGTGTTGCCGATGTTGTTGCCGTTCTGGTCGAGCACGCCGAGGTTCTCATAGTCGTTCGGTGTCTGGAACCAGGAGCGTGTGTACTGCAGGTTCAGGTGCAGCGAGTCCTTGCCTGAGAGCTGGTAGTCGACGCGGTCGAAGAGGTTCTCCTCGTTTCCCTTGTCGTGGAAGACGACGAACTCGGAGGGATCGAGGAAGCGTCCGGTGTTCAGGCCGCTGATGGAGAAGAAGTTGCCGAACTTCTGCGAGCCGAAGGCGATGTTGCCGCCGCCGTTGACGGTGCCGAAGGTGCCGTAGGCGAGGTTCAGGCTGCCGGTGGGATGCGTCAGGCCCTGTCCGGAGCGCGTCGTCACCTTGATGACGAGGCTGGTCTTGTCGCCATACTCGGCCGGTGGCGCGCCGTCGATGACCTCAAGCGACTGCACGGCGTCGGCGGGAAGCTGGTTGGAGAAGACCTTGCTCTGCTGATCGGTGATGGGCTGGCCGTCGATCGAGAAGGAGTTCTCCGCATGGTCGCCGAGGCCGTGGAAGAGGCCGTTCGAGTCGGCGGCAACGCCGGGCGAGGCGAGCGTAACGATGGAGCTGAGCTCGGAGGAGGCGCTCTCGGTGGGCAGCTTGTCGATCACGTTGCGGTCGATGTCGATGTGCGAGGTCGAGTCTGTCTCGACGAGATCGGCTCCCGTCTCCACGTTGACAGTGGTGGCGCTGCCGGAGACGGAGAGCTTGACGGGCGCGTTCACCGGGACCATCGAGCTAACATCGACGCTGGCGGTCGAGGTCGCAAAGCCGGGATCGTCGACGGTGATGCGGTAGGGATTGAAGGGCACGTTGAAGAAGCGGAACTGCCCGGCGGCGTCGGTGGTGACGGTGCGCGTGTAGCCAGTCACGGAGTTGAGGATCTTGACCGTGGCTCCGGGGACGATTGCGCCGGAGGGATCGGTCACGCTGCCGGCGATGCTGCCCGAGTTGTCCTGCGCGACCAGCGCATAGGTGCTGAAGCAGAGAAGTACAAAGAAGGAAAGAAGCTGAAACGCTCTCGATGAACGATGGCCTGACATGTGGACTCCTGTCGAATGCTGTAGGGGCAGGGGTGCGCGTGCGATGCACGGCGGATGCGGGCTCAGGCAGGGAAAATAATCAGAAAGTAGGTACGATCCTGCGGCCCGCGGGGACTACGAGCAGACGATGGCCGCAGGAGGAGGCCGGGTGGCGAGCTGGAAGCGCCAGAGGAAGATGCGCCGCGCATCGGCGGCGACGGAGTCGAGCGTGTGCACCAGCATCACCGGCGTAGGAGCCGTTTGCAGCGTGGAAGGCAGCACGGAGTGCATCGCTACGCAGAGCGGGCAGTGGTCCGTTGTGGTGCTGGTGGGGATGCCCTGCTTCGTTCCGAGCAGACGGTCCAGCTCGTGATCGTGGCAGAGCTGCACCGTGCTCATGACGGCGATCAGCAGAATGCAGAACACGGTGAACCACAGCAGCCAGAGAGGCCGCTCGGGGTTATGCACACCGTTCTGGAGACGAGATCGCATGTCGTGAAAGATCAAGCAGGGAGCGCAAGCCCGGTTGACGCTATCTTAACGGTGTAGCACATTCGCGGCGTAGGGGCCAAATAGGATTGTGTTCCTGAGAAGGTTTTTTTGAGGATGGAAGGGATGCGGAAGATGGGAAAAGCGTGGTGGATCGGCCTTGGCGGGGGGCTTTGCCTGCTCCTGTTGAGCCTCAGCCTGTCTGCGCAGCAGCCTCCGGCGGCGCGCCATCGCACGCGGCTGTACCTGAAGGACCACAGCTACCAGATCGTGACCGGCTACCGCATCCAGGGCGACCGCGTGCTGTTTACCAGCGCCGAGCGGGACGGGCAGGAGGAGGAGATTCCTCTTGCGCTGGTGGACTTCGATGCCACGCATCGCTGGGAGCGTGAGCATCCGGCCAATGGCGGCGGCACGGCGGCCGACGCGGCGGCCGCGCCCGCCTCGAAGCCGCAGATCGACCCCGACCTGCTGAAGGAGGAGGAGGAGAGGCGGACGCTGACGCCGGAGGTCGCCACCGACCTGCCGTTGCCCGAGGAGGACAGCGTGGTCGTGCTCGACACCTTCCGCGGCATGCCGGAGCTGGTGCCGATGACGCAGTCGGCGGGCGAGATGCGGCAGACGATCGGGCACAGCGTTCTGCTCTCGATGGTGAACCCGCTGGCCAGCCCGCACCGCATCGTCGAGCTGAAGGGCGAGCGTGCGGAGGTGCAGGCGCACGTCAGCCGCCCGGTGATCTACATCCGGCTGGGCGACGAGCCGGACACGGTGCACGCCGGTACGCCGTTCACGGTGGATACGCATGGGGCCTCGTCGACGCAGCAGCCGGGGCTGGGCGGAACCTCGGAGAGCGAGTATGTCGTCGTGCGCACGGATGTGCGGCAGGGCTCTCGGGTGATCGACAGCTTCAACCCGGCGAGGATTGCGTCAGGGCATCCCGACGCCGACGTGGTAGCGACAGCGACCGAGGTGCTGCCGGGCGGCCACTGGATGAAGGTGACGCCGCAGGAGGATCTCGGCTTCGGCGAATATGCGCTGATGGAGGTGCTCTCGCCGAAGCAGATCAACCTTGCGGTATGGGACTTCGGCGTGCATCCGACCGCGCCGGAGAACCGCGACGTCCACAAGCCGGAGCCGAAGAAGCCGAGCGGGCTCGGACGGCGCGGGCCGGACTAGGCTCCGCTGACGCGGCGTTTTTCGGCGAGACGCAGCTCGGGGCGCTCGGAGATGATCGTCGGCATGGCCGGGCGATCCATCACCAGCCCGTAGCCCGCGACTGCGACGTTGTTGCGGGTGGAGTTCTTGGCCTCGTACATCATCATGTCGGCGGCACGCAGAATCTCGTGCACCGTCTCGCCGTCCTCGGGGTAGGTGGCGAGGCCGAAGCTGGCCAGCACCGAGAGCGAGAGGCCGTCCCCTTCGAGGAAGCGCGCCTTGCGGAACTGCTCGCAGAGGCCGATGGTCGTGGTCATCGCGGCCTGCTTGCCGAGGTTCGGCATCAGGGCCACGAACTCGTCGCCGCCGTAGCGGAAGGCGTAGCTGCCGGGGCCGAGGCAGCGCTTGAGCATGCTGCCGACCTCGGCAAGCAGGCGCGTGCCGCGCTGATGGCCGTGCGTGTCGTTGACGCTCTTGAAGTGGTCGAGGTCGAGGAAGAGCAGGCTGAACTTCGGGCGGCGCTGCGGCGTGGCGCTGGCGATCTGCTCGTCGAGCACCTGGTAGAGGTGGCGGGCATTGAACAGGCCCGTGCAGTCGTCGGTGATGCTCAGTTCCTGGATGCGCTCCATCGCGCGCGCATTGCGGATGGCGATGGCGGCGTAGTCGCAGAGGATGCGCAGAAACGAGATCGAATACTCGCTCATCAGATCGAGCTTGCTGTTCAGAAGCTGGATAACGCCGAGCGTGCGGTTCTCCGAGCGCACTGGAAGGCAGGCGATGGACTGGATGTTCAGATCCGGGTGCTTCTTCGAGAAGGCCGACCACTGCGGATCGAGCGAGACATCGGGCACGACGAGAGGATTGCCCGTGGAGGCGACCCATCCGGCGACACCCTCGCCCAGAGGCACCCGCAGCCCCTTCAGCGTGTCCGCGTTCTCGCCCACGGCGATAGCGTAGTAGAGCTCCTGCGTCTGTTCATCGACCATCAACAGCGACCAGCGCTCGGGGCCGAAGAACTGGGCCATCTTGTGCATGATGGTGCCGAGGATCTGCTCGAGTTCGAGCGTCGAGGTCAGCGCACGCGCCACGTCATGAAAGACGCGGAGATGGTCCATCTGGCGGCTTTCAATGACCTCGAACTGGCGCTTCTCCCGCAAAGCTCCTCGCTTTTCGCTCCTGGCCGTTCGCCTGCGCTTATCAGAGAATCATTGCTGACGCGGGGAAAAAGCCAAGGGAGGTATTACTAAAGATTATCACTCTGCTTCAGGCCCAAGCGTATGATTTCATGACCGCGTCCACGGCAAAAGGTTACGAACAGAGGTTACTACCCACCGATGTGCACCATGCTGCGTGAGGGCTTATGGAACTCCGGCTCCCCGATATGGTGACGCTCCTCCTTCTGCCGTATCACCGAGCCGATATATTGACGTATCTCCGCGTCGGTGGCCCCGCCCAATATTCCGGCCAGGTCGTGCTCGGTCTGTGAGAAGAGGCAGGTGCGAATCCTGCCGTCTGAGGTCAGGCGCACGCGGCTGCACTGCCCGCAGAAGGGACGCGAGACGGGGGCGATGATGCCGATTTCGCCGAGTCCGTCGTCGAAGGTGAAGCGCCGGGCAGTCTCGCCGAGGGCGTTGGGCGCGAGCTCGACGAGGGGCCTCCAGGCGTTCAAGCGGGCGACGATCTCGGCCATCGGAACCACCGTCTCCGGCTTCCACGTGCGGTCCTCTTCGAGAGGCATCCACTCAATAAAGCGGACGATGACGCCCTCGCGCCGCGAAAAGTCCGCGAACTGCTCGATCTGGTGATCGTTGAAGCCGCGCAGCAGCACGCAGTTGACCTTGACCGGCGCAAGCCCGGCCTCGCACGCGGCGCGGATGCCCGCCAGCACGCGCTCGAAGCTGCGCGGGACGCGGGTAATGGCGGCAAAGGTTTCGGGATCGACGGCGTCCATGCTGACAGTGATGCGCGTCAGCCCTGCATTCTTCAGAGGCGCGGCCATCTCGGCCAGCAGATGGCCGTTAGTAGTCAGGGCGATGTCGAGCGGCGCGCCGGAGAGGGTGTGCATGCGGGTCAGTCCGGCGATCATGTCGAGCAGACCGTCGCGCAGCAGAGGCTCGCCGCCGGTCAGCCGGACCTTCTCGATGCCGAGCGAGACGAAGAGGCCGATCATGCGCAGATAGTCGCTGATGGGCAGCTCCGCGTAGGCTGCGCCGCCGTTGCCGGTGCGGCAGTAGACGCAGCGGTAGTTGCAGCGGTCGGTGATGGAGACGCGGAGGTCGGTGATGAGGCGGCCGAAGCGGTCACGCAGCCGTTCGCTGCCGCCGGATGCGGTAAGCGGTGTCTCGGGGATGGAGGGCGCGGTGACGATCATCGCGGCCTTTCTTCAGCGGTGTCGTGCTCGCGGCGCAATCAGGCGCGGGCGACGATCCTGCTGTGGGGAGCTACCTGCGTGCCTGCACTCAGCACCAGCGCGTGGCGGTCGTCCAGATAGGCTCCGCGCCCGATGGAGCAATTGTCCTCGAGCGTGATGTTGTAGCCGAAGGTGAAGTCCACGTGCGGGTAGATTCGCACGCCCTTGCCGACATGCTTGAAGACGTGCAGCGCGATCATGTGGCGGAAGCGCAGGCCGAGCCAGTAGTTCAGACCGAGCGGCGAGCGATCGAACATCTGCCAGAAGTAGACGAGCGGCTTGCGGGGCGCGTACAACTCGTAGTCGATCTCCCCGTCATACTCCGGCTCGAGCGTGACGTTGCGCGGATCGAAGCCCTCGAAGAGGGTATTGCTGGCAAGTTCGCTGACCAGTGTGGCATTGAGCTTGCCGCCGTGCGGCCTGCCGAGGAAGAGCTGGTACAGCTCGTCGCGGACGATCTCGGAGCGGCGGTCTACGGAGGGGTGGCGCGTGAACTCCTCGTTCAAATGGCTGACCCACCGGCGGAAGGTGGATTCGGCTTCGGTGCCGGGCTTGAGGTCGCGGGGGCTCTGGATCGTCGTGGTCATAGCTCTTTCGTTCGATGCGCGGCGCGCTTACTGGATGCTGAAGACAGCGTATACGGTGGAGGATGTCTCGATCTGCTGAGGATCGAGTGCCAGCGGAGCGACCTTGGCCGCGGGTGCGGCGGCCATCGCAAAGACGCGTCCATTGATAGGACGTATGGGCTCGGAGGTCGTTTGATTGCTGGCGTAGAGCAGCGGCCCGAGCGTCACGCTGAGGCCGCTCGCCATCCTCTGGCCGACGTCGCGGGCGCGCTGCAGAGCCTTGGCGGCTGCCTCGGCCTCGGCGGCGTTGCGGTCCTTCAGGCTCCAGTCGATGGAGCCGCCCTGGTTGGCGCCGTTCTTCACGGCGACGTCGAGCACGCGGGCGCCGTCGGCTGCGGCGACGCGGACGGTCCAGCTCTGCGTCACCTGGAACTGGCGCTGCTGCTTCTCGGCGGGCGGCAGCTTGTCGAGCTCATAGGGCTGCGTGGGTGCGATGTTCTGGTTCTCGCTCTCGATGGAGTCTTCCGCGACTCCGGCCGAGAGCAGCGCCTTGTGGATCGCGTTCGAGGTTTCGGAGCCGGTCGCGTAGGCGGCATCCTTGGTCGGGCCGTAAGCGATAAAGCCGATGCGGACTGTGGCGATATCGGCCTTCTGCGTCACCTTGTCGGTGGCCGTGATAGCGATGGAGCGATTGTCCTTGCTGACCTGGATGGTCTGGGCAGGGGCGGTGGCGCAGAGGATGGGGGCGGCTAAGGCGAAGAGAACAGCGGCGGGGGAGGTCGTCTTCATCGTTCTTCTCCTGTGTCGCCGAGCAGGTCGGCGAGAGTCTTTTTGTGCTTGGGTTTGACGGCTTGCTTCTGCTTGGGATCGGGCAGCACGTGCCCCGGCGGCGGCGAGCCCAGGCGCTCTCGGGCGTTGGCCTTGACGGCCTTGGTAGCGGAGAAGGTGGGCTTCTTCGGTCGGCTCATACCGTCTTTCCGCCTTTCCGGGCGCCGCTGCGTCCCTTCTGAGTATGCAATAGGGCCCGCGTACAGCGTATCCTGAACGGAGCGAGGGGCCCGATGGAAGAACGTGATTTTTTCGACGAACGAAGTGAGCCGAGGACGCACACGATGACCTGTCCGCACTGCGGGCAGGCGGCAGAGTACCAGATCGAATGGATCGTCCGGCGCAAGAAGCAGCAGTTGCCCCGCGGGGCCGACGAGCGCGACCGCGCCCGGTTCGCTAAGGCGCAGAGCTACATGGTCCGCCGCGACGACCCGGTGGGGTGTAGGAATGTGCGCTGCCGCAAGCGCTTCGAGATCACCGGCATCCAGTCGGTGGCGTTTTTATAGGGTTTTCCCGAAACTGTGCGATTGCCGGACAAGTAGAGTCCGGGTCTGCTTCGGGGCTGTGCTTTAATAGAGTCGTGCCGGGATCTCTCTCGGCAGAATGATCAGAGAACGTGGAGACGAGTTATGGCGAACACGCTGCTGCCCATCGAGGAACGGAACCTGACACCGGACGAGGTGGAGGCGCTCGATCGCCGTCGCCGCCGTGGCCATCTCTTTCTGGTCATCGGCTTCCAGTGCGCTATCGTCGCCACGCTGCTGACGCTCTGGTCCGGTCAGGACCTGACCTACGGACCTCCCGGCGGCCATCTGGTCTTCTACTGGAACGTGATTGTGGGCGTACTGTCGATCACCTTCCTGCTCACCGGCATGAGCCTGCGCCGCGGCCTGAACGAGTTCATCAGCTACTAAGCTGCCCTGTGGTGGTTTCCAGAGATAGATTCTCCGGATGGTCAATGGAGTTCTGCGGCCTGATACCATCCTGAGAGTCCCCATGCAGCCGCTCACCGTCGTTCTTGTCCTCTTCGAGTTTGTCGTCCTGCTGTTGGCTATCTCTGTGCATGATGCCGCGCAGGCATGGATGGCGGCGCGACTGGGCGATCCGACGGCGCGTATGCTCGGCCGCCTATCGCTGAATCCCCTGCGACATATCGACGTGCTGGGAACGCTGATCTGGCCGGCGATCTACATCTTCTTCAATCCTCTGGTGCTCGGCTGGGGCAAGCCGGTGCCGATCACGCCTAACAACTTTCGCAACCCGAGCCGCGACGAGATGACCGTCTACGCCATCGGACCGTTGGCGCATCTGCTGGCAGCGGCTGCGTGCCTTATTGCGCTGCTGATCCTCAAGCACGTAGTGCCGGGCGCTGCGGGCTCGCTGCAGTCGGCCGAGTACCTCGCGCTGCGCGTGCCCATCCCGACCGATGGATTGCCGAGCGTCTTTCCCGTGGTGCTCTTTCTCTACTTCGGCATCCTGACGAACCTGCTGCTCTGCGCCTTCAACGTAATCCCGCTGCCGGGGCTCGACGGAGGCAAGGTGCTGCGCTACTTTCTGCCGTACGATGCCGCCCGCGCCTTTGACTCCTACGGCCTCTACCTGATGATCGCCTTCATGCTGGTCGGCTTCCGTATCGTGATGTTCCTGTTCGCTCCGCTGCTCGGCCTCTTCAATCAGATGCTGGCGGTTCTATAGGCATTTCGCTCACGTATCATGAACTGGTGAGTGAGATCCAACAGAACAGTCTTTCTGCTGTACCCGAAGTTGAAGAGCGCCCGCGCGTCTTGAGCGGGATGCGCCCCACCGGCCGCCTGCATCTTGGCAACTACATGGGGGCGCTGCACAACTGGGTGAAGCTCCAGCACGAGTACGAGTGCTACTTCTTTATCGCCGACTTCCACGCGCTGACGACCGACTACGCGGATACCTCGAAGGTACACGGCAACATCCGCGAGGCGGCCCTGGACTTTCTGGCCGCCGGGCTGGACCCGAAGCTCTGCACGATCTTCGTGCAGAGCAAGGTGTGCGCGCACTTCGAGTTGAACGATCTGCTGGGCATGATTACACCGCTTCCATGGCTGGAGCGCGTGCCCACGTACAAGGACCAACAGGAGCAGCTCAAGGAGAAGGACCTGGCTACCTTCGGTTTTCTTGGCTATCCGCTGCTGCAGTCGGCGGACATCCTGGTATACCAGCCGAAGTATGTGCCCGTGGGCATGGATCAGGTGCCGCACGTGGAGCTGACGCGCGAGGTAGCGCGGCGCTTCAACCACTTCTTCCCCGGTGAGTTTCGGCTTGCTCCGGACGCGAGGCCGTGGGAGCTCCCGGCGGTCGAGGAGAAGGCGCGCAAGCTCTCCGGCAATCCCCATCAGGAGGTCTTCTCCCCGCGAGAGCTGCAGGTGGCTGCGCAGCAGACGAAGAAGCTCACCGGATGGAGCCGCGCCGAGGTGCTGCCCGAGCCGCAGGTAATGCTGACGGCATCGCCCACATTGCCGGGACTCGACGGGCGAAAGATGTCCAAGAGCTACGGCAACACGATCATGCTCTCGGAGCCGGAGCCGGAGGTTCGCAAGAAGCTCAAAACGATGGTGACCGACCCGGCGCGTGTGCGGCGCGAGGACCCGGGCAACCCGGATGTGTGCCCGGTCTTCGATCTGCACAAGCTGTTTTCGACGGAGCAGACGCAGGCGAAGGTGCGCGAGGGCTGCACGACGGCGGGCATCGGCTGCATCGAGTGCAAGGGGTGGTTGGCCGATGCGGTCATCGGCGTGCTGGCTCCGATACAGCAGCGGCGGCGGTACTACGAGGAGCATCCTGCCGAGGTCGATGCGATTTTGGAAGATGGCGCACAGCGCGCTCGCGCCCGCGCCGAGGTGACGATGACGCAGGTACGCAAAGCGGTGGGACTGGATTGACGATGGCCGACGAGAGAGACGACAGACTCGAACCCGATTCCACGACGGAACAGGCCACCGCGCCTGAGCCGCCGTTTGCGCTCGAACCGAAGGTGGTGCCTCCGGCACCCGAGCCGAAGCGCGCCCCTGCGTCGAAGGAGAAGGAAGAGGTTTCGCAGTCGCCCTTCTCGGTGACGGTGGGGCAGGTCTATGACGGTCCCTTCGACCTGCTGCTGGACCTGATTCGCAAGCAGAACATCGACATCTACGACATCCCCATGGCGCGGATCACGGCGCAGTTCCTCGAGTACACGCAGCATCTCAAGCAGACGGACGTGGACTCGGCGGGCGAGTTTATCTACACGGCCTCGCTGCTGATCCACATCAAGAGCAAGCTGCTGCTGCCGCGCGACCCCACGTTAACGGGAGAGGCCGAGAACGAAGATCCGCGGCGCGAGCTGGTCGAGCGCCTGCTCGAGCACGAGCGTTTCAAGAGCGCCGCGCAGATGCTTCTGCAGAAGCAGCAGATCGAAGATGCCACGTGGAGCAATCCGGGCCTCAAATATATGAGGCAGCAGGAGAGCGCCAGCATCGACGAGGGACGCGAGATTGCCGCCGATACGGTGGACCTGGTGCGCGTCTTCCGCGAGATCCTCGAGCGCCTCCGCTCGCGTCCGGTGCTGAACGTCAACGAGGAGTCGGTCACGGTGGCGCAGATGATCGACTACGTGAAGCGGCGGCTCGTCATGGAGGACAAGCCGGTTTCGCTGCGGAAGCTGCTGCACAACACGCACACGGAGCGGGCGCTGATCTGCATGTTTCTGGCGATGCTGGAGCTGGTGCGTCTGCAGGCCGTGCTGCTTCATCAGCCGGTGTTGCAGGGCGACATCCTCATCAAGAAGACCGAGAGCTTCGATCAGGTCTTCACCGATCAGGCTCAGGCCCGCGACGACTGGCAGTAGCCAAACGCCTTTGTTCGCAGAGGCAGGCAGCCTTCTTCTCCCAACCCAAACCCTCCGGGCGCCCCATCCTTCGCGCTCTTTGTGAAGGGTGGACCAGGCATTGCTTCCTTCAACTCCGCTGCGCTTCGCTCAGGAGGACAACGGAGCGACGTCGGCCTCGAGCCGCGCGAGATCCGGTAACTACTTCTGACGAAGTCACTTAGATTACCTTCGTGTCCGTTGTTGTGTTTCTCATCACTGACTTTTCATGTCATCAGATGCCAATCAGACGGGCAAAGAGTCTTTACACGCCCGTAACACTCCTTTCTTATTCGCTGCCTATTGTGGGGGTGCGCACTCATCTTGTTATGTTAGGCGACAATTATGGCGACTCCAGTCATGGCTCCCCAGGGCACCTCGCTCCTGGATCAGAAGCTCAAGAAATCTTCTCCCGGCAAACTTGGCGGCATCCTCTTTGGAGTCATGCTGCTGGCCGGCCTTATCTATATCGGCCTTCAGCTCTCTAACGATCTCGCGGTCGTCCACTCCGCATCGGTCTTCCCGTTCATCCTCCTCGGCGTGGCGCTGCTGATCGCGCTGGGCTTCGAGTTCGTCAACGGCTTCCACGATACGGCGAACGCGGTGGCGACGGTCATCTACACGCACTCGCTTGAGCCGCACGTGGCGGTGGTCTGGTCCGGCATGTGGAACTTCATCGGCGTGCTGACGAGTTCGGGCGCGGTGGCCTTCTCCATCATCACGCTGCTGCCGGTCGAGCTGATCCTGAAGGTCAGCAAGGGCTCGGGCTTCTCGATGGTCTTCGCTCTGCTGGTGGCCGCCATCCTGTGGAACCTGGCGACGTGGTGGAAGGGCCTGCCCGCATCCAGCTCGCACACGATGATCGGCTCGATCCTCGGCGTCGGTATCGCCAACCAGATCATGCAGGGCAACAGCGGCACCGCCGGCGTGGACTGGGAGCAGGTCACGAAGGTCTTCAAGGCGCTGCTGGTTTCGCCACTGGTCGGCTTCGCTCTCGCCGCGCTGGTCTTCTTCCTCTTCAAGGCGGTCGCCCGCGATCCTAGGCTGTACACGGCGCCCGAGGGCACCGATCCGCCGCCGTTCTACATTCGCGCCCTGCTGGTGTTGACCTGCACGGGCGTCAGCTTCGCTCACGGCTCCAACGACGGCCAGAAGGGCATGGGCCTCATCATGCTGATCCTGGTCGGCACGGTGCCCACGGCCTACGCTCTGAACCACTCGGTCGGAGTAAAAGACGTGCAGACCTTCGCCGCGGTTTCCACTCAGGTGACAGGCGCGCTAGCCAGCTATGCGCAGCCGGGCGCGGTCATTCAGGACGCGAATACCGAGCTGGAGCACTTCGTCAGCACCAAGACCTACGAGCCGGGCGTCATCGTCGGACTCGAGCAGATGGTCACGAACATCCGCAACCAGGCCACCTCCTATGGCTCGCTCGCAGGCGTCCCGGCGGATATGCAGGCGAACGTCCGCAACGAGATGTACCTGACCAGCGAGTCGCTCCGGCTGCTCGCCAAGTCCGGCCCCAAGATGTCGGACGGAGATATGAAGATCATCTCCAACTACCGCAGCTTCCTCGACAGATCGACCCGCTTCATCCCGACCTGGGTGAAGGTGGCCGTAGCGCTGGCGCTCGGCCTGGGCACGATGGTCGGCTGGAAGCGCATCGTGGTGACGGTCGGCGAGAAGATCGGCAAGACGCACCTGACCTATGCGCAGGGCGCCTCGGCTGAGCTGGTTGCCATGGCGACCATCCTCGCGGCGGATAACTATGGCATGCCGGTCAGTACGACGCACGTCCTCTCCTCCGGTATCGCCGGCACGATGGCGGCGAACAAGAGCGGTCTGCAGATGTCGACCCTGCGCGACATCGCCCTGGCCTGGGTCTTCACCCTGCCGGTGGCGGCCGTCCTCTCGGGCGTGCTGTTCTGGCTCTTCAACCTGATCGCGCAGTAAACCCTGTACTATCAGCGGCCCGCCCCGATTCGGGCGGGCCGTTTTCTGTTTGCGACAGGCTTTCCACCGGCCTTTCCCGGTCCGGGTTGATATGCTTACACCTGATTAATATGAGCCTGAAAGCAAAGATCGAAGCAGTTATCTACGCGTCGGAGGAGCCGGTCACGCTGGTCCAGCTGATGGGCCTGCTGGGGCAGGAGGCTCAGGCCGAGCTGGATCGCATGGATGCGGCCCAAAGCACGCTTGCGCTCGAGAGCGGGGACGAGGTTCTCAACCAGCCGCGGGACCTAGAGGAGC
The DNA here is from genome assembly GCA_036398595.1 of Granulicella sp. Lineage (GTDB taxonomy): Bacteria > Acidobacteriota > Terriglobia > Terriglobales > Acidobacteriaceae > Edaphobacter. The sequence continues at coordinate 49,689 of DASWOV010000060.1, forward strand.
TGAATAACGAGGTTCTGGAAGGCCCGCCGGAGGCCGAGGCTGAAACAGCGGCTCCGGAGACTCCTGGGACGGAGCCGCTCGAGGCCGCTGTGACCGAAGTCGCCGAGACGACCTCCGCAGATGCAGAGAGGCAGGCCGCCCGCGAGGAGAAGGCTCGCGTGGTGCGGCTGCGGGAGTACTTCCGTTCGCTGCTCGACCAGCTCATCGCGGACTATGCAAACGGCGATCGCGGGCTCGAGATCCGCGAGGTGGCGAGCGGCTACCGTCTGGCGACCAAGCCGGAGTACCACGACGCTGTGCGCGGCTTCGTTAAGTCGCTCAAGCCGCCGCTGAAGCTCTCGCTGCAGGCGCTGGAGACGCTGGCCGTCGTCGCGTACAAGCAGCCGGTGACGGCGCCGGAGGTTTCGGAGATTCGCGGCGTGGACTCGGGCGGCGTGCTCGGCTCGCTGATGGCGCGCAAGCTGGTGACGACAGCCGGACGCAAGCAGGTGATCGGGCGTCCGATCCTGTACAAGACCACGCGGGAGTTCCTGCTGCGCTTCGGGCTGAAAGACCTGAACGAGCTACCGAGCATCGAGGAGTTCGAGAAGATGGCCGGTGAGCTGGCCGAGACTGAGCCGGTTCAGGAGGAGATTGCCATGCCCGAAGAGGCCTCCGCTCCGTCCGAGGAGGAGAGAGAGGCAGTTGAGCCGCAGGTGGATGGCGACAACCGCGAGCCTGTGATCGACGGCCGCATCTCCGGTCTGCCGCCCAACTACGAGAAGCAGATGGAAGGCGAGGGCGATTCGCCCGCTCTGGATGCCGAGATCCAAGCGGAGGCGGAGGAGTCCGCATAAGCCACGAAAAGGCCGTGCGCATGGCCGATGATGCGAATAAGCTAGAAGGTGACCCGTTTTTGAGCGGGCATACAGGAAAGCGACCGCGATGAGCAGCTCCGCAGTCGGAAGGATACGGCATGACCCCGAAGACATCTCCGCAGCACATTCCTGACGAGGCCCCCAAGGGCGATCGTCTCCAGAAGATCCTCGCGCAGGCGGGCATCGCCAGCCGCCGCAAGGCCGAGGAACTGATTCTCGAGGGCCGGGTGAAGGTGAACGGAGTCGTCATCACGACTCTGGGCACGCGGCACGACCCCATGAAGGACCACATCCGGGTGGACGGCAAGCTGCTGCAGGGCCCGGAACAGCACCGCTACTACATGCTGAACAAGCCCCGCGGCTATGTGACCACGGTCGAAGATCCCGAGGGCCGCCCGACGGTGACGCAGCTCATGGAGAAGCATCATGGGCCGCACGGCGACAAGGTGCGTTTGTACCCGGTGGGACGGCTCGACTATCTGAGCGAGGGTCTGCTGCTGATGACCAACGACGGCGCGCTGGCCAATACGCTCTCGAAGGCTGCGGCGGGCGTCGAGAAGGTCTATCTCGTGAAGGTGAGCGGCAATCCTCCCGAGGAGAAGCTCGAGATGCTGCGGCAGGGCATCATGATCGACCGCGGGCGTCTGAATGAAGTACGTTCCGGTAGGCGCGACCGCATCATTACGGCTCCGGCGCAGGTGGATAAGGTGCGCGGCGGCGACAACCCATGGTTTCAGCTCACGCTGATCGAGGGACGGAACCGGCAGCTCCGCAAGATGTTCGAGGAGATCGGGCATCATGTGGAAAAGATCCGCCGCATTGGCTACGGCGCTCTGCGGCTCGACGTGCCGCCGGGAGAGTACCGCGAGCTGACGCCTGGTGAGGTGCAGGCGCTGGACCGTGCGGCCAAGGGACGGAAGGTCGTACCCAAGGCGAAGCTGCCGGAGTTCGCCCAGCTCAAGTCCCCGGTGAAGAAGCGCGCCGTGAGGCCGCGCCGCAGGCTGGACTAGCACTCTCGAACAACGATTGGCAAGGGCTTCCATGGGTACTTCGGGCGCTTGACGGAGTATGTTTCCCGCGCCCAGAATTACACCCGCAATTCATTGGAGTTTGGTGACGATCAGGGCCGCCGAGCATCCAATGAGGAGTAGTCAAGGAGTAACTCTGTGGCATTGGAAAAAGCAACCTTTGGAGCAGGATGTTTCTGGGGCGTTGAGGCCCGTTTTGCGGAGCTGTCCGGCGTGCTCGATACCGCCGTCGGCTACGAGGGCGGCGCTCTGGAGCATCCGACCTACAAGGAGGTCTGCACCGACCGCACCGGCCATGCCGAGGTGGTTGAAGTGACCTTCGATCCTGCGCGCCTGTCGTATGAAGCGCTGCTTGATGCCTTTTTTTCGTCGCACGATCCTACGCAAGTCAATCGTCAGGGACCGGACTTCGGCACGCAGTACCGCACCGTCATCTTCACGCACAATGAGCAGCAGGCCGAGGCCGCGCGCGCCCGCATCATGGAGCTGAACGCCTCGGGCAGCTACCGCCAGCCCGTTGCGACGAAGGTCGAGCCGGCCGGTATCTTCTGGAGAGCCGAGGAGTACCATCAGCGCTATCTGGAGAAGCGCGGCATGGCGAGCTGTCACATCTAAGGCATATCTCAATCAAGCGAAAGTTTGTCATCCTGAGCGAGCGTAGCGAGTCGAGGGGCCTGCATCTTTGAACTCCCATAGAGTATGGGCGATTCGAGATGCAGGCCCTTCGGCCCCGCACTCAGCATGACAACGATAATGATTGGTCCTCTTCGCTTAGGCCGATGTTCCGTGATCGCCGATGGTTCGCACGGAGCGCACTGCCGATAAGCGCACGCTATTTTTCTCTTCGTGACCGCAGTCACAGCTACCTTCTTTCGCAACTCCTAAGGTTACAGATAGAAAGCGAATGATTGGTTCACGGAGTTTCGTTGTGCAGCAGTAGAAGGTTCTTTGTTATTTGAGAGGTGTTTCTCAGGTATATAAGACCTCTGAACGTGTTCGGCCGCGCCCGTCGCTGACGCGCAGTTTCATTGCGGAACTGCTCCGGTCGGCTACTGCACAAGCTCCCTTGCAACGGAGCGTTTATGCGTTTACTTCATCGTTTCGCTGGCTACATGGCCAGCATTCTTTTTTTTGCGATCTCGCTTGCGGGTGCGAGTCACTCCTCAGCACAACAACTTGGATGGGAGGGTGAAACCGGAGTATTCATTACGCCGCTTGCCTATACTGCCGCGACCTCTCCGACGAAGTTTGCACTGCCGACCGTGTCGTACCACTACCTTGACGCTGGTTCGGTGATTGGCATCTTTTCACAGGCATCGATCACCTCGGGATACAGCAATCGCGTTGAGTTTGGATATACGCGCACGGCACATTCCACTGGCGGCAATGCGGCCCTGAGCCCTCTCTGGACGGACGGCTTCAACACCTTCCACGCGAAAGGCGCGCTGATTAAAGAGAACGCATGGAAGCAGCCCTGGATGCCGCAGGTTTCCGCCGGATTCATGGTGCGCAGCCAGGTGCGCAACGTGGGTGGGGCGTTGAAGCAGGAGGACACAACGAATGGTGATGTCTACCTTGCAGCCAGCAAGACCATTACCCAGTTGAAGCCAATGCCGATTATTGTTACCGGCGGCGTTCGCGGGTCCAACGCGCAGTTATTCGGTCTTGCAGGCAATGCGCCGGACTGGGCCGCGCTGGGATTTGGATCGCTGGCGTTCGTCTTTCAGGGACCGGCGAAAAGCAGCGTGATCTTTGCTGCGGAGGTATCGCAACAACCGAACTACGTGAAGGATCTTCCCGGTGCAACGATTCCAACCGCGATGGTCTATGCGGTGCGTGTTTTGCCAAGCCCGAAGCTGCCGCTCAGCCTGGATGTAGGCGTGCTGCAAGGTCCAGGGCGTATCGCTCCGGGCATCGATCTGCAGGCGCGTAACCGTCCTGCGTTTGCTCTTTCGTACAAGTTCTAAACGTTTTCATGTGGCGACGAGGCTCGCTTACGCGGCATCGTCGCCACATGGAAGGACGCCGTTCGTACTGCTTCAAAGCTTATTTCTGGCTCGGGCTGTCGTCGGCCTTCAGGTCGCCGATGGCATACTGGATGCCCGCCAAAAGCTGCGCGGTGATCGGCGTGACGAAGTACATGTGCTCGCTATGGCCGAGTACAGTGACGAAGACGCGGCCCTGTCCCTCGCGGCGAATCCAACTCAGGGCGTAGTCTCCGTCGGTGCGCTTCAGATGCTCTTTGGCTTTATCCTCGTCGCTCATCTTCGCGTAGTCCACGCTGGTCAGCACATGCACGTTGTTGCGCGAGAAGGAGTCCTGCGCCATGGTGTAGGTTTCATCGTGGTAGACGAACTCCTGCCCGTGGAACATCGCCGTCAGCGGGCTCTTCGGGTCGTCGATCTTCACTGTGATTGGCTGCGGATAGCTCCAGTGGAACTTGAAGAAGCCGCCGATCATTCGGTTGAACTCGGGCCACGTACCCTGCGGCATGTCGTTGGAGCCGCGCGCCGGTGAGGTGTGGTACGAGTCCACTGCCGCATGGATGCCGATCAACCCCTTGCCGCCGCGCACGAAGGCAAGTAGCGCCTGTTTACGGGCCCCGGTTGTAGAGGTGTCGTTGGGCGCGTCGAGAAAGGCCAGCGTCGTGCTGTCGAGTACGAGGGCGTCGTACTGCGCGAGGTTGGCGGTGTTGATGTCGGCTGCGTCGTAGGTGATCGTCGTGGAGTACGCGCCGGTGCGGTCGCCCATCTCCTTCACCGTGGCCGCGGCCAGCGGGATCGATGAGTGGACGAAACCCGCGGCCTTGCACAGCACCAGCACCCTGCGCGGCCTCTGCGGCTTTGCGGGTGCTGTGGTGGGGATGGTGTCTTCCATGGCCACGAGATCCTCGCGGTGGACGGTCTGGACCTGCACGCCGTTCTCGATGCTCTGCGGGCGATTGCCGTTGTAGGGATCGGGAGCCTGTTGTGCCGGAGAGGCTGCGGGCAGGCTGCTGAGGGCTGCCAACAGAACAGCAAGATGGGCCAGCTTCGTCCGGTTCATGGGTACGTCTCCCGCACTTGTGGAGGTTAGCGGTCGTAAAGGCGCATCAAGTCTAGTCCTCGCTCCGGGAGCCTGTCCATGCTCGTCGGACAGGGGTAGTGTCCTAATTTGCCTGCTCTCTATACGAGGAACTCTTTAATGCGTTCCCGCCATCCCTGCTTGATCGAACTCTTCTCGGGACATTCCTCGAAAACCGCTCGATTGAGCCGCATAAGGATCTGAGCAGCTTCTGCGTCCCCTCGGACTCCATCCTTAGAGGCCATCAGAACATAGGAATCCATCAAATATTCAATCGCGTGACCAAGAATCTCTAGGGCTTTCCCCTGTTCCCGCGAGGGGCGACGAATCACTACAGATTTAGGCAGAAGCATAGCAAGTCGATCAATGTAAGCCTTAGCTTACGTGTAAGCCAAAGCATACATCCATCCTGATTGCATGGCAACGGATATCTGCGTGCGAATCGGACGGAGAATTCGTGTTTTACGAACGAAACGCGGCTGGACGCAGCAAATCCTTGCCGATCACGCCCAAATTGCCAGAGAACATTTATCGGAACTAGAGAATGGACGAAAAGAGATTGGCGTAAGGACATTGGATCGCATCTCTAAAGCATTGGAAATGCGCCTTGCTCAATTCTTTGAGGATATGTAGTAACTTCCTATGCTTCGATGGCCGACGCCAGCGTATTCCGAATCCATTCCGAAACGGTCTGATTATTCTTTTCCGCTGCCTGCGCGATTCTGGCCAAATCCTCGTCCTTGAATCGGACGGGGACGATCTTTCCTTTTGCCTGATCCGCTGACAGCTTCGGACGTCCGGGACGTCTCTTCTCAGGCTTGGGGTGTCTGGGCATTTCGATACTCCTGAACAATGGCCGCACGCACGGCAGTTTCCGGGGATACAGCAGGGGGGACGTGCAGGACAGTTACATGCCTTTTCCCGCCTGTATCCGTATCATGCGCCCATGCGTAAACCCGGTTGGTCTTTGGATGGTCGTGCAGGTCGAATACCTCCACTGTCCCGTCCCATATCGTTTTCCCTTGAAAGACCTCTTTGACGGGGACACTCTGTACATGCGTAGCTTTCACCCCATGCAGTTTGCGAATGACTCTCCGCAAATCCTTTAGATGGCTCAAGCTACGGCCTCCAATAAATCTCCGACACTCCAGAACCCGGAGGTTATGCCAGCGGCCATTGCAGGCGTCATGCGCAGAGTATTGTGCCGCCGCACGAAGTTGTAATAGGCAAAGTGCAACCCGACCGCTGCCTCAAAGTTTACCCTCTTCTTGCTGAAGGCGTGGGTGAGACGAGCCAGACGCTTCATGTGCAGCCGAGTCGTAGCATTCAGCCGCTCGACATAGCTGGTAGAGATCAAATCGAAATCTGGCCGTCCCGAGATCACCTTCTTTTCGATGGAGGTAATCTCCGGTGCGCTGTATCGACGCTGGGGCTGGATAGATGTCTCGACTCCGTAGGTCTTGATGATCTGCCCATAATCCACGTCCGAACCGAATGACCGCTCGATGGCATCCACGTAGGCTTTCAGGCCGTCTGTAGAGATTTGAACTCGGTTCTTCATGCGCTCAGCCACATCCGCAATAAACGCATTGGCGGTCGCCTGATCTCGGTGGCCTACCTTATAAGCCGGAACCAACTTGGTTTCCGCGTCGATGGCGCAGAACGTCCAGACATTCCCGAACTGAGGATCGTCACCGTCGCGCACATGACGATCTTTCTTGCCGATGAATCCCCAAATCTCGTCCATCTCCAGACGACTACAAGACAAATCGCGCATCTTTTCATCCATCAGAGCAGCACATCCCTGCCCGACACGAACGCCCAACGCATGATCGTGTCGCGGTGAACACTCGTCATGCGCTCGATGCTGCGGATGCTGTTGCCTTCGGCCAATGCTCCGATAATGGCGATTTGCTTATCCGTGTTGAGTACGTTCGCCATAAAGCCTCGCTGTAATTAATGTATTACAAAAATACCAAGATGTCAACGGGGCCCGCCATTTTGCATGTAAGTGGCTCCGGGAGGAAACGCTATTACAACTGAAAAACCCTTCCCGTCTTTCTCTTCATTCCATGAAACCCGCCCATCTTTTTGCGCAATAGCCCCGAATCCAGCGAGTGAAGCTGCATACGCGGAGGCTTCCGAACTGTCAGTATGAATCGCCAGCGTTCCAAAGAAACTACTTTGGGAGATTTTCGAATTGTGTTTGCCTAAGACCACAAAACGCGCATTTGTAAAAGTGCAATGATCGAAGAACTTTCCGTCTACTTCGACAGTTTCATTTACGAACGTTTTGCCCTCAACTAATTCCAGTTGATCCAGTGGAATAAATACGTACTTAGGTGATCGAGATAGATAGGCATTCAAGCCACTAAAGATTATTCCCAAGACGATGATTAATCTGAGAACAAGAGGCTTTTCAAAAAAGGCTAGATGAGGGGGCGGCTTCTTAACAAAACTCACCATAATCGCCAGTCCACCGAAGGCCCATATTGCCCATTGGGTAATGTTTGTGAGGAGCGAGAAGTCCATGCCCAATCCTCCCACTGGGCACTTTCGCTGTCCACCAATTTTTGTGATACATTTTCGCCATCATGCTGAAATCTTTGGCGATACTCGTCATTGCCTTTAACGCGTTCGTATTGGTAGGGGTTATTTCCAATCAGCAACCTCATCCCTACGCGCCAAAACAGCGGATCGCCAAACGTGACAGCGGTAGTAAAGGACAGAAACAGCCAAAGACTCAGGGCAATAACCAAACTTCCCCACCCACGATTACCGCCACCCCACAACCAACCGCCCCAAGTTGCGATGAGTCCTGCCAGCAGGGCCGAAAGAATCTCCAGATACAGAACCGAATCGTCTTGCTGACAGGCGGACTGGTATTCGTGGGATTGCTCCAAGTTGGGAGCATGATTTGGCAGGGCATCTTGATGAATCAGACCCGCGAGGACGTTCATACCCAAGCCGGATGGATGAAAACTCAGACTAATCACATGAGTAGGCAAGCTGATCTGATGGAGCGGCAAACTACGGTTGCCGAACAAGCCTCTAAAAACGCTACTGACAGCTTGAACTTTTTCGTGAATGCCGAACGAGCTAAGATCACTATGGATATCGCTGATCGGGGGCGATCTTTTCTCGTTAGAGGGAAAAACACGGGAAAGGCGATAGCCAAAATCACTTTGGCCGCTGGGTATAGTTTCGTTCTCCCGTATGGTCAAGAATTGCCGTCTACTCCCCCATATTTCTCCAAGCCCGAAACGAATGCCGACTTTGTTGAATGGACTGCTCCTAATGAATTCATTGATCCCATTCCAGAGGGTAAAGGGTATGAACTCATGGCGGACTTGAGCGATATTGAGCTTTGCTCCGCAATTCGAGACAAAAAAAGTGCTTTGTGGGTATTCGGGAGAATATGTTACGGGGATGGAGTGTCTTCTACCCTCAGAGAAACGCGCTTCTGTTACGAGGCGGATGTTGATGAGAATATGATTACCAATCTCATGATGGGAGGCCCAGCAATTTATCGGGTGGAAACATAGCGCTAGTCCTAAAACCCAAACCAGCACACTCCCAATTCCGGAACGCAGCCAACCGGAGTGTCCTGAAATTAGGACACTACCCGGACAGGAAAAGGCTTTCCTCCTCTTGCAAGCTGTGGTAGAGTGGGGATGTGATTGGAAAAGTCTGGTCACAGGCATCGCAGGCAAGGTTTCTCGAATGGATTTGAAACTGGCCAGAGACTGCGACTCGCCCTTACCACCGCAGGTCTTCGCTCAATGAAAGACCGCGCTGGTTGCTCTGGCTGGAGAGCCGTCAACGGACGGTTTTCGCCGTGCAGCAGCAGCGCTTCGCAAATGCCGACAGCAATGCTGACCGAAAGAATCCATGATGCCGATGGCATCGCTGCGCCCCTGCGTCCTGAGACGCGCGCTTGATGAACGATGAACACCGATAAGGAATTATTACTTTGACCTCAGCAACACTCGAACAGCAGCAGACTGCCCAGGCGCCCGCCGGGCTCGCTCTCGTCAGCGACATTACCTTCAACAGCCTCCCCATCTCCGATTCCCTCAAGAGCCGCCTCGCTGCGGCGGGTTTTAAGACGCCGACCCCGGTGCAGGCCAAGGCCATTCCGCCCGCGCTGGATGGCGCCGACATCCTTGCCACGGCCTCCACGGGCACCGGCAAGACGCTCAGCTTCCTCGTGCCCATGATCGAGCGCATGGAAGCCAGCTCCCAGCCCAGCACCCGCGGCAAGCGCGGGCCGATCCGCTCGCTCATCCTGCTGCCTACCCGCGAGCTGGCGATGCAGGTTCTCGAGAACTACGCCAAGATCTGCCCCGGCAACCGCAGCGATGCGGTGCTCGTCTGCGGCGGCCTCTCAGAGAACACGCAGCTCGATCAGCTCGATCGCGGACCGCGCCTCGTCGTGGCCACGCCGGGCCGTCTGGAGGACTTCCTCCGTCGCCGTGAGATCGACCTGAGCCGCGTCGAGATGTTCGTGCTCGACGAGGTGGACCGCATGCTCGACATGGGCTTCCTGCCCGCTATCCGCCGCATTGTCTCGGCTGTTCCGCGCACGCGGCAGACGATGTGCTACTCGGCCACGCTGGACGCCAACATCGGCGAGATCGTGCGCGACTATGTGCGCAACCCGGTCCGCATCGAGATCGGTACCACCTCGAAGCCCTCAGACCGCGTGGAGCTGCGCGTCTATACCGTCATGCAGGACCAGAAGCTGTCCCAGCTCCACCAGATGCTCACCGAGGAGGAGGGAACCTTCCTCGTCTTCTCGCGCACCAAGCACGGCGCGGACCGCATCTCGCGCAAGCTGGAGAAACTCGGCCATAATGCGGGCGTCATTCATGGCGACCGCTCGCAGTCGCAGCGCACGGCGGCGCTCAAGGGCTTTTCCACCGGCAAGCACCGCGTGCTGGTGGCGACCGACGTGGCCGCCCGCGGCATCGATGTCAGCGACATCGCGCACGTGGTCAACTACGACCTGCCGAACGCCTCCGACGACTTCGTGCACCGCATCGGCCGCACGGGCCGCGCGGGCAAGAAGGGCGTGGCGACGACCTTCGTGATGCCGCAGGAGCGCGGCGACGCCCGTAAACTCGAGCGCGAGCTGAAGATCAAGTTCGAGTGGCGCGAGGCCGACAAGAACCTCGAGAAGGAAGAGCGCAATCAGCCGGTGGATGTGAATACCGTCGTGCAGAAGGGCTCCTCGGGACTGGATGCGCTGCTGGCGCTCGAGTCGCGCTCATGGCGCGGCGGTGAGCAGGAGGCCGGCTCCCGGCCCTCCGGCAATGGCAAAGCCAATCACGGCGGCCATCGCGGTCACAGCGGGCATGGCAACGGGGTGTCGGCTCCTTCCGGCAACCGGCGTCGCAGCGGCGGCCGCACCGGCGGAGCGCGCCGCGGCCGATAGCTCTGCATTCATCAATGGGCATACTCAAAGGGACGGCGTCATGACGCCGTCCCTTTGTTGTCTTTCTCCGGCTGACGGAGGCTAGAGGCGCTGTTCTAAAATCGGATCACCTCGTTCGACTCCGGCCACCTGTCCGGAGAGCCTGTTCGTGTCGTGGAGAAGCGAGCTGTGAAATCCACTCCGGTGTCTGTTGGTTTAGCTCGTTTTGCCGAGACACGGGCTTCGGTGGACTTCGACCTGCTGCGCGCAGGGGCGGCCCTGGTCGTTCTGCTCGAGCATCTGCGGAACATCTGCTACGTGGACTACTCCCAGATTCCCGCGCCGCGGACTTGGGCGCTGCTGCCGTACATCCTTACCCGGACGGGGCATCAGGCGGTGGTGCTCTTCTTCGTTCTCAGCGGTTACTTCATCGGCGGCACAGTCCTGCGGTCTGTTTCCCGCGATCAGTGGTCCTGGGGGGATTACCTCCTGCGGAGATTCCTGCGCCTGTGGATCGTCCTGCTTCCGGCGCTTCTGCTCTGCCTGCTCTGGGATAGGCTGGGAGCGTACTTAGGGCATGCTCCGCTGCTGTACTCCGGGCAGGCGTCGAATCACATGATTGCTGGCTCCCCCTCATGGGCTCGGCGTCTTTCTGGGCAATCTCTTCTTCGTGCAGGGGATTCTTACGCCGATCTTTGGAACAGATGGGGCTCTCTGGAGCCTTGCGAACGAGTTCTGGTATTACATTCTGTTCCCTCTGCTGGTGCTTCTGCTCAGGCCGGGCACGCCTCTGCTGCGTCGGGCGCTCTATGCGGTGTTGCTGGCCGCGGCGGCCTGGCTGGTGCGCGGAGGGATTCTTGAGGCCTTCCCGATCTGGCTCTTCGGCGTTCTGCTGTACAGGCTGGCGCCTCCGCGGCTCTCGCAGGAGAGGGCCGGGCTCGTGCGCCTGTTGGCAACCGTCGTCTTTCTCCTGTCTTTCTTTGCCCTGAGCCGCGTGACGTTGATCTCCGGCATGTTCAACGACTACGTGTTAGGGGTGATCACCACGGCCTATCTCTGGCTTCTGCTCTCCAATCAGGAGGGCTATAAGCCCGAGGCCTGGGGAGTTCGGTGTGCGCGTGCGTCTGCCCGTTTCTCCTTTACGCTATACCTCGTCCACACGCCGCTGCTCCTGTTCCTGTTCAGCCTGCTGGCAGGGGATACGCGCTGGGTTCCGGGCTGGAGCAACGCTCCCGTGGTCTTCGGGCTGTTTGTCATGACGCTCGCGTATGCGTATGGGGTGGCGTACCTGACGGAGTTCCGTACGGATGACGTGCGCATGTGGCTGCAGCGGCAGATCGGCACTCAGATCACCCGTTCGGCACTCTCCTCCGACCCGGCGACCGAAGCTGTGGCAAAATAGCCGCGTCAGCCACGGTTGCGGGGCCGTTTTCTCGCACACGCAGATGTTCCCGGCACGGCACATCCAGCCTGTAAAATGGAGAGACACATGATCGCCGTCTCCAATGTCACAATGCGTTTCGGATCGAAGCTCCTCTTCGAGGATGTTTCGGTCACCTTTACCTCCGGACGCCGCTACGGCCTGACCGGCCCCAATGGCGCGGGTAAGTCCACATTTATGAAGTGCCTGACCGGCGAGATCGACCCGCAGAAGGGCGTCGTTGTCCGGCCGAAGAAGATCGGCGTGCTCAAGCAGAACCAGTACGAGTTCGATGCCTACCGCGTGATCGATACGGTCATCATGGGCAACAAGGGGCTCTGGGCGGCGCTCGAGGAGCGCGAGATCCTCTACAACAAGGCCGAGCTAACCGATGAGGACGGCGCGCGTCTGGGCGAGCTTGAGGGCATCGTCGGCGACGAGGACGGCTACGAGGCCGAGGCCAACGCCGCCGTGCTGCTGCAGGGGCTCGACATCCCCAACGAGGTGCACGAGCGCAAGATGAGCGAGCTGCAGGGCGGCCAGAAGGTCCGCGTTCTCCTTGCCCAGGCCTTGTTTGGTAATCCTGAAGCCCTGCTGCTGGACGAGCCTACGAACTATCTCGATCTCGAGTCCATCCACTGGCTGCAGGACTTCCTCATCCGCTACAACGGCACAGTCATCACCATCTCGCACGACCGGCACTTCCTCAACTCGGTCTGCACGCACATCGCCGACATCGACTACGAGACGATCATTACCTACAACGGCGGCTACGACGACATGGTGCTGCAGAAGACGCAGGTCCGCTCCCGCATCGAGTCGCAGAACGAGCAGCGCGAGAAGAAGATCGCCCAGTTGAACGACTTCATCGCCCGCTTCTCCGCGGGTACGCGGTCCAGCCAGGTGAACTCGCGCAAGAAGGAGGTCGAGCGGCTGGCGACCACCGAGCTGGCGCGCTCGAACATCCAGCGCCCGTACATCGCCTTCAAGATGGAGCGGCCCTCCGGCAAGCATGTGCTCGAGTTCGAGAAGGTGAACAAGAGCTACACGCAGCCCGACGGCAAGATCGAGCACGTCATCAAGGACTTCACCGCCTCCGTCATGCGTGGCGAGAAGATCGTCCTGATTGGCCGCAACGGGCAAGGGAAGACCACGCTGCTGAAGGCTCTGCTGGCCAACGGCCCCGGCGTCGAAGAGACTGACGTCAGCATCGACTCGGGCACCGTGAAGTGGGGCCACGAGGCGCAGATCGGCTACTTCGCGCAGGACCACACCGGCTCGATCCCCAAGGGAACGACCGCAGCCGAGTGGCTGCACAGCTTCGACCCGCAGGCCAGCAAGGAGGACATCCGCGGCCTGCTCGGGCAGATGCTCTTCCGCGGCGAAGAGGGCAACAAGAAGACCGAGGCGCTCTCCGGCGGCGAGGCGGCGCGGCTGCTCTTCTGCAAGATCATGCTGCAGAAGCCGAACATCCTCGTGCTCGACGAGCCGACGAACCATCTCGACCTCGAGAGCATCAACGCGCTCAACCAGGCGATTCAGAAGTACGAGGGAACGGTCTTCCTCGTCACGCACGATCAGGACATGATCGAGGAGGCGGGCACGCGCATCTGGCACTTCGAGGGCGGCCCCGACAACTTCCACATCACCGACCACAAGGGACCGTACGAGGAGTATCAGCAGCAGATCGCCATGGCTGCGAAGTAGTTTGCTCCTCTTCTTCAGAGCGCCTCGCTGCAACCGCGGCGGGGCGCTTTTGTCTGCGGGCTGCCGGGATACATCTGCTCACGGTATGATCGACCTCGACGTCGATCGTTTGAGGGAGCAAAGAATCATGCAGGAAGCGGAAGAGGCAGTTCGTCCATCGCAGCAGAGGAACGTCCTTGGCCAGCCGCTTGCGACCTGCGGCTGCACGCCGATGACCGGCTACTATCGCACCGGCTGCTGCGAAACCGGCCCTGACGACCTCGGCGTGCATACCATCTGCTGCATCGTGGATGAGCCCTTCCTGCGAGTCTCGAAGGCGCTCGGCAACGACCTCTCGACCCCGCAGCCCTACTTTGCCGGACTCAAGCCGGGCGACCGCTGGTGCGTCTGCGCGGCGCGCTGGCTGCAGGTGCAGCAGGCCGGGGCAGGGTGCCCCATCGTGCTCGAGGCAACGCACGAAGATACGCTCAGGATCGTCCCCTTCGAGCTGCTGATCCAGTACGCGGTGATCCCCGACAGGCTGAATTAATCCCTCGTATGCGAACGAACCAGAAAAAATTAACAATTTTGTAACAATTGATGTTTTAACAGCACGAACGCCTGTTTTCCTGCATTTTCGAAAGCGGCTTCTGGGAAGTCGTACTTTTCTTCCAGAATCTGTAGTTTTTGCGTTAATCCGCGAAAAAACGGCCATATCGTTGTCAAATTGTTGCTTGACTTCCCCTTCGGGCTGACTGAGCGTAGAGGCATAAAGCAACCTCTGGGCTCTGCCTGGCAGTAGCTGCGCGGCTGCACTGCGCACTCTAAAAATCTCCAGGCGGGCAAGGACATCGTTATCGCGCTGCCGTACGCTGTGCAGCCGTTCTTATTCAGGAGCTTTCTTCTTATGGATTCAGTTTCTTTGGCAAAACGACTCTCGGGTTTTCTCTGTACCTCTGCCCTGATGTTCGCTGCCGCGCTTCCTCTCTCCGCGCAGACCTCTGGCGTCGGTAACATCACCGGCGCTGTGACCGACACCACCGGCGCAGTCGTGCCGAATGCCGCGGTCGTCGTGCTCAATACCGACACGGGCATCTCCCGCACGCTGACCACCGACAACAGCGGTTTCTATACCGCGAGCTTTCTGCAGCCCGGCCGCTACGAGGTCATCCTCGGCGGAGGCTCCTTCGGCAAGGTCGACCGCAAGAACCTTGTGCTGACCGTCGGCCAGGTGCTGACCGTCGACGCCGCGCTGCCCGCTGCGTCCGTCAACAGCGACGTTACCGTGACCAGCGAGGCTCCGCTGCTGGATGTGAGCAAGACCGAGGTTTCGCAGACCGTCGATCAGCAACTCATCTCCAACCTGCCCGTGAACACGCGTAACTGGAGCAGCTTCGTGCTGCTGACGCCGAACGTGACGCAGGACGGTGGCTCGGGCCTGGTCAGCTTCCACGGCATCTCGGGCCTGTACAACCAGAACTACGTCGACGGCTCGAACAACAACCAGATGCTCTTCTCCGAGGCCCGCGGACGCGCCTCGGGCGCGCCGTACGTGTACTCGGTCGACTCGATCAAGGAGTTCCAGGCCGATGCTTCGAACTACTCCGTCGAATTCGGACAGGCGGCTGGCGGTCAGGTCAACGCGATCACCAAGAGCGGCACCAACCAGTTCCACGGCGACCTGTTCTACTACCTGCGCTACCCGACGCTCAATGCGCTCGATCCGCTGACGAAGTTCAATGCGCTCTACAACCAGCCGAACAAGGCGATCGCGGCCTTCCTGCTGACCCAGCCGACGCACCAGCAGCAGCAGTTTGGCGGCTCGGTGGGCGGACCGATCATCAAGGACCGTCTCTTCTTCTTCTTCACCTATGACGGCTTCCGCCGCGTGGGCAAAGCGCTCTACACGAACTCGAACACGATCTCCCTGACGCCGTCCGGCACCTACGATGGACTGGCGCACAATGGGACGTCGGCCAACGCTAACCTGATTACTCCGAACCAGTGCCCGAATAACGGAACCAGCACGACGGCGCCGACGCAGTATTACCTGACGACCGCACAGTGCAACGCCGCGATTCAGTTCCTGATGGACAACGGAACTGCCGCTCCCTCACGGTTTGCGAAGCAGGATCTCTTCTTCCCGCGTCTGGACTACCACATCAACAACCGGAACGATGTATTCGTCGACTTCAACTTCGTCAACTTCCAGTCCAGCTACGGCTACAACTCCGCGGCGACCTTCACCAACAGCTCGCCCTCGACCAACGGCCCGACCTACTACCACGAGCGCTTCCTGGTGGGCGGCCTGACCACGCAGATCGGCAAGGCCTCGGTCAACCAGATTCACGCCCAGTGGGGCCGCGATCTGGAGACTGCCGGAGCGTATGCCTCGGGTCCGTCAGTGGGCATGGGCGCCCTGACCTACGGCATGCCCAACGCTCTACCGCGCGCGGCTGAGCCGGATGAGCATCGCATCCAGTTCACGGACGTCTTCTCGACGACGATGGGCCATCACACGCTGAAGTTCGGCGGCGATGTCAACATCGTCCACGAGGTGATGATCAACCTCTACCAGGGCGGCGGTCTGTACAGCTACGGCGACTCGACCAACGTCATCAACTTCCAGGACTGGGCAGCGGACTCCTTCGCCGGCCAGCCCGGAGATACCGCTCCGTTCGCGGGTTATCACTACAACAGCTTCGTCCAGACAATCGACCAGGTGAACACGGCCCCCGGAACGCAGGGTAAGGACGACTTCTGGATGAAGATGTTCGACGGCTTCGCCGAGGACTCCTGGAAGGTTCTGCCGAACCTCACCCTGACGGTGGGCCTCCGCTATGACATCCAGTTGACGCCGAATCCGGGTCTGGTCAATCACCTCTTCGATCCGATCTCGGCGGAGTACACCTCCTCCATCAAGAACGTGACCGATCGTGTTCAGCCTCGCGTGGCCTTTAGCTGGGCTCCGCATCCGGGCACGGTAGTGCGCGGCGGCTACGGACTCTTCTCCGCTCTGAATCAGGGCAGCACGTACTACGCCATGCGCGTAGAGAACGGCGTCGTGCAGATCAACTACAACTACAACGGATGCAAGGCGGCTTGTTCGGATTCGTCCAACACGGGCAGCCTGTTGCAGTATCCGAATGTTCCGGCTCTGCCGGCGGGTCCGGCGCTCTCGTCTGCGCTCTATCCGACGGGTGGCACGGCTCCGATCGTCAACGGCCCCTCGGCGAAGCCAGCGTACAGCTTCCACGGCCTCGACCCAAACTTCGTTCCGCCGCTGGCGCATGAGATGAACCTCAGCGTCGAGCAGCAGCTTCCGGGCAAGATCAGCCTGCAGGTGGGCTACATGGGAACGCGCGGCATGCGGCTCCCCGTCTTTATCGACGCGAACCTCGTAGGCCAGACGCCGCACGGCATCGGCACCTACTCGGTGCAGGACGCCAATAACAACGTCACCAACCTGATCACGGTGCCGGTGTATCTGCCGAGCGACCGTCGCAACACCGCTCTGTCGAGCTTCAACACGGGCTTCAGCGTAGCGAACACCTGGTATAACGCGCTGTCGGCAACTGTCCGCCGGCCGTTCTCCAATGGTCTTGAGCTGCTGATGAACTACACCTGGGCCAGGGCTACGGATACGGGCCAGGTCGGCGGCGCCAACGGCACCTTCTACGGCGGCGATGTCCCCTCCGATCCGAACAACATCAAGGCGGATAACGGACCGTCGGATACGGACGTCCGCAACCGCATGACGCTGAGCTTCGTCTACCAGCCGCAGATCATGACCGGCAACAAGTGGGTCAAGAACATCCTCGACGACTTCCAGTTCTCCGGCAGCGAGATTGCTTCCGGTGGACAGCCTATCTTCATGGGTGTCGCCAACACGATCTACTCGGGCAACGCGAGCCCAACGAGCTATGCGAACGGCGGCGGCATCTACGGCGGCGCGATCAGCTCGGGTTCGGGCAGCGCGACCAACGGACGCCCTCCGCAGATCGGGCGCAACAGCATCTACATGCCCGGCTTCAACAACTTCGACATGCGGGTTTCGCGCAAAGTGCCGATCCACGACACCATCTACCTGCAGTTCTCGGCGGATGCCTTCAACCTGCTGAATCACACCATCGTCACGGGCGTGAACAGCACCTACACCACCTATCTGACTCCGGGCTCAAGCGCGGGAGCATACAAGTGCGCCACGGTCGCGCCTCCGTCGGGTTCTGTACAGCGTGGATGCTTTGTGCCCTCTACAGGTACGGGCCTCTCGGCCTTCGGCGCTGCATCGAGCACCAGCAGCAGCAACCTGTACGGCTCGCGCCAGATGCAGTTCACTGCCAAGCTGTTCTTCTAAACCTCCAGCAGTACATAACGAGAGAGGCGGCCCATTCGGGCCGCCTCTCTCTCTGTTGGCTGAAAGAGTTTCCTGTACGCCGAACGATCCAATTGTTATAACAAGATGAAAATGGACAATCGGTCAGGCAGGTTCTTCCTTCGCATTGCGATTCCGTCGCTGGTAGTGTTCTCCGCGTTTGCCGGAGCGCAGCAGGCTCCGCCTCACTGGAGCTATGCGGGCAAGGAGGGGCCGAGAGACTGGGGACACATCGCCCCGGCTTACTCGGAGTGCTCGCTGGGGCATGCGCAGTCGCCGATCAATATTCAGGGGACAAAGGTTGAGGATCTGCCGCCGCTCCGGTTCGACTATCATCCGGCTCCGCTGGACATTATCGACAACGGGCATACGGTGCAGGTGAACTACGCTCCGGGGAACACGCTGACCGTCGGCGGCGCGACCTACACGCTGAAGCAGTTTCACTTTCACCATCCGAGCGAGGAGCACGTGAACGGGCATCGCTATGACATGGTGGCCCACCTAGTTCATACGGATGCGAGCGGCCATACGGCAGTCGTGGCAGTTCTCTTCACGGTAGGTCAGCCGAATGCGCTGCTTGAGACGCTCTGGAAACATCTGCCCGCGGAGAAGGGCAGGGAGGACGACGTTGCGGGAGTGACCGTCGATCTGGAGAGGCTGCTGCCTGCGGACCTCGGCTACTACACCTTTGCGGGATCGCTGACCACGCCGCCCTGCTCCGAGGGCGTGACGTGGTATGTGCTGAAGACTCCCGTGACGCTCTCGGCGGAGCAGCTGGCGATCTTCGCCAGGCTCTACCCGAGCGACGCGCGACCGATCCAGCCGAAAAACGGACGCGAGATTCTGGAGAGCAGATGAGCACGGGATCGTTATGCTGAGCGCATGCGATCCGAGCGTTAAATGGCCGATAGATAGCCTATCGACACCTTCTGGTGTGTGCTAGATTCGTTCCATGAAGACGCCTGCACAGCATTGTTGCTCCTGTCAGTAATCCTGACACGCCTCGTGCTTGTTCTTCTTCCCCAAAAACTTTGAAGTCTGCGCTCGGCCGAAACCAGATGGATCGATCTGGTCCGTTCCGAGGCGATTGGAGCAACGTTGATGACACATAGGTCGCCGCACTTCCGTTATGTTTTCTTTGCCCTTGCACTCTCTGGCACGACACTGGCGCTTGGTGCCGGTGTACAGACGGCCCGGTCTGCGAAGCATGCCAAGGCGCAGGCTCCTTCCCCATCCAGCGTGCAGGAGACGATGCTGATCCTGGTCGATCCTTCGGCGGATGCGCTGTGGGACTCTATTTCAACGGAGATTACAGTAAAAGGCAGACAGGAACACAGGCCGCACACCGCTGCAGACTGGCAAAAGCTAACCAGGGAGGCTGAGTCGCTGGTGGCAGGTGCGCAACGTCTGCAAACCCCGGGCCTGCCCGTGACTGCCAGCCCTGAAAACAAAATAGCTGATTCCGACGTGCCTGGCGCACGGAACGCCGCTCAGGTCAGTGCGGATGTCAAGGCCGATCCGGCCGGTTTTCGTGCTGCTGCCGTCCGGTTGGAGGAGGCCGCAAAGGTGGCGCTGGCGGCAACCCGTGCCCATGATGTGGATGGCCTGTTCAATGCAGGAGATGTCATCGATCAGGCCTGCGAGAACTGCCACCAGACCTTCTGGTATCCGCAGGAGAAGGATCTTTGGAAGAAGCTCCAGAAGACGGCTGTCCATTAACGAATGGAGGATAGCGGCCGAGCCTACAGGCGTTCCTCTGGAACGCCTGTAGCTGTTCTTAAGGTGAAACGCTTAGTGAAGCGGGAGTGGTGTGCCTGCCCGATCCGATCTGATTTGGAGCCGCTGCCGAACGATCCAGGTAGGCATCCTATCGGGGAGTAGGTTGATTGCCTAAGCGGCTTGGGATAGACCCATGAGCGCTTATCGTAAGACGCCAATCAACAAGCTTCCGGAGTACCCGGAAAATCGAAGGGGCGAAAGGATGTGGACACTACCTGGCCCCGGGCTGGGCCGTCAGAACCTCTTTCAGATTCTCATCGAGGATTCCAATCTGACTTGCCACAATGTGGTTGTTGTCCCGGTAGAGGGAAACTCCATTGATCTCCGTTATGCACTTACTGGACGGACAAAGACTCTTGCGAGGATCAAAAACAGCCACTTCTTCCTTTTCTGCAATGGCACGAACGGCCTCTCTGAATTCTGGAGGCGTGTTTTCGATGGCCATCTCGCTCAGGCCGAACCGCGAAAATATGGCGTTATGAACCCCTAGAATCGGAATCGACTGTTCGTAGTATGGAAAAGGAAGGCAAACAATCACCTGTTTACCCCGCAGTTTCAACTGGTGAATCTGATCTGCTCTGCCTTGGTGTTCGGATCAGCAATGTTTGCGGCCAGCCGCTTCATCGCCTCGTCAAGCATTTCGTAGACGGCACCATTTGCCATCGTGTCGATGCTCAGTGTCTGCGGGAGTCCATCATGCAGGTTGCCCTTCTCCATCTGTGCTCCTCTCTTTTCTCGGTACGACTTTCTTTGCCTGGTGCTCTTCGCCGTGACATTCCCAGCAGTCCCAGCGGAGGTTTTCTAATCTGTCATCCCTGAAGCCGCCGCCCATCTTTCGCTTGCGCTTGTGGTGGACCTCTCCAGCTCTCTTTCGTATTTCTCCCGTATCGGGATCAATCTCGTTATGGAGCGGCGCGAATCGTTTACATCGCTGACAAAGGCCGTGCTCGCGTTCAAAGACCTCTTCGCGCCTCTTCTGCCATTGGTATGGCGTCCGGCATATCTCCCGTTCGCCGCGGATGACGACGCCAGGCTTTTTGCGCTTGCCCGGCTTCGGAAACTTCACAGGATGTACACCAGCATCGTCAGCGCGTAGAGAAGCAGAATGACGGCACCGGTGAAGTTGAGCTGATGTTTGATCTGGCGCGCTTGCTTCTCGCTCATGTAGCGCTCGAAGGTATCGACACCAGCATCAATACGGTCTGGGAGATCGCGGAAGAACTTGGCGCGCAGCTCGGAGATGTTCTTGCCTGTAGAAACCGGATAGTCGATGTGCTTCATTTCAGCCTCCACACCCGTATGGCTCGGGCGTTGTTTGTTTTGCGCTTGCTAGGGGTCCACACGCCGGTGAACTCCCACTCCGGGGTTTTGAAGATCACGCCGGCGGCATTGCCGAGGTCCTTATTGCTCATACCGAGCGAGCGGAGAAAGGATTCGTAGTCGTCGGCCGTGGCGATGCGGTTCGGTCGGTTGCGAGCGAGGACCATCAGGTACTCGCGGATCTTGTTCACGAGTTCATTGCGCGATGCGGCCGCCTGCACGAGTCCTGCATCGCGGGCAAGCTCACCGGCGAATAGATCCATTGCCGGAAGTGGCATCATTGATGCCTCCGGATCAACGGCGTGCGCGGCACAGTGGAGGGCCGCACGATGTCGACCTGAGAGCTTTCCGTGCGCTGCTTGAGGATCGTCACCTCACCAAAGAAGTCGTCATAGCTGAGGGGTCCATCCTCGAGCGGCTCGAGAGTAGAGAGCGCAATCAACTTCCGGATCGAATTGATGTTCGGCGCGATGGGATTGCTGGTCGTCGTCCACCTGTGGATCATCCGGCGATCGACGGCCAGAGATCGCGCTAGGCGGTTGACTCCGAAATGAGCAACCCACAGCCGGATACGCTCACGGCCAAGGAGCAGCGGCATAACCTCTACCACGGGATATGGCTGGATGCTCATCGCAACTCCTCCGAATTGTTGGCGTTCTCTCTCATGGCTTCTCCGGACTTACAGGCAAAAGAAAAGCCCCAAATGGCGTTAGGCCACCTGGAGCTGCTTCAATACCTCGCTCTTCAGAACGACACGCTTCTCTCCTGATCTCAGATCGGAGAGTTCGCCCTGATTGATCCACTTGTAGACCGTCGCCTTAGAGACGCACAGGAGCTTTGCGGCATCATTGACCGCCAGCAGGGAATCAGCTCCTGTGGCGATAGCCTCCCGAATAGAAAGGGCATCCTTTCCATGGGCAAGAGCAATATGCGTGATTTCGGGGGAATTTGCTGCAGGCTGTATGCCAACTACGGCCTTATCGTGCTTGGGCATATCCGAAACCCCAATGGGTTGCGGTTATGCCGGAAGTGGTGCGCCCGAGAAGATTCGAACTTCTGACCTACAGCTTCGGAGGCTGCCGCTCTATCCAGCTGAGCTACGGGCGCATAGTTCAAGGTTAGCACGATCCCGAATCCGTGCACGACGGATTCGCTGGGGCGCATTCCTGCGGCAACCTGGAAATTTATCGCGTGTTGATGCCTCGTTCGCTCGCAGGCCTCACGCTTAAAGTCGATTCTTCGCCAATCTCTTATCCCCCAATTGACTCCGTGCAAGGCACTGCCCGGATATTGCTGATGATTTATCAATTACAGAGGAGCTTAGCGCACGTATGGATACAAAACGTCCCGATTCCAGTGTTACTCCCAAGGGGATGACACGCCGCCGTCTGCTGCGGGGAGCGGCCCAGCTTGCTTCGCTGACCGCTGCTTCCACCCTGATGCCGACGAATGTGCGCCGCCTGCTGGCGCAGGGACCGCCGAAGAACGGCTCGATGCGCGACATCAAGCACGTCGTGCTGCTGATGCAGGAGAATCGCTCCTTCGACCACTACTTCGGCATGTTGGCGGGCGTGCGCGGCTTCGGCGATCCGAACGCGCTCAAGCTCTCCACTGGCAAGAACGTCTTCTATCAGCCGGATGCGGTGAACCCCAGCGGATATACGCTTCCGTTCCATCTGGACACGCACGCCACCAACGCGCAGAAGATTCCTTCGACCAGCCACGCCTGGGCGGTGCAGCACGAGGCATGGAACGGCGGCCGCATGGATCAGTGGATGCCCGCGCATCGCAAGGCCGACGGCGAGTACGGCCCGTACTGCATGGGCTACTACAAGCGGGAGGACATTCCCTTCCAGTACGCGCTGGCCGAGGCGTTTACGCTGTGCGACGCCTATCACTGCTCGGTGATGGGGCCGACGTGGCCGAACCGGATGTACTGGATGACCGGCACCATCGACCCGGATGCCCTTGGCGGCGGACCGATCATCCGGAACGTGGCCCCAAAGGAGGGCTACGGCTGGACGACCTACGCCGAGCGGCTGGAGAAGGCCGGGGTGGACTGGAAGGTCTATCAGCCGGAGGACGGCGCGGGCTTCAACATGCTGCGTAACTTCAAGGTCTTCAAGGATGCGGCCCCGGACTCACCGCTCTATACCCGGGGCATGACGATCTCCTCCGAGGGACAGTTTGAGTACGATGCGCTCCATGACAAGCTGCCGACGGTTTCGTGGCTCTGTCCGACCAGTCCGGCGTCGGAGCACCCGGACCACCTGCCCGCACTGGGTGCGGAGTTCATCGCCAGCAAGCTGGACGCCATCGCCGCCAACCCCGACGTGTGGGCCAAGACCGCGTTCATCATCAACTACGACGAGAACGACGGCCTCTTCGACCATGTGCCGCCGCCGTCTCCGCCGGAGGGCACGCCGCACGAGTTCGTCAACGGGCTTCCGATCGGCGGCGGCTTCCGCGTGCCCTGCATCATCGTCTCGCCATGGACGACCGGCGGATGGGTGTGCAGCCAGCCGTTCGATCACACCTCGGTGATCCAGTTTCTGGAGAAGTTTACCGGCGTGCATGAGCCGAACGTCTCCGAGTGGCGCAGGCAGGCCTTTGGCGACCTGACCTCGGCCTTCCGCTTCCGCCAGCCGGTCAGCAAGGCTCCCGTACTGCCGGACGTTAGCGGTGAGCTGCACATGGCGAAGTACACCGCCGCCAATCTGCCGCGCCCCACCTTTCCCGGTACGGAGCAACAGCCGCCCGTGCAGGAAAAGGGCAATCGCAAGAGCACTGGTACTCTCAAAGGAGAGCGGGGCTAGGCTTCCGCTGGCTTGAGCCGGTGGTGGTACTCCTCGCGTCTATCAAAAAAGAGGAGACTCCCCATGCTTCGCTCAGCCGCCAGATTCGCCTGTACCGTGGTCCTCGCCGCCTCGTCCTTTGCCCAGATGCAGATGGGCGGAGCGGCGCAGGACCCCTCCAAAATGCCCAGCCCTCCGGCCAAGGCCGAGGTTGCGCTCAACGGCAAGTCCATCACCATCGACTACAGCTCCCCACGCATGCGCGGCCGCAAGATCATGGGCGGCCTCGTTCCCTATGGCGAGGTCTGGCGCACCGGCGCGAACCCCGCGACCACGCTGACGACGCCGGTCAACCTGAAGATTGGCACGCTCGAGGTTCCGGCCGGGACCTATACGCTGTTTACGCTGCCCAAGCAGGATCAGTGGACGTTCATCGTCAGCAAAAAGACCGGCGAGTGGGGCATCCCATACCCCGAAGGCAGCGACTTTGGCCGCACGCCGATGACGGCGGGTAAGGCGATGAGTTCACCGCAGGAGAACATGACCATCACCTTCGAGAACACCAAGGGGAACTCGACCGAGCTGCATGTGAAGTGGGAAAACACCGACGAGTTCGTGAAGATCACCGCTCAGTAGACGGCTCGCGCGAGGACTCGCGTCGTTCGCGCTCCTCGCGCAGCTTCTCCATCACCGTTGAGATCAGCTCCTTGGCCCCATTCAACTCCGCCAGTACGGCCTGCAGATCGAGCGCGGGCTGCGCCGGGTTGCGGGCACTCTTGCAGTAGACGCCGTGCTGCCCGACGAGGATGAGCGCGTCGGTGAGCATATCAAGAGAAAGGGCGAGACGCCCTCGCGCCTCGCCCATCATGAACTCGTACTTCTCCAGCTCAGGCAGCCGGGCATCGCGCACATGGCGAAGACCCGGCGCCATGATTACCACTCCTTCGCGGCGCTGTCGGCTGTCAGCGCCGTGCTGGCCGCTGGGGCATGCCAGCGCAGTACAGGCTTGCGGGCCGCGGCCGTCTCGTCCAGACGACGGATGCGCGTCATGTGCGGCGCGGTCTGCACGAGCTTCGGGTTCTCCTCAGCCTCCCGCGCGATCTGCTTCAGAGCGTCGATGAGCAGGTCCAGCTCCTCGCGGCTCTCGCTCTCGGTCGGCTCGATCATCATCGCGCCGTGCACGACCATCGGGAAGCTGACGGTGTAGGCGTGGAAACCGTAGTCGATAAGACGCTTGCCCATGTCGCCTGTCTTGACGCCGTTCTTCGCCTGACGCTTGTCGGAGAAGACGACCTCGTGCATCGAGGGCGAGTCGAACTCCAGCTCGAAGGTGTCCTTCAGCTTGGCGCGGATGTAGTTCGCGTTCAGCACCGCGTCCTCGGTCGTCTGGCGGATGCCGTCCGGCCCGTTGGCGAGAATGTACGCCAGTGCGCGCACGAACATGCCGTAGTTACCGTAGAAGGCACGCACGCGGCCCACCGACTGCGGACGGTCGTACTCAAAGCCGAGCAGGCCGTTGGCGCGCTCGACGATGACCGGCTTCGGCAGGAACGGCTCGAGGATCTTCTTGCAGGCCACCGGACCCGAGCCCGGTCCACCGCCGCCGTGCGGGGTGGAGAAGGTCTTATGCAGGTTCAGGTGCATCACGTCCACGTCGAAGTCGCCCGGACGGGTCTTGCCGCACAGAGCGTTCATGTTCGCGCCGTCCATATAGAGCAGCGCGCCCTTGGCGTGGAGGATCTCCGCGATCTTGTGGATGTCCGACTCGAAGACGCCGATGGTCGAGGGGTTGGTCAGCATCAGCGCGGCGGTGTCCTCATCGACCATGCGCTCCAGCTCGGCCAGATCGACCATGCCTAGCGCGTTCGACTTCAGGTTCGCCACCTGATAACCGACGACCGCAGCCGTCGCGGGGTTCGTGCCGTGCGCCGAGTCCGGAATCAGGACCTTCTTGCGCGGGTTGCCCTTCGACTCGTGGTAGGCGCGGGCCATCAGGATGCCGGTGAACTCACCGTGCGCGCCCGCAGCGGGCTGCAGCGTGGTCGTGTCCATGCCGGTGATCTCGATCAGGCAGTCCTGCAGCAGCTTCATCAGGCCGAGCACGCCCTGTGAGAGCGACTCCGGCTGGTAGGGATGCGCCTCGGCGATGCCCTCGAAGCGCGAGACAGCCTCGTTGACGCGGCCGTTGTACTTCATCGTGCACGAGCCCAGCGGATACATGCCGAGGTCGATGGCGTAGTTCCATGTGGAGAGGCGCGTGAAGTGGCGCACGATCTCGATCTCGCTCAGCTCGGGCATCACGCCCAGGTCCGTGCGGACCTCCTTGCCCAGCAGGGAAGCAGCGTCGATGGCCGGAACGTCCAGCTCCGCCAGCCGGTAGGCCTTCTTGCCCGGCGAGGACTTCTCGAAGATCAGTCCCTCGTCCTGATTGACGTGCGTCGTCACCTTCTTCGGCGTGCCCACGAACTTCGATTCGTTCGCCGGCTCTACAACAGTCGATGTACCCATGGTCCGTCCTCGTTCCTGCCTAAAACTCAAAATCTACGTCGTGCACGCTGCCGGACTCCGAAAAGCCCCCGGCCTGCGGCCCGTCCACATCCTCTTCCCTGAGCGAGAGCCGGATCGTGCCGCCGTTGGCGAACCCGATCTCCAGTCCCTCACCCTCTTCGAGCGTCGCCGCCGTCACTTCTACGGCGATCAGCCCGCACAGCACGTTCCGGTACTCCGGCTCGCCGAAGGCATAGGAGCCTTCCTCCCGGAAGACCTCCGGCCACGCGTACAGCGTCAGCAGGGGGCCGTCGAACCGGAGCTGCAGATGATCCAGCACAAACTCCACCGCCGTCAGCTCCTGCCCGACGATGGAGCCCAGCTCCATTACTTCAGTCCTGCCGCCGCTGAGTCGATCTGCGTCCGCGTCGTCAGCTCGGTGGCGCACCACAGGCTGACGTTAGGGCCAAGCTCGGGATACCACTTTGCCAGCGGGAGGCCGCCGATGATCTTCTTCTCGAGCAGGGCAGTGTTGACCGCGTCGGCGTCCTTGCCCAGATCGAGCACGAACTCGTGGAAGCGCGGAGCGCCGTCGAAGAGCACCTTGGCATTCGCACCGAGAGCCGAGGCCGCATAGTGTGCCTTGGCCATGTTGTGCTCGGCCAGCTCCTTGATGCCCTTGCCGTACACCGTCAGGAAGATGGTGGTCATCAGGGCCACCAGCGCCTGGTTGGTGCAGATGTTCGAGGTCGCCTTCTCGCGGCGGATGTGCTGCTCGCGGGTGGAGAGCGTGAGCACGTAGCCGCGCTTGCCGTCCATGTCCTTTGCCTCGCCGACCAGGCGTCCGGGCATCTGCCGCAGGAACTTCTCCTTGCAGGCGATGACGCCGCAGAATGGTCCGCCGTAGCTGGAGGCCACGCCGAAGCTCTGCGCCTCGAGCGAGACGATGTCCGCCTCGGCTGGGGGCTTCACGATGCCGAGCGAGACTGCCTCGGCGATCGAGACGATGAGCAGCGCGCCCTTCTTGTGCGCGATCTCGGCAATGGCGGCAACATCCTCAATCGTGCCGAAGAAGTTCGGCGACTGGATGAGCACGCAGGCTGTGTTGTCCGTAATGGCCGCGTCCAGAGCAGCGAGATCCACGCGGCCGTCGGCAGCGTAGCTGACCTCGGTCACTGGAATCTCCTGGTGCTTCGCGTAGGTGGCGACCACCTCGCGGTACTCCGGATGCACCGTGCGGGCGATCACCGCGCCGTCGCGGCCGGTGACGCGCACCGCCATCATGATGGCCTCGGCTGCGCCGGTGGAGCCGTCGTACATGCTGGCGTTGGCGATCTCCATGCCGGTCAGGTCGCAGATCATGGTCTGGAACTCGAACATGGCCTGCAGGGTGCCCTGCGCAATCTCCGGCTGGTAGGGCGTATAGCTGGTCAGGAACTCGCCGCGCTGTACGAGCGCGTCGATGATGACCGGGCGGTAGTGGCGATAGACGCCCGCGCCGAGGAAGCTGGCATAGCCGATGGCTCCCTGCTCCGAGAAGGCGCGGAAGCGGTCCATGACCTCCGACTCACCGTGCTGGCGCGGAATATTCAGATCGCGCTTGAGATGGAACTCGGCGGGAATGGAGGTAAACAAATCATCGATCGACTTGACGCCGATCTCCGCGAGCATCTCCTCGCGGTCCGATGGGGACTTGGGCAGGTAACGCATCGTCTCTTAGTGTCCGGTTTCTTCGCTGATGAAGGCTTCGTAATCTGCTGCGGAAAGCAGGGAGTCGAGCTGCGAGGCGTCCGAAAGCTCGATCTTCATGATCCAGGTCGTGTTGGCGTCGGTATTGATCTTTTCCGGGGTGCCGGTCAGCTCCTCGTTGATCGCCGTTACCGTGCCGGTGACAGGGGAGAACAGGTCTGAGACAGCCTTGACGGACTCGACCGAGCCGAAGCCCTTGCCTGCCTCGAGTGCATCGCCCACCTTCGGCAGCTCCACGAAGACGATGTCGCCCAGCGAGCTCTGCGCGTAGTCGGTGATGCCGACGGAACCATCGGCTGCGATCCACTCATGTTCCTTGGTGTAGCGATACTCTGCAGGGTATGCCATGTTCTCTCTTCTTTCTATTGAGATAGTGCAGGTTAATTGTAAGTCTTCGTGGAAGACGGCTTATTAAGCGGTCTTCTTCGGACGCTTGTAGAAGGGCAGCGGCACGACCTTCGCCTTGACGAGCTGGCCGCGAATCTCGACCGCCAGTACCTCGTCCAGGTTGGCGTTCTCTGTCGGAACGTAGGCCATGGCGATGTTTTTCTTGAGGAAGGGCGCGGGCGATCCGCTGGTGACTTCGCCGATCTTTGCGCCGTCCACGGTGAAGACCGGGTAGCCGTCGCGGGCGATGCCGCGCTCGACCATCTCGAGGCCGACGAGCTTCTTCTTCGGTCCACCGGCAGCCTGAATCTCGAGCAGCGCCTCGCGGCCCACGAAGCTGGGCTTGTCCAGCTTGGCGTAGCGGCCGAGGCCCGCCTCGAAGACGTTCAGCGTGTCGGAGATCTCATGGCCGTAGAGCGCCATCGCCGACTCCAGCCGGAGCGTGTTGCGCGCGCCGAGGCCGCAGGGGATGATGCCGAACTCCTTGCCCGCCTCCATCACCTCGTTCCACACGCGGGCGCTGGTCGCCTCATCGGAGGGAACGTAGATCTCGAAGCCGTCCTCGCCGGTGTAGCCGGTGCGGGCGATCATGGTGTTGGGCAGACCGCAGACTTTGCCCCAGGTGAACCAGTAGCCCTTGATGGTGCTCAGGTCCACGTCGGTCAGCTTGGCCAGCACCTCAGCGGCGCGGGGGCCCTGGATGGCGAGCTGCGTGTAGTGGTCGCTGAAGTCGTTGATGTGGACGCTCGGCATGCTGCCGACGGTCTTGCGGACCCACTGGATGTCCTTCTCGCGGGTGCCTGCGTTGATGACGATCAGGTAGTCGTTGTCCGAGAGCTTGTGGACGATCACGTCGTCCACGAAGGTGCCGTTCGGATAGAGCATCGCCGAGTAGTGCGCCTGGCCGATCTGCAGCTTCGAGGCGTCGTTCATGCAGAGCTGGTTGACCGCTGCCAGCGAGCCGGGCCCGCGGAGCTGGATGTCTCCCATATGCGAGACGTCGAAGAGGCCGACCGCGGTGCGGACCGCCATGTGCTCGGCGATCAGGCCGCTGTACTCCACCGGCATGTCCCAGCCGCCGAAGTCGACCATCTTGGCCTTCAGGGCGCGGTGTACGGCGTTCAGGGCAGTCTTGCGGAGCGGAGCGGTCGTTTCAGACATATACAGTGCAGTCCCTCATGCAGGAACAGGTTCCCACACGTTCTTTAAAGTTGTTGACGATTCGCTTAATCATACAGAAAACAAGGGCGCGATCCATTATTCTGTGCGGTATTCGGGCGCTGCCCTGTGGATCGTTTTCATGGGAATCAGCTCCGCCGCTGACGGCGGCCTGCGCGTACAAAGCTGCTGACGCAGAAGTAGCCGAAGACCGCGGCGACGGTCAGGGAGAGCAGCAGATTGCGGTGGTCCTCGGCGCTCAGGGCCGCGCTCTGCGACTTGAGCAGCAGCTTCACCGCATATCCGCCCGCCGTCAGCAGAAAGAGCCCGAAGAAGACCCCTGTCACCTCCAGCCACAGCACGCCGGAGAGCTTCGCCACGGGCTTCCAGACCGCCTTGCCGAACTGTTTGCCGCCCTGCGCTACGCCCGCGCTCACCTGCCGGGCCTGTTCTGTGGTCGGCCTGGCCTGTTGTTGGACCGGCCTCGCTGCGGGCTCCCGCTGCGAGGAGGGGTTCGGAGCCGCGGCCGCGTCGGCAGCCGAAACCAGCGCCTTTGCTGCCTCGCGTGCTCCCGTTCCCAGCGCCCGGCCGAATCGAACCGTGTCCATACCCGCAGTGTAGCCGCTCCGCGCCGCTGTGCGCATGCGCGGAAATCCCTCCCGCGCCGCGCTGCATCCAAACCATGCAGATAGGCGGCAGACGCACCGTGGAGACTCTCATGAAGAAGATCCTGTTCCTGATCGGCGGAGTATGCGCGGCAGCGGTCGGTTTTCTGGCTCTCGGCGCGGGAAGCCTGCCGAAGATGCACCGGATGAGCCGCCAGCCGAAGACCGCCTGGGCCGACTCTCCCACGGTGGTCTAGGCCGCCTGTTTTTTGCACAACTCCCTGCACAGAGCAATTGAAGACTCGCCCGAGGGCGCGTATTCTAAGGCGAACAGGCCGCTAAGTGGCCCCCGCAATGCCGTTCCCTCCGTCTAACGACAGGGGAATACCCGATGCGTGGTAGACCTTCTGCCCAAGGGGCAAGCCCGGAGGTGGCATTGAATCCTAACGTGAAACAACTCATCCAGCAGCTCGGCGAGGCTATTCATGAGTCTGTCTCGGAGTCCGAGCAGATCGCCGGTGTTGTTCGCAACATCCGCGAGCAGGGGTTCGATGTTCTGCTCATGCTCGAAGCCACCATCGGCCTCAATGAGGTCGATCTGGATGAGGACGATGAGGAGCTGGAGGACGAAGAGAGCCAGATCGACGGCCCCTTCACCCCGAACGATGTCAGCTTCCTGAAGTCGCTGCGCATCAGCGTCAGCGACGACAATCTCGACAGCCACTCGTAATCTCTTCTTCGACACTGCCGTGCGGCGCTATCCTGCCGCCGGACATCAAACGAGGCAGGGGTGCGTGATAGACTCGCGTTCTCACACTGGGTCTGTTTTCTGCATCCGACTGTGGGTAGCAAAGTGTCCGAGGTAGCTGGGAGATGAGAGATACGTTAGGTGTCCTGCTGGCTGGTGGAGCCGGTGAGCGGTTGTTTCCTCTTACGCGTGATCGCGCCAAGCCCGCAGTACCCTTCGCCGGACAGTACCGGATCATCGACATCACTCTCTCCAACTGCATCAACTCCGACCTGCGCCAGATCTACATCCTGACGCAGTACAAGGCACTCTCGCTCAACCGGCACATCCGCGAGGGCTGGGGGCCGGTGGTCGCCAACGAGCTGGGCGAGTTCATCGAGATCCTGCCGCCGATGCAGCGCGTCTCGAAGTCCTGGTATCAGGGAACGGCAGATGCGGTCTACCAAAACATCTACTCCATCGGCTCCGAGGAGCCGAAGTACGTCATCATCCTGTCGGGCGACCACATCTACAAGATGAACTACGACCTGATGATCCAGCAGCACCGCGAGTCAGGCGCGCACGTCACCATTGCGACGCTGCCGATCGATCCCTCCGAGGTCGCCGCCTTCGGCGTCGTCGACGTCGCCTCGAACGGCGAGGTCGTTGGCTTCGAGGAGAAGCCGAAGGAGACGAAGGTTCGTTCGCCCTTCATGCCCGACAAGGTCGATGCCTCGATGGGCATCTACATCTTCAATACGGACGTCCTTCTGCCGGAGCTGATCCGCGACGCTGAGGACCCGGCCTCGAAGCACGACTTCGGACACAACATCCTTCCGGGCATCCTTGGCCGCTACAAGATGCTGGCCTACAACTTCGTCGACGAGAACAAGCAGAACGCCCTCTACTGGCGCGACGTCGGCACGCTCGACGCCTACTACGATGCGAACATGGACGTGGCTGGGATCACGCCAATCTTCAACCTCTACGACACCTCTTGGCCTATGCGCAGCCGCGCCTACCAGTATCCTCCGGCCAAGTTCGTCTTCGGCGAGCCGGGCCGCACCGGCATGGCGATCAACTCCATCATCTCGGCGGGCTGCATCGTCTCGGGCGCGGTGGTGCGCAGCAGCGTGCTCTCGCACGACGTGCGCGTGAACTCCTATGCCGACGTGGACTCGAGCGTGATCTTCTCGCATGTCAACATCGGCCGCCATTGCCGCATCCGTCGCGCCATCATCGACCGCGACGTGCATATTCCGGACGGCACGGTCATCGGCTACGATCCGAACGAGGACCGCAAGCGGTACGTGGTTTCACCTTCAGGCATCACCGTCGTTACGCGCGACTATTCGGTCTACGAGAACCCTGTTTCACCGCAGTTCATGCAGGGCAACTCCTGATCCGCTGCTCTTAAATGCAAAAGCCCGGAGCATCATGCTCCGGGCTTTTGCATTTAAGGACGATGCTCCCGTTACCGCTTCCTGCCGAGCCGCCACACCACGCCGCCGGAGATCGAGAAGAAGAGGCGCGATTCCGTGCCGAAGTGCTCGTAGATCAGGTCCGGCTGGATGCGGATCGCCATGTTCCGCGAGCGGTTGAAGTCCACGCTGCCACCGAAGGCGCCGACCGGCTTGGTGCGGTTCGTGTAGAGGCCGGTTGCGGCCACGGCGTTCGGACCGTACTGCTGCAGCACGTTGCCCGTGCTGTAGGTAAAGTCGCCGTGCGAGACGCCGAAGAAGGCGTGGTAATCAATCGCTGCGTAGTGGTTCTTCGGTCCACGGTACTGCACGCCTCCCATGATCGTGTTCAGCATGACCAGCGGACGGTTCTTCACATAGGGGTTGGCGATGACCGGCGTTGTGCCCGCATCCCAGCGGTAGTCCGCGCCCACGCCGAGCTTGCGTGTGACGTAGTAGGTGCCCATCGCCTCGCCGCCGCCCAGGTTCATGCGCTTGGGCAAGGCCTGTCCGCCCTGAAAGTTCATGAAGTTCAGACCGCCGTAGACCTCAAACTTATTGTCATAGCTTGGCGGTGCTGCCGGACCTAGCCTGTTCTGCGCCGTTGCCGTCGCTGCGCCTGCCAGCACGCAGCCGGCGATCACCACTCCCTGCAGCGCGCCGATCAGCCTCCGCCGCACGTTCAAGCCCATCTCAGCCTTCTTCAATGTCAACACTCGTCTCCAGAAACTCCCGCGGTCCTTCCCGCGTTCCAAAACTGCCGGTTCTCTTCAGGATATATCCTCCGGCGCGGCTCTGCCCGCCCCAGTGCCACGGAAGTCGGCGATATGCGACAATGAAGACCAAGTTATCGGGGCGCATGTGGCCCCGATTGTCGGGAGATCTACTATGGGTGAGCTCTTTACACCAACGCACCTCATCGTTCTGGCTGTCGTCGCCATCGTCCTTTTCGGGGGCAAGAAGCTGCCTGAGCTCGGCAAAGGGCTGGGCGAAGGTCTGCGCGGTTTCAAGGATGGCCTGAAGGGCGTCTCCGAAGAGGTGAACAAGCCCGTCGAGACGGCGGCCAAGCCTACCGAGACGGTCACCAAGTAAGCGGTTTCAGAGCGTAATCATTACCACGGCGGCTGCCGCTACCAGCATACCGATGCCCTGCATCCGTGTCGGCCGCTCCTTCAGCATCCACGCTGCCAGTAGGATTGTGCTCGCCGGATAGAGCGAGGCCAGCACTGAAGCTACATCCAGCCGTCCCGCCTGCGTCGCCGCGACGAAAAGCATGTTGCCGCCGGTATCCATCAGCGCGGTCAGCAGCACCCAACGGATGGCCGCAGCCGTAATCTTTCCCTTATCCAGATTGCCCTTGAGCGAAAGCGCCAGCAGCAGCGTCGTGCAGGTGACGATGCTGCCCACGCGGGCCGTCGCCATCGTCAGCGGAGGCCCCAGGCTTCCGGCCATCTTCAGCGCCACAAAATAAACGCCGAACCCCGCACCCGCCAGCACTGCCAGCAGCATCGTCCCGTTCTTCGAGGAGCCCCCGGCAGGCTCAGGCCCGGCCGCGATCATCCAGATCGCCACCCCGGCGACCACGAATCCCGCGATCCGCAGCAGACCGGGCGAGCCCTCAGTAAATGCCGAAACCGCCGCCGGAATCGCCGCGGCCAGCAGGCCGCTGATTGCTGCCGAGATGCCCATGGCCCCCCGCGCCAGCGCGATGTAGAACGCTGCCAACGAGACGCCCGCCATCGCGCCTGCCGCCAGCGCCCACGCCAGCGGAGTACCATGCGGCAGCGGAGTTCCGCGCAGCAGTAAAAAGATCGAGAGCGCCGTTAGGCTCGTCAGGTGGCTCAGAATGACGATGCGCAGCGCGCCGCCCGTGCTGCCGCCGGCGGCTTTCACGCCCATGCCGCCGGAGAAGTCGCCCCCGCCCCATAGCAGGGCAGAACACAGCGCCAGCAGGACGTTTCCCTGCAAGAGAACATCCATCGTGTCTTCCGTGCTACGGCTGCGGAGCCTGAATCGTCCGGGGCCGCGCATCCTCGGCGGTCGGGTAGTAGCCTTCCTTGGCGATGACCGTCAAGTTCGGGCGCAGCACCTTGACCTCGATCTTGCGGTACTTGCCGTCGATGAATGGCTCATGCGTGTAGTAGCCCACCGTGTACTGCGTGCGGACCTCTTCGGCGATCTTCGAGAAGCTCCGCGCAATGCCTGGAGTGCGTCCCTCGGCGTCAAGCTGCCCGCCCGTCGCGCCCACGTATACCGGCAGGATGTTGTCGCGCATCTGGAAGGGCAGGTGCACCCGGTCCATGAACCCGGTTCCGGGCACATGGAAGTCCTGAATCAGCGTGGCGTAGACGGCGATCTTATTCGTCTGCAGGTAGCGGATAACGTCCTTGGTCTTAGCCTGCGAGCCGTACTCCTTGCCGTCGCCGATGACGTAGACCACGCGGCGGCGTCCCTGCCCGGCCTTGGTCGTCTGCTTGGCCGCGGCAAGAATGGCGTCGTTCAGCGTGTGCACCTCGCGCGGCGCGTTCAGTACGATACCGTTCTGGTTGCGGATCGGCGAGGTGTTGGGGTCAAACTGCTTGTTGTTGATGTTGGTCGTCTGCGACATCGGCCCGTCCAGAGAACCGGCGAGCAAGGCATCGCGGCCTGAGGCCTTCGAGCGCTCCAGCACGGCGTTCAGACGGTCGCTCTGTCCGCCGGTAAAGTCCGTCTGCAACTGTGGGCCGTTGTTGTAGGTAAACACGGCAACCTCGTCATACGGAGCAAAGGCCGCCTGCATCGCGCCCAGCGCGTTATTCACCTTCGTCATCTCGTCGTGGGTCATGCTCTGGTCGATGACGATGGACACCGAGAGCGGGAATGGGTCCACGGTAAAGAGCTGCATGCGCTGGCGCAGACCATTCTCGTAGATGCGCACGTCGCGCCACGTCAGGCCCGGAACGAGCTGCCCCTTGCTGTCCTTGACGGTAAAGGGAACCTCGACGAAGTTGACCTGCTGCACCAGCGTAAAGGCCTTGGCGCCGTCTCCGGCAGCCGGAAGATCCGGCGCGGGGCCGTCGTCCTCGTGGCCGCCCGTCTGGGTCGTGGGCAGGCTAGTAGCCGGCGGCGGCTGGTCCTCGGCCGCTGAGGCGTCGCCGTTCGAGGTCGGCGTCGCGCCCTTGCCCGGAACGACCGGCCCGAACTGGACCTGCGGCCGCGGCGCATCCGGAACTACCTGCTGCTGCGGAGTGCCGGGCGCAGTCTCCTGCCCGCCGAGCAACATCAAGGCCAACGCCAATACCGATACGCTATACGTCACCGTGCAAAACCCCCGTACATCTCCAACATCCAGAGTATCAGCGCATCGCGCCAACATCCATTGGACGCTGCTCCCGCGCTCCCCGTTGTGCCCGAACTGGCCTACTGGCTCCGGTCGAGAATTTCGTCGTCCAACCGGCGGACCTGCCCGTCTAAAGTAGTGGTATGCGTCGCCTTCTCCTTCTGCTCGCCGCGCTCGTCTCGCTCACGCCCTGCCTGCTGCACGCGCAGGACGCCCCCTCCCCCGGAGGTCCACCCCCGGCCAGCGACGCTCCGGACACCCGCGCCGGCGAGGACGTCGAGACGCTGCAGGTCAACGTCAACCTCGTCAATGTCTACTTCTCCGTCCGGGACAAGACCGGATTCATCACCAATCTTCGCAAGGACGACTGCTCTCTCGAGGAGGACAAGGTCCAGCAGAAGGTCAAGAACTTTACGCAGGAGAAGAACCTGCCGCTGACCATCGGCATCCTGCTCGATACCTCCGGCTCCCAGCGCGGCGTACTGCCGATGGAGCAGGACGCCGGGGCGCGCTTCCTCAAGGAGGTGCTGAAGACGAAGGACGAGGCCTTCCTGCTCTCCTTCGACATTAACGTCGATCTGCTGGCCGACTACACCAACAGCGCCCGCGAGATCGACCGCGCCATCCACCGCGCCAGCATCAACACCGGCGCAGGAACCGGCTCGGTCACCGGCAACGGCTCCGCGCGCGGCACGCTGCTGTATGACGCCGTCTACCTCGCCTCGCACGACAAGCTGCGGCAGGAGGCAGGCCGCAAAGTTCTCATCATCCTGACCGACGGTGAGGATCAGGGCTCGCAGGAGACGCTGAAGTCCTCCATCGAGTCGGCCCAGAAGGCCAATGCCATCGTCTACGTCATCCTCATCGCCGACCGCGGCTTCTACGGCGGCTTTTCGATGGGCTATGGCGGCGATCGCTACATGCAGCAGATGGCCACCGAGACGGGCGGCCGCGTCATCAACGTTGGCAGCGACGGCCGCAAGCTTGAAGACGCCTTTGACCAGATTCAGGACGAGCTGCGCACGCAGTATCTCGCCAGCTATACGCCCACGAACATGAAGGCCGACGGCACCTTCCGTAACATCAAAATCACCTGCGGCAAGGATCAGAAGATCCAGTCCCGCAAGGGCTACTACGCCATCGCGGGCGGCGGCAAGGACGACGACAACTAAGGCTACGCCTCCATCGCGCCCGAGTACACGGCCATGCCGACCACGGCATCTACGCCCATCGCATCGAGCGCATCCACCTCGGCCCGCTCCTTGATGCCCCCGGCCACAATGAGCTGTTTGGCCGTCGTTGCTCGCAGAATCGCAGCCACATCAATGGGGAAGCCGCTCATCGTGCCCTCGGTATCGACGTGCGTGTACAGAAACGCCGCGCAGTAGTCCTCGAGCCAGGTCACGGCCTCCTCGGGTGTCAGTTCCACCTGATCCTGCCATCCGCGCACGGCCACCTTGCCGCCCTTGGTGTCTACGGAGAAGACGAGCTTCTCCTCGCCCAGCGCGGACTTCAGCCCGGCGGCGAAGCTCTTGTTGACGCCATCCGGCCCGAAGAGGCTCGATCCGTAGATCACGCGCTTCGCCCCGGCATCGAGCAGCCGCTGCCCGTCCTCGGCGGTCTTCAGGCCACCGCCCACCTGGCACGGCAGCCGCTTGGAGAGCATCTCGATGAGCGAGCGATTCTCGCCCTTGCGCATTGCCGCATCCAGGTCGATGAGTTGCACCACGGGGTACTTCGAGAAGCGCTCGATCCAGTACTCGAAGTCGTCGAAGGCGAGCTTCAGCTTCTCTCCCTGCACAAGCTGCACAATACGGCCATCCATCAGGTCAATCGAAGGTATCAGCATAAGTTCCTTTATCGGTTACAAATTCAACAGGGCAGGCGAACCGGCACATCGGCCCGCTGCAACTCCTCTTTCAAAGCACGCGAGTCCGTCACGCCGAAGTGAAAGATACTCGCAGCCAGCGCGGCATCGGCCTTACCGCGGCCAAAGACCTCGGTGAAGTGCGCCGCCTCGCCCGCGCCGCCGCTGGCGATCACCGGAATCTGCACCGCCTCACTCACCATCGCCGTCAGCTCGCAGTCGAAGCCGCGCCGCATGCCGTCGGTGTTCATCGAGGTCAGCAGGATCTCGCCCGCGCCGCGCTCCTCGGCTTCCTTCGCCCAGTCGAGCACGCGCCGCCCGGCTGGCTTGCGGCCTCCGCTGACATATACTTCGGCGTCCTCAACTCCACGCTCGCCGCGCCGAGCATCGATGGCAACAATCACCGCCTGCGCCCCGAAGCTCGAACCGATCTCGCCGATCAACTCCGGCCGCGCAATCGCCGCCGAGTTGATGCTCACCTTGTCCGCTCCCGCATCGAACACCGCCGCCGCATCGTCAGCCGAGCGCACGCCGCCGCCCACGGTGAACGGCACAAACAAGGACGCAGCCGTGCGCTTCACCGTATCAAGCAGCGTGCCGCGCCCCTCGTGCGTGGCCGTGATGTCGAGCAGCACGATCTCATCGGCCCCCGCCGCCGCATGACGATGCGCCAGCTCCGCCGGATCGCCCGCGTCGATGATGTCCACAAACTGAACGCCCTTCACCACTCGCCCGTCGCGCACGTCCAGGCATGCAATCACTCGTTTCGTCAGCATCTCGTTATCCCAGCCGTTCCGGTACGGCGCCCGGCACGGGCGACTCTGTTCCTTCGCAGACAACCCTTGCGATTACATCGCCCGTCTGCACCGTCTCGCCGCTCGCGGCGTACCACTCCACTAGCAACCCCTGCCGCGGCGCGGGCAAATGAAACTCCATCGACCCATCGGAGAGCACCGCAACTGCCTGTCCCTCACCCACCAGTGTGCCGGGAGACACCAGCCGCTGCAGAAAGGTGTAGGCAGGCTCTTGCTCGTCCAGCTTCAGCTCATACAGATAGGGCATCTACAACTCCAGAAAGTTCTTCAACACCTTGAGTCCGGTTGCGCTCGACTTCTCCGGGTGGAACTGCACGCCCATCACGTTGCCTCGCTCGACCACCGCCGTAAACGGTCCTCCGTAATTTGTAACCGCCGCAGTATCATTCGACACCGGAGCCCGCCACGAGTGCGTGTAGTAGACGAACTCCCCATCCTTCACGCCCGCCAGCAGCCGCGAGTCCTTGCGGATCGACTCCAGCGAGTTCCATCCCACATGCGGCGACTTCAGATCCGCGCCATCATACGCAGCAGGGAAGTGCTCGCACTGTGCGGCGAAGTGACCAAGCCCAGCCGTTGCCGGAGCCTCGGTCGATCCCTCATACAGCCACTGCAACCCCACGCAGATGCCGAGGAACGGCACATCCTTCGCAGCCTGCTCGCGCACGGCCTCAGTCAGGTGAAGGTCCGCGAGCAACTGCGTCGCTTGAAAGTGTCCCACGCCGGGCAACACGATCTTTGCCACCTGCTTCACAACAGCCGGGTCCTGCGTGACGACGATATCCTCCGCGCCCAGATAGCGCAGTGCCTTCACCACGCTGGTCAGGTTGCCCGCCTTGTAGTCGATGACCGCGATCATCTCCGTTTTGCCTTTCTGTTGGGCCAGTACTGGAACTCGTCGGCGAACAGCTCGCCTTCGAGGTCCGCTGCCCGCTGGTGCATCCTTGTTGCCGCGTCCGAGACTGCCTGGTTGTAGATCGCCGGGCCGATCTCCTCGAGGAAGAAGTTCAGCAGCAAGCCTGCAGGCAGATCGCCGATAGGCTCGGGCATATTCTCCTCGAAGTAGCGTTTGAGCGATGCAATCGCCTCGTCCCGCTTCGGCTTCGGCAGCTCGTCCAGCTTCATAGCAATCCCTTGGTGCTCGGCAGCAGGTCCTTCATGCGCTCATCGCGGCTGCATGCTCCACGCAGCGCCCGCGCAAACGCCTTGAAGATGGCCTCGATCTTGTGATGATTGCTGCGGCCATACATCGTCTTCACATGCACGTTGGCCTTCGCGCCGCGCGCAAAGCCGTCGAAGAAGTCCGCTAGCAACTCGCTCTGGAAGTCGCCAACCAGCCGCACCTTCACTTTGTCATCGACGACATAGGAGACGCGGCCCGAGAGATCGACCGCGGCCACGGCCAGCGTCTCGTCCATCGCCATTACGAAGTACCCAGCGCGCAGGATACCTTTCTTGTCGCCCAGAGCCTTGTTGAAGGCCTCGCCCAGCGCAATGCCGATGTCCTCGACTGTGTGGTGCTGATCTACATCGAGATCGCCCGTGCAGGTCAGCGTCAGGTCAAAGCCGCCGTGCCGCGTGAACAGCTCCAGCATGTGGTCGAAGAACCGTATCCCCGTCGAAACCTTATAGACGCCCTGCCCGTCGATCGTCAGCTTCAGCGCAATCTGCGTCTCGGTTGTGTTGCGCTTGATCGTTGCCGTCCGTGCCTTTTGTGTCATGCTCTCCATCCAATCTCGTCCAGCGATTCCTTCAGTGCCGTAAATCCCTTGGTCACATGCTCCTCGACACCGATCGTGATGCGCACATAGCCATCGCATCCGGGGTCGCTCGAGCGGTCGCGCAGCAGCACGCCACGGCGACGCATCGCCTGCACCAGCTCCTTGTGCAGCGGTCCAATCTTCATCAGAACAAAGTTCGCGTGGCTCGGGAAGTACTCGACGCCCATTGCATCGAGCCCGGCCATCGTGCGGGCGCGGCCCGCGTGCACCTGCTCCGCATACCAGCGAACGTACTCCTCATCGGCCAGCGCGACCGGCAGGCAGTCTAGCGCAATACCATTCACGTTATACGGCGAGCTTACCTTGCGCACATACGTCATCAGCGACGCATCGCCCGCCAGCATGCCCAGCCGCAGATTCGCCAACCCATAGGCCTTCGAGAAGGTACGCGCCACCATGATGTTTGGCACCTTGCCAATATCGTCCATCACGGTTTCGCCATGAAAGTGAAAGTACGCCTCATCGACCAGCAGCACAGCCTGCGGAGCCGCCGCTGCCAGCGCAAGAATCTGCTCGCGGCTGACGATAGAGCCCGTGGGGTTATTGGGCGAAGCCACAACGATCAGCTTCGTCTTCTCCGTGATGGACGCAAGAAATCGCTCATACGGAAAGGCCAGTGTCTCGTCAGCCTGCACCTTCTTCAGACCGGCAGTCATCATCGAGATGCTCACCTCGTACATGAAGAAGGTCGGCGTTGCCACGAGCGCCTCATCGCCGGGCTCAAGAAACGCCGCGCAGATCAGGTGGATGGCTTCATCGACACCGTTAGTTAGCAGCACCTGCTCCGGCTGCAGGCCGAAGTGCGCCGCCGCGACGCGCTCGCCCG
>DASWOV010000061.1:0-92579 GCA_036398595.1 Granulicella sp.
ACGAGAACCTGCTCGGCCTCTGGCCCTCCACGCCCAACTACGAGCCCGACCTCGCCGGACCGCAGCACCTCCTCAAAGGCTCCGCCCTCCGCGCCGACGTCACGCCCGAGTACCTCGGCGTTGGCTACATCATCGGCATCCGCGTCGCCGGGGTCATGTTCGCCGGAGGCGTCTTCTCGTGGCTGGTGCTGATGCCCGCCATCTACTTCTTCGGCTCGCACCTGACCACCCCCATCTACCCCGGCACCATCCTCATCCGCGACATGTCGCCCTCGCAGATCTGGTCCACCTACATCCGCCCGATGGGCGCAGGAGCCGTCGCCACCGCCGGACTCATCACCCTCTGCCGCACGCTGCCGACGATCTTCTCCGCACTGGCCGAGGGCATGAGAAACATTCGAAAGAGCAAGTCTTCTTCCATGTCACGCGAAGCCTCCGCCCGTCCGGCAAGGACCGAGGACGACATGCCCATGTCCGTCGTCCTCGGAGGCTCCGCTCTGCTCATCCTGCTCATGTTCCTCTTCCTCCAGTTCCACCCCGTCCCCGGAGCGCAGGTCGGCGTGCTGGCGAACCTCGCAGCTTCACTGCTGGTCATCCTCTTCGGCTTCCTCTTCGTCACGGTGAACGCCCGCATCGTGGGCATCGTCGGCAGCTCGGCCTCGCCCGTCTCAGGCATGACCATCGCTACGCTCATGGCCACCGCCGCCGTCTTCCTCGTGCGCGGCTGGACCGCCCCCGCTTTTGGAGCCTTGGCCATCACCATCGGGGGCATCGTCTGCATCGCCGCGGCCAACTCCGGCGACACCTCGCAGGATCTCAAGACCGGCTTTCTCATCGGCGCAACGCCATGGAAGCAGCAACTCGCCGTCATGGTCGGCGTCATCGTCTCGGTCTTCTCCATCGGAGCCACGCTCAATGCCATGAACACCGGCCTCGAGCAGTTCCAGCGCCTGCCACACCCCATCGCGCTTACGCTGAGCGCACTCCCCGACGGCGTGCAGAATAAAGGCTCCTTCCCCCGTGACCATCTGACACTCACGCAACATGAGCAGCACGAAGAGCTGACCAGCACTCACAGCTACATCCTGCTCAACGCCATTGGCTCCAACGTGCTCGCCGACGGCAAGTACCTCTACAACCCATCCACCAATCGGATCGAAATTCAATGGACCCAAGGCATCGGCAGCGAAAAAGCCGCAGCCCCACAGGGCCGACTGATGGCCACCGTCATCAACGGCATTCTCACACGCAAGCTCCCGTGGGGACTCGTCATGCTCGGCGTCTTCTTAGTCCTCTCAGTGGAATTACTCGGCATCCGCTCACTCACGCTTGCCGTAGGAGCCTATCTCTCCATCGCCACCACGCTCGCCATCTTCATTGGCGGAGTCATGCGCTGGCTCGTCGATCGCGCCGCACAGCGCAACGCAGAAGCGGTCGATACCGACAGCGAGATCAGTCCCGGTAGCCTCTACGCCTCGGGCCTCATCGCCGCCGGGGGCATCATTGGCTTGCTCGGCGTCCTCATCCGACTCTACGAGTCCGCCACCGAGCGCACTCTGCCGCGCTTCAGCGAGCACAACCCTCTGCACCACGACGCAGTAAGCATCCTCATGTTCGCATTGCTCGCCTACAGCCTCTACTACTTCGCCCGCAAGCCGCTCGACTCCAATAAAGAAGGCTGACTTTACTTTTCCTTACTCAGTCTCTCTTCGTTCTGCTCGATCTCCCAGGATGCCTCCGGCTTGATCACCAGCAGCGTCTCCAATAGGACCGCCGGCTGGAACGAGGGGATGCGATAGTCCGCCCCCGGGCAATCCATCTCATCGGGAGTGCCCACAACGACCACCGGCAGCTTCGG
Source organism: Granulicella sp. (assembly GCA_036398595.1). Taxonomy (GTDB): domain Bacteria; phylum Acidobacteriota; class Terriglobia; order Terriglobales; family Acidobacteriaceae; genus Edaphobacter. The sequence goes on from DASWOV010000061.1 coordinate 1,859, forward strand.
CTGTTTGGCCTTGAACTCCGCAATCAACGCTGCACACGGAATATCATCCAGCCCTGCATCCATCACCACACCCGAGATCGCCGGGAATCGCGCGAACATCTCTCGCGCCTCCCTGCCCGTATACGCCGTGATTACGTTGAACTTCGCTGTCTCGAGCACAAGCTTGCGCGTTGAGATGCTGCCAGGAAACTCACGGTCGATTACAAGAAAACATGGTCTGTTCATATCGACATTAGATGCGGTAATTCCTGATCGCATCCATCTAGTCGCAAACGCGTTTCATCGCATCCAAGTACGTTGCAGTAGAGGAGAGAGAGAGAGAATATGTTCCTGTCACGCGTACAAATCTTTGCCGGGCTCACCGGCGCTGCACTGCTTCTGGGCGGTTGCTCCAGCTCCAGCACGCCCAACCCCAAGGACTACATCAAGCCCCTCAACGCACGCTTCCTCGAGCACTCCGAATGCCTGATGCCCGACGCTCCGCGCTTTCCCTACGAAACCAGCGACCCCACGAAGAGGAAGCAGATGAACGCGCTCGCCGCCGCGCAGTTGCTTGAGGCGAAGGAAGAGAAGTCCATCGGTGTAAGCCGCTACACGCTCACGCCCATCGGCGAGCGTACCGGGCCGCGCTTCTGCTACGGCCATCGCAACGTCGTCTCGATCGACAGCTCCACGCCGCCCGTCGTCACCAACGGCTTCCCGCAGACCGAAGTCACCTATACCTACACGATTGAAGATGTGCCCGTCTGGGCGAAAACAGCCGAGGTGCTGGCCGCCTTCCCCGAGATGGCCAAGGCCATCAGCGGCACCTCGACCGGCAAGGGCAAACTGGCCAAGACCATGGCCGGATGGACCGTTCCCGACTAAACCGCAATACACTCCCGGGCCGCCGCACGAGCATCGCGGATCAGGTCCGGGAGCCCCACGCCGCGATACCCATTCCCCAGCAGCCATAGGCCACCAAGACGCTTCACGCGAGCATCGAGCGTTGCCATGCGCTCCAGATGCCCCACGGCATACTGCGGCAGCGAGAGCGGCAGCCGCCGCACCACAGTCAATGCAGGCTCGGGCAGCTTGCCAAGAATCCCCTGAAGCTGCTCCAACGCCAACGCAGTAACCTCCGCATCGGAGGCCGTCTGCAACCTCGCCCCCTGTTCGCCGCCAAAGAAAGCCCGCAACAGACGCGCGCCCGGCGGCACGCGGCAGTCGAACTTCTGATCGACGAAGGTAGCCGCCAGCAGCGCATCCTCACCGTGACTGCCTGGAGGAATCAGGAACCCGAAGCCCGGTGGAAGCTCGAAGCTCTGCGTAAACGCAAATGCAATCACAACCGCGGAACTCGCCTCCATCTGCATCAGACTGGTCGCCTCCGCATCCTGCTCGCGCAACAACTCCGCAGCCACATGCACTGGCGTCGCCAGCAGCACCGCATCGAAGCGGGATTCTCCTTGAGCCGTACGCACCGCCCATCCCTCAGATTCGCGGCGCAGCGAAAGCACCGGCTCGTGCAAATGAACCCACTCTGGAGGAATTGCTTTCGTCATAGCCTCGATCAGCGAGCCAAGGCCGTCGCGCAACGTAGTAAAGATCGGGTTGGAAGAGGTGTTTCTTCGCGCCTTTATCGCCTTCACCAGCGAGCCATGCTCTCGCTCCATCGCAACGAATGGAGCCATCACCGCGCACGCGCTCAGCGAAGAGACATCGCCTCCAAAGACACCCCTCAGCAGAGGCGCACCGACCGTCTCCAGCACCTCACGTCCAAAGTGGCGTTCCACGAACGATGCAACACTCTCATCCTCCGCTGGAGCGTTTGCTTTCAACTCATCAGCACGCTCGATCTCAGCATGAAACGCCCGCTTCGCCTCATCACTGAACAAGGGAGAGGCATCCACGGCATCAAGATCAGCCGGGACCATCATGCGCATACCGTCGGGCATGGCGACCAGTTGGCGGTCCTTGAGGATGTAGGTCTTCCGCGTGGCGTCGTTCGAGGGCAGCAGGGGCAGCTTCAGCTCCTCGGCGAGCTGCCGCGCCCATGGCTTATCGCTGACCCAGGCCTCCGGACCGCACTCGATGGTGAAGCCCTGCTCGCGCATTGTCTCGATGATGCCGCCGAGCCGCCCGGACACCTCGAAGAGCGCCACCTCAGCCGACGGATGTGTGCGGGCAAGCTCCCATGCGGCGGTCAGACCGGCAAGGCCCCCGCCGAGGATAGCTACCCTTGATTTCTTGGAGGAAGAGGTCATTGTTTGACTATTGACAGGCAGAACAGGTTGTGATGTTCCACGTGGAACATTCCTACTTACGGCTCTACAGTGATCGCTCATCGACATCGGCAACATAGGCTCCGGTAGCGATAGCGGCCAGCGCGGCAGTCAGGCGCGGGGAGCCATTGAGGCTCTCCGGCCGCCAGAGCCTCAGGCCAAGCTCGCGGGCAGTCTCAGTGAACGCGATATCGATGTCGTAGAGAATCTCGACGTGGTCACAGAGGAAGCCGATCGGCTGCAGAACGACTCCGGCCTCGCCCTGTTCCTTCAATGCCTTCAAGGTTTCTTCGACGGTCGGGCCGATCCACGGGCCTCCAGCGACACCCTGACTCTGGAAGGCGAAGTGCCAGTCAATCGGCGGCATACCGGGCACAGCCATGCGCTCGGCGACGGCCTGCGCGGTGCGCTTCGCCTCGTCGGCGTAGGGATCGGGCGGCTGGCCATCGGTGCTGGTCAGCGTGCGGGTTGGGACGCTGTGGGCTGTAAAGAGCACCGGTACGCGGCGGCCAGCCTCTTCGCAGGCGGCCTTCCATACAGGCCAGAGGCGTTCGGCGAAGGCCTCGGCGAGATCAGGGTTCTCGGCCCATCCGGCAACGAACTCGACCTGCATGCCCTTCGCTGCGGCCAGCACGGCCTTGCGGTACAGCCCGACGCTGGTGCGGGAGTTCTGCGGCGCGAGGCAGATGGCCTTGAAGCTCGTGACGCCGTCGGCGCGCATCTGCGCGATGATATCGGCGATGTAGGGGCTCCAGTTACGCATGCCTACGTAGACCTTGGCGCCGAGAGCCTCCTCCAGCAACTTGCCTTGCAGCAGGGTCCACCTGGTGAGGTGTGGCGGCTCTGCGCCGGGCGTCTCTCCGAGGCCGATCAGTGAATAGCGATGCTGCAGCTCCTCAACGACCTCCTGCGGAAGCTGGCGGCCTCCGGTGACGTTGCTGAGATACTCGGCCATCTCGCCGAGGGTGTCGGGGGTGCCGTGCGCGAGGAGGAGGATGGCAGGCGTGCTCATAGCTGCTTATATTCTTTCACCCAGCGCGCTACCTGGATGACATTTTCGACCGGCGTTCCGGGGACAATGCCGTGGCCGAGGTTGAAGATATGTCCGGGCCGCCCGGCGGCCTCGGCGAGGATGGACTCGACGCGCTGCTTCATCACCTCCTGCGGGGCAAAGAGCGTGATGGGATCGAGGTTGCCCTGCACGCCACAGCCATGGCCCACGGCCTTCCAGCCTTCGGTGAGCGGCGTGCGCCAGTCGAGGCCGATGACATCGGCTCCAGTCTCGCGCATCGCGGGTAGAAGCGAGGCGGTATCGACTCCAAAGTAGATGACCGGCACTCCGAAGGACTGTACACGCTGGATCAGCTCCGTGGTGGGGCCGAGACAGTACTGGCGGTAATCGGCCACCGAAAGCGAGCCAACCCAGCTATCGAAGATCTGGATGACATCGGCACCGGCCTCGACCTGCTGCTGCGCAAATGCAACCAGTACAGTTACAAGTTTTTCCATCAGTAGCGGCCATGCCTTGCCGCCGCTGTACATGAGCTTTTTGGCCTCGATGTAGTTGCGCGAGGAGCCGCCTTCGATCATGTAGCTGGCCAGCGTATACGGCGCGCCGCAGAAGCCGATGATGCCGAGCGCGTCACCGTCGGCGCGTGGAGTGCTGAAATGGCGGACGACCTTCTCCAGGGCGCGGGCGACGTAGGTGAGGTCGTCGGTGCGGTCGGTGCGGAGAGCTTCGATGTGCTCGAGCGAGCGGACAGGGTTGTGGATGACCGGCCCCTCGCCCGCGGCAAACTCGAAGTCGATGCCCATGGGCGTGAAAGGCAAAAGAAGATCGGCAAAAATGATGGCCGCGTCAACGCCGAGGCGCTCCGCCGCGGTGATCGTGACCTCGGCAGCGAGGTCTGGGTTGAGGCAGATGTCGAGCATCGACCGAACCTTGTTCTTCACCGCCATGTACTCGGGCATGTAACGGCCGGCCTGACGCAGGAACCAGACGGGGGTACGGTCGACGGGGCGACGAAGGCAAGCCCGGACAAATCGGCTGGTGGCGGCGCGCTCTTCGGAGGCGGAATCGATGGGGGCGACAACGACGTTCAACGGCGGATTCTCCACCCCTTCAGCCTACACCCGGGTATGACTTAACCACTCCCGCCGCATCTGCGGTAATCGCACAGAAATGGAGTAGAGAGACTTGCCTTTAAGAACAGTCCGTAAAAAAGATGTAGGGACGGCGCACTGCGTTCTAAGCTTCCAGCCGGTAGGTAAACTCTTCGATCACGGGATTGGTCAGAACTTCGCGCGCGATGCGCTCCACCTCGGCGGCACGGGCCGCTTCGGGCAGGCTGTCGTCCAGCGTCAGCAGGAAATATTTTCCCTGTCGGACGTCGGAGACGCCCTTGTAGCCCATGCGGCGGAGGGCGTCGTTGACCGTCTTGCCCTGGGCATCGAGGACGGTTTGTTTCAGCGTGACATAGACATGGGCCTTCATTTGTCTGATTATAAACGTGTCGTAGCACGCCCCGGCGCTTCGGCGCAGCAGAGAAATCCAGCACGAGCGCCCGCGATACAGTGCACACACATTCTATTTTTGAGCAGGAAGAGAAGAGATCCCATCCCTATGCCGAACTACCTTGAGCTACCGATCGGAGCGAAGTCGCCCAACATTGTTAACTGCGTCATCGAGATCCCCAGCGAGGGCATTAACAAGTACGAGTATGACAAGGAACTGCATGTCTTCCGGCTGGACCGGAATCTCTACTCGCCGGTGCACTACCCCGGAGACTATGGCTTTATCCCGAGCACGCTGGGTAACGACGGCGACCCGCTGGACGCGCTGGTTCTGGTAGAAAAACCGAGCTTTCCCGGCTGCGTGATGGAGGTTCGCCCCATCGGCATGCTGGAGATGACGGACCAGGGACAGGGCGACGAGAAGATCCTGTGCGTCGGCCAGGGAAATCCTCGTTACGACGACGTGCAGCACTATTCGGAGATCTATCCGCACATCCTGAAGGAGATTACGCACTTCTTCTCGATCTACAAGGACCTTGAGGGCAAGCGGGTCGAGGTGAAGGGCTGGCGCGATGCCGACTCAGCCCGCAAGACCGTTCTTGAGGCACAGCAGCGGTTTATCGACAACAAGAAGAAGTAGCCGGGAACGCGGCGGAGGCTGCGACCGGAGACGGTTGCGCGTTCGCCGCGTGTCTCCCCGGATACGCAAACCATGGCTCAAAGCCGGATGAGTTTGCGTGGAACGCGGGGGGACACGCTATAATCAGCAGGTTCCCGGTATTCTTCTTAGCAGCCGGATACGAACAGCCGGAGAGTTGGCCGAGAGGCTGAAGGCGGCGGTTTGCTAAACCGTTATAGGGCCCTAAAGCTCTATCGAGGGTTCGAATCCCTCACTCTCCGCCATTCTCCTCATAAGCCAGTCAACATTCCGCGAAGCAAAACCGATGCTATCCGGTTTGCTCCCCCCCTCCATAAGTACCTTGGAAAAACGGCACCTCCGAACCGAGGTGGGGTATGTCTCGTTCTATCCGCGGTTCCGACTCGGGAACAAAGGGATCGATTCCGATCTCCGATTCCTTTGATCGAAGGACTTGCGCGGAAGCGACTGCGATACCCCGAAATCTCACCTCCTCTTTCCTTCCTGCCAAGCATAAACATCCGAATAGCCATCTTTTCCGCATCCTCAAGCCGCTTGCTCAGCGTGTCGGCGTCAACTGCGGCCGTTGCACGAATAAAAAAGACCAGTCATTCGGGAAATCCGCACTTCCCCGCCATACGGGGTTTGCGGCAAGAGCTTCAGAGGGAGAAATTAGACCTTCCACGGCAGTTTTATAGCGTGGAAATAAATATTGACAGTTCCTCGTAGCGACAAGTACTTTTCTGGCGAAACAGAAACTTATCTAAATATGACATGTATATCAAATATTGATGATTATCATGCCGCTGGCGCCCCCAGATAACTCGAAAAGGAAACTTGCCTTGAGGTGCATTTATGGAAGTTCAATCATTGACAAATAGCGCTGGCTCTTTGGCTACAGATGTTAAGTCCGCCGGTCGGTTGGTTGGCGCCGGTGCGCTGATCCTGCTTGGTCTGGGAACGACGATCGCACTCGAACCCGCAGCTCTTTCGCAGGCGCCCGCTCCGGCAGCGCAGGCGCCGCTGGCAGGAGGCGCCAGGGACGTGCCGGTGAGCAGCACGGTACGCTTCAACGGTCCCCAGGACCCGATCGCCGTCCAACGAGCCGCGGAGATGCACCAGGTTCTCGACAAGCTCACGCCGGTAACGGACGCGGTACTGCACAACCCTTCGCCCAATGACTGGCTGATGTGGCGGCGCACGTATAACTCATGGGGCAACAGCCCGCTCACGCAGATCAATCGTGACAACGTAAAAAACCTGACGGTGGCGTGGACCCTGGGCCTGAGCAACACCGGCGTTTACGAGTTCACGCCGGTTGTGCATGACGGCATTATGTACGTCTGGGACCACGGAGAATCGATTCTGGCGCTCGATGCCAGAAATGGAAACCTGCTCTGGAAGTACCACCACGAGATGCGCCCCGGCTTCAACCCTTTGAACGTCTTTCAGGGTAAGCGGTCCCTCGCCGTCGCCGGGAACAAGGTCATCTTCCCCACGACGGACATGCACATCATCGCTCTCGATATGAAGACAGGAGCCGTGTTGTGGGATGTGGCGACCGACGACGACAACAACCCCAAGGGTGTCCGCACGTACAACGGTGCTCCTTTGATCGTCAACGGAAAGGTGATCATGGGCGCCAGCGGTTGTGCCGCGGGGGGCATGACGTTCTCGCAGACGTGCTTCGTCAGTGCGCGCGACCTGGAGACTGGCAAGGAGCTGTGGCGATTCAACACGCTGGCGCAGCCCGGTGAGCCCGGCGACGAAACCTGGAATAACGTGCCCGCAGAAAAGAGATGGGGCGGGTCGGTCTGGTCCATCCCCAGCTACGATCCTGAGCTCAACCTGGTGTTCGTCGGCGTCGGTACGCCGTATCCGTGGCTGTCCACAGACAGAGGCACCTATCAACCTGCTGGGGGCGGCCACCATGGCGATGGCCTCTATATGAATTCGACGCTCGCACTCAATCCGGATACGGGCAAGCTCGTCTGGTATTACCAGCACATGCCGAACGACGATTTCGACCAGGACTATGCCTTCGAGCGGGTGATCGTCCCGATCACCTGGGAAGGCGCCAAATACAAAGCGCTGATCACCTTGGGTAAGCCGGGCGTCTTCGAGGTGCTGGATGCTAAAACGGGCAAGTTCCTGCTCGCGCGCGATCCGGGATTTCAGAATATCTTCAAGATCGATCCGAAGACCGGAGTCAAGACGCAGTTGCTTCCGACGATCCTGCCCCCGGGAACCAAACGCTGCACGAATAACAGTGGCGCGAGGAACCATATGCCCGGATCGTATGACCCCGACACGCACCGCTATTACATCTCCCTGAACGACATCTGCCTCAACAAGACTCCTGAGACGCCGGACCACCTGATGGGGCTGGACATCAACACCATGGAACTCACCATGGATGTGAAGGCCAGGGCGGTGCAGACGGCTGGCAAATTGACCACGGCGGGGGGACTGATCTTCTCCGCGTCAGGCGACCGGTATGTCCATGCCTATGACGACCGGGACGGGAAGACCCTATGGCAGACGCGCGTTCAGGACGTATCGAATACCGCTCCGTTGACCTACATGGTGGACGGTAAGCAGTATGTCGCCATCATTGCCGGTAATCCTGGCATTGCAGGCAGCGGTATGGCGAGAGCAGCCTCTGAGAACACCCGGCCTGACAGCAGCGTTGTATTGTGGGTGTGGCAGCTTCCGTAACAAGCGTCTTTGGCGGCAGATCTGCACCCAGATCTGCCGCCAAAGAGAGTATGACTCTTCCCCTTCGATGGGGATGTTTCGCTCAGGACAAACCGCTCAACTGCCCGCTATTGCGGATGGGTCAGGGTGAGATAGTCAATGATCAGGTTGGTCGTCTTGTCGCTCATCGGCGGCATTTGCGCGTCGGCCATCTGCCCGGACATCGTCGCTACAATGGCGGCCCAGCCATTGTGATCGCGGTTGGTCCCTTCCCACTTGTCTGGTCCATGACACTTATTACAATTCTGCTCGAGCGCCGCCGGTCCCTGTTTCAGGATCTGGTCGCGGGTCAGCGGAGCGTCGGCCGCAGGCGGAACGGGGTTTCCCTGCTCGGCCTGGGATGGAGCGGAGGAGGTAGCGAAGGTCGCCGCCGAGGCGGAGGCCTTTTCCATTACGGTGCTCGCGGCCGCCGAACCCACGACGGCTAAAGCGAGGGATGCCGCCGCTACATGATGTCTCATCTTCATTTTGGCTCCTTGCCTGGACTGCGCCGACGTCCCGTTCTGAACACGCTCAGAGCTTTATCCCCGGCACAAAAATTGAGTGGACAACGGTAGACCTCGACCGCTATGAATACTACCTGAATCGAATCAAAATAAACAAAAGCCGGGAATAAACCGTTTTATGGACGCTACAACCCCTCCCGTTCCGGAGCCTTCGCGGGTGAGCGGTTCAGCAAAAAGTGCTGGACAAACTCCGCGATTCCGGAATATATCAGCAAACACTATCTCGCTAAAGGTTTCGAGGCTTTGATCATGAGACGTCTCAATGCACTGGTTCTGAAGCGCTGGCAACGCGCATTTGCCTCTCTCGCCGTCACCCTTTCCATTGCATCGGGTGTGCATGCACAGGGCTACCTGACCGAAGGATACGATGCGTCCCGCACAGGCTGGGTCAAGGAGGAGAAGATCCTCACCAAGTCCAATATCGACAAGGTGAAGATGCTGTGGCGCGTTCAGCTGCCGTCCATACAGCGGAACTTTCACGATATCCATACGCCGCTGGTGATCGAGGGGCTGCAGACCCCGAACGGCGTCAAAGAGGTCGCCATCGTTGCCGGCATCGACGACCAGTTGTTCGGCCTGGACGCCAAGACCGGCGAGCTCCTGTGGACCAAGCAGATGGAGCACATCCTCGGCGGGCTTCCCGACTCCACCAACCGCCTCTGCCCCAACGGCCAGACCTCGATTCCAACGATTGAAAAGACGGCGGACGGCAAGTACAAGGTATGGGCGCTTGCGGGCGACGGTCGAGTCTGGGAGGTCGACCCGGCGACTGGAAAGGACCTGGCGCCCCCGCAAAAGTGGTATCAGACCGGAAACTTCAAGTCCTACGCTCTCAATATGACCAATGGCTATCTGGTGACTTCGACGTCACAGGGCTGCGGCGGCCACATCAACGCCTTTGGCTTCTTCAACACGCGCGATGGCAGCACCATGCAATTCGCTCCGATCGGCGGGGGCATGTGGGGACGCCGCGGCGTCGCTGTCGATTCGCAGGGCGCGGTATGGATCGGCACAGGCGGAGCCCGCTTTCAGCCGCAGGGCGGCATTCAGGGGCCGGGAACCCTGGCCACCTCGATCGTTGGGGTCAAGCCGAACCCGCAGACCAATACGGTCGATCTGGTAGGCGCACACTCGGCCTACAACTCCAACTGGATCTTCAAGCGTGACTTGGACATCAGCGTCAGCCCAAGCATCTTCACCTATCAGGGCAAGGAGATGGCGGTCTACACGCACAAGACCTGCCGCGTGCACCTGGTGGATCTGGCAGCGGCGCGGGCAGCGGGAGCCAAGGTCCTGCGAAAGACCCTCGACACCTCCTCGCTGATCTGCAACGACCGGCAGCTCTGGGATGAAAACGGAGCCTGGGGCGCGATCACCACCGCCCAGGATTCCGCCGGCAAGCAGTGGGTCTTTGTTCCCTTCTGGGGTGAAAAGTCGCGCGAGTTCAATCCGCCGGTCATCAACACCCCGGCCGTTCCAGGTGGGCGGGTGTGGGATCTCCAACTCTCCAAGCATGGTGGCGTAGCCGCCTTCACCGTCGATAAGGATGGAGACGGCTACAAGCTGACCCCGCGCTGGGTTTCGCAGGACATGAACATGGGTGAGGCGGGCCTCTTCGCCAACGACATTTTATGGGTCTTCGCCAGCGGCGTGAACAACCGTCAACAAGGCCGCGAGGTGGCCTGGAACGACCATATAACGCCCTTCGGCGAACAGCCACTTCCCGGACTCGACATGGGCACCCACGCGACGATCTACGCGCTCGATGCCCAGACCGGCAAGACCCTCTGGAACAGCGGCGACCACATCAAAACCTGGAACCACTGGAACACCATCACCATGGCGGATGGCAAGGTCATGCTCAGCACCGTCGACGGCGTGGTCTACGCCTTCGGGATCGATGAAGAATCACCGGCGTATTAGGAGAAAGAATCATGAAGAAGAACGTTTACTACGCCTCGCTGGCGGTCGCCGCCTGCGCCGTGATCGCCATGTCGAGTGTCGCCGAGGGCCAGATTGTCGGTCGCGCCACCCAACAGGACTGGGCCAACGCCGGCGGCGACGCCCAACGCACCAACTGGCAGCGCATCACCCCCGGCTCGCCGGCCTCGCGCACCATCAGCCCGGAAACCGTAGCCGGGGCCAAGATCGACTTTAGCTCGCCGGATGAAATGTCAGGCTTCGGACTGCAAATCAAAGCGAAGCTCGAGAACACCTCGCGCAATCTAGCGGCACTTTCGGGCGGCGCAACGATTACCGCGGCGGGTCTGGGCCTGAACATGGGCATGGTCGGCGCCTCGGGCAACCGCACCATCGGCCTCGATATGGATACTGGCTACGAGTTTTATGTCACAAAGTATCGGGGTGAAAACCCGGCTGGCTCGTTGCAGTGCCCGGGCTCCAGCCTTGCGACTCCCGCCCGCCCCGCGGTTTTGAGCATCCCGCGTCCGGCAGAGCCGGTGCCGGTGACCGACCACACGGGAGAGATTGGCTACTGGTCCCAGAGCTATGCACCGGGTGTGGGCATATCCAACCAGCGCACCGGCACCGGACCCGGTCCAATCACGACCGCCGCGAGCCCCACAACAGGCGCTCGCGGCGGAGGGTCCCAGCCAGGAGCCTCTGAGCCTGCCGCCAAGCCAATCAACGCCCCCGGAGCGGCTATCGGCACGGGCCAGAACGCCAACGGAGGGGCACTTCCGGAGAGCCCGACCGGCCGTCAGCCCGTTCTTTACGGCGCCGTCGGCGCTGTGGAACGCACGAATCCCATCGGACCGGGCGCCGGCGTCAGCAACAACACCTATACCGTCTCCAACGATGGAAAGGTTCACTTTCTGACGCAGCAATACGGACTCGATGCGGTCGAACCGCTGCCCTTCCTGCCGGTGGGCGCTCAGGCGACCGACCTGATTCACCTCAACAATGTCCTATACACCTCGACTGTCCATGGCTGCGGCGGAGCGCCGAATGGCGTCTGGGGCGTCACGACAATCATGATCCCTCGCGGCCCCGGCTCGGAAGTCGATCCGCGCCTTCCCCCACAGCCCGGCCAGGGGAACGGGGGGCCTGTGGCTGCGCGACCTGTGGCTTCAGCACCTGGGCTGCCGCCTCTTCCGAAACCCGGCCAGGTATTCAAATGGGAGACTGGCGGCACAGCCAGCCCGAGTCCGGTCACCTTTCTGCCTACCGGCGTGGCCGTCGTCTCTACCAGCTCCGGCACAGGTATGGGCGACTCGATTATCACCCTCAACACTCCGGCCATGACTCCGACCACCCAGGCCGCCACCCTAGCCCTCAGCGTCAAGTCGAAGTTCACCCAGGCTGGAGCAGACTTCGTGGGCGCACCCATCGTCCTGCCCTCCACGCCCTTCACCCCGCTCCAGGGCTCGACCGCGCCTGCCGCATCCGGCGGCAATTTGATCGCGGCCCAGGCACGCGACGGCCGGATCTTCATTCTCAATGAAGAGCTGACTGCGCCGCTGCACGTGACCGAGCCTGTCGCGGGCATCGGCGGCTACAAGCCGGCGGGCTTATCCAGTTGGGTTGACGACACCGGCCAGCACTGGCTGCTATCGACCACGCCCACCTCGGTCATCGCGTATAAACTGGCCATCAATGGCACCACCGCCTCGCTGAGCCAGGGCTGGAGCCTGACCGGATTGCAGGCTCCGCTTGCCCCGATCATCGTCAATGGGGTGGTCTTCATCGCCTCCAGCGGCGAATACGTGCCAACCGCCGGGGCTAATCCGACCGAGGCTCAGCGTATAGCCAATTCCAAGCCGGCTGTGCTGTATGCGGTCAATGCCGTCACCGGCGCCAAACTGTGGGACAGCGGCAAGACGATCACCTCGTTCGCCCCGCAAACCACGGCTCTTTGGAGCAGCCTAGGCCAGGTGATTCTCAGCACCTATGACAACACGTTCTACGCCTTCGGCGCGAACATGGAGCGTCACTCGAACAAGTCGATACAGATGGCGCACTAAGGTGTGTCGGCACACCGCTCTCGCCTGTGCCTAGCTCAGGCAAGAGCGGTGGCGGATCGGAAGGCTGCTTATCGTGAATATTACGGAAACGAGGGACATAGATTCCGACTCTGCGCCGATCACAACGGCCTGCAACGTTTCTCGAGCGCGGGACGGATTCAACTAACAGAGGAGAGATGGCTGGCGTCAGCCATTGACTCGAGGAGTTGACGCATTGTCAATTGCGAACTCGATGTTGTACCGCGGGGCAATGTTGGCGCAATGGCGAGAGCAATGCGTTGATCCTCAAACCAGACCAGAAACCGCGACTGCTCGGAGCCGGCGAGGCGCGTCAGGTTGAGCCAGGTGTAATAGGCTCCCATATCTGCGTCGATCAGCGAACCCTCAACATCTTTCTCCTGTGTCAGTGGATCACGATGAAGCATCGTATTCATGGATGCCATGACCTGCCGCGGGGAAAACCTTGCCAGCAGGGTGATAGGCTGGGCTCGGCGAAGCGCCTCGCGTGCGGTCCATTGCACAAAGGTAGTGCTGAAGATCTGTGTTCCCGCCCCGTTCGTCAGGATGCTGGCCTGAAACGCATGAAGCGTTGCGTCGCCGGGCAACGCAGCCAACCCAAGTTCTTTTGGTCCCAGTGAAGCCATGAAGGATTGGATGTCTTCTGCGCTGATGCCTGACTGCGTGTGAGGCGTTGTCGCAAAACGGTGCATTAGATTCAGTTCGTTGAAGGCTATAGGCGCAAGTGCTTCGTAGGAGAGGACAGTTACCGGATTGGTCACGAGTTCAGAGGCAGGCTTGCCTCCTTCGATGTACCAATGCGCATATGGCTCCGGCTCCTTTGCAGCACGGTCGCGCAGGAGCGTAAATAGAGCCTCGTGAGCGCCCTTCGGATCGAGCGCCGTGAAAAGTACTCCATGTGGACGCAGATTGCGGAAGAGGACGTGATTCATCTGCGAGACACCGCTGCCCACCAGAACGATGACGAAGCGCGGTGTGGAGGGAACATCACCGACAAGCGCAGACGCCAGTCGCGCCTCGTAAGCCTGGCCGGCCTCACGATAGGCGTCGATCTGGTGCGTAGACCAGAGCGCCGCGCTTAAATGCTCATTAAATACGTGAGGCTGGTGGAGCCAGTCGAGCGAGAGCAGCTCTGGAGAAAGCTCGATCTGGAAGAAAGGATCAAGCAGCGCTGCGCGTGAGGTGGTATCCATACGGCTCAGTGTGTCGAACTGGCGATCAAGCGTTCTCTGCTCGGCGGGAAAGCGAAGATCGTAGTCGATGATTTGTGCGATCAGGATGGATAGCAGAGGAAGCGGCAGGCTGCGAAGAATGGCGATATGCTTTTCAGCGAAGGCTCGTGCCTGGGGGCGATAGCCTGCGAAGTTCTCTGGCGCAAGGCTGCGAGGATCCATCAGAGAATCTCCTGAATGCGCTGCCCGCGGGCTTGCGGCGTGCCTGCGCCCAGCCATGCGCCGATGGTCGGCACAAGATCGAGCGATTGAATCTGCCGATCGATGGTAACGTTCTGCCGGATGCCGGGGCCGAGCGCCATCATCCACGTGGTGCGTGAGAGCGCATCACCAGTACGATGATGCTGGAAGCCATTGCCAGCGCCATCGAGGTCCGAATCGCGTCCGAAGTCAGGCAGGATAGCAAGCGTCGTTCGGCCTTTGTACTCGGGATTCGATTCGATCTCCTGCCAGATCTGTGCACAAAGCCGATCGGTGCGACGAATGGCATCGAGGTACAGGGAGTAGGCGCCGGTGTGCGCGACGTCCATGTCGTGCAGGGTAATCCAGAGCAAGCTTGGAGCGAACTGGCGCATGACCTGCTGCATGACGAAGAACGAAAGCTCATCGGCGCTCGAGAGGGTGCTGGCATGGGCAATGAAGTCATCGACCGAGAGCCGAAGCAGCCGTTGCACGCGATCGAGCTGCGCACTAACGTTGGCTGCTGGCGGCGTGACAAAGGGGTCCTCATAGTTATCCTGCAGAACAAAGTCCAGCTTGCCGGCGTGCGGAAGACGCTGCTGCACGGCCGAGGCGAGCAGCTCCTTCGGTAAGACGACCTCTGCACCATATCCGCTGGCAAACAGGCTCCCGTCGCTTTGCCCGATGCGGTTGAAGCCGTTGGAAGGCGCGATAACCCAGGCGTCCTCTGCCGGACGCTGGAGATCTTTGCGGAAGTACTCGAAGATCGTAGGATTTTGCGGAGCGACGCGTGCGAAGTTATCGAACCGCTCATAGACGCCGGTCGCCAGGCTGGCGGTGGCCACATAATGCCCGAGGATGCCTCGATTCACGACCTGCGTGAAGAAGGTAGACTGCGGGATCAGATGAGTGATGAGATTAGGAATATTCTCCTGGCCCTGCGGGGCAAAGGTTTCCTCGTCCCGTGCTCCTCCTCCAAAGGTGACAACGACGACCTTACGCCGTTGCAGAATTTGCTGCGCGATGAGCGGGGAGAAACCGAGAAGCGCGCTACTTGTTCCGGTGAGGCCTGCAAGACGCAGGAAGTTGCGCCGCGTAATCGCACATTCAAAGGCGGCTTTGTGGAAGGAATCCATCGGCGTATGGAAGATTTTCCCACCCATCCTACAGAGGCGGCAGCTGGAAAAGCTGCCGCCATCTGAAGACTGGAGCTAGAACACGTACTTAGCCGAGATCTGGAAGAATCTGGCATCCGGGGTGTTCGCCTGGAAGGTCTTCGGCGCGGTGATGGTTCCGCCGTTCGAGGCGTTCGTAAGGATGCTCGGATTTCCCCAGGAGGGGTGGTTCATTACGTTGAAGATGTCTCCACGAAGCTGAAGGTATTGTTCCCTCCACGTGGTGAAGTTCTTGAACACCGACATATTCGTGCGCTCATAACCAGGACCATAGGTGGTATAGCCTTTGCCGCCTAGGAATGCAACGGCGTTCGCCTGGCCGGTGGTGTATTTGGGATACCTGTATCCTGCCTGCGGTGTGTACGGCGATCCATCGGGACCTACTCCGGGGCTGATCAGCGTGCCGGGAAGCGGGTTGGCGAAGGCGCACGGGTTATACCAGTTGGTGCGGCTATGCGTATGCTGCGAGCACGCTACACCGGGGTTGGACGGATCCGGCGAACCGCCCGTGCTGAAGGGATCTCCTTTGAGGAAGGTACGCGCCTGACCTCGCGGTCCCGGGGGCGCTGTGCTGATATCCGGCGTGACCGTGAAGGGCGTACCTGTCTGCGCGGTGAAGGTGAGGCTGACCGACCAGCCTCCGGCAACCGTATCGAGCGCCCGGCTCTGAATGGGGTGAGCCCGGCCGTGACCGTAGGGAATCTCATAGGAGCCGTTGAAGGTGATGCGCTGCCGCACGTCCCACAACGAGTTGGTGTACTCGTCGGCGAGTGGAATCAGATTGGAGTTACGCGGCACGCCGAAGCTGTTTGTCAGCGGGCTGAAACTGTTATCGAGTGCATGCGAGAAGGTATAGGTGGACAAAAAGCTGAGGCCCGACGTGAATCGCCGTTCCAGCTTTGCCTGCAGACTGTTGTAATTGCTCACCCCAGTGAACAGGTTCTGATTGCTCTGTCCGAAGTCGGGGAACGACTGCACTGGGATATAGGAGTTAGCCGGGTTGATGAGCGCGTTCGGCCCGTTCGGGTTGTCAACCGTTTCAAGGTGACGTGAGACATTGCCGACGTAGGCAATGGTCGCCGAATAGTCCTTCGCAAAGGAGCGCTCAATCGAGAGGTTGTAGTTCATGGTGTACGGCGTCTTCTGATGGGGATCAAGGCTCTGCACGGCCGGAGAGGCTACGGTATTTTGCAGGCCGCTGGCTACAAGACTCGCAAAGCCGGTGCTCAGGTAGTAGCCATCCGATGGGCAGTTTCCTGTCACGCAGTTTGCCTGGTTGATCGTGCTGGTGAAGGAGAAGGGATAGCTGGAACCAAGGTTATTGCCGCCGAAGCTTTCAAGACCGCCATAGAACATGCCGAAGCCTGCGCGAATGACCGTCTTGTCGTCCACTGAGTAGGCAAAGCCAACGCGCGGACCGAAGTTAACCTTCTGCGCATTGACGAGGCCGGGATTGTCGATGTACTGGATAGCCACATTGTCCTTCGCGGCCAGGGCTAAAAAGGCGGCCGAGAGCGGGAACCGCTGAGCTTCCTTCGGCATCTGATAGACCGCCGTGCCCGTGCCGATACCGCCGGAGCTGAGAGGCACGAAGTTAGCCTGTGCTCCGGAGTTTTCCTTATACGGCTGGTAGTAGTCGTAGCGGAGACCGACGTTGAATGTCAGCTTTGGGGTCGCCTTCCAGTCATCCTGGACATAGGCAGCGCGATACCAGCGAACATCGTTGGTGGCAGCCTCATTCGAGATCTGACCATTGTTCATCTGATCGGCCAGGAAGTCGGCAGCGCCAAAGCCGGTATAGCTGGCGCCCAGGTTGCTTGTATAGAGGCCAGTGTAGTTATAGTTGCCGCGCGAGTTCGGCGGCTGCAGGAAGGCTGTGCGGATAGCCTGAAGGTCCACACCGAACCTGATCGAATGACTTCCAATGATCTTCGTGAGGTTATCGAGGATCTGGTAGGTGTTCTGGTGCTCGACCGAAGGCGAATAGCCAAAGTTGCCGAAGGCCGTCAGGCCAGTGAGCGTGACATACGGCAGCCCTCCGTTGTCCGGGAAGTTAGGCCCGGAAGGTACACCGCCCAGACCAACCTGCGCGGCAGCGTTCGGATTGTTATAGCTAAGCTGATGGTTCGCAAAGTCCCCATAGTTGTAGCCAAAGCGGATCTCATTGATGAGGGTGGAGGAGAAGAGGTGGGTTTCACTGCCGGTCGCATTCTCTGAAAGATAGGAAGATTGTGCCGTAGAACTGCCGAGAACATTGCCGAGTGCCTGCGGGTTGTTGATCTGCTGGTGCGAGTAGCTAAGGCGGGCAAAGGCCTGATCCTTGGCCGTGGCGTTCCAGTCCAACCGCTGATCCCACTGGATGGTGTTATTACTGTTATTCTCTGTCACCACAAAGTTATTGATGATCTTTCCGCCGTTCGTATTCGGCAGAGGGTAGAGACGAAGCAGGTTCTGCGCGACCGGGTTGATCTGGTTGGGGCAGAAGACGTTGTTCTGGCTGCCGCACTGCAGCGCCGCCGTGCCACCCGAGTTGGGCTGATAGAGCTGGATGGGGCGCGCCTGGCCTGTCAGCGAAGTATTGAGCAGCTCAGAGAAGTTGCCCTGCCGCATCAGGGCCGTCGGCACCGAGAGCGTCGAGGTAGCACCGAAAACTATGCGGTTCGCTTCGATATCGCCGAAGTAAAAGAGCTTGTTCTTGAGGATCGGCAGCCCTAGTGTCGCGCCGAACTGATTTTGATGATAGGCGGGGATACTCAGGGCATTCCAGTCTTTAGCATCGAGCGACGTGTTGCGCACATACTCCCAAAGACTGCCGTGAATTTTGTTCGTGCCGGACTTGAGGCTGGCATTGATGACGGCGCCGGCGGAGTGGCCGAATTCAGCGCTGAAGTTCGATGTCTCAATCTTGAACTCGGCGAGCGCATCCGGTGGAGGACGCACGCTGTAGCTGGTGCCGTTGACGAAGTCGATCACGTTGACGTTGTTATCGACACCATCGAGGATAAAGTCGTTCTGCGTGGCGCGCTGGCCGTTAGCGAAGAAGTCGCCTGAACCGCCTCCGCGGCTCTGGCTGCTGACGGAGGGAGCTACGCCAGCCGTAAGGTGCGCGATGTACACCCAGTTGCGCCCGTTGAGCGGCGTGTTGTTGATGGCCTCAGTGCTGATGACCTGATCGACGGAAGCCTGCTCAGATTGCAGCAGTGGCGGAGCGGTCGAGACAACGATCTGAGTATTGGCGCCTCCGGGATTGAGTGTGATGGGGATGTTCAGGCGGGCCTGCACATCGAGTTGCAGGTGCTCCTGTGTCGTCGTGGAAAATCCGGGAGCATTGGCACTCACTTTATAGTGACCCACCTTCAGCGGCGAAAAGACAAAGATGCCGCTACCGTCCGTGTTGGCCTGCAGGACAAGGTTGGTATCGGTATTCGTCAGCGTGACAGGAGCATTCGGGATGGCAGCGCCGCTTGAGTCCTGTACGACGCCGGTGATTGTTCCCTGATCCACCTGGGCGAATGCCATATGCGTACCGAGGAGCAGTACAAACAGGAGTAGATTTGTGGTCCATTTGATAAATCGATGTGTCATGGTGTCATTGCCTCCAAAGGACGAGCTTGTAACTCATAAGTTTTTCGGTGGTTTACTTAGCGTTTGTAGACATCCACTGCATGGTTTCGTTCAGGGTTTTATCCGGTAGCCGATTGATGTCCCAGGGCTCCTGGAGCAGGAGCTTTCCTCCCGCGCCATACAGCGCATATACCTTCTGAGCCCGATGTACCGCCTCACTGACATCAGCGGGTGTTGCCTCGCGGTCAAGCTGTGGCTGCACAATGAGCGCCGGCCGCGGAGCAATCATCGCTAACAGATCGTCGAAATCGTAGGGCAACTGCGACTCGTGCCCCACAAAGAAGCCTAGTCTGGGAATAAAATCCCGAACGTTGCTATAACGGGCAATGCCGCCAGTACCGCTCGCTGCTGTATCGGTGCGCATGGGCGTGAAGCCAGCGACCGAGACGATACCCTTCACACGTGGATCAAGCGCAGCGGTATATATGGCAACCGTGCCACCGAGCGAGTAGCCATAGAGGTAGATCCTGTCGGGGTCGATCATGCTGTCTTTCTGCAGCATGTCCATCGCAGCGCGCACATCATCGACGAGACGTCCCATGTGGGACCAGTGCGGGTAACGCGCGTAGAACGGTCCAGTCTCTCCAAGTCGGCTGCCGAATCCGCTCTGGTCATATGCGAAGACGGCATAGCCAGCCTGTACGAGCGCCAGAATGGGATGAAGATCTTCGTGATAGCCCCACATGTATCCGAGCGGATAACTGTAGCCGTGAAGCCAGATTGCAAGCGGCAGCTTCTTTCCCTCGGGGGTATCGGCGGGATAGTAGAGATCGCCGGTAATGGTGCTGTTGAAGGTGAGGCGGCGCGAGGCTGTGCGATCTCGCTGCGGCGCGTGCCAGCCGTACTCATTGTCGCCGTGCGACTCCAGAGATATGGCCCATGCAGGGATATCGGGCGTGACCTGACCAGGGTTTGGAGTGCCCGGCTTCGGCTGCGGACGCTGCGGACGGCCCTGCCGAATATCCTGATCCGTCATGCGCGACGGCGCAGTACCAAGCATGGTGAGGACCGAGTCGTGCAGCGAAGCGGAACGCTTCTCCCAGTCAGTCACGGATTTGGCCGAGGCAAGATCATCGGACGATGTGTGCCCGGGAAACTGGCTGAGATTGAGCGTCGTTCCGGATGCCTGGCGCCACTTGTCCCAGTCCCACTGGAAGATCAGGTTGTTCGTCCAATGCTCCTTCGAGCGGCCAAACTGAATATCCAGCCAGTCGAGGCAAGCCTCTTCGTCGTTGGCTCCGTGGAAGCCGGGAACCCGCATGGTGCTGATGCGATCGGGCACACCCAGAAGCTCAAAGACCTTCCGAGCAGAGTAGTACGTCTGTTCATTGCCCCATGTGTTCGAAACCTGATCATTATTACCCCACTCCATCAGAACGGAACGCGGGGCGATCATCGCAGCAATGAGATTTGCGTCTACAGGAAGGCGGTCTTCCCTTCCGGTGAAGAAGCGAAGCTGTGGAGCGAACCATGTGGGAAAGCGGCGCGTGGTCGCTTCAATGCCTTCGCCGATGCCCACCTCACCCGAGCTACGCCAAGGCAAAACTCCGCCCACACCGGTGCTTCCGGCGATGAGTGCTGTGAAGCGAGTATCGAGTACGGCGGCAATCGTCGTCATCTTGCCGTTGCGGGAATAACCGAAGATAGCGATATGCTTCTGATCGACCTGCGGGAGCGAATCCAGATAGTCGAGAACCAGGCTGGCGGCCCAGGCACGGCGTGTCAACAAAGCAAAGTCGTAGTTCGGGTAGAGCTGGTCGAGATCCTTCGCGTCGTCCATGCTGTCATTGCCCGCGAAGCCTGCGGATATGTATCCGCGACGGATAAGCTCCGGCGCCCAGCCGAGCAGGTCGCAATTGACCAGCACCGGGAAAGGACCCGAACCATCGGGAATCACGACACGAGTACGTATGCTGCCCTTGTCGTCCGGACCGAAGATCAGACGCACGTTGCGCACGAGGTAGCCGTTCTCATGCTTCTCGTCGATCACCTCAGCGCGATCGAGCTTCGGCTTGGGCGGAATCGTGCCCCACACATACTTCTCCGAAAGCGATTCGATCTCCTTGCGGCGCGCCTCCCAGTCCGTAGCGGTCTTCACACGATGACCATCAAGGAAGAGAAAGGGGGCAGGAAGCTGGTTCTGCCGGGGAAGTGCATTGAAATCCGGAGGGAGAGCGTCGGTCTTCTTGATCCATGCGTCGAAGGAGGGCGTAGGCGGAAGGATCTGCTGAAGTTTCTCGCGGTACTCTCTACGCCCTTGCTCAGTGGACGTGTCCTGCGCATACAAACAGGTGCTCGCCAGCAGAACCATGGCCCATGCGACTACCATCGTCCGCAGGCTTGCAAGACCATAGCACCCAGAAAGTTTTGTACGCGAAGTATCTAAGCAAAGAGGTAGCCGAATTGAAAGCATATCCATGGAGCACACACCATTAGCGACTAATTTTGACGATCGAAAAAAATGCTGTTGAAAGCACGGAAGGTACTAAAACATCGTGAGATTTGCATTGTCAAGCGAGAATTTTTACGACGGGGAAAATTAGACAGCCGTCGTGATGCGTCCTTTACTGTGCGGATAAAGGACCGGAACGTACCGATAAAGGCGTCATGTCTTATTGCAACTTGTGTTCGAGGGGACGATTAATTTGCATGGGCAAAAAAATGAAACGAATCATCCGAAATATTGAAACGAATCATTTCGCTACAGCGACATTGCGCGTTCGAGGCTCTGTCTTCCGATGAGCGGAACGATAGTATCCGGAGTTGCGCTGCAGTACGACCGCTGCTGCTCCGCGCAACAGAGCCAGCTCACCATCGCCGATTGAGATGAGCCTGGGCGCTGTTCCTGCCAGCAGGTGGGCGGCACACTCACGCCGGATCACGTCTGCACAGATGCTCCAGGAAGTGGTGATGTCTCCGGCGAAGAGGATGACTTCGGGGGAAAGCGCCGCGGTGAGCATTCTTAGTCCCTTTCCGATGGCGACGCTCTGCTTCTCGAGCGCGCGACGGGCCGATCGGTCCCCGGCGAGCGCAAGACTAATGAGCTCGCCAATGCTAATCTTCGCGGCCTTACGCTCGAACTCCGCATAGTAACGGAGTGCTGCACGGGAAGAGGCAAAGACCTCCCAGCAGCCATGCTTGCCGCAGCCGCAGAGCGGGCCGTGCGGATCAATGACGATATGGCCGAACTCCCCTGCCAGTCCATTCCGACCGGTAACGAGGCGACCGGCGCTGAGGATGGAAGCGCCTACACCTTCGGAGATTGCGACAAGAGCCGCGTGCCGAATACCATCGACATGCCCGAACCACAGCTCGGAGAGCAGACAGGCGTTGGCATCGTTCTCAAGCTCCACGGGAAGGCCGACGCGGCGTACAAGCTCTCCACGGATGTCATAGTCGCGCCATTTGAAATTCGGTGCAAGCACCAGGCGATTCGTCTCCGGGTCCACGCGCCCCTGCACGCTGAGGCCTATACCCTCAAATCGTTTGCCCGAGTGCTGTGCGCGAAGCTGCAGCATAGCATTTGCCATGCTCGCCACACTCTGTTCCACATTCGCGCTGAGCGGTACCACGATGCGTGAGAGAAATCGCCCGTTGAGGTCTACAACAGCTATCACCGCCTGGGAGGGACGCACATCGGCGGTGAGAATCATCAGCTCGTCGTTGAGCGAGAGCATTGTGGGGCGCCGGCCACGCGCCGTAAGCACCACTGCGCCTTCGCGAATCCACCCCTCCTCTACCAGTTGCTCGACAATGGAAGAGACGGTGCTCGGCTGCAGGCCGGAGACACGTGCAAGATCAATTCGCGCAATCGGCTGCAATGCGCGGATGCGCTCCAGAACAATATCGCGATTGATGTCGCGCGTGAGCTCAGAGGATGCGACTTCTACATAGGCCAGCTGACGATTGATGCCATCCGATTTTCGCGTAACCGGAGGGGGTTTCTTCATTGAATGTATCCATCCATGCCAAAGAGTGAATCGCTGTCTCCAACGACAACCTGTGAAGAAACCGCCGCATAGGACAGTAATCGCAGCCGCTAAGTTCGTGATGCATTAGCCCTCTGACTGTATCTAAATTCTCATTTGTACGCCATCGCATGATCAACGACTTGGAGTTTGACGTGTCGCTCGATTTTGCTTTACGGACAAATTCCCGTAAATTTCCCTCTTAGCAGAGAACATGCGGGAAGAGGCGAGTTTGGCTGCAACTACATCCACCGCCATAACTTCATAAGCCATTCAAAATAAATATTTTATGGCAAGGTAATACTGATGCTATCCGGTCTGCGGCCTTCCGTAAGCACCTTGGGTAATCGGTCTTTCCGAACCAAGGCGGGGTAATTAGCCCTTGGAGGCTAGTACGTTATGGAGTCATGTCGTGTTATATCTGCGGTTCCGATCACCGGATGCTGCGACCTATGCAAAGCTGCCAAAGCGCCGAACGACTGGTAAGCCACTCCATGCGCTGATAGATCGTAAGGCGGCCCATCGTACCGATGGCGGTCTGCCCGGCTGAATTTGTACCAGCGTGAGCATCCGAATAGGTCGATACACCTAAAGCTTGCTGAGTCCTGCCTCCAGATCGGCGAGGAGGTCGTCAACATCTTCGATGCCGATGGAGAGGCGCAGGAGATCATCAGGGACAGGCCGGGCAGCCTTGAGCTCTGCGGGGGCGCTGGCGTGCGACATGGAGTACGGGATGCAGACCGTGGAGTGCACGCTACCGAAGCTGACCGAGATGCTGAAGAGGCTGAACCCTTCGGCTAATTGCAACGCCGCCGCGGAGGAGCCGACAGTGAAGCTGATGACGGCGCCTGCTCCGCGAGCCTGCGCCTGCTGCACGCTGTAGCCCGCGTGCGTGGCGAGGCCGGGATAGTAGACGGTATCTACCTTAGGATGCTGCGCGAGAAATGCGGCGACCCGGGCGGCGTTGCCCTGCTGTGCGTCGAGACGAAGCTTGAGGGTCTTGAGGCCGCGCAGCAGGAGGAAGCAGTCGAACGGGCCGAGCGCGGCGCCTTCGGCGTTCTGCAGAAAGGCGATCTTCTGCGCGAGCGCGTCGTCCTTGACGATAATGGCTCCGCCGGTCAGATCGCTGTGTCCGCTGAGGAACTTGGTGGCGGAGTGGATCACAATGTCCGCGCCGAGGTCGAGCGGGTTTTGCAGGTACGGCGAGAGGGTGCTGTTGTCGACGCCGAAGAGCAGGCCGCGCCGTTTGGCGAGAACCCCGAGCGCGGCGAGATCGAGGACGCGCAGCAAGGGGTTGGTGGGCGACTCGACGTAGAGAAGGCGGGTCGCCGGAGTGATATGCGCCTCAAGCGTGGACAGATCCGAGGCATCGACGTAACGAACCGTGATGCCTGCGCGACTCGTCACCTTGCTCAGGAGACGGCTTGCTCCGCCGTAGAGATCCCAGTCGGCGAGAATCTCGTCGCCAGCCTCGAGAAGATGCGTGACCGCGGCGATGGCCGCCATGCCGCTGGCGAAGCAGAAGGCGCGCGTGCCGTTCTCAAGCGAGGCTAGTTGGTCTTCGAGCACGCGACGGGTAGGGTTTCCGCTGCGGGAGTAGTCGTAGGGGCCGAAGCTGTCGGCGTGAAGCTGCTCGAAGGTCGCCGTCTGGTAGATCGGCGTGCTCATGGGACGGTACGGGTCCTGAGGCGCGGGATCGAACTGGACGAGGCGGGTGGCAAACTTCATGAGGCCGCTCCGAAGACAACGGCGAAGGCCTGCTCGAAGTCGGCGATGAGGTCAATGGGATCTTCGAGGCCGACGGAGAGACGAATGAGCCGGTCACTGATGCCGAGGCGGGCGCGCTCCGCACTGGGGATGTCGCAGTGCGAGGCGGTGGCCGGGTTGGTGATGAGCGTCTCGACGCTGCCGAGGCTTTCGGCGCAGGTACACAGCTTGAGCGAATCGATGAAGCGGAGGGATTGCTCGGTTGTGGCATTGAGCTCGAAGGAGAGCATGCCGCCGAAGGCCTTCTGCTGCTTCTCAGCCAATGCCTTTTGCGGGAAGGAGTCGAGGCCGGGGTAGTTGACGCGGTGGACGCGGGGGTGCGCCTCGAGCCATGCGGCGATGACTCCGGCGTGCTGCGAATGAAGCGCGAGACGGGCGGGAAGGGTCTTGACGCCCTGCAGAGTCAGCCAGGCATCGAAGGGCGACTGGATGGTGCCGAGGGTCTTGCGCACGAGGCGCAGGCGCTCGACGATAGCCTCGTTGTGCGTGGCAAGCGAGCCGCCGATGGTGGCGTTGTGGCCGTCGATGTACTTGGTCGTCGAGAGCATGGAGATATCCGCGCCAAGCTCGAGGCAGTTCTGCAGCAGGGGCGTGAGGAAGGTATTGTCGACGGCGAGCAGCAGGTTGTCATGGCCGTGCGCGATGTTGGCCAGGGCTCGGATATCCGCCAGCTTCATCGTGGGGTTCGCGGGAGTCTCGATGAAGAGGAGGCGCGTATTGGGGCGGATGGTCTGCTCGACAGCCTCAAGGTTCGTGATGTCGACGTAGGTGTACTCGATGGCGAAGTTGCCGAGCACCTGCTGGAAGAGACGCGAGGTGCCTCCATAGATGACGTCGGAGAGGATGACGTGATCGCCAGCCTTCAGCAGGCCCATGCAGAGCGTGGTGATGGCCGCCATGCCGGAGCGGAAGCAGAGCGCGCTGGCCGTGCCTTCAAGCGCGGAGATCGCCTGCTCGAGCGCGTTGACCGTGGGATTCGCGCCGCGCGAGTAGCCGTAGCCCTTGGTGACGCCGACAGTCTCGTGGATATAAGTGGCCGTCTGGTGGATCGGAAAAAGGATCGAGTTCGACAGGGTTTCGTAAGCACGATTGGTGTGAATTGCAAGTGTCGAAGATTGCAGGTTCAGCGGCGGCAGTTGTGACTTGTCGGACATTCGTTCTCTTTCCTCGGTCATAGCGACGCCTCAGGAGACGCGCTTCATTCTGGGAGCGACCGCTGCGCGCAAAACGGCTCTGGCAGCTTGCAGGCAGAATCGCTCTTTCTATTCTCTCCTTGACTGCCTCCTTTCTCCTAACGCGGGGCAGGGTTGCCTCCACGTCCGTTCGCACTCGTTTGGCCTGCCCTTGAAGGGCTGATTATCTTCCAATCCGTACTCAATATCCGTCCACCCGCTTCCGACGCGGGCTTTTCCCTTGTAAGCACCTCCGGCACGCCCGTCAACCTGTCGTACTATAGTTGCTAAAACGCTGCATGATGAGTTCGCTTCGGAAGCAAACAGGGCCTAGAGCCAGAAAAACGCCGGGTGTACGCCAAATTGATCTGGCATCAGTTCAGCCTGCATCGAGCGAGACGGCGCGTGACATCAACCGCGACATCATTCTGGAGCTGATCCGCTTCAAGCAGCCGCTGGCGCGGGCCGACCTGTCCCGCCTGTCGGGGCTGCGGCCGAGCACGATCTCGGCCATCGTCGAACAACTGATCCAGGAGAACTGGGTGCAGGAGGGCGCGGTCATCAAGCCGGCGCGCGGCAGACCCTCCACGATGCTCTCCGTCAACAGCGAGAAGGTCACGTTTGCGCTGGACCTGCGCCCGGACCGTGTCATTCTTGCCATCGTCGACCTGAGCGGACGCTTTCTCTCGCGGGAGACGATCACGATGTACTCCGATCTGAAGAAGACCGTGGCGCAGATCGGCAAGCGCATGCGCGCGCTACGCAAGGAGTACGCGTCCCGCACCTTCGAGGGTATCGGCGTCAGCCTGCAGGGGCGCGTGCAGCCGGAGACGCAGCGCGTGCTGCTGGCTCCGAATATGAACTGGCACGAGTTCGACCTGAGGAAGGCGCTGGAGGAAGTCTCCGGCCTGCAGGTGGAGATCGACAACGACGCGAACGTCTGCCTTATCTCCGAGCTTTGGTTCGGCCGCCTGCAGGGCGTGAAGGACGTTGTGCTGGTTGCAGTTGCGGAGGGCGTGGGCGCGGCCATCCTTGCCGGAGGCCACATGCACTCGGGCTACAACGGACTGGCGGGCGAGTATGGGCATGTATCGGTCGACCCTGCCGGACCTCTCTGTCAGTGCGGCCAGAAGGGATGCTGGGAGATGGTTGCGTCGTCTCGGGCGGCCATCCGCATGTTCAATGCAAACGGGCGCAGGAAGGTGAAGGACATCTACGAGCTGCTGCGGCTCGTAGAGGATGAGGACCCCGCTGCCGTTCAGGCTCTCACGGAGCAGGCGCGGGCGCTGGGGCGCGGGCTCAGGCTGATTACAGCTACGGTATCGCCCGAGCTGATCCTCATCGTCGGCGACATCACCGCCTCGTGGGAGCGCTTCGGTCCCATCGTGGCGCAGGAGCTGTCGTCTACGATGCTTGCCGGGCCCGCTCCCCTGCTGCGCTCCGCAGGCGATGCGGAGCTGGCAAGGCTGAGCGGAAGCGCGGCCATGCTGATGCAGCGCCACGCCAGCTATCATCGCTCTACACACGGCGCAAACGGGCGCTAGCGCATTACTTGCGTTGACAATGCTGATTTTGAACTAATATATTTTTGGACGAAAAATTAATCGGAAGCACTGCTGTGCGACCGTATATCCAAACGCCGAAGAGGAACGACGGTGGCATGCTGTTTCCCAACGGCGTTCGCCACAGATTGTATCCACTTCGATCGGAGAGACGCCTTGGCAGAGACAGTTTTCAGCAGTTTTCCGACCGTCACGTTTGAGGGAACGGGCAGCACCAATCCCCTTTCGTACCAGTTCTATGATGCGAACCGCGTCGTGTTTGGGAAACCCTTGCACGAGCACCTGCGCTTTGCCGTTGCGTACTGGCACTCCTTTGCGATGGTGGGCAGCGACCCCTTCGGGTCGGCCAGCATTCATCGTCCGTGGATGCTGCCGGGCGATCCGATTGCCCAGGCGAAGCTGAAGGCAGACTCCGCGTTTGAGTTCTTCCGTGTTCTCGATGTGCCGTTGTTCTGCTTCCACGATGCGGATATCGCTCCGGCGGAGGAGACGCTTGCCGGAACGCTGAAGAACTTCCACATCATCGTGGACTACCTCGCAGAGAAGATGAGCCAGTCGAAGACGAAGCTGCTGTGGGGAACGGCGAACATGTTCTCGCATCCGCGATTCATGGCAGGCGCTTCGACGAACCCTGATCCCGAGGTCTTTGCGTGGTGCGCCGCGACAGTAAAACATTGCATGGACGCGACCAAGCAGCTCGGCGGCTCGAACTATGTGCTGTGGGGCGGGCGCGAGGGCTATGAGACGCTGCTCAACACCGACATGAAGCAGGAGCTGGACCAGATGGGCCGCTTCCTCTCGCTGGTAGTGGAGTACAAGCACAAGATCGGCTTCACCGGGCAGATCCTGATCGAGCCCAAGCCGAAGGAGCCGACTGCGCACCAGTACGACTTCGACGTGGCGACGGTCTACGGCTTCCTCAAGTGCTACGGGCTTGAGAATGAGGTGAAGGTCAACATCGAGGCGAATCATGCAACGCTTGCGGGGCATACCTTCGAGCATGAGATTGCGACGGCAAGGGCGTATGGCATCTTCGGCTCGCTGGACATCAACCGCGGCGATCCGTTGCTGGGCTGGGATACGGATCAGTTTCCCAACGACCTGTGGTCGATGACGATCTCGATGTATCACGTCATCAAGGCGGGCGGTCTGGGGCTGGGCGGATGCAACTTCGACGCCAAAGTTCGGCGGCAGAGCTTTACTCCGGAGGACCTGATCTATGCTCACGTCGGCGGCATGGATATGTGCGCGCATGCCTTCCTGAAGGCGGCGGAGTTGATCGAGGACGGGCGCTATGACGCGATGCTGGCTGAGCGGTATGCGGGATGGAAGACACCCGAGGCGCAGGCGATGCTGAACGGGACCTGGAGCCTCGACGAGATCGCTGCCAGGGCGGAGAAGGATGCCATCCAGCCGCAGCCGCGCTCGGGACGTCAGGAGCAGATCGAAAACTTTATCGCACGCAGCCTCTATAAGTAGAGGCTGCCGTGCGATGTAGCCGCGGCTAGACCATCTTCAGGGGATCGACGATCCTGTCGAAGGTTTCCTCGTCGATAGCGCCGCTCTCGAGCGCAGCCTGCCGCAGCGTGATGTTCTCGCGCAGTGCCTTGTGCGCGATGTGCGAAGCCATGTCGTAGCCGATGACCGGGCTGAGCGTTGTGACCAGCATGAGCGAGTCATTGAGATAACGCTCGAGACGCGGCAGGTTCAGCTCGGTTCCCTCGACGGAGTAGATGCGGAACTTCTCGCAGCTATCGGCCAGAATGCGCGCCGAGTGCAGGAAGTTGTGGATGATGACGGGCCGCATGGCGTTGAGCTCGAAGTTGCCCTGTGAGCCTGCGAACGCGACCGCCATGTCGTTGCCGATGACCTGAATGGACACCATGATGAGGGACTCGCACTGCGTCGGGTTGACCTTGCCGGGCATGATGGACGAGCCGGGCTCGTTGGAGGGCAAAATCAACTCTCCCAGACCGCAGCGTGGGCCGGAGGCGAGCCAGCGCATGTCGTTAGCGATCTTCAACAGCGATACTGCAAGCGCCCTAAGCGATGCGTGCGCGGCGACGATGACATCTGCCGAGGCCTGTGCGGCAAACTTGTTCGGCGCGGTGACGAACGGAAGCCCGGTAAGCTCGGCGATCTCCTGTGCGATGGCCACGTCGAAGCCCTTGGGCGCGTTCAGGCCGGTGCCTACCGCCGTGCCACCCACTGCCAGCCTATACAGTCCGGTGAGCGATGCGCGGATGAGCGCGATGGCATCCTGCAGTTGCGCCGCGTAGCCGGACCACTCCTGCCCCACGGTGAGCGGCACCGCGTCCTGCAGATGCGTGCGGCCGATCTTGATAACGCTCTTCCACTCCTCGGCCTTGCGCTCGATGGTGTGCGCGAGCGCCTCCACCCGGGGAAGCAGGTAACGCTCGAACTCGAAGACCGCAGCGAGGTGCATCGCCGTGGGGAAGGTATCGTTCGACGACTGCGACATGTTGACGTCGTCGTTGGGATGCACCGGCCGGTGCGAACCGAGCACGCCGCCAGCGAGTTGCGTCGCCCGGTTGGCGATCACCTCGTTGACGTTCATGTTGGTCTGCGTGCCGGAGCCTGTCTGCCAGACGTAGAGCGGAAACTCGGCGTCGAGTTTGCCGCCGATGATTTCGTCGGCGACCTGCCGGATCAGGGCAGCCTTCTCCGCGTCCAGCAGGCCGAGTCGATGGTTCACACCTGCTGCGGCCTTCTTGATGTAGCCGTAGGCGTGGCAGATTTGAATCGGCATGCGATCGTTGCCGATGGAAAAGTGATGCAGAGAGCGCTGCGTCTGCGCGCCCCAGAGATGCTCCTCCGGTACATTGACCTCGCCGAGCGAATCGCTCTCCTTGCGGAATCCCCTGCTCTGTTCTGGCATACGCTCCTCACCGTCCTTTACCGGTAGTTATAGCGTTGGCCAGCGCGGCAGACAATGCCTCCGTGCAACACAGAGAGAACTAAAGGCTAAAGACGGCAGATGAGCAGCTCACGCTCGTAGATCATCTCCGGCGGCAGGTGGTCGTGGAGCGCGATGAAGAGCTCCTCGTGCCCGATGACCTCGTTGCGCCATGCGGAGCGGTCGACCTTCTGCAGAGCCTCGAAGGTTTCGCGTGGGTAGTCGAGTCCCTCCCAGTGGAGATCGTCGAAGCTCGGCGTCCAGCCGATGGGCGTCTCGTTGCCGAGAGCGCGGCCATGGGAACGGTCCACGATCCACTTGAGCACGCGCATGTTCTGACCGAAGCCGGGCCACAGGAACTTGCCGTTCTCGTCCTTGCGGAACCAGTTGACGTGGAAGATGCGCGGCGCACGCGTGAGCCCGCGCTGCATCTTGATCCAGTGACGGAAGTAGTCGCCCATGTGATAGCCGCAGAAGGGCAGCATCGCCATCGGGTCGCGGCGGACGCGGCCCTGCGCGCCGGTTGTGGCGGCGGTAGTCTCGGAGCCCATCGTCGCGCCGACGTAGACGCCAGAGGACCAGTTGAACGCCTGGAAGACCAGCGGTACGGTCGTCGGGCGGCGGCCGCCGAAGATCATCGCGGAGATCGGCACGCCCTCCGACGAGTTCCATGCCTCGTGGTCCAGCGACGGGCACTGCGAGGCCGGAGCGGTGAAGCGCCCGTTGGGATGCGCGGCCGGTGTTCCCTTCTCGGCGGTCCACGCCTCGCCACGCCAGTCTTCCATGGTGAGGCCCTTGTCCGTGGCATACGGCGGATCGTCGGTCATGCCCTCCCACCACACACCCTCGGCCTTACCGTCACGCAGAGTGAGCGCGACGTTGGTGAAGATGGTGTTTTTGCTGAGCGTGGCCATCGCGTTGGGATTGGTCTTCTCACTGGTGCCCGGCGCGACGCCGAAGAAGCCCGCCTCGGGATTGATGGCGCGGAGCTGTCCTTCAGCATCGGGCTTGATCCATGCGATGTCGTCGCCGACGGTCCAGACCTTCCAGCCCTCGAAGCCCTTGGGCGGAATCAGCATGGCGAAGTTCGTCTTGCCGCAGGCCGAGGGGAAGGCCGCGGTCACGTAGGTCTTCTCGCCCGTGGGCGACTCGACGCCGACGATCAGCATGTGCTCGGCCATCCAACCCTCGTCGCGCGCGATGTTCGAGGCGATGCGCAGCGCGAAGCACTTCTTGCCGAGCAGCGCGTTGCCGCCGTAACCCGAGCCGTAGCTCCAGATCTCGCGCGTCTCCGGAAAGTGGACGATGTACTTCGTGTCGTTCTGCGGCCAGGGCACGTCCTTCTCGCCCTCGGCCAGCGGAGCGCCGACAGAGTGCACGCAGGGCACCACGCGCTTGAGGTCCTTGTCGATCTCCGCGAGGACCGGCGTGCCGATGCGCGCCATGATGCGCATGTTCACCACCACGTAGGCCGAGTCCGTAAGCTGCACGCCGATCTGCGACATAGGCGAGCCGATCGGTCCCATGCTGAAGGGCAGAACGTACATGGTGCGGCCGCGCATGGAGCCCTTGAAGAGGCCCTTCAGCTTGCGGCGCATCTCGAAGGGATCTTCCCAGTTGTTGGTCGGACCGGCGTTGTCTTTCGAGAGCGAGCAGATGAAGGTGCGGTCCTCCACACGGGCCACGTCGTTCGGGCTCGACCGCGCATAGAAGCAGCCGGGCCAGAGCTTCTGGTCCAGCTCAACGAAGGTGCCTGCCTCCACGAGCTGCCGGCTGAGCAGGTCGTTCTCCTCCTGCGTGCCGGTGACCCAGTGAATCGCCTTCGGCTGGCAGAGATCGGCCATCTTCTCCACCCATCGGATCAGGTGCTTGTTGGTCGTGAGAACGGTTTCGGGGACTTCCGTGAGGGCGGCGCTAGCCATGAGCTTCCTGCTTTCGTATCGGTCGTTACAGGCCGGTGGAAACCTGCATATCTACTCTCCAAACCGTAGTCCTCCCGCATCGGCGGGGCAAGAGACGGTCGCCCGATTCGGTCGAATCCATAGCGGGCGGTCGCCCGATTCGACTATAGTATCCAGCGATGGCAAAACGCTCCGCATCCCCTCGCCAACGCCTGCAAACCGCTCTCGTAGAGCGCGACGTGCGCGCAGGCTTTGCCCTGCTCGACGATCTCTTTGCCCGCAAGCCCTGGCCGGGGCCGTTGTCGGAGGATGGCTTCGCCATGATCTTTTCACTCGCTCAGTGGGCGGATCTTGGCTACAGGGATCTGGAGTTTTTCGAGAAGCAGCTCAAGCCGTTCCGCCGATGCAAACGCAGCGGGCTTCGCGTCAGCGACTATCTTGCCCTGCTGCTGGCCGAGGCCTACAGCCTCTTCGCTCATGGCAAAGCGACCGATGCGGCGCTGCTGCTGGAGTCGCTGCTGCGGGCGCATGCAGAGGTGCTGTCCCCGCATGAGGCGTTTGTTGCGTGGTTCTGGAAGGGACGCGCTCATCGGATTCAAGGGGCCTTTGACGATGCGCTCGTCTCCATTCGACAGGCCAAGCAGATCGCCGTCGATGCGAGAGCCGAGAGGCTCGTAGCCAGCGCCAAGATTCACGAGAGTTGGCTGCTCTTCTATCGCGGCGAGCGGCGGCTTGCATTCGAGCTGCTCGATCAGGCAGAACGCACGTTGCAGCCTACGGGCCATGCGCTCTCGCTCGGCAATATCGCAGCAGCTCGCGGACGTTTTCATCGCAGCGCGGGCGACTATGATCGGGCGCTGTCCTTCTTTGAGCAGGCGCTTCAGCTTTATCACAGCCAGGTGCCGACGCATACGAACCTTGCGCGTGCGCTCGTCAATACAGCGTATGTGAAGCGTCTGCAGGCGCTGACTCTGCAGCCCTCGCGTGGCGGCAAGGCAACGGCAGCGGTGCATGCGAGCGTGCTGCAGATCGTGCATGAGGCGATGGAGATGCTGCGCGAGGCCCAGTCGATCTATGCGGCGCACCAGCACTATGCGGGCTTAGGATCGGTGCGGATTCACATGGGCCATCTGCACCTGGAGAGCGGCGATATTGACGCCGCCACGGTCGAGGCCGATGCCGCGTACAGCCTTGGCGAGGCGCGAAACGACGTGGTGATGAAGGCGCGTGCGCGCATCCTGCAGGCGTATGTCGAGATGGCTCGCGCCGAGGAACAGATAGATTCTCCGCGCTCCTCGGGCTCTCCGGCGCAGCACGCGGTGGAGCTTGCGGAGGACGCGCTGGCGCTGGCGCAGCACACACATAATCGCAGGCTAGTGGCTGCGGCGCACATTACGCGAGGGCTGGCGGCCACCGATGCGACGCAGGCCGACTGGGACGTGGCCCTGCGCGGAGCCTCTACCGCTGCCGAGCTGCTGAACCGCGAGGAGCGCGATCATCTCTTCAACGAGCTGAACGTGTTGCGCAAGAAGATCGCGCAGTCGCAGACGCTGGACCATACGTGGCGGCGCTGGGTGAGCGGCGATATGGATGGGAAGACCTATGGGCAGATCGAGGAGGACTTCGCGGCGATCATCATTCCGCAGGTGTGGATGAAGCTGGGGCAGAACATCACCCGCGTCGCGCAGCACCTCAGCATCTCGCCCAAGAAGGTGCGGCGCGCCCTGCGGAACGCGCAGATGATTACGCCTTCGCCCACGAAGACGGTAAAGAGCAGCGGACGAAACGGAGCTTAGCTACTCCGCCGGAGCCATCTCGATAGGAAGCTGCATGGCTACGTTCTTCGTCGGCGAGCTTCCCATGGAAATATCGGGAAGGTCTTCGACGGCACGGCGGAGAGACTGCTCCCAGCGCGCGTGGATGGCCTGCAGCTCGGGGTCCTCGGCCTTGAAGCTGCGATAGTAGTCCAGCTCGAGCGTATCGTTGCGGTACAGCATCAGCTCGATGGGAGGGCCCACGGTGACGTTCGAGCGCATGGTCGCATCGAGCGAGAGCAGCGCATACTTGGCTGCGGCCTTGAGCGTGGTCGATCCATAGACGATGCCGCGGTCGAGGATCGGCCGCCCGTACTTTACCTCGCCGACCTGCAGATATGGGGACTCCTGCGTTGCGTTCAGCGGGTTGCCCTGCGGATAGATCAGGTACAGGTCGGGTCTGCCGCCCTCGACCTGGCCGCCCAGCACCAGGTGGATGTTGAAGCTGTAGGAGTCGCGCTCGAGGGCGATCCGGTCGAGCTCGGAGACGCGGCGCACCGCCTCGCCGACGATGCGGGCGGCGGCGTACATCGTCTCGGCGGAGGCCAGCCCTGTGCCGGCCTCAAACTCGTCGCGCAGCAGCGTAATCACCGACTGCGTCAGCGAGAGGCTGCCGCTGGTCAGTAGCACGAAGACGCGCTTGCCGGGCACCACGAAGCTGTGCATCTTGCTGCAGGTGTTTACCTGGTCGTAGCCGGCGTTCGTGCGGGAGTCCGAGGCCAGAACCAGCCCCTCATGGGTGATGATGCCTACGCAATACGTCATTCTGCTCCTTCGAGCAACCGCTCTCTTTCATCTTAGATTGTCTTCTTCAGGGACACAGAAAACCCGCTGCGCTGGAGGCAGGTTCGGAAGTCTGTTACATTTCTGTGTAATCTCACTGAATACAGATTGCAGATCGCCGTGGCGTGGGACATGAGCGTAGTTAACCGACCTTTGCATTGAAAGGCTCTACCTTGTGTTGATTCGTTTAGGGTACGACATTCAGTTTTCGCTTCCGGCCCCGGTTTCGATCGTGGCCATGCTGCATGTTCATCCCTCCCGTCGCGCCGATCTTCGCCAGCCGGATGAGATGCGGACAGAGCCGTTTCTGCCTGTCTCCCGGTACCAGGACTCCTTCGGCAATCTCTGTTCGCGCATCGCTGCTCCCGCGGGATCGCTGAGCCTCAGCGCAGAGGGGCTGATCGAAGACTCCGGAGCGCCCGATCCCATCAATACGGCGGCACGCGAGCTTCCTGTCGATGCGCTGCCGAACGAGGTTCTTCAATACCTTCTGAGCAGCCGGTACTGCGAGGTGGACAGCCTCTCGGCCATCGCCACGGATCTGTTTGGCGGAACGCCCCCCGGCTGGGGCCGCGTGTATGCCATCTGCACCTGGGTCAATACGCATGTGCGCTTCGGCTATCCCTTCGCCCGGCCGACGCGAACGGCGCTGGAAACCTTCATCGAGCGCGTGGGCGTCTGCCGCGACTTCCAGCATCTTGCCGTTACCTTCTGCCGCGCTCTCAACATTCCGGCGCGCTATGTCACGGGATACCTGGGGGACTTCGGGTTTCCAGCGAGTGGGCCCATGGACTTCAGCGCATGGTTCGAGGTGTACCTCGATGGCCGATGGTGGACCTTCGACGCGCGCCACAATATTCCGCGCATCGGCCGGGTACTGATTGCCGTTGGCCGCGATGCGGCGGATGTAGCGATTACGACCTCCTTCGGCACTGCTGACCTGACCCACTTTACTGTCATCACGGAGGAAGCCGCCGCAGATGTACTCTGAAACAACACCCGCATCTATGGAAGAACAGAAGCCACAACACGGCCACCCCTCGTTGAGCGAATACTTTCTCGACCGCTCCTACGACGAGATGTTCGATGCACAGGGCGTAGTGCGACCGCACTACGAGGCGTTGCTGAGCGCCTTTACCCGACTTCCCAAGGAGGAGCTGGTGCGACGCAAACAGTCGGCGGACCTCTCCTTCCTGATGCAGGGCATCACCTTTACCGTCTATGGGCGCGAGGAGGGGACGGAGCGCATCTTCCCTTACGACCTTCTGCCGCGCATCGTTAC
This sequence comes from Granulicella sp., assembly GCA_036398595.1. Classification (GTDB taxonomy): domain Bacteria; phylum Acidobacteriota; class Terriglobia; order Terriglobales; family Acidobacteriaceae; genus Edaphobacter. Next base: position 37,915 of record DASWOV010000061.1, read on the forward strand.
AGCCGCCGAGTGGGAGCGCGTCGAGCGCGGCTTGACGCAGCGCATCACGGCGCTCAACCTCTTTCTGCGCGACGTCTACAACGAGGGCAAGATCCTCTCGGACGGCTGCATTCCGCGGGAGATCGTCTATAGCTGCCGCCACTTCCGGCGCGAGATGCGCGGGCTCCAGGTTCCGCGCAACATCTATATCGCCGTCACCGGCTCGGACCTGCTACGGCTGGATAACGGCGAGTTCGTGGTGCTCGAGGATAACCTGCGCGTGCCCAGCGGCGTCAGCTACATGCTGACGAACCGCCGCGTGATGAAGCGCACCTTCCCGCAGCTCTTCGGCGCGTATGGCGTGCGGCCCATCGAGCACTACACGCAGGCGCTGCTCAGCACAATGCGTTCGCTCGCACCTGAAGGAAGACCAGAGCCGACGATCGTTCTGCTGACACCAGGCATCTATAACTCGGCCTACTTCGAGCACACCTATCTTGCGCGCCAGATGGGCATCGAGCTGGTCGAAGGCCGCGACCTGGTGATTCACGACAACATCGTCTACATGCGCACAACCGCCGGGCTGAAGCGCGTCGATGTAATCTACCGTCGCGTGGACGATGACTTCATCGATCCACTGGCCTTCCGCTCCGACTCCATCCTCGGCGTGGCGGGCCTGTTCAACGCCTATCGCGCAGGCAATGTGACGCTGGCCAACGCCTTCGGCACGGGCCTTGCCGATGACAAGGCGCTCTATGCCTATGTGCCTGCGATCATCCGCTACTACCTGAACGAGGAGCCTCTGCTGAACAACGTGGAGACTTACCTGATGACCGATCCCGTGCAGCGACAGCACACGCTGGCGAACCTCGATAAGCTCGTGGTCAAGGCCGTGGGCGAGTCCGGTGGGTACGGCATGCTCATCGGGCCGAAGAGCACGCAGGCGCAGCGTGAGGAGTTCAAGAGACTCATTGAAGCTAACCCGCGCAACTATATCGCGCAGCCTACGCTGGAGTTCTCACGCGCCCCATGTTTGATGGGCTCGCCGGAGTCGCCGCAGATCGAACCGCGGCACGTCGACCTTCGGCCCTACATTCTTTACGGAGACAAGGTCACCATCGTCCCCGGCGGACTAACTCGCGTGGCGCTGCCCAAGGGCTCGCTGGTCGTGAACTCCTCGCAGGGCGGGGGCAGCAAAGATACCTGGGTACTTACGGATTAGGATGGCCTATGCTTTCTCGCGTCGCTGACAGCCTGTACTGGATGAGCCGCTATCTCGAGCGCGCCGAGCATACCGTGCGCCTGCTCGACGTCAATATGGGCCTTATGCTCGACCGCTCCGGCACCAGCGCCGAAGGCCGTTGGCAGCGCGTGCTCGCCGCGCTCGGCAACCCGGCCGGACTGACCTGGAAGGGCGATCATATCCAACTCATCCGCTCACTGACCTTCGATGGCAACAATCGCGGCTCGATCACCTCCTCCATCGTGGCGGCCCGCGAGAATGCGCGGCAGGTGCGCGATGAGCTGAGCACGGAACAATGGCAGCGCCTCAATCGCCTGTACTACCAGGTCACCGAGTCGCGCCCCATCGACAGCGGCACGCAACTGGAAGAGGTCCTGCCTGCCATCCTCGACGGCCTACATCTCTTCCAGGGCATCACCGATACGACGATGAACCACGGCGAGGGCTGGCAGTTCATCCAGATGGGCCGCTCCATCGAGCGAGCCTTTGCCACCGTCATGCTGCTGGACATCTATTACCGCGACTTCTTCCTCGCGCAGCCCTCCGCAAGCGACACCAGCCAGTATCTCGAATGGATCGGTCTGCTCCGCTCCTGTACGGCGTTCGAGGCCTACTGCCACGTCTACACCGCTGACATGAGCCATGAGTGGATACTAGAATTCCTCCTGCTCAACCCGGACTTCCCGCACTCGGTGCGCTACTCCATCGACAGCCTGCGGCAGGCGCTGCTCAGCGTATGCCAGTCCAGCGGCAGGCTCTCTACCGACGAGCTGAGCCGCATGGCGGGCCGCCTGCAGGCCTCTCTGCACTTTGCCGAGATCAGCGAGGTGCTGCAGCAGGACACGGCGGCGTATCTTTCGGGCATTCTGCGGCAGTGCCACCAGATTCACGACCTGATCTATGGCTCGTATATCCATTACTCTGTGCAGGCGGCGCTCTCGGCCTGAAGACGAACAGGAGTTGCGATGAAGTTTTTTTCGATCCGGCATCTTACAAAGTTTCGCTATAGCAACCCGGTGAGCGAGAGCGTGATGGAGACGCGCATGCACCCGCGCAGCGATAGCAGCCAGCGATGCCTCAGCTTCGCGCTCTCGGTCAGCCCGCGCTGCCGCGTCTTCTCCTACCGCGATCACCTTGGCAACAATGTGCATCACTTCGATATTCCGAAGGAGCACGCACAGCTTGTCATCCTGGCCGAGGCGCTCGTCGAGCAGCAGCCGCTCATCGATATCCCCCACTTCCTCTACCCGGAGGCGTGGCAGCAGCTCGATGAGCTTGTGGCACAGGGCGACTACTGGGAGATGCTGCTGCCGAGCGAGTTCGCCATACCGACACCGGCGCTGATGGGGCTAGTCGAGCTCTTCGACCTGCGGCGGCGCGACGATCCGCTGATGCTGCTGCGCGAGATCAACCAGAGGCTATATGACTACTTCAACTATGTGCCGCGCAGCACGCGCGTCGACTCGCCCATCGACGAGGCCATCGAGTCGCGCAACGGCGTCTGCCAGGACTTCGCGCATACGATGATCGCTCTGGTGCGGCATCTCGGGATTCCCTGCCGCTACGTCAGCGGCTATCTGTACCATGGCGAGAACGACCATGATCGCTCCCTCACCGACGCGACGCATGCGTGGGTGGAGGCGTTTCTGCCGCACCTGGGATGGATCGGCTTCGACCCGACGAACAACCTGCTCGCGCACGAGCGGCACATCCGCACAGCTATTGGGCGCGACTACGCCGATGTACCGCCGACCCGCGGCATCTATCGCGGACTTACCGAGAGCGAGCTCTTCGTCGCCGTGCAGGTGACGGCCTTCGACGAGCCACCCGCGCTCGATCAGGACATGCCGATTCCGGAGAACTGGTCGATGCTGGTGGAGCGGGCGCAGGAGCCGCCGCCGACCTCGGACGCCGTGCTCCAGCTACAGCAGATGCAGCAGCAACAGTAGCGATACGGCCAACCGCAGCGCTGGCATCCCCTGTAGAATTGCCTTGCCCTAAGAACCCTCTGCTTTCGGGACACGCTTGCGAGCAACCTCTGGCTTAATTCGGCGCCTCTATGGCACGGCGATCTTCCTGAGCGCCTTTCTCCTCTTCTCCGTGGAGCCGATGGTGGCCAAGCTGTTGCTGCCCGCGCTCGGCGGCTCCTCTGCCGTGTGGCTTACGTGCCTCAGCTTCTTCCAGGTCGTGCTGCTCGTCGGCTATCTTTATGCTCATTGGCTTGGGCGGCTCCCCTCAGCGCGACTGGCTGTCAGCCTGCATCTTGCCCTGCTCGCTCTTGCCGCGGGAGTTCTGCTGTTCGGTCCGCAGCCTGACCTGAACCATGCGGCAGGACATCCGCTGGCGGCCATCTTTACGGCACTGACGCGCACCATCGGGCTGCCCTTCCTGCTGCTGTCCTCCTCGACACCGCTGCTCCAACTCTGGCTGGCGCGAGAGGAGCGCGGAGCCGTGACATGGCGTCTGTTTGCGCTGTCCAACGCAGGCTCCATGCTGGCGCTTGCGCTCTATCCTTCGGTGATTGAGTTGCACCTTCCGCTCAGCCTGCAGAGAAGCGTGTGGGCATGGGGCTTCGTGATTTACGCTGTGCTTGCCGCAGCGATTGCATGGCGTGCTGCTTCTGTCAGCGATCCAACCGTGGTCGAACCGACAGCAGAGACAGCCCAGCCCTGTACGCTTCGCGCCAAGCTGCTCTGGTTCCTTCTGCCCGCCGGGGCCGCGATGCAGTTGAGCGCCGTCACCGGGCATCTGAGCCAGAACATTGCGGCGATTCCCCTGCTCTGGATACTGCCGCTTGCCGCATATCTGCTGACGTTTATTGTGGCGTTCGAGACGCCGCGGCTCTACCGCAGATTCATCGTCGTGCGGCTGCTGGTGGTCATGCTGGCAAGCCTGGGCTACATGCTGTCGAAGATCGACTCCAGCCAGCCGATCCTGATCAGCATCAGCTTCTTTCTGCTGGAGCTCTTCTGCGCCTGCCTCTTCTGTCATGGAGAGGTTTATGCGCTGCGGCCCGCCCGACCATCGGAGACGACGCTCTTCTATCTACTACTGGCGGCAGGAGGAGCAGCAGGCACGCTCTTCATCGCGGTCTTCTGCCCTCTGCTCTTCGATGCCAACTATGACGTTGCGCTGGCGTTCCTTGTCACCGCCGCGCTGGCCCTCGTTGTGACGTGGCCAAGCGGGTGGCCGCAGCGTGCGCTCTGGCTGACCGGAACGGGCCTGCTGCTGACGATGGTCATCATGCTGCACGTTGTTTATGCGCGCCGCGCTCTACTGGAGGAGAGAAACTTCTACGGCTCGCTGCGCGTGAAGCAGACGAACTGGCCTCCGCAGGCCGACACGGTGCGCACGCTGCTGCACGGCAACATCGAGCACGGCACGCAGTGGTTCGCGGAGCAGTCGCGCAGAGTGCCGACCACCTACTATGCGATGGACTCCGGCATAGGGCTCGCGCTGCAACAGTGCTGCGACGGACGGCCACGCCGCATCGGCGTCGTCGGCCTGGGCACAGGAACACTGGCGGCGTATGGCAGGGCCGGGGACCAAATCCGCTTCTACGAGATCAACCCCGCCGTGCCGCCGATTGCCAGAAACCTGTTCACCTATATTCGAGAGTCCCCGGCGCAGGTGTCCTTTGCCGAGGGCGATGCGCGGCTCACACTGGCCAATGATCCGCCGCAGCACTTCGATGTGCTGGCGATCGATGCCTTCTCCGGCGATGCAATTCCCGTGCATCTGCTGACGCTGGAGGCGATGCAGATCTACAGCAAACAGCTTGCGCCGAACGGCATCCTCGCATTCCATGTCTCGAATCAGTTCCTCGACCTCGCGCCCGAGGTTGCGGAGCTTGCAGCGGCAACGGGGATGCAGGCTCGTATCTTCGACACGCCCTCGAAGGATGCGGTGGGGGAGTATCGGGCGACATGGGTGCTGCTCACGAACAACGCAAGTTTCTTTGCTCGGCCGCAAATATCTGCGGTCGCCGAAACCATATCGCGCAAGCCAAACCTGCGCGCATGGACCGACGACCGCTCGAGCCTGCTGCCTATTCTGCAATGGCTGCCGGACAAGTAGCCTCACCGCTTAGGGCAGGTTGGCTTTCATCCAGTTCACGATCTCGTCCTGCGTCTTCGCCGGGAGACGGTTGTAGTCCCACGGTTCGTTGAGCGACAGCTTGCTCTCCGCGCCGTAGAGCGCATAGACGCGCTTCGCCTGGCTGACGGCGGACTCGACATCGGCAGGCGTGGCATCGCGGTCGAGCTGCGGCTGCACGACGAGCACCGGATGCGGCGCGATCATGGCGAGCAGGTCCTGATAGTCATACGGAATCTGCGACTCATGCCCGAGGAAGAACCCGAGCTTCGGAATGTAGTCCCGCTCGTGGCTGTAGCGCGCAATGCCGCCCGTGCCGCGGTCGGCCGTATCGGTACGCATGGGCGTGAAGCCTGCAATCGAAACGACTCCCTTGATGCGCGGGTCGAGCGCCGCAGAGTACACGGCCACGTTGCCGCCGAGCGCATAGCCGAAGAGATAGACATGGTCGGGATTGACCATCTCGTTCTTCGTGAGCATATCGACAGCCGTGTGGACGTCCTCGACGAAACGACCCATGTGCGACCACTTCGGATAGCGATCGTAGAAGGGTCCAGTCTCCGTCAGGCGGCTGCCGAAGCCGCTCTGGTCATAGGCAAAGACGGCATAGCCCGCATGCACCAGCGCGAGGATCGGATGCAGGTCCGAATGGTAGACCCACATGTACCCGAGCGGATAGTTGTAGCCGTGCAGCCAAATGACGGTCGACAGCTTCGTGCCCGCAGGCGTGTTCTTCGGGTAGTAGAGATCACCCGCAAGGCCGTCTGCGAAACGAAGATGCTGCGACGTGACCTCGTTCTTCTCCGGCTCAAGCCAGCCGTAGGAGTTGCCGCCGCTGGCGATCACCCACGAAGGAAGATTCGGCGTGACCTGACCGGGGCTTGGCGGCTGCGCATCGGTGACAGGAGGCAGCTTGACCCGAATCGGCGGCAGAGGATCGGCAACATCGATGGCAGGCGCGGTGCCGAGCATGGACGCAACTGTGCCGCGAAGCTCAGCGGCTTTCTTCTCCCAATCCGCCGTCGAGGAAACCGTGCCACCGGACACATACTTCGGATACTTGCTCAGATCGAGCGACTGCTTTGTCTTCGTGCGCCACTGATCCCAGTCCCACTCGAAGATATTGTTGTTAGTCCACTTGCTCGTCGAGCGGCCGAACTGGATGTCGAGCCAGTCGAGGCAGGCCTCCTCATCGTTCGAGCCATGGAAGCCCGGAACGCGCATCGTGCTGATGCGGTCCGGCACACCGAGAAGCTTGTAGACCTTCAGCGCGGAGTAGTAAGTCTGCTCATTGCCCCATGTATTGGCCACCTGATCGTTGTGGCCCCACTCCATCAGCAGCGCGCGCGGCGCGATCATCGCGGCCACCAGGTTGCCGTCCACGGGAAGGCGATCCTCGCGTCCGGTAAAGAAACGAAGCTGCGGCGCAAACCAGGTGGGGAAGGAGCGCGTGGTGGTTTCGATACCTTCGCCGCCGCCACGCTCACCCGCTGCGCGCCACGGAAGCACACCGCCGACGCCGGTACTGCCCGCGATCACCGCGCTGATGCGCGTGTCGAAGGCTGCGGCGATGGAGGCCATCTTGCCGTCGCGCGAGTAGCCATAGATGCCGATCTGCTTCTGATTCACCTGCGGCAGCGTCAGCAGATAGTCCACGACGAGGCTCGCCGCCCAGCCACGGCGCGGCAGCAGAGCGAAGTCGTTATTGGGATACAGTTCGGCAAGCGCGGCAGCATCGTCCATCGCATCGTTGCCCGCGTAGCCCGCGGAGATGTAGCCGCGCCTCAGCAGCGCAGGCGCCCATCCCTCAAGGCTCGAGTTGATGAGCACAGGGAAAGGACCGGGGCCGTCGGGGATATACACGCGCATCCGCATCGTACCCTTCGACTGCGGGCCGAACTCCACGCGCACGTTGCGCACGGTGTAGCCGGGTTCGTGCTTCTCATCGAGCACGGTGATGTGATCGATGGTGGGCTTCGGCGGGAAGGTACCCCAGACATACTTCTGCGAGAGGTCGGAGATCTCCTGACGACGCGACTCCCACTGCGAAGCGGACGTGACGCTGCGGCCATCGACGAAGGTCAGCGGATCGGGCAGCAGATTGTGCTTCGGCAGCGAGTTGAAGTCGGGAGGCAGAGCGTTGGTCTTCTGCAGCCACGCATCGAACGGCGGATTCGACGGCAGAATCTGTTGTAGCTTCTGCAGATACTCCTTACGATCCTCGGTGGACATCGGCTTCTGCGACTGCGCATAGGCGGCGATGCTGCAGAGCATCGTCGCCAGCACGGTTCCCTTGAGAGCACGGCTTCCAAACACCATGATGATTCCAGCCTTTCGAGGTTGAGACGATTTATTGGCCGCATCCACAATACGAAGACGCGCTGACGTTGTCTATGCGAAACAGCGGATCAGTTGAACCCGACCATCGCCTTGTCCTCGCTGAGCTTCACCTTCAGCGGTTGCCCGGCAGGCGAGGTCAGCTTGACCGCCTCCATCGTCCAGCTCTCCGCATTGACGATGGAGCCGCCCTCGGCCGCCTGCACATCCCAGTTCTTCAGCTCGAAGTTACGCATCGGCGCGATGGGATACGAGGCCGCATCGATAGCCACCTTAGCGCCGGTTGCGTGGATGTTCCAGATCTTCACATCGCGGAAGTGTGGGATGCCCTTCTCCTCGGGCACGCGCTGCGTCAGCGTCGTCCAGTATGCGGGGTAATCCTTCTCCGCGGCAGGGATGCTGGTGTAGCTGTAGGCCGGGTTCCAGTTCAGATTGACGCGAAAGACCGTGGGCACATCGGTCATGGTCATGTCGTGGATGCGGACGTCTTCGGCGAAGCCGCCGCGCACCTTCGCTGACTTGAACAGGATGCCGATGGGCACCGGGTTCATCACCGTGATGTTGTAGACCTCGATGTTGCGGAAGCCGCCCGAGGTTTCGCTTCCGATGGTGACACCGGCCGCGCCTGCGCGGATGATCGAATCATGGATGACGACGTCGGTCGTGGGCCGATTGACGCGCAGTCCGTCCCAGTCGCGGCCTGCCTTCAGGCAGAGATCGTCATCGTTCACGGAGATGTCTGCATGCGCGACTTCGACGTGGCTGGAGGAATCGATGTCGATGCCATCGGTGCTTGGCCCTTTGCCGTCCTCATTGTTGCGGATCGTCACACCGTCTACCTTAATGCCGGTGGAGTAGCAGATGTGCAGAGTCCAGAAGCCTGAGCGGCGCAGCAGCAGACCGCCGCCGACATTGACGTTCTTCGAGTTGTAGATCATCACCAGGCGCGGACGCTTCGTGTCATAGTCCGCTGCCCAGCGCAGGCCGCGCGGATCGTACTGCTTGCGCAGTGCCCAGTAGCTGTCCCAGAAGACCTTGCCGTCGCCGTCGATGGTTCCCTCGCCGGTGATCGCCGCGTTCTCACCGTCGATTACGTTGACCAATGCGGCAGGCCACGTCATCTCGATGCCCGCTACACGCGTCGGCACGAGGGGATAGTCCGCGAGCTTCTGCGAACCGAGGATGCGCACGCCCTTGTCGACGCGCAGCGTGACGCCGCTCTTCACGAAGATCGAGCCGGTGAGATACACGCCCGGCGCGAAGGCGACAACTCCGCCATTCTTCTGCGCGGCATCAATAGCCTTCTGAATGGCAACCGTATTCAGCGTAGCGCCGTCGCCCTTCGCGCCGAAGTCACCGACCATGACCGGCGCAGCAAATGCTCGCGGCGCGGCCAGAGAGGCAGCGATCAGGGCCAGGCTGAGAATCCATGCTTGCAGACGCTTCATTCGAGTACACACCTCGCTTCGGAGTAATAATCAGGAGCTATGACGGCCGGGCTTCGTCATCAGGCAGGCCAGATAGCCCGCGCCGAAGCCATTGTCGATGTTGACGACAGAGATATTAGGCGAACAGCTATTGAGCATGCCAAGCAGAGCGGTCACACCTTTGAAGCTCGCGCCATAGCCGACGCTCGTAGGCACGGCGATGACCGGAACCGCGACCAGACCGCCGATCACACTGGGCAGCGCGCCCTCCATGCCCGCACAGGCGATGACGACATCGGCCGAACGCAGCTCGGAAAGATGCGCGAGCAGGCGATGCAGGCCTGCTACGCCGACATCGCAAAGACGAGTCACGCGAGCGCCGAAAAGCTCGGACGTCAGTGCAGCCTCTTCGGCAACGGGCAGGTCGCTGGTACCCGCGCAGACCACGGCGATGTGGCCGCGATCCTGCTGCGATGTATCCTGACCTGCGAGCGTGATGCAGCGGGCAAGCTCGTGATACTGTGCCTGCGGAAGCACCGCGCTCACAGCAGCGGCATGCGCGGCGTTGGCGCGTGTGGCGAGTACCGGCACACCAGTAGCAACAAGCCGCTCGAAGATGGAAGCGACCTGCTCGGGCGTCTTGCCCTCCGCGTAGATCACCTCGGGCATGCCGGAGCGCAGGGCGCGATGATGGTCGATGCGGGCGAAGCCGATGTCTTCATAAGGAAGATGTTCCAGCCGGTCCATCACCTCTGCTTCGCTGGCCTCGCCGCTCTTGTAGGAGCGCAGCAGGCTCAGCCACGACTCACGAAGCACGGCTCGCCTCCAGAATCGCCTGCACCGGCACAAAGGCCTGCGGCGAGCGCACGTTCATCGAGCCGGAGCGATAGCCCTCCGTGTCGAGCGTGACGAAGCGGAAGCCAGCGCTACGAACGGCCTCGGTGATGCGGCCAAGCATCTCGACCGAGAGCGCACGAGGCAGCTCACTGCGCTCGATCTCGACGCGAGCCAGCTCACCGTGATGACGCACACGCAACTGGCTGAAGCCGAGCGCATGCAGAGCTTCCTCCGCCTGCTCGACGGCATGCAATGCTTCAAGCGTGACGGGACGTCCATGCTCGATGCGCGAAGACAGGCAGGCCGAGGCAGGCTTGTCCCAGACAGACAGACCAGCAGCCTGTGCGAGTTGGCGAATGGCCTGCTTGCCTAGACCAGCTTCCGCTAATGGCGCGGCCGCGTGATGTCTCGCCGCTGCATGTTGGCCGGGGCGGAAGTCGCCGTCATCGTCGAGATTGCGGCCATAGGCGAGCACGATCTCGCTGCCATGCTCGGAAGAGATCTCAACACGCAGACGTTCCATCTCGGTAAACAACTCATCTTTGCAATGGAAGCATCGCGCACTATCGTTGCGGATGTATTCGGCACGATCCATCTCCGCGGTACGTAGAATCCGCAGCGGAATCCCATGCTGCTCCGCGAAGGCTACAGCCGCAGCGAGATGCGTGCGCGGCAATGAGGGCGAGTCCGCAAGCACGGCAGTCATGCGATCGCCGAGCACCTGGTACGCCTCCCATGCGAGGTAGGCTGAATCCACACCGCCCGAATACGCCACCAGCAGACGCGCATAGCCCGCGAGCCGCTCACGCAGAGCGGCTCGCTGCGATGCAAGCGCCTCAGGCATTGCCTGCCTCCGCCTCCGGGGACGGATGATACTCGCTGAGGTCGCGCCGCGCAGGATCGTTCAGCTTGGCCTCCGTGGCCCACAGACCCGCCGAGGGCGTGCTGATGTAGAAGACCTCTTCGCCGTCAGGCATGGTGTTCCAGCCCTCCTTCATCACTGCGGGGTCATATTTCTTGATCGCCTCATTGATGTCGGCATACTCATAGCCGACCTGCTCAATCTCCGCCTGCGTCAGGTGGCCCGGAGCATAGCGAATGGTGAAGCGACCCTCACTCGATCCATGAATAAGGTGCGCAACCGCGTGCGGAATCTCCTGCATATCGGCCTCGGTGCGGTAGAGGTCGAGCACGCGCTTCGTGCCGGTGTAGCCGTACTTGCGGATAAGCGCATCCACCTCCGGCTGCTCACCGAAACGCTCGATGCCCGGCGCGATGATGAGCAGTTCGCCACCATCGGCAATCGCCATGCGCGTGCGATAGACGGCCTTATTGCCTACCCACGTGGAGCGAAACTCATCGCCCTGCATGACCGCGACAACCTTCTTGATCGGCTCCTTGAAGGTGGTGATGTTCTGGCTGCGGCTCAGGCGCGCAGCGGCGAGATACGTCTCGAGGTCATCGCCCACAAAGATGCCGCTGGTGACGAGCTTGTTCTGCTCATCGCGCTGCATAACGATCTGCAGGTAGACATCGGGCAGGTGCGAAAGGTGCTTCTTCTCCGACCAGTTGTAGCAGGCCCGCAGCGGTGTCACCATGCAGCCGAGATTCTTCTCGATGCCATAAACAGCCGCGGCGATATGCGAGGAGCAGATCGTATCCTTGCCGCCAAGACCGATGTAGTAGTTCTTGTTGTGGTTCGCAAAGCCGAGCACCTCGTGCGGCACGACGTGGCCGAGGTTCACAATCAGGTCCCACTGCTCGTTCAGCACCTTCGAGTTGATGTCGACAGGGATCTCCCAATCAGCAACGCCGCCTGTAGTCTCAGAGACAATGGAGGCCGGGATCGTGGCGATGCGCGTCACGCCATGCCGCCAGTCGTGCGCGAAGATGCGCTCGTTCGGAATGGAGCCGAACATCCAGCGGTTCTCCTCCTCGGTGTGTGGCACATGCTGGCCGAGCGTAGGAATGACCTCGACGTAGGCATCGGGCAGCGCGTTGTAGAGCAGCTCCGTGATGCGGCCCACACCGGAGTGCGCCCGCGTTAGGTCAGGCGGCAGCAGGAGCACGCGCTTCAACTCGCGGTTCAGGCGCGTCCGCGCCTCCGCGAGTAGACGGGTGCAGCACTCTTCGATCTGCTGCGCTGAGACGTGAGGAGCTTCCACAGAAAACCAGGGCACGAAATACAACCTCCTGCAGTAGATACATCGCTAGTAAATGAGAACCGAGTTCAGGAGCCTGCCTGCGACTCGGACGGCAGAAGCTGCACGACGGGAATCTTCTCCAGCCTCGGGACAATCATCTTCATCAGGAAGATCGCCAGCAGGTACATGGTGGAGGAGACGATGAACAGAATCGAGTAGCTATGAAAGTACGTCAGCACAAGGCCGGCAAAGCCGGAGAAGAGCACGCCGCCCACCGATCCGGCCATACCGCCGATGCCGGTGACTGCGCCGACCGCCTCGCGCGGGAACATGTCCGAGGCCACGGTGTAGAGGTTCGCCGACCATCCCTGATGCGCCGCTGCCGCAAGACTCAGCAGCCCGATGGCCACCCATTCATTCTCGATGCCGCCGAGCAGATAGACCGGCAGCGCGCACAGCGCCATCAGGAACATCGTGAGATAGCGCGCCTTGCCGATGTCGAGGCCACGCTTGCTGAAGAACATGGGCAAGCTGCCGCCGCCGATGGAGCCGACCGCCGAGACGTTGTAGACGATGATGAGCGGAACCCCCAGATGCGCGAGCCCGAGGTGGAAACGGCCGTCAAGGAACTTGGGTAGCCAGTACAGGTAGAACCACCAAATGGGATCGGTGAGGAACTTTCCAAGCGCGTAGCACCATGTCTGCCTGCGGGTCAGCAGGCGGCTCCAGGGAATCTTCGCCAGCTCCTCGGGAATGTCCTGATGAATGTGCGCGTACTCCGCCTTCGAGAGCTTCGGATGCTCCCCCGGCGTGCGATAGCGGATCAGCCACCAAGCGATCCACGTGGCCGAGAAGAGTCCCGTGATGAGAAACGCCGCGTGCCAGCCGTAGTACAGCGTCACGATGGGCACAAGCGCGGGCGCGATCATCGCGCCAAGGTTCGCACCGGAGTTGAAGATGCCCGTCGCCAGCGAGCGCTCGCGCTGCGGGAACCACTCGGCCGTGGTCTTGATGGCGGCGGGAAAGTTACCGCCCTCGCCGATGCCGAGGAAGAACCGAGCAATGCCGAAGCCCAGCGCCGTCGTCGCCAGCGAGTGCGCCATCGCCGAGATGCTCCAGATGCCCATGATGAGCGCGTACCCGATGCGCGTGCCGATGCGGTCAACCAGCCGCCCGGCGAGGATCAGACTGAGCGCATAGGAAACCTGGAAGGCCATGACGATGTAGCTGTACTGCTGCTCCGTCCAGCCGATGCTGTGCTGCAGGACCGGCGCAAGGATGCCGAGCACCTGCCGGTCCATGTAGTTGATCGACGTGGCGAAGAAGAGCATCGCGCACACCGTCCAGCGCACGTTACCGACGCGCTGCGGCGCTGCATCCGTGGAGGGTACCGCTGCGGCCTGATTCGGTGTGATCGACAATGCCCTGTCCTTCGTGCAGCTAGAGTTTGTAGGCCCGGCGCACCAGCCCGTTGGTCAGGTCGATGGCAACATCAACAGCTTCATCTTCCTCCAGACGATGCTCGGCCACAAGCCGCGCCAGGAACGCGCAGTCCACGCGGCGCGCAACATCGTGCCGCGCCGGAATAGAGAGGAAGGCCCGCGTATCGTCGTTGAAGCCGACCGTGTTGTAGAAGCCTGCCGTCTCGGTGGCCTGCTCACGGAAGCGCATCATGCCCTCAGGGCTGTCATGGAACCACCACGGCGGACCGAGCTTGAGGCACGGATAGTGCCCGGCCAGCGGCGCAAGCTCGCGGCTGTAGGTGGTCTCGTCGAGCGTGAAGAGGATGATCGTCAGCGAGGGCTCATTGCCAAACTGATCGAGCAGAGGCTTCAGCGCGTGGACGTACTCGGTTGGCCCCGGAATATCGGCTCCAACGTCACGGCCGAACTTCCTGTAGATCGTCTCATTATGGTTGCGGATCGAGCCGGGATGGATCTGCATGACCAGCCCATCCTCAAGGCTCATGCGCGCCATCTCGGTCAGCATCTGGGCGCGGAACAGCTCCGCATCGGCGGCGCTGACCTCGGGCTCGAGCACGCGGGCAAAGAGCGCTTCGGCCTCGGCAGTCGAGAGCGCAGCGGTACGCGGCGAAGCGTGGCCGTGATCGGTGGCCGTCGCTCCCTGCTGCTTAAAGAAGGCACGCGCCGAGCGCAGAGCCTTCAGATATCCGGCCCACGTCGTGGTGTCTTCCTTGTAGATCTCGCCCAGCTTCGCAAGGTTCTGCTGGAAGCCCGCAAACTCCGGATCGACGCAGGCATCAGGGCGGAAGGTCGGCAGCACACGGCCCTTCCAGCCGGACTCGCGTAGCGCGATGTGCGCCGTCAGCGGATCAATGGCGGCGTCCGTCGTAGCCAGTACCTCGATGTTGAAGCGCTCGAACAGCGCGCGCGGCAGAAACTCCGGCGTGGAGAGCTTTTCGGCGATGGTGTCGTAGTAGAGATCGGCCGTCTTCGCCGAGAGGCGGTCGTGCAGGCCAAAGACCTCCTCGAACACATAGTCGAGCCACAGGCGCGTGGGCGTACCACGGAAGAGGAAGTACCGCTCCGCGAACAGTTGCCAGATGCCACGCGGGTCCTTCACCGGACGCTCCGGCGTGCCGGTGCCTACGCCTACATCGTCGAGCGTGATGTCGCCCTGGCTGTAGAGCATGCGGTAGATGTAGTGGTCGGGAATGATGAAGAGGCTTGCCGGATCGGGGAACGGCTTGTTCTCGGCGAACCAGCCTGCCTGCGTGTGCCCGTGCGGGCTGATGATCGGCAGGTCGGCAACGACTTTATAGAGGCGCTGCGCGATGGCGCGGGTTTCGGGGTCTGCCGGGAAGAGACGGTCGGGATGCAGAAGAGACATGCGGTCCTCAGAAATCGGTAAGGGTTACTGGTTGACTCCGCTGGCAAGAAAACCACCGTCGACCGGCAAGGTTACACCACTGACGAAGGACGCGGCATCGGAGGCCAGATAGACTGCCGCGCCGACCACCTCGTCGGTCTTGCCGAAGCGGCCGATAGGCGTGCGCATCAGCAGCTCCTGCCCGCGCGGCGAGTTGTCCAGCAGCTCGGCGTTAAGCGCGGTGCGGAAGACTCCGGGCGCGATGGCATTGACGAGCACACCATGCTTCGACCACTCGACCGCGAGCGAGCGCGTCAGCGCCGCGACACCGGCCTTACTGGCCGCGTAGGCCGCGACCTCGCTCAGCGAGACGAAGGTGTTCAGCGAAGCGATGTTGATGATGCGTCCGTAACTGCGCTTGAGCATGTGCTTGCCGAAGATCTGGCAGGAGCGCAGCGTACCGGTCAAGTTAGTGTCGAGGATGTCCTGCCATGCATCTTCGGGGAAATCCAGCGTCGGCCCGCGCTTGATCTTGCCCGCGCAGTTCACAAGGATGTCGACCTTGCCGAAGGCCTCAATTGTTTTCGCGCTGAGCTGCTCGAGCGAGGCGCGATCAACAACATCCGAAGCCAGCCGCAGCGTGCGGCGGCCCAGCGCCTCGATCTTGTCCGCAGTCTCGTTTACATGCTCCTGCCTGCGCGCCGAGGCGACGACGTCCGCGCCCGCCTCCGCCAGTCCAAGAGAGAGCGCCAGCCCGATGCCGGTTGTGCCGCCGACGACGACCGCTGTGCGGCCGGCAAGGGAGAGCGAATTGGCAGATGTCACCGTGACCTCCTTCGGTCCAAGGGAATAATGGTAGCCGATTGCAGCATCGGCGTGGGTCTAGCGCCCGAGGAAGAGCGGCACGATGTGGCGATCGTAGAGATTACCCGTGACGTTCTTCGCAATGACCGCCTCGTTGGCTTCGAGCAGGTTCAGGTAGCGGTCCCCCATCTTGGCGGCCACCTTGAAGCCGACGTGCAGCAACTGCCGGAAGCTCGGGTTGTAGCTCGGCGAACTCTGAACGTGCCGCAGCGCGCCGGTAAACTGATCCGAGCTCCAGCCTGCAACCTCTTCGGGCGAAGGCAGCTTCGCCACGTCGATGTCGATGACCGTGGCATACGGAGCGCACAGCTCTTCGCGGTGCGCGAAGGCCTCGGCGTAGATCTCCTGCGCGAGCTTCAAGCCTTCGCCGCCAGCCTCGGCCAGACCGATCAATTCCTCGAGCCATGTCGTCCCGGCGGTCTTCAGGTGAACGCCAGCGTCAAAGTGATCGAGCGCCTCGCGCATGGGCTTGTAGATGGAGAACTTGTCCGAGCCGGAGTGCACGCTGAGCTTCAGGTTCGCCGGAAGGCCGTACTTTTCGACCGCGAAGGCAATCACGGCAATGTCGTCGGAGAACTCACGCGCAAACTGGGGCAGATCGCCCACGT
Source organism: Granulicella sp. (assembly GCA_036398595.1). Taxonomy (GTDB): domain Bacteria; phylum Acidobacteriota; class Terriglobia; order Terriglobales; family Acidobacteriaceae; genus Edaphobacter. The sequence continues at coordinate 54,278 of DASWOV010000061.1, forward strand.
AGTCCACGCCCTTGTTGAAACGACCGGTGAACTTGGGGGCAATCGTCTGGATGGGAATCTTGTGGTCCGCAATGGCCGCCAGGATGATGAGCAGCTCGGCAGGCGTCTGCGGCGAGTCGGTTTCGTCCATTGAAACCTCGGTGACGAACTTACCCTTGCCCTTGTTCGCCTCGACCTTCTCGTAGATCTTCGCCGCATCTTCGACGGCAGCGAGAAACTTCTTCGCGGTCGCATCAAAGAACTCCGCGGTAATCTCGAACGGCTCGACGCCCGGAATCTCAATGCGTCCCACCAGCTCCGGATGCCGCGCCGCGAAGGCCTTCAGAGACTCGTCCGAGGCCGCCTTGCCGATCTGGTCGGCCACGTCGAGCGTGAAGAAGTCGCACGGCGCGAGGAAGCGGTCCACCGTGTTCACATTGATGTGATCGGCATCGCAGAAGTAGGGGCTCGTCCAGCCGAGCTCTTTGACCGCCGCATCCGCCGCAAGCCGCGTGCTCGTCGGCTCCGAGTGGATGATCGCGTGCTCACGATTGCTCTTGTTCCACACCGGCGCCACCACCACGCCTTCCTTGGCCGCGAGCACGCAGGCCGCAAGCTGCGCCTTGGCCTGATGCGCGAAACGGTCACCGACTCCAACGGAATACTTTGGGAGCTGTACAAATTGGTCAGTCAAGGGAATCCTCTGAGCGACAGGGCATGCCGGGGTAAGCGGTCAGCCTGATTGTCAACAACTCCACCATACGTTCGCGGTTTCACCCCCGTCAACGGGACACGCACCGGCTCCCGGAGGCCGCATGTCAGAATATGTACAGGACCCGAAGAATTGATTTTGTAACAACTCATGGAGTATCACTGACTGACCGGTTCCAACGGTCTGGACGAGGTTACGAAAATGACGAAGTGTGCGCGGCAGGTGTTGGGTGCCGTCCTTGCGATGCCCCTCTGTTTCTGCCTGACAGTAACCCCGCAGATGCGCGGGCAGGCCTCCGTATCGACTGCTCAGGGCGCCAGGCTCGCCTCGAACGGCAATGCGGTCGAGTTTTATGTTCCCGGCTACAAGGCCGGACGTAACGGTACCGCCGGGCCGAGCCTGCTCGTCCATAATCTTTCGTTCGAGGGCGAAACCATATCGCCCAATAAGCTGACCATCCGCCAGCTCAGCGCGGGCGTCTACGAGCTGACCGGCACCGCCCCCAAGGTCGGCAACTGGCAGTTTGAGATCGACGACTCAGCCGACGGATACTACGGCCTGGGCGAGCGCTTCAACGAGCTGAACCACACGCACGCGATCATCAAGAACAGCTCGCAGGACAACGCCATCGCCAAGGGCTCGGGCACCTACAAGCCGATCCCCTTCTACATGAGCACCACCGGCTACGGCCTGTGGCTCGATACGACCGCCGAAGCCACCTTCGACATGAACGACACGCTGCGCGAGAACATCCGCATCACCGTGCCGGGTGAAAAGCTGCGCCTCGTGCTTATTCAGGGGCCGGAGTTCCCAACGATCCTCGACCGCTTCACCGCGCTCGCCGGGCGCTCGATGCTCCCGCCGTACTGGAGCTTCGCGCCGTGGGTGGGCCGCGACTATCACCGCAACGACGCCGACGTGAAGGAGGACATCGAGAAGACCCGCGCGCTCGGTCTTCCGGCCAGCGTCGAGCTGATCGACTCGCCGTGGTCCACCGGCTATAACAGCTACGTCTTCAACCCGAAGCAGTTCAGCGACATCACGGGCACGATCAAAGAGGTCCACTCCGAGGGCTTCAAGCTGGTGCTCTGGCATACCTCGTGGATCAACAACCAGACGAAGACGCCGGGGGAGAAGGGCTTCGCCGATAAGCTCGACGTTGAATCCTCCAACTACAAGGAGGCCGCGCAGAACGGCTACTTCGTGAAGGGCGCGGACGGCAAACCCTATGACGGCTCCTGGTGGAAGGGCCGTGGCTCGCTGATCGACTTCACCAATCCGAAGGCGAAGGAGTGGTGGGAGGGTCAGGTCGGCAAGGTCGTCGCTCTGGGTGCCGATGGCTTCAAGGATGACGACGCCGAGGGCAACTTCCAGGGCGAGGCGCACTTCGCCGACGGCTCCGATCCACGCCTGATGCGCAACCGCTACGCCGTGCTCTACAACAACGCCATGGAGGAGGTCATCCAGAAGCAGCTCAAGGGCAACGGCATCCTCTTTGCGCGCTCGGCGACCGTGGGCAACCACAACCTCGCTATGCTGTGGGGCGGCGACAACGAGGCCAGCTTCTCGCCGGAGAACGGCCTGCCCACCGTCGTCACCGCGGGCCTGAACGCAGGAATGAGCGGCATGCCGCTGTGGACGGCGGACCTTGGCGGCTATCTTGCCACCAGCTCCACGCCCGACCCTCGTCTCTTTATGCGCTGGACCGAGTACGCGGCCTTCTCGCCGGTGATGGAGATTCTGAGCACCTCGAACCTCGGCCCATGGGGCTATGGCGATGAGGCGCTGAAGAACTATCGCAAGTACGCCGTGCTGCACATGAGCCTCTTCCCCTATCGCTATGCAGCGGCGCAGGAGGCCGCAAAGACCGGCATGCCGATCATGCGCTCGCTGGTGCTCAACTACCAGAACGATCAGCAGGCTCGTGAGTCGAAGAGCGAGTATCTCTTCGGACCGGACCTCCTTGTCGCCCCTGTGATCGACGAGAACACCTCGCGGGCCGTCTACCTGCCTGCGGGCGAGTGGGTCGACTACTGGACCGGCAAGCCGCATGCCGGAGGCACGGTGATCTCGGCCGAGGCTCCGCTCGATGTGCTTCCGCTCTATGCGCGGGCTAACGCTATCATCCCGAAGATTCCCGAAGACGTGATGACGCTCGTGCCTGCGAAGGAGAGCGGCAACACATCCATCAAGTCGCTGGATAACCGCCGCATCTACGAGCTGCTTCCGGCAGCGGGCAGCACAGCCTCGACAACGATTACCGACTTCGAGGGACGCACGCTCACGCGCACCGCCAGCCAGCTCACGCTTCAGGGCAGCGCAGCGCATGTCATCCTGCGATGGCGCTTCGGACATGCGAGCACAGTCACGGTGAACAACGCATCCGTGCCCGTTCAGACCGGCTCCGATGGCCCATTCGTGGAGTTCGATCACACGAGCCAGAGCACGATTAGCTGGAAATAACCCATTAAAAAGCGCTGGCCGCGGATGTATCCGCGGCCAGCGCTTTTTTGTTTAATCTGCCTGCTTGCTCTCTGATTTCTCGGAGAAGGTAGCGAGGAAGAGCACCAGCACCACACCGGCAAGCGCCGCCGCGAAGATCCAGATGGACCGCCAGTTATAGGTGATCTCTCCGGCAGCAACAGGCAGCGTGTAGTGATCGACGACCCTGCCCGAAAGCCATGCGCCGATGAACATACCCACGCCATAGGTAAGGAACGTGATGAGTCCCTGCGCCGCGGCACGAAGGTTCGCGTTCACCTTCTCGTCGATATAAATCTGTCCGGTCACAAAGAAGAAGTCGTAGCAGATGCCGTGCGTCACAATGCCGCCCCACAGCATCCACATGCCTGCCGAGGCATCGCCATACGCGAAGAAGAGATACCGCAACACCCACGCCGCCATGCCCGCGACCAGCATGTACTTGACGCCCAGCCTGCGGAAGAACCACGGAATGCTGACCATGCAGACCAGCTCGGAGATCTGTCCGCCAGTCATCTTGCCTGCCGCGTTCACCACGCCCACCTGATTGAGAAAGAGGTTGGTAAAGGCATAGTAGAACTGCAACGGAATGCAGATGAGCACCGAAGCAATCACGAAGATCAGCGTCGAGCGCTCCTTCAGCAGCGCCAGCACCTCGCGCGGAAAGATACCCGCCGCGCCGCGGTCGTCGCGCCCCAGCGGAGGAGTATGCGGCAGTGTCAGGCTGTACAGCCCCATCACGAGCGAGGCCACGCCCGCGATCTCCATCGGTACCTCGGTCGCCTCTTTACGCAGGAAGCCGATCAGCAGCCCGGCGACGATCCATCCGCCCGAGCCAAGCACGCGCACCACGCCGAACTCCTGCTTGGTGTCCGTCATCTGGCGGAGGGCGAGCGAGTTCGTCAGTGCCAGCGTCGGCATGTAGCAGAGGCAATAGAGCAGCACCAGCACATAGAGGCTGACGAAGCCCTTCTGCTGCGCGGTCGCCAACAGCAGGCAGCCACCGAGCAGATGCAGCACCGCAAGAATCTTCTGCGTGGCGAAGAAGCGGTCGGCCACCAGTCCCACGAAGAACGGCGCGACAATCGCTCCGATCGAAGTAGCTCCGGCAGCAACACCAATCTCCGAGCCGTTGAAGTGAAGAGCAGCCAGCCAGGTACCCAGCGTGACGTACCACGCGCCCCAGATGAAGTACTCCAGAAACATCATGATGCTCAGCCGCAGACGCACCTGAGAGTTCATCGTTCTACGCCTCCGGCCTGATTGCCGTTTATACCCACTGGTTGATCTGTCCGCGGTCCGCGACCACAGGAAGGTCGCTCTCGACCCGCTGCCACGCATTCGTCTCGGCGCTCAGCAGCATTGCATCGAGCACGCGCGCCGTGTGGTCGGCGTCCTCGAAGGTGCAGACGGTCGGCGGCTTCTCGCCGGTGCGAATCCAGCGATAGGCATCCGCAATGACATTGCGGAAGGCATCGGCCCATGCCTCCTGATGACCGCCGGGCAACGAGGCATAGCTTGCCGCTCCGGGCAGCATCAGGCTGGGGTCCTTGTCCATCAGCGCGTTGGGCTGGTTATGGCGGCCGATCCAGAGGACGTTCTGTCGCTCCTGCTCCCAGTGCAGCGAGCCCTCCCTGCCGGTCAGCTCGATGCGCAGATCGTTCTTATGCCCCGGCATCACCTGCCCCACCGTAAAACAGCCCTTCACGCCGTTCTCGAAGCGCACCAGCACGACCGCGAGGTCCTCGCCATGGATCTCCTTCGGGATGCGATCTTCCTTGGTGTTGTGCTGAAAGGCCTCGTCCGAGGCTCCGCCCGCATAGCGCGTCTTGACCACAGTGGTCAGGTCGGCGAAGACCTCCGCGATGCGCGCCCCGAGCGTGTGCTGCGCCAGATCGCACCAGTGCGAGCCGATGTCGGCCAGCGCCGAGCTGGCTCCGCCGCGCTGCGGGTCCATGCGCCACGAGAAGACCGTGTCGTCCGTCATCCAGTCCTGCAAATACTGCCCGTGAACAAAAAATGTCGAGCCTATCTGACCACCCTCGCGCATCAGCCGCATCTGCTGCACCAGCGGATTACCGCGATAGTTGAAGGTAACGGCATTCACCACGCCCGCGGCTGCAGCGGCATCGCGCAGCTTCGCCGTCTCCCGCGAGTTCAGCCCCAGCGGCTTGTCGGAGATGACATGCTTCCCTGCCTCAATCGCCGCCATGTTGACCGGAAAGTGCAGGTTGTTCGGCGTCGTATTGTGCACGACGTCGATGGAGGGATCGGCCAGCAGCTCACGATAATCCCCGTAGGCCTTGTCGATGTGCAGCATCGCGGCCTTCCGGCGAGCCGACTCCAGGCTCGAACCGGCAACAGCCACAACGTCGACATCCCCCAGCCGGCGCACTGCGTCCACATGGTGCGGCCCGATAAATCCCGGACCGATCAGCCCCATCCTGATCCGTCTTGTACGCTGACTCATCGTTCAGAATCCCTCTCGGCGATCCAGCAGGAAGCGCATATCTTCCAAAAGAAGGGTTTATGGCTCTGCATTAAATCAGAATTGAATTTCCACTCTGTATATCGCGGCAATTTTACCCTAATTACTTAACTTGAGAAGAATTTATACCACATGATATGGTCGCTTCGACAGCGATTCCCGAAGCTCGACGGCTTTTCGGGCGCTTCGCAGGAAGGATAAGGCTATCCCATGCAACTTGGTCTATTCACGCCCGTCTTTGGACAGCTCTCGCTCGACCAGATGCTCACGGCGCTCCAGCGCTATCCCGAGATCACCGCGCTCGAGATCGGCACCGGCGGCTGGCCGGGCAGCTCGCACATCGCGCTCGACGCCTGCCTCAGCAGCGAGGCCGCCGCACAAGGCTACCGGCAGCGCCTGCAGGATGCCGGCCTGCGGATCAGCGCGCTCTCCTGCCACGGCAACCCGGTCCATCCCGATGCCGCTATTGCCCGGCGCGATGACGAAACCTTTCGCCGCACGGTGCTGCTGGCCGAGAGGCTGGAGGTTCCCGTCGTCGTTACCTTCTCCGGCTGCCCCGGCGGCGGGCCGGAGGACCGCGTGCCCAACTGGATTACCGCGGCATGGCCTCCGGAGTATCCCGCGGCGCTGGAGTGGCAGTGGAACGAGCGGCTGATCCCCTACTGGAAGGACGCCGCGGCCTACGCAGCCGACCACGGCATCAAGGTCGCGTTGGAGGCGCACCCCGGCTTCTGTGTCTACAACCCGGAGACGCTGCTCCAGCTGCGGGAGGCGACCGCGCCCAACCTCGGCATCAACTTCGACCCCAGCCACCTCTACTGGCAGGGCGTCGACATCCCGGTGGCCATCGCCGAGCTGAAGGACGCCATCTTCCACTTCCACGCGAAGGACGTTGCGCTGAACCCAGCGAACATTCACCGCAACGGAGTGCTCGACGTAAAGAGCTACACCCGCATGCCGGAACGCTCGTGGCTCTTCCGCAGCGTGGGCTGGGGGCACGACGAGCTGGAGTGGAAGCGCATTGTCTCCGCGCTGCGGCTGGTTGGGTATGACTATGTGCTGAGCATTGAGCACGAAGACGCGCTGGCCTCGATCCACGAGGGGCTCTCCTCAGCGGTGAAGATGCTCTCGCGGGTGCTGCTGACCGAGCCGCCTGTCGAGGCATGGTGGGCGTGAGACGTCGCCGAAGACAAAAATAAGGCCCGGGAGCAGCATCCCGGGCCTCGTCTGCTTTGCTTCCTTAGTTCAGGCGGAACGCATAGACCATCGAGCCCGCGCCGACGATGACATACTGATGCCCATCGAGCATATACGTCTGCGGCGCATTGCTGACGCCAATCCTTGCGTGCCATAGCTGCTTGCCGTTCGCCGGATCGTAAGCCACCAGATTGCCGTTCGGGTCGCCCGCGAAGAGCACCTGCCCTGCCGTGTTCAGGACGCCGTTCTGCAGGCCATAGTTGCCGGGGCCGGGATAGCGGTGCTGCCATGCGATCTTGCCGGTCTGGTAGTCAATTGCGGTCAGGAAGCTGCCCATGCTGCCGAGGCCAATCTCATCCTTGCCGCCCAGCCCCATCGCGCCGCGAGGGTCGAGCGTGGAGAGGTAGTACATCGCATAGGCATCCGCCGTCTGCACGTAGAAGAGCTTCGTCACCGGGTTATAACTCGGCGGCGGCCAGTTCACCGTCCCTTGATTGGGCGGGGAGACGATAGCGCCGGCAACGTCATAGTCCTTCGCCGGGATGCGAACCGGAGCGCCGTTCTTATCAAGCGTAGGCGAGGCCCAGTTCACCGACTCCGAGGCCTTCGACGTCAGCAGATGCTCGCCCGTCAGCCGGTCGATCACGAAGAAGTAGCCGTTGCGGGCCAGCGTCATCACCAGCTTGCGCGGCTTGCCGTTGAAGTCGCCGTCGAAGAGGATCGGCGTCTGCGCCGAGTCGTAGTCGTGCGTGTCATGCGGCGAGGTCTGGTAGTACCAGGCCATCTTGCCCGTCTCGACGTTCACCGCGACCAGCGCGCAGGTGTAGAGGTTCGCTCCCGGGCCGCGCTTCTGCGAGGTATAAGCGGCCGTCGGATTGCCCGTGCCGAAGATATACAGGTGCGTCTCAGGATCGTACGAGCCCGGCACCCAGACGTTGCCCCCGCCGTGCGAGGACGCGTCAATGTTTGCCCAGGTGTCGGCGCCCGGATCGCCAGCCTTCATCGGCACGGCGTACCAGGTCCATTGCAGCTCGCCTGTCTCTGGGTCGCGGGATTGCAGCATGCCCGGCTCGTCGAGGTCGTCGCCGGTTCCCACCAGCAAATGGTTGCCGATGACGATAGGCGCCATGGTCGAGAAGTACTGCTGCTCGAAGCTCGCAATCTCCTTGTGCCAGCGCTCCTTGCCGGTGGCGGCATCGAGGCAGATCAGGTAGTTGTCCGGCGTCTCGAAGTAGATCCACTTCTTCCACATGGCAACGCCGCGGTTGCCGATGTGCGTCCCGCCCTTGGTCTTCCAATAGAAGTGCCAGATCTCATGCCCGTCGTGCGCGTCAATCGCCCAGACGTTGTCCGGCGAGGTGGGATACAGAACGCCGTCCACCTGCAGGATCGCGCCGCGAACATTCGGAGGGTTGTTATAGATCACCGAGCCCTCTCCGCCCTCAATGGAGGGTGGCGTCACCGCCGTTCCCGCGCCCGTAGGAGCGCCCGGCCCGGCGCTCAGCGTCGTCGCCCATGCGAGCGAGAGGCTCTTGATATTGGACTGCGTAATCGCCTTCAGCGGGCTGTACCGCTGGCCGGTGTAGTCGCCGGAGTAGGTGGGCCAGCCATCCACCGCGCCCTTCAGGATCGAGGCCGGATCAAGCTCCTGCGCGGAGGAGATCGCCGACAGGCTCAGGACGGCGCCGAGGAGATATGCGAAGTTCTTCTTCATTGGATCGTCACCAGGTATGCCGTCAGGTCGTGGATGTCCTTGTCTGTGTACTTAGGCAGAAGCTCGCGGTGCGGAGCCAGCGGGTCATGCACCTCGACCTTCGGCGTCTCGCCGTCGCGGGAGAAGGTGCGGTAGGTGCTGTCCTTCTGCTCGACCGCGACCATGAAGTCATCGAGCGCAACCAGCCTGCCCTCGACCTTCTCTCCGCTGGCCAGCGTCACCGTCGCGGTCGTCGCCGGGATATGCAGCCCCTCGGCCGGAGCGACGCCCGCAACCGAGCGCGTGGAGCCGCCCGGCATCAGCCAGGTCTGCTGCAGCCGCTTCGGATCGGGAAAGCGCGTCGCCAGCCCGGCAAGGTCGCCGGTCACGGAGTGGCACCTCGCGCAGGTCTTCTGGAAGTATGCCTGCCCGGCCTTCGCGTCGCCGGTGACGATGTTGATCTTCTCCGCGTTCGGATCGGTGCGGCTGGCGACATGGATGCTGTGCAGCCACGCGGCGACTTCCTTAATCTGCGCATCCTCGAGGCTGATCTTCGGCATGCCCTTGTCGGCCCGAGCGCCGTGCACGATGGGCGCAATCAGCTCACCCTCCTGATCGTTCAGCACGACCGAGGAGCGCCACAGGTTCGGTCCCACCTCGCCGCCGCCCGCGTCGGAGCCGTGGCAGAAGGCGCAGTTGACGCTGAACAGGGCCTTGCCACGGTCCAGCACCTCCTGCGGAGCCTTTGGCCGGTCAGGGTAAGCTACGATCCCGGGGCGGCGCGGCGGCTGTGCGCCTGCGGCTGCCGGAGCCGCCGACTGGGCATCGATCGAGGCCCGGACGAAGCAGCAACTTGCGGCAAGAAGAAGAGTTGCAAGGACAAACGTTCGTTTCACGAAGGGCACCTCAAAGGGATGAGCCAGCCAGGCACTCATTCTAAGTTTGCATATGAAATTTATGCAAGAAGAAAAGCGCATTTTCTGTTTATTTGGCTCAATATTGAAACAACCCTAGGAGCGAATCGCTTTGAGGTATAGAGCTTCGATGCGGTCCGCCGCAGCCAGCCTCGCAACACCGCGGGCTCCGGCATCGCTGCCCAGCGGCGAAACCATCAGGCAGGCATCGTTGGCAGCCTTCTCCATCGCCCTCTGCCGGACCACCCGGCGAATCTGCTCGAGCAGCAGCTCGGGTGCAGCGCGGAAGAGCGCGCCGCCGAAGATGATCGCCTGCGGGTTCAGCAGATTCACCAGGTCGGCCGCGGCTGCGCCCACATGTGAGGCCGCCTCCGAGAGCGCACGATAGGCCAGACTGTCGTTCTCGCGGGCTGCCTGCGAGATGATCTCGATGCTGATCTTCTGCGGATCGCCCCCGGCCATCTCCAGCGTCTTCGAGCCGACGCCCTTGGCAATCGCCGTGCGCACCGCCTCCATAATCGTGCTGGCCGAGGCCATCGCTTCCAGGCAGCCGTTGCTGCCGCAGCAGCACAGCGGGCCGTTCTCATCGACAGTCATGTGTCCGAACTCACCCGCGCTGCCATGGAAGCCGCGATAGATCGTGCCATTGATAAAGAGAGACGCGCCGATGCCCATGCCCGCGTCCACATAGACGAAGTCGCTCAGCTTCTGTCCTGCGCCGAACTCCTTCTCGCTGGTGGCCACGGCGCGGGCGCTGTCCTCAAGCTGGCAGGGAACGCCGAAGCGCTCCTCCACAATCTCCCGGAGCGGCACGTTCTTCCACTGCTCCACCTGTCCGAGCCTAGGATACGAGAGCACGTAGCCGCGCTCCGTATCGATCACGCCGGAGAAGGCCACGCCGATGGCGACAACCTTCTTCAGCGGCACGCCCGCCTCCGCCAGCACCTGGTCAAGCAGCGCGAAGCTGCGCTGCAACACTGTCTCGCGCCCCTGCCACATCTCGGTGCGCTGCTCCTTCGAGACGATCAGGTCGCCGTTCAGATCCGTGACGGCGATACGCAGATGGAAGGTGCCGAGATCGACGCCGACCACGTACCCAAGGCTCTGGCTGAGCCGCAGCGAGATGCGCTTGCGGCCGATGGTGCGCGAGGAGGAGGCCTCTTCGACCAGCAGACCGCGCGTGGCCAGCGAGTTCACGATCCCGGTGATCGAGGCGCTGCTGAAACCCGAAAGCTCCGACAACTCTACCCGCGAGATCGCCGGGTGCGCGTGGATCAGCTTCAGTACGGACAACTCGGTCTGGGAGGACTTGCCGCCGATCGGCGACTTGCGGGCAACTGGCATAGTGCGGATATCATAGCGAACCTGTTGCTGAACTGGCCTCCTCTCGTTTGACTTCCGTCCGCCGACACTCCAAAATCATGGGCAGCAAAGTTCACCCCCTGAGCGTGATGCCCGTTGTACGCGGGCTCACCAGAGAGCAACCTCCGTGACCTTCGGCCCTCACCGACGCAAAGTCCGCTCGCAACCGCTCCCCGCCGAGTTTCCGGGTGCTCACTCCATCGACGAGGAGGAGGTGGAGGCCGCCGTTCGCCTGCTGCGCAGCCGCTCGCTCTATCGCTACTACGGGCTCGATCCCCGGCACGAGACGGACCAGTTCGAAGCGGAGTTCGCGCAGTACCTCGGCGTTCGCCATGTCGTCGCCGTCACCAGCGGCACGGCCGCGCTGCATGCGGCTCTCGGCGCGTTGCGCGTAGGGCCGGGAGACGAGGTGATCGTTCCCTCGTATATGTGGGTTTCGGTCATCGCCGCAGTCGTCAATCTTGGAGCGATTCCCGTGCTGGCCGAGATCGACGAGAGCTTCGGCCTCGATCCTGAAGATGTCGAGCGCCGCATCACGCCGCGCACCGCGGGCGTCATCGCCGTCCACATGTGCGGCGCTCCTGCCGATGTCCTCCCGCTGCGCGAGATCACGCGCAGGCACAGCCTCTTCCTGCTGGAGGACTGCGCCCAGTGCGCGGGCGGCTCCATCCACGGGCAGAAGGTCGGCACCTTCGGCGACATCGCCATCTTCAGCTTCCAGACCAACAAGAACATGACCGTCGGCGAGGCGGGCGCGATCGTCACCAACGACACGCAGCTCTATGACCGCGCCGTCAGCATTCAGGACTCGGGCTACGCACGCGACGCGCAGGGCGAGATTGTTCTGGACGATCCCTCGGCCTTCGGCTGGGGCCGTGGCGTGCGCCTCGACGAGCTGCGAGCCGCCGTGCTCCGCGTGCAGCTTCGCAAGATCGACCGCACTATCGCCCGCATGCGCCAGAGTAAGGAGCGCATCGCCGCTCCGCTGCGGCAGCATCCGCAGATACAGCTTCGCCGCCACGCCGATCCCCGCGGCGATACCTCCTGCTTTCTGCTGACGATCTTTCCCGATGCCGCTACGGCGCGCGCTATGAACCGGCTACTGCTCGAGAGCGGCATCGCCACCTTCTCGCCCACGACGAGCAACGTCATCCTCGCCGACTACGGCATGCACATCTACTACAACATCCCCGCGCTCGTCCGCAAGGTGGGCACCGACCACCGCGGCTTCCCGTGGACGCTCAAGGAGAACCGCCTCTCCGTCTACGACTACGCCAAAGGAGTCTGTCCGCGCTCCGACGATCTCTTCGAGCGCAGCCTGCTGCTGGCCATCGCCTCCTGCCTGACCGCGGAGGACGAGGAGCAGATCATGGACGCCTTCGTCGATGCGCTCGCAGAGGTCTTCCCCACGCCGGAGATCCCCGGCAACACAGCCACACGGCCTCTGCTCAACGCGGTGGCCGAGTAGCTACCAAAAACCTGACCACGGGCCACGACTTCGTACATCTCCGCACATCGGAACGAAACGAAATTACTCAAAGCCTCACTACTCTCCACCTATGGCTACCCTCGTTGCTCGCCCCGTAAAGAAACGAGCCGACGACATCTTCTTCACCACGATGTCGGTCATCATGCTGGCGATCGTGGTCATTGGCTTCGCTCCCAGCTACTTTCTCCGGGAAGCCGTCTTCGCGCACCTGCCCAGCCTCCTCGTCCATCTTCACGGAGCCGTCTTCTCCTCCTGGATCATCCTCTTCGTCGTCCAGTCCAGCCTCATCTCCGCAGGCAACGTTCGCCTTCATCGCAGACTTGGCGTCCTCGGCGCCGTCATCGCGGGTCTGATGGTCATTCTCGGCGTCCTCGCCCCATTCGGCACCCTTCGCCGTGGCGCTGAGCTCCCCTCCTTCTTTACACCCACGTCCTTTCTGTTCGGCAACGTCCTGGGAATCCTCCTCTTCGGGGCCTTTGCCGCCGTCGCGGTCTGGCAGCGCAACAACCGACTCGCACACAAACGCCTTATGCTCATTGCGAACGCCATGCTCCTGCCGCCTGCGCTCTCGCGCATGACCTTCATGACGGATCATCCTTTCCTGATCGGGGGCATTCCTCTCGGCATCATCTTCGCGCTCTTCCTCTTCGATCTCTTCACCTGCAAGAAACCGCTCGCGGTGACCGTCATCGGAGGCTTCCTGTTCTGGGCCTCCGACCCCGTCTCCGACGCCATCATCAGGACATCTTTCGCGCAACACATCGCCCTCTGGGCGCAGCATCATCCCTGAGCGCCCTGGCCGACTGCGACAGCCTGCTCATGAGGCCAGCGCCGCCTTCGCATAAGCAAGGCACTTGACGATCTCCTTCTCGCTGTCGGAGCCTTCGGGCGGAGCATACTCCAGCTCGATCGTCGCCGGGAACGCGTACTTCTCCTTCTTCATTAATTGCAGCGCCTCTTTGATCGGCGTATCGCCCTGCCCCCACGGCATGTTCTGCCCGCCGTTCTCCTTGAACTTGCGATCCTTCAGGTGCATGCTCGTGATCCGCGCATGGTTCTTGCGGATGAACTCCAGCGCGTCATGATTGCCCGCCGCCGTGTAGTGGCCGATGTCGAGGTTGATGCCGTTGTACGCCGACTGGGCCATCGCCTCGTCCCATGTGGTCGGGGTCGCCTGCAGGTGGGCATGGTAGCCGATCATCACCTTGTACTTCTCGCCGTACTTGCCGAGCCTCGCCGTCAGCTCGGGATGGCCGTCAGGCATCTCCATCGTGAGCTGATTGGCTCCGAGCGCCTTGACCACTTTAAAGGTGTAGTCGAACTCCGCATCGGGCGAGTCCATCGTCAGTTGCAGCTTGAAGCCATAGATGCTGACGCCCGCGCTGTTGTACATCCTGCGGAACTCTTCAAACTTCGACAGCGGCGCGGAGAGACGCCACTTCGTCAGCGCCTCGTTATAGGCCTTTTGCTCCGGAGAGATCGGCCGCGGAGCACGCGGCTCGGCAGGCCGTCCGGCCGCCGGTGCCGGCGGAGCCGGAGGGCGCGGCGGAGCCTTCGGCGCTCCGGCCCACTCCTCGACAGGAGGACACTGGATCTCGGTCGCGCTCAGGCCGTCCTTCACCATGAACTTCAGCAGGGACTCCGCATCGTTCGGCATGTTGTGGTAACTGTACGGTGTAATCACGCCAATCTGCACGCCGTTGATCCGCGAGTCCGGCTTGCCCTCGCCAAACATCCGCTCCGCCCGCCCCAACGCCGTTGCCGCCGAGATACCGGCAACGGCCAGCCTTCCAAACTGCCGCCTCGTGTAGATCATAGAAATCGTCCTTTCTCCGGCGGCGGCCTTCCAGAAACCGCGGAAAACACCGGGAAGCGAATTCTATGAACACAAATAAATTTCTGGCAAGGAAAATCGTGCTGTTTCCCTACTATTTTATTTATTTATGAACTTTCCATATCCCCCAACGAGAGATCCGTCTCTTCGACGGTCTTCAGGGCACGCATCTATCTTTCAGCTATATCGTCTTCTTTTTTTTGACGGACGATATATCACATGTTAGGGTTTAGGAAATGTTCACAATCAGCTACCAATGTTGTCGTTGTTGCTGCTGTCGCTGTTGTCGTTAACAGCTGGCAGTAACCGCGCTGGTCTGACTGGTTGGCCGAACATCCGTATCAAAGCAAAGCAGAATTCGTAGTAAGTGGTTGTGAATCAGGCAACTGATTCATAGGTACATCGAATCGTTTTCCCGCTGTTTGCTTTTCTCAAGCCGTCCTTCCAGTCCATGTATCTGACCACCGGGCCCGCTGCCCAGTTCGGGCAGTCGCACCGCTGCATTCGCAGCTTCGTCGAGGATTTCCATGAAGAACCTGTTCCGTGCCGCACTCTTTGTTGCCGTCCTTGTGCCGCCTGCGCTGGCAGCAACCCCCAAGACAGTCACCTCCCCGAAGGAGGCCTTCGGATTCGAGCCCGGCACCGACCGCAAGCTCGCGGACTGGAAGGAACTGACGGCGTACTACCAGAAGGTCGCCTCCCAATCCGACCGCGTCCGCTACCAGGAGATCGGCAAGACCATGGAGGGCCGCCCCTTCGTCCTGCTGACCGTCTCCGCTCCTGAGAACCTCGCCAAGCTGGCCGAGTACAAGGACATCAACGCCAAGCTCGCGGACCCGCGCACGACCACGCCCGAGCAGGCGAAGGCGCTCATCGCCAAGGGCAAGACGGTGATGATTATCACCTTCAACATCCACTCCACCGAGATCGCCAGCTCGCAGACCGCCGCCGCCTTTGTGTACAAGCTGGCCACCTCGAGCGATCCCGAGGTACTGAACGTTCTGAAGAACACCATCCTTCTGCTGGTTCCCTCGCAGAACCCGGATGGCGAGCAGCTCGTCGTCGACTACTACAAGAAGACCCTCGGCACGCCCTCCGAAGGCTCGAACCCGCCCGTGCTCTACGCCAAGTACGTGGGCCACGACGACAACCGCGACTGGGTGGGCCTGACGCAGAACGAGACGAAGCACACCGCCAAGGTCATCAACGAATGGCATCCGCAGATCCTCTACGACCTGCACCAGATGGGCGCGAACGCTGCGCGCCTGTATCTTCCGCCATGGGTCGATCCCATCGATCCCAACGTCGATCCACTGCTGGTCTACTCCATGAACGCGCTCGGCATGCGCACCGCGCACGACGTCGCCGCCACCGGCAAGACGGGTATCGTCGTCAACGGCGTGTATGACTTCTGGTCGCCGCTGCGTGACTATATCTCCCTGCGCAACGGCCTCCGCATCCTGACCGAGTCGGCCAGCGCCAACATTGCTACGCCGATCGAGGTTCCCTTCGAGAAGCTCGGCACCGGCATCGGCTACGACGCCAAGGTCGCCAAGTGGAACTACCCCGATCCGTGGAAGGGCGGCACCTGGCACCTCGGCGACATTGTCGCCTACCAGATGGACGCGCTCGCCTCGCTGACGAAGAGCGCCGCCAACGACCGAGAGCAGTTCCTGAAGGAGTTCTACGAGGTCAGCGACCGCGCCGTGCACCCGGCGAGCGGCCCCTATGCCTACGTCGTCGCCCCCGGCAAGGACGATCCTGCCGAGATCTACAAGCTCGTCAAGACCCTGCAGGACGGCGGTGTGGAGATTCAGCAGTCCACCTCCTCCTTCGAGGCCGACGGCAAGAGCTACCCCGCCGGAACCTTCGTCATCTCGCTCGAGCAGCCCTTCCGCTCCTACGCCAAGACCGTGCTCGAGCGCCAGAAGTACCCGGACATCCGCGAGTACCCCGGCGGCCCGCCGCAGCGTCCGTATGACGTCACCGGCACCACGCTTCCGCTCTTCTACAGCGTGAACGCCGTCGCGGTCGAGAGCAAGTTCACCGCGCAAACGAAGAAGCTCGACGTCATCCCCGTTCCCGTGGGTCACGTCGATGCCTCGGCAACCAGCGGCTACCTGCTCGAGAACACCTCCAACAACAGCCTCTATGCCCTCTTCGCGCTGCTCAGCGACGGGGTGAAGGCCTACCGCCTCACCGGCTCCGGCTACACGCCCGGCACCATCTACGTTCCGGCGCAGCCCGGCGTCGCGGCCAAGCTCGAAGCGGTCATCAAGAAGTTCCCCGTGGACTTCAAGGCGGCCCCGTCCGCTCCCACCGGCTCGGCGCTCGCGGTCACGGCCCCGCGCGTCGGCCTCTACAAGAGCTGGGTGGCGGCGCTCGATGAGGGCTGGACCCGCTTCGTCCTCGACTCCAACAGCGTGCCGTACAAGACCATCTACGATGCCGACATCAAGAAGGGCGATCTGAAGTCGCAGTTCGACGCCATCGTCATTCCGGATAACAACGCCCAGGCCATCATCCGCGGTCTTGGCGGCAACGGCGGCGGCGAAGGTGGCCGTGGCGGAGCCAACCGCCTCAACATGCCGGTTCCCCCCGAGGAGTATCGGGGCGGCCTCGGCCAGCAGGGTATCGATGCGCTCAAGGCCTTCGTCGAAGCCGGCGGCACCATCATCACCGACAACAAGGCTGGCGATCTCTACGCCCGCAAGGACAACCCTGAGTTCAGCAATGCGCTCAACGGCGTCCCGCCCAAGGAGTTCTACTGCCCCGGCTCGATCCTCGAGATCGCTGTCGATCCCACCAACCCCGTCGCCTTCGGCTCTCCGGCGACCATCCCTGTCTTCTTCGAGACTGGACCGGCCTTCAAGGTATCCGGCGAGGCGAAGGCAGTCGGACGTTACACCAGCGACAATCCCCTGCTGAGCGGCTGGATTCTCGGCGGCAAGTACCTCAACGGCAACGCCGCCATCGCGGACGTACCGGTGGGCAAGGGCCGCATCGTAGCCTTCGGCTTCCAGCCCATGTATCGCGCCCTGAGCGAGATGACCTACAAGTTCCTGCTCAACGCGATGCTCTACTCTACCTCGACCCCAACCACCGTGTCGGCCTCCGCGGCCCTCACCCAGCCCCCGGCCCCAAGGAGTGCTCGATGAAGTTCGGACACCATAAAAATATAGTTCTTACCGCTTCACTTTTCCTCGGCCTTACCGGCACCCCTGCGCTGTACGCGCAGGGCGTGCTGGCCGAGGTTCATGGCACCGTCACCGACTCGGCTGGCCTGCCATTGCCAAACGCAACCGTTACCGTTACAGATACCGCCAAGGGCTGGACCCGTGTTCTGCACTCCAACGACCGCGGCGAGTATGAACTGCCGCAGCTCGAGCCGGATACCATCTCCGTCACCGTCGAGGCGCCCAACTTCAAGCGCATCGTCCGCAACGGCGTGACGCTCCAGACCGGCCAGCAGGCACAGATCGACTTCAAGCTCCAGACCGGCGACGTCAGCGAAACCGTCAATGTCGTCGCCGAAGCCTCGCAGGTACAGGCCGATAACGGCTCGCTCGGCACCGTCGTCGAGACGCGCAAGATCGTCGAGCTGCCGCTGAACGGACGCAACTTCATCCAGCTCGCGCAGCTTATGCCGAACGTCATGCCGCCGATTCCCGGCTCGTCGCTCTCCTTCCGCGGCGGCTTCAACGTCGCCGGCCAGCCGGAGGTCAACCAGAACTACATCCTCGACGGCATCGACAACTCCGACGAGGCCACCATGCAGCCCACCGTCTCGCCCTCGGTCGACGGCATCCAGGAGTTCAAGGTGCTCACCGGCGTCTACCCGGCCGAGTACGGACGCTACTCCGGCGGCCAGATCCTCGTCACGACCAAGTCCGGCTCCAACAAGATCCACGGCACGGCCTACGAGTTCTACCGCACCTCCGCACTCGACGCCGAGAACTACTTCAGCCCCGGCGAGCTGCCCAGCTTCAGCCGCAACCAGTTCGGCGGATCGATCGGCGCGCCGATCAAGAAGGATAAGCTCTTCGCCTTCGGCACCTACGAGGGCATTCGCCTGAGCCAGCAGATCAGCGCGCTCGCCTCCGTCCCTACCCCCGACGAGCGCTCCGGCAACCTCTCGGACCTGAATAAGAAGATCACCAACCCCGCAACCGGCGCGGCCTACGCCAACGCGACCGTACCGGTTAACCCGACCAGCGCCGCGCTGCTGCAGTACTACCCGCTGCCCAATCTGCCGGGCACCACCAGCAACTATCTCTTCAGCGAGACTCGCACGCAGGACCAGGACCAGTTCTCGGTGCGCGTGGATACGAACCTGACCCAGACCAACTCGCTCTTCGTCTCCTACCAGTACCAGAACATGCGCATCTTCGAGCCGTCGAACTCGCTCTGCGGTTCGTCGGTGCTGCCGGGCTTCGGCTGCACCACGCCGGAGCTGGACCAGGCGGTTTCGGTGCATGACACGCAGCTCTTCACGCCAAAGCTCGTCAACGAGCTTCGCGTCGGCTACAACCGCATCGGCACCAACCGCTTCCTCGAGGACGCCAAGTACGGCGATGTGCCGGATGCCGTCGGCATCCCCACCGACACGCCGAACGGTGTCGGTGCGGTCAGTGGCCCCAACTCCGGCGTGCCGCGCGTCACCATCTCCGGCTACTCCGCGCTTGGTGGTGCCACCAACCTGCCGCAGAGCCGCCGCGACAACACCTTCAACTACGTCGACGTGCTGGCCTGGAACAAGGGCGGACATAACTTCCGCTTCGGCGCCGACGTCAAGCGCTTCGTCTACAACCTGAGCTACTACCAGAACGGCCGCGGCGTCTTCGCCTTCAACGGGCAATCCACCGGCACCGCGCTGGCGGACTTCCTGCTCGGCGATCTCTACCAGGCACAGCGCGCTCCGGGCTTCCCCGGCGTCAACAGCTTCACCACCACCTCGGACTTCTTCGCGCAGGACGAGTGGCACGTGACCCCGAAGCTGACGCTGACCTATGGCCTCCGCTACGAACTGGACTTCCCCGAGGGCGAGCGCAAGAACCGCATCTCGACCTTCGATCTGGCGACGGGGCTGGTACCGGTCGCCGACGGCAGCATCTACACCGTAAACAATGGCAGCCTGGAGCTGGTCAACGGCGACAGCGGCTGGCATGGCCAGATCTGGCATCTGGACAAGGGCAGCGTCGCCCCGCGCATCGGCCTCGCCTACCAGCCGTTTGGCGATCAGAAGACCGTCATCCGCGCTGGTTACGGCATCTTCTACGATCAGATCGTCGCCGGCAACGGCGTCTCGCAGATGTGGCGCGGCATCCCCTTCCGCAC
This sequence comes from Granulicella sp., assembly GCA_036398595.1. Taxonomy (GTDB): domain Bacteria; phylum Acidobacteriota; class Terriglobia; order Terriglobales; family Acidobacteriaceae; genus Edaphobacter. The sequence goes on from DASWOV010000061.1 coordinate 73,764, forward strand.
GCGCCAGACCTTCCAGAATCCCAACAGCTCGACCTATCCCAAGCCCACGCCGCTGGCGACCTGGGGCAATCCCTTCCCGCCCGCGACCACGGCTGCCGGCGGCTACACACCGAACGGCATCAATCCGAACTACAAGAACGCCAACTACCAGCAGTGGAGCCTGACCTTCGACCGCGAGCTACAGAAGGATCTCTCGCTTGAGATTTCCTACCTCGGCACCAAGGGCACCCACCTGCAGACGAGCTACAACGTCAACCAGCCCACGCCCGGCCCCGGAGCGATTCAGGGCCGCCGCCCCTACCCGCAGTGGGGCGCGGTCGACTGGGTAGACTCCAATGGCTACTCGAACTTCACCTCACTCAGCGCGCAGCTCCAGCGGCGCTACGCGCAGGGCCTGACGCTCCTGGTGGCCTACACCTACTCCCACTCGCTCGACGACATCGGCAGCCTGCAGGACCCATATAACCTGCCCGCGTCCTATGCCTCGTCGGACTTCGACGTGAAGCACCGCCTCGTGAGCAGCTTCACCTACGAGCTTCCCTTCGGAAAGGGCAAGCCCTTCGCCTCGCACATCAACCCGGTGGCCTCCGCCGCCATCTCCGGCTGGCAGATGAACGGCATCTTCGTCTACCAGACGGGCATCCCGTTCACCGTCACCACCTCGAAGGACATCTCGAACACGGGCGCGAGCAACTTCGCCAACATCAACCCGGGCGTCGATCCGCATGTCTCCTCGCCCTCGGCGCTCGAGTGGTTCAACACGGCGGCCTTCAACGACACCAACCCGGCAGGCACCTATGCCTACGGCACCTCCAGCCGCAACCTGCTGCGCAGCGACGGCCCGGTCAACCTCGATCTGGGCGTCTACCGCCGCGTCAACGTGTACCGCGAAACCTACCTGCAGTTCCGGTTCGAGGTCTACAACCTGCTCAACCACCCCACCTTCTCGTCGCCAGTCACCAACTTCGAGGCAGGAAACTTCGGGCAGGTCACGAGCATCAGCAACAGCCCGCGGCAGACGCAGTTCGCGGTCAAGTACGTCTTCTAAGACAAACTCCAACGCAACAAAAAAGACCCTGCCTCGCGGCAGGGTCTTTTTATTGGAACAGGAAAACAGCTACGCGAAATGCTGCGTGCGGGCATCGTTCACACTGTGCGCGATGCTGGCCGCCAGCGCCGGAAGACCGAAGAGAGCGCCCGCCGTAAGCCCGGTCGAGAGCGCATCGTTCGCGTAGAACGGAATGGCCGCGACATAGCAGGCAACGAGGCCCTGCATCGTGTGCGCGTACATGCCACCCATCCAGACGACGAAGTTGCTCAGGATAAAGAACGAGGTGGAGGAGGCCAGCACCGCGCCGCCAACCCGCAGCGCCGAGGGCTTGCCCTGCAGCATGCCATGCCCGAGCAGGCAGATCGCCGCATACCAGAGCCACGTCACCAGGTAGGCTCCGGCATGGAAGGCCAGGCCGTAGACCATCGTGGTCAGGTAGAAGTCCGTCGCCATCAGCGCGGCAACGGCAATCGTGGCCTGCCAGCGGCTGCGGCGCGCGCCGAAGTAAAGCAGACCGCCGCCGACCGCGGTAAAGCCCAAGCCGGTCGCGTGCAGGAAGTGCGGCATGAGACGGCTGAGCACTGCGAAGAGAAGAACTACATACGCTGTCATTGGAGGACCCTCAAAAAAGTGTGCAAGAAAGGGGCGGGACACCGAGAAAGATCCCGTACATGGTCCATTTTCGGCCTTTTTAGCGAGCAGGGTCAACCATAGATCGTTACAAAGCCCGGAAAATGGGGCAAAACCAGTCTATTTCTGCTGCCTGCCGTCCATCTCCATGGCGTGCACCTGCCGGTCTGCATCGATATAGACAACCCCACCCAGCGGCGGATGCTTTCTCCAATCGAAGAACGAGGTACTGTACAGGAAGCGCGCATCGCGGAAGGTCACCTCGGTCAGGCCGTCCCCGTCGAGGCCGATGTCGGTGACGAGCGGCCACGAGGACCAGTCGAGATACGCCTCTCCGAGCGGGCTACGCTTGGCCTTGAGCGTCGCCAGCGTCGTCGGCGGCTTGTAGAGCAGGTCATCGTTGCTCACCGTCACCTGCCCGGTGCGCGTGTCCACCGCCGCAAGCTGATACGCCCCCGACACATCGTAGACCACATGCCAGCGCCACGGATTGACCGGCTCCGGGCTGGCGAAGATGCGCCGCACGCCTCCGGCAACGCTGGCCGCGTAGTCGCTCGCCGCCGCAATATCAATCGCCTGCTGGTGCTCAAACGCCCGCCACGACCACAGCGCCGCCAGCGCGAGAACGCCAGCCATGGCCCATCCCCTTCCCCGGAAAGGACGCCTGCGTACACCGATCTCGCTATGGATCAGCCCGAAGAGTGAGGGAGCCCCCAGCGCAGCCAGCAGAATCAGCAGAATCACCGGCTCGATGATGAAGACAAACGACCCTTCATACCAGCGCGGGTTGAACGGAAAGAACGGACGTATCCCGTAGTTGTTCGTCCAGTCCAGAAAAAGATGGCTCAGCAACGCCAGCAGCGAGAAGCACCAGAGCAGACCCCATCGCACCGGCGCGAGCGTCGTCTGCCCGCGCGCCGTTCGCCAGCGATGCAGCAGCCGGATCAGCCCCACCAGCACCAGCGCCTCGAACGGTATGCCCACAAACGTATGCGTCCAGCCGCGATGATGCTGGAAGCCCGCGACCGGCCCGGCAGCCGACCACATCGTATCCAGATCGGGCATCTCGGCGGCGAGCGTCATGGCCAGCGTGGTGTAGGCTGCCTTGCGGTTCAGCCCGGTGCGGGCCAGGCAAGCGCCGGTCATGAAGTGAGTAACGGGGTCCATTCCTTCTGCCAGCATAGCGTGATCCTGCATCCATCGCCCGGCGATACAATCGACGAATGGCCGAGCTTACTCCCGACCAGCAGATTCAGGCTCTTCGTGAGGAGATTCTCCATCACGAGTACCTGTACTACGTGCTCGACGAGCCCGAGCTTACCGACGCGCAGTACGACCTCATCATGGAGCGGCTCAAGCGGCTCGAGGCCGAGCACCCCGAGCTGATCGCGTCCGACTCGCCAACGCAGCGCGTGGGCGGCAAACCCCGCGATGGCTTCGTCAAGACGCCGCACTCGCGCCCCATGCTCTCGCTCGACAACGCCTTCGACGAGGCTGACCTGCGCGCCTGGGACCAGCGCGCCCGCAACGGCCTGCCCGGCAACGAGAAGCTCCGCTACGTCTGCGAGCTGAAGCTCGACGGCCTCTCGCTCGCCCTCCACTACGGCCCCGGCACCACCGGCCATCGCGCCGGAGCGCATCTCGAACGCGGCCTGACCCGCGGCGACGGCTCCATCGGCGAGGACGTGACCACCAACGTCCGCACCATTCGCAGCGTGCCGCTCAGCATCGGCGAGGCACGGCTCAAAGAGGCCGAGCTGCCCGAGAGCTTCGAGGTGCGCGGCGAGGTCGTCATGCCGCAGGCAGCCTTCCGCAAACTGAACGAGGAGCGCGAGGCCGCAGGCATGGCCCCGGCCGCCAATCCGCGCAACGCCGCCGCCGGAACCATCCGCACGCTCGAGCCGAACATCGTCGCGCAGCGCCGCCTCGACTTTTACGCCTACTTCCTGCTCGAGCGTAGCGGCGAGACGCTGCTGCCCCTGCAATCCGCGGCTCTGGCCGCGCTCAAGGCCGCGGGCTTCCGCGTCAACGAGCACGCCACCACCGTCGATACGCTCGACGAGGTACTTGCCTTCATCGCAAAGATGGAAGCCCTGCGCGACTCGCTCCCCTACGAGATCGACGGCGTCGTCCTCAAGCTCGACTCGGTCGCGCAGCAGCGGCGGCTCGGCTTTACCGGCAAGGCCCCGCGCTGGGCCATCGCGTACAAGTTCGCCGCCCGCGCAGGCATCACGAAGCTCGAGGACGTCCATTTTCAGGTAGGCCGCACGGGCAAGGTAACGCCCGTCGCGGTGCTCGCGCCGATCTTCATCGGCGGCACCACCGTCACCCGCGCTACGCTGCACAACGCCGACGAGATCGCCCGCCTCGGCGTGCGCATCGGCGACTTCGTCTCGGTCGAGCGCGGCGGCGACGTCATCCCGAAGATCACCTCAGTTATCATTCCAAACATTTCCGCCTCTGAAGCTGACACCAAGGACCATCCCCGCGACACCAAAGAGATCGTCTTTCCCGAAAAGTGTCCCGTGTGCGAGAGCGTTCTCAAGCGCGCCGAAGGCGAGGCCGACTGGCGCTGCGTCAACAACGCCTGCCCGGCCCGCGTGCGCGAGGAGGTACTGCACTGGGCCTCGCGCCACGTGATGAACATTGAAGGCCTCGGGGATGCGATGGTCGCACAACTCCTCGGCCAGAGCGCCGAGCTTGGCGGCGACGCAGAGCCGGAGGTAACCGAGGAGGGCGCACCCATCATCGAGCGCAAGCCTCTCATCTACTCCCTCGGCGACCTATACCGGCTCACACAGGCGCAGCTCCTCGGCCTCGAGCGCGTCGGCGAAAAGACCGCCGATGCTCTTCTGGCCCAGATCGAAAACTCAAAAAAGGCCGGCCTGGCTCGCGTGCTGCTTGGACTTGGCATCCGCTTCGTCGGCGAGCGCACAGCGCAGTTGCTGGCTCAGCATTTTGGCTCGATGGATTCCCTCATCGCTGCCAGCGAAGAGGAGCTGACCAAGGTCAACGAGGTCGGTCCCAAGGTCGCGCAGGCCATCGTCGAGTTCTTCGCGCTCGAAAAAAATCGCCAACTCGTCGAAGACCTGACATCGCTCGGCCTCGTCATGACCGCCGAAAAGCGCGTGACCACCACCACGCTCGAAGGCCTCACCTTCGTCCTGACCGGCACACTGCCCAACCTGACCCGCGATCAAGCCAAGGAGAGGATCGAGAGCGCCGGAGGCAAGGTGACAGGATCCGTCAGCAAGAAGACCAGCTACGTCGTCGCAGGCGAAGAGGCCGGATCGAAGCTCGACAAGGCCACCTCATTGGGCGTGCCGGTGCTCGATGAGGCCGGGCTGTTGCAGTTGCTGGAGCAGAGCTAAGTCACATCATGGAACCCCACCCGCTGCATGGCCGCAAGCGCCTCCGGGTTCTGCATAAACGTCTTCCACACAAACCCCGACCGCAGATTCTCCGCCATCAGCAGCCCAATGCCGAGGTCGATGCCGAGCACATCCGGGTCGTACCACTCTAACTCCGGGTGGAAGCAGTCGCAGAAGCCGTAGCGGCCCCAGGCGCGCTCTCCGAAGCTCTGCCGCATCGAGAGCAGCACGCGCAAGCACTCCTCCGGCAGAAACGGCAATGACCCCGCCGCCGCGCACGGCACCACTGAGCCGTTCACCGGCCCGATCAGCGGCGGCCCGCCCCATGCCGTGTAGCCATGCTCCCAGTCCGAGGCCGTGATGCCCCAGAGGTCGTCGCTGTAGCCGCGGTTCAGGCTCAGGCAGAAGAGCTTGTGCGCTTGCGTGGCCAGCACCGAGTTGCGGAAGTAGTCCGCATAGGCATCGCGCTTGCCCTGAAAGTCGAACCACGCATGCGAGTACTGGTGCACGAAGAGCGGGTCCGAGTCGCCAATGTACACATACGGGCCATAGTCGATGCGCGGGCGGCTGAAGTTCTTCCAGAAGCTCGGGTCCACGCCGTGCGTCGGCGAGCCGATGGCCAGCAGGTACAGCATCATCAGCTCGCAGTAATGGTCCCAGCGCGTGGCGATGAAGGCGCTGTCCGGCCGCCAGCCCATGCTGAAGGTGAGTCCTCCGTTCAGCATCCACGGCCACTCCACGCGATGATAGAGCTGCGTGGCCATCTCCTTGATCTTCGGATCGTCGAAGTACTCCCGGCAGGTAAGCACGCCGCAGAGCAGGATGCACGTATCAATGGACGAAACCTCGCTGAAGGCGAACGCCCGGCCGGTCTTCACCTCGTTGTAGTGCGAGAAGAAGCCGTGCTGGTGCTCCATCTTATTCAAGTGGAAGTCGAGCGTGCGTACGACACGCTCGCGGATGTCTACAAAGGGCAGGTAGTTGCGCTTGTCCGCGATGCACAGGGCCGTAAGCCCGAAACCTGTGGCCGCAATGCTGGTAATCCTGCGCGGATCGAGCGCGCCGCTGGGGTTCCTGTTCGCGGCCCGGTCAAGCACCTGCCCCGTCACCGGGTCGGCCTGCTCGTAGAAGTACAGGCAGGCGGCGCGCTGCATCTCGCCGAGGAAGAACTCCTCCTCCGGGCTCAGGGGGAAGTCGTTGCGGCTCCCGGCAGACGCGGCCTGCGCCCAGCCGAGGCCCGGCGCAGCGACCGAGGCCGCCAGAGCGCCCGCCATCAGCTTTGCAGCCCCTCTCCGGCTGATCGACCTCGGTCCTCTCGTCCCCATGCGGCTCCTTCTTTATGATGCACGAGCCTCCCCGCAGGAAAGCAGAAAAGCATTTTCTTCCCTGTTTTCATAGGGATGGGAACCGCTCAATGCACGCTTACCGAGGCATCCAGATCGACGTTGAGCGACTGCCCCTCGACCAGCATCGAGTGCAGCTTCAGATGATCGAGCGCCAGATCGTACCCCGTCGTGCGGGTGGAGTCGACCAGCAGCTTGCGGATCATCTCAGCGGCATTCACCTTCATCTGGGCGGGCAGCTTGCGGCTGAGAAACGGAATCAGCAGAAAGTTCAGCTCCTTCGAGCTGGAAAGATGCTCGAGCCGAGCATCGCGGAAGCCGATGGACTCCCCCTGCGCCTCGGGAACGAACGAGACATCCGCATCGGCGCCGAGCGGCACGCCGACGCACGCTCCCGCCACGGAGGTTCCCAGCTTCGCATGCGCGTGCAGATGCACCCAGATGCGGTCCTGCTGAAAGCTCACACGCGGGTCTTCGACGTAAACGTTGCAGGGAGTGCTCGCGCTGCCGCGCATATAGTAACGGCCATCGGGAGTATTGAAGAGCTGCGCTCGCAGCGTGCGCTCGAGCGCCTGCGGAGAGATCCGCATCTCGACTGCATGCGCCGGGGCAGCCAGGGCAAACAACAGGACAAGGCCGGACAACCAGCCAACAACGCTTGCAGAGCGGCACATTGTCTTAAGCATATCGTCGCGGCCAGCAGGGGAAATCAGGGGAAGAGCCGCTTGCACTCCCACGAAGCTCCATCATGGCTCCTGAGAAAGACGATGCGGTTATGCAGACGGTAAGCGCCGTCCTCCCAAAACTCGATGCGCTCGGGCCGAAGGACGAAGCCGCGCCAGTAATCCGGCCGAGGCACCTCATCGGGATACTGCGCCGAATACTGCTCGGCCAGCCGCTCCAGCTCGTCCCTGCTGGCCAGCGGGCGGCTCTGCTGCGAGGCCAGCGCGCCGATCTGGCTCCGGTACGAGCGGCTGTGGAAGTACGCATCGCTCTCCGCATCGGGCAGCTCCGTCACCGCGCCCTCCACGCGCACCTGCCGGTGCAGCGACTTCCAGTGAAAGCACAGCGCCGCCTGCGGATTCTGCTGCAATTCGGTGCCCTTGCGGCTCTCCCGGTTGGTGAAGAAGGAAAATCCGCGCTCATCGAGCTGCTTCAGCAACACCATCCGCACCGAGGGACGGCCCTCAGACGTAGCTGTAGCCAGCGCCATGGCGTTCGGATCGTTCGGCTCGGTGCGGGCGGCCTCGTCGAGCCACGCGCGAAAAAGCGCAATCGGGTCGGCAGCCTGCTCCGGCTCAAAGGGGTTTGCGGGTTTTAGATCATCCGGTGCAGTCATCGTCCGTCTTCTACGATACGTGACCTGCGGGTTATTTAACCGACAGCACAGCAAGCGCCTGCTTCGGCAGCGTCACCGAGATCGCCCCACCGGAGAGCCGAAGCCTCTGGGGCGCAGGTAATTTACCCGCAGCCTTCAGCGCAGCAATCTGCGGCTGCGTCAGTATCGAAGGCCGCCCCATCGCGTCATACGCCTTCAGCACATTGCCATGGTCCGCATCGAGCTGCCAAAGCTCAACCGCCGCATTGGCAGAGACTCCCTTGACCGAAAGCCGTACCGTCTTCGGCGCAGGAGCCGCCGGAGGCGACGTATAGGTAGCGCCGGTCCCATCAGGATCGGCATAGTTCCACAACGCCACCACCAGCGAGCCATCGGCAGCGCGGGTAGCCAGTGCGTTCTCCGGATTCCCCTCGATCGCCAGCCTCGTATCGCCCAGCCGATGCAGCATCGCAAAGGCGTTGAACGCGGGCTTGGGGATGCCCCACTCGCCCAGCACGCCGAAGCCGCCATAGAACGGCGTGCGGATGACGCCCTGTTCCTCGAAGACATCGGAGAAGGTCCAGTAGCTCATCATCTGCACGATTCCGTCGCACTGGCGAATCGTGTTCGCAAGCCACGGCCCCATGTAGAGGGTGTCGGTCACGTTCGGCTCGTTAGCGTAGCTGGCGTTGTATTCGGAGAAGAGCAGCGGCAGCTTCGGATACGGCGACTGCAGTATCTCCTTGTGGACCTTCTCGACGGCGCGGAAGACCATGCGGTCACGCGGGATCTGCTCGTTCGTATGAAGCACATCCGGAGCGGTGTCGTTAGCGTAGACATGCGTGCTGACGAAATCCACCGGCACATTCGCCTGATGCACATGCGCGAGGAACTCCGGCACCCACGCAGCCTGCGCCGTCGAGGGTCCGCCAACGATCAGCCGCGGGCTGACCGCCTTGAGCGCCCGCACGGTATGGTCATACAGCTCAAAGTAGGTGGCCTGCTTTGGACTTCCCGCCCAGAAGTCAAGGTTCGGCTCGTTCCACACCTCGAAGTACCACGTCGAAACCTCATCGATGCCGTAGCGCGCAATGAGGTGCTTCGCAAACGCCGTCATCATATCGTCCCACAGCGCATAGTCCTTCGGCGGCGCAACGTTAGGGTGATACCAGAACGGATGCAGCGCGTTCGGGTCCGCCGACATCCTCTTTGGCATGAACGAAAGTTCCACAAACGGCCGCACATGATGCGCCAGCAGGCCATCGTAGATCTGGTCGATGTACGAGAAGTTGTACACGCCATCCGTCTGCACCTTCTCCGCCGCAAGCCCCGGATTCTTGTTCTGCCGGTCGGGGTCGTAGAGGCCCACCTCATCGTTGAAGATGCCGTGGAAGCGAACAGCCTGCATGCCCGTAACACCACGCACGGTGTCCAGATCCTGCCGATAGGACTCACGCAGCGTCAGCACGGCGCGGCCGGAGCCGAAGACCGTCTCCCAGAAGTGCGGGAAGGGCGTACCGGCAGCGTGTGCATCAATGGTGATCGCCTCGGGCGTCTGGGCAGGAAGAGTCATGGGAAGAAGGAAGGTCAGCAGGAGAGCCGCTTGCGGAAGAACGCGCATACAAAGAGAGATGCGGAGGCAGTAGCTTTAGCTGCTAGCCAAATGCAAAGCGCCCCGGATGAGACTCATCCGGGGCGCTTTGCAGGGACAAGGAACTACTTATCGATCTGGACCTCGCCGCGGGTGATCTTCCGCGAGACATCCGCCGGAGTCGGCAGATCGGTGGTATCCCACCCGCCGCCCAACGCCTCGATCAGGTTGACGGAGGCCGTCATCTGCTGAATCTGCAGCGAGGCCAGCGTCTGCCGGTCGTTGAGCAGGGTGGTCTGCGCGGTCACAACGTCAATATACGGATCGAGGCCGAGCTGGAAGCGGTCCGTCTCGAGCCTGACGAACTCCGTGGCCGAGTCAGCAGCCTGCTGCTGCTGCTTAATCTGGTCGCCGAGGATGCGTACCGTGGAGAGGCCGTCCTCCACCTGCTGGAAGGCCGTCAGCACGGTCTGCCGGTAGGTAGCCACACGGGCGTTATACGTGAAGATGCTCTGGTTGAGCTCAGCATGGCGAAGACCAGCGTCATAAATAGTCTCCGAGAAGGTAGGCCCAATCGACCAGTATCGGCTGGCAATGTCGAAGAGGTGTTTCCAGCTGGAACTCTGGAGGCCGCCCGTCGCCGAGAGCGTCAGGCTCGGATAGTACGCCGCGGTAGCGACACCGATAGCCGCATTCCCAGCGGCCATCTGGCGCTCGGCTGCGGCAATATCAGGACGGCGCTGAAGAAGCTGCGAGGGAATGCCAATCGGGAGCGGCGGCGCGGTGCGCAGAACGGCGCGTTCAGGAACGGTGAAGCTCGAAGGATTGACGCCGATCAGCATAGCGATCGCGTGCTGATACTGCGCGCGCGCAACACCGAGGTTAAGACTGGCAGCCATGGCATTCTGCAGCGTATTCTGCGCCTCAACGACGGAGATCTTGTCGGTAATGCCAAACTCGTACTGCGCCTGGTTGTACTCGAGCGCCTGCTTGTCGGCTGCAATCGTCTCGTCATAGATGTGCCGGAGAGCGTCCTGGCCACGCAGCTCGAAGAAGAAGGCAGCGAGAGAGGCCTGCTCGGTAAGGCGCTCGTTCTCCAGATCGGCAGCCGAGAGCTGTGCGTTGTATTGGTTCTCGCGGATGGTATTGCGAACGCGGCCCCAAAGATCGGGCTCCCAGCTCGCGCTAAACGGAACCGACCCTACACTGGTCGTCTTGTTTGAACCGCCGCTGCCTGCGGTCGCGCCGGTGCCGTTCACGATATTGGCAGAGGTTCCACTGCGGTTATATGTCGGACCCACGGCAACAGTCGGATAGAGCGACGCCCGCGCCTGCGCGATCAGCTCGCGCGCGGCCATGAAGTTCTCAAACTGCACGCGGATGTTCTGGTTGTTGGCGTTGAGCTGATCCTCCAGGGTGTTCAGCTCGGGCTCGCCGAAGACCTCCCACCACTTGCCGCGCAGCATCGCGTCGGAGGGCTGCGCCGGCTTCCAGCCGTCGGCATCGGCCGCAGGGACCTCGTGATAGGTAGCGGGCGGCGCGGTGGCAACCGTGGTCGGGACCTGGTACTTGGGTCCGACGCGACAGCCGGCGAGCAGCAGAGCCGGAAGCATGGCTGCCAGAGCGGAGGTACGGGCGATCTTCAGGTGCGGCATGGTCATCGTCTTGGACATTCCGTATCGGTGAAGCAATCCATCCATCAAAAGTTAGTCTGCCGGAGACATAAACTGCCAGTCTGCCGGGAACGTGTCAGTCTGCCGGGAACGGCGTGGGCTGCGGGTGGAAGTCATCCCGCGTCTTGCCCTGCATGCGGAGGCGGAGCTTGTCGAACGTGAGGTACACCACCGGCGTGGTGTAGAGCGTCAGCATCTGGCTGAGAATCAGGCCGCCGACGATCGTAATGCCGAGCGGACGGCGAAGCTCCGAGCCGGTGCCCGTGCCGAAGGCCAGCGGCAGAGCGCCGAAGAGCGCAGCCATCGTAGTCATCAGGATCGGACGGAAGCGGAGCATGCAGGCCTTGAAGATCGCCTCCTCGGTCGTCAGGTGCTCCTCGCGCTCCACCTGCAGCGCGAAGTCGATCATCATGATGGCGTTCTTCTTCACGATGCCGATCAGCAGCACGATGCCGATAATGGAGATGACGTTCAGGTCCGTCTTGAAGAGGATGAGCGCCAGCATGGCTCCAATCGAAGCCGAGGGCAGCGTCGAGAGAATCGTCAGCGGATGCACGAGGCTCTCATACAGAATGCCCAGAACGATGTAGACCGCCAGCAGCGCCGTCACCACCAGCACGGGCTCCGAGCTGAGCGACTGCTGATAGGCCTGCAGCGTTCCGGCAAAGAAGCCGCGGATGCTGGCCGGCGTGCCGAGCCTGCTCTGCAGCTGCTGAATCTCCATCGTCGCATCGGAGAGCGAATACCCCGGCGCAAGGTTGAAGGACACCGTCACCGACGGGAAGAGGCCCGTGTGATTGATCGTCAGCGGAATCGTACCGATCCTTGTCGTCGAGAACGATGACAAAGGAACGTTGCCGGTCTGACCGGTGCTCGAAGCGCCGCTCGTGTGCAGGTAGACGTCCTTCAGGTTATCCGGCGACTGCCAGTACGGCGGCGCATACTCCAGCACCACGTAGTACTGGTTGAGCTGCGTGTAGATCAGCGAAACCTGTGATTGGCAAAAGGCTGCGCACAGCGCGTTGTCGATCGTCTGCGCCGTCAGCCCCAGCTTGGCCGCCGCCACGCGATCGTAGTTGACGACCGCGTCAAGACCGCCGTTCTGCTGGTCGGAGTTCACATCGGCAAAGCCCGGGAGACGTCGCATCTCTTGCAGCAGGCGCGGCCCCCAGATATTCAGATCGGCCGTGTTGTCCGACTGAATGGTGTACTGATAGGTCGCATTGCCGCCGCGGCCGCCGATGCGAAGATCCTGCCCGGCCTGTAGAAAGACGGAGGCTACCGGCAGCACATTCAGCTTGGCGCGAAGACGGTTGATGACCTCGAACGCGGAAACCTTGCGCTCCTCCAGCGGCTTGAGCGCGATAAAGATATTGCCCGCGTTGCTCTGGCCCGTGAATCCGGTGCTGTTGGCAATCGCTGGGTCGGCAGAAATCACCTTCTGCAGAGCCAGAAGCGCCGCATTCATCGGAGGATACGAGGTGTCCTGCGGCCCCTGAAGCCCCCCCTGAATGGTGCCCGTATCCTGCAGCGGGAAGAAACCCTTGGGAATCTTGATGATCGTGATTACGTTCAGTGCAATGGTCAGAAACAGGACCGTGAGCGTAAGGCCGGGATTCTCCAGCACCCAGCGCAGGCTGCGCTGGTACTGCAGCAGAATCCAGTCGAAGAAGCGTTCGGTGGAGTTGTAGAGGCTGCCGTGCTCGGCCTCGTGCTCACCCTTGAGCAGGTACGCACACATCATCGGCGTCGTCGTCAGCGAAATAACCATGGAGACGACGATGGCGGTGGAAAGCGTAATGGCGAACTCGCGGAAGAGACGGCCCACGATGCCGCCCATCAACAACAGGGGGATAAAGACCGCAATGAGCGAGATGCTGATGGAGACGACCGTGAAGCCGATCTCGCGCGCGCCGCGCAGCGAAGCGGCCATCGGCTCCATGCCGTCCTCAATGTGGCGGGTGATGTTTTCCATCACCACGATGGCATCGTCCACGACGAAGCCGGTCGAGATGGTCAGCGCCATCAACGAGAGGTTATCCAGCGAGAACCCGAGCAGGTACATCACCGAGAAGGTGCCGATCAGCGAGGTCGGCACAGCAACGGCCGGAATCAGCGTGGCGCGCCAGTTCCTCAGGAAGAAAAAGACCACCAGGATGACCAGCCCGATCGACATCGCTAGCGTCTTTTCGACGTCGTGCACCGAGGCGCGGATCGTCGTCGTGCGGTCGAGCACGATGGTCATGTCGATGCCCTGCGGAATCTCTGCCTGCAGGGAAGGCATCTGCGCGTTGATACGGTCTACCGTGTCGATGATGTTCGCGCCGGGCTGGCGGAAGATCGTCAGGTTCACAGCGCGCTTGCTATTGAGATAGCCGCCGGCGCGCACGTCCTGCACGGAGTCGAGCACGTCGGCCACGTCCTCAAGCCGGATCGCCTGCCCGTTCTTATACCCCATGATCAGCGGCTTATAGTCGATCGCGTGCGAGATCTGGCCGTTGGTTACGATGTCCGCGATGTGGACGCCATCGTTGATCTGGCCGCGGGCAAGATCCGTGTTCTGCAGACTGAGCTGCGCCTGCAGATTGGCCATCGTCAGTCCATAGCTGGCGAGCTTGGTCGGGTTCACCTCGACACGCACCGAGGGCAGCGCGCCGCCGCCCGCATTCACCTGGCCGACGCCCTGAATCTGCGAAAGCTTCTGCTGGATGACCGTCGAGGCCTCGTCGTAGAGCTTGTCCGGGCCATACTTGTCCGATGTCAGCGCCACGATCATGATCGGCGCGTCCGACGGATTGACCTTGCGATAGGTCGGGTTGCCGGGCAGGTTCGCGGGCAGGTAGGTGCGCGCCGCGTTGATGGCGGCCTGCACGTCACGCGCCGCTCCGTCGATGTTGCGGCTCAGGTCGAACTGGATCGTGATGCTCGTCCTGCCGAGGCTCGACGACGAGGTCATCTCCGAAACACCGGCGATGTGGCCGAGCTGCCGCTCGAGCGGCGTCGCCACCGACGAGGCCATAATCTCCGCGCTGCCGCCCGGAAGACCGGCGCCGATGTTGATCGTCGGAAAGTCCACCTGAGGCAGCGGCGAAACCGGCAGCACCTGGAAGGCGATGATGCCCGCCATGGCAATGGCGATCGTCAGCAGCGTCGTTGCTACCGGCCGGTGAATAAATGGGGCGGAGATGCTCATGCGTGCGCCGCCGTCGTGGGTGCATCCGGCGGTGTGCTGACGTGCTCGTGGCCGCCCTTCGGAGTCTTGTTCTTCGACAGCTTATGCGCGATGTTGTCGAAGAAGATGTAGATCACCGGCGTGGTGTAGAGCGTCAGCACCTGGCTGAGCAGGAGGCCGCCCACCATCGAGATACCGAGCGGCCGCCGCATCTCCGAGCCGATGCCGGAGCCGAAGGCTAGCGGGATACCGCCGAGCAGCGCGGCCATCGTGGTCATCATGATCGGACGGAAGCGCAGCAGGCAGGCCTCGTAGATGGCCTCGGTAGAGCTCTTGCCGTGCTCACGCTCGGCCTCGAGTGCGAAGTCGACCATCATGATGCCGTTCTTCTTCACGATGCCGATGAGCAGAACGATGCCGATGATGGCGACCACCGAGAGGTCCTGGTGGAAGAGGATGAGCGAGAGGAATGCTCCCACACCGGCCGAGGGCAGCGTGGAGAGAATCGTGATTGGATGGATAAAGCTCTCATAGAGCACACCCAGCACGATGTACACCGTCACCAGCGCGGCGAGAATGAGTAGCGGCTCGTTCGAGAGCGAGTTGCGGAAGGAGGCCGCCGTGCCCTGGAAGTCCGCCTGGATGCTGGCGGGCATATTCATATCCTTCTGCGCCTGGGTGATGGCGTCGATCGCCCCGCCCAGCGCCGCGCGGGGCGCAAGGTTGAAGGAAACCGTCACCGAGGGGAACTGCCCCTGGTGATTGATCGTGAGCGGCTCGGTCGACGTCTCAAAGTGCGAGAAGGCGCTGAGCGGGATGTGATTGCTGATGCTCGAGGCCGTGGCCCCGGCCGAGGTCGAACCGCGCACCACCGCCGAGCCCGCGAGCGCATTGATCGGCGATGTAAAGACGTTCGACGACGGCGTGTAGACGGCCGATCCGGTCTGGGTGTTCGAGCCTGCCGAGGTCGAGCCGCGCCCGGAGGCCGAGCTGGCCGGAGCGCCCGTGGTACCCGAGGCCGCGTTCGCTTGGATATAGATGTGATTCAGCTTGTTCGGGTCGAGCTGGAACCAGGGCTGCGCCTCCATGATGACGTGGTACTGGTTCAGCTGCGTGTACATCGTGTTGATCTGGCGCTGGCCGAAGGCATCGTAGAGCGTCTGGTCAATGGTCGTCGGCGCAATGCCGAGGCGCGAGGCCGTGGCGCGGTCGATCACCAGCGAGAGCGCAAGCCCGCCGTTCTGCGCATCGGTAGCCACATCCTCAAGCTCCGGAAGCTGCTTCAGTCTCTCGACAAACTTGTCGGTCCACTCATGCAGCTCGTTGATGTCCGGATCTTCGAGCGTGTACTGGTACTGGGTGCGGCTGACGCGGTCGTCGACGGTGATGTTCTGCACCGGCTGCATGTAGAGCTGGATGCCGTCCACCTTGGAGAGTGGTCCCTGCAGGCGGCGGATCACATCGGCCGCGCTTCGGTCGCGCTGCTCGAGCGGCTTTAGGTTGATGGACATGCGGCCGCTGTTATTGGTCGTGTTGGTACCGTCCGCGCCGATGAAGGAGGAGAGGCTCTCGACGGCCGGGTCCTCGAGAATGATCTTCGCCAGCTCCTGCTGCTTGATGGCCATCGCCTGCGGCGAGATCGTCGCCGGAGCCTGGCTGATGCCCTGGATGATGCCCGTATCCTGCGTCGGGAAGAAGCCCTTGGGAATGATGATGTAGAGGTAGACCGTCAGGCACAGCGTCGCTAGCGCCACCAGCAGTGTGATGGTCTGGTACTCGAGCACGACGCGCAGCGTGCGCCCGTAGAAGGCAATCATGCCCTCGAAGACGCGCTCGCTGGCCTGGTAGAACTTGCCCTCGTGCGCCTTGGGATCGTGCTTCAGGATGCGCGAGGCCATCATCGGCGTCAGCGTTAGCGAGACGACGGCCGAGACGATGATGGTGACGGCCAGCGTGACCGCGAACTCGCGGAAGAGGCGGCCCACAACATCGCCCATGAAGAGCAGCGGGATGAGCACGGCGATCAGCGAGATGGTCAGCGACAGAATGGTGAAGCCGATCTGCTCGGCGCCCTTGAGCGCGGCCTCCATCGGCGGATCGCCCTCTTCGAGATAGCGCGAGATGTTCTCGACCATGACGATGGCGTCGTCGACGACGAAGCCCGTCGAGATGGTTAGCGCCATCAGCGAGAGGTTATCGAGCGAGTAGCCCAGCATGTACATCGCCGCAAAGGTTCCCACCAGGGAGAGCGGCACGGCCACCGACGGAATAATGGTCGCGTACAGGTTGCGCAGGAAAAGGAAGATGACCAGAACGACAAGGCCGATGGTCAGGATCAGCTCGAACTCGACGTCATCGACCGAGGCCTGGATCGGCGTCGTCAGATCGGTGAGCGTCGTGACCTCGATGCCCTTGGGCAGGTTGGCCTCGAGTTGCGGCATCAGCTTCTTGATGCTCTTCACGACCGCGATCGTGTTTCCGCCGGGCTGGCGGTGCACGTTCAGGATGATAGCCGGAGTCAGGTTCATCCATGCGGCCTGCGTGTTGTTCTCGACACCATCGGCGATGTCGGCGACATCGGTCAGCATGATCGGCGCGCCGTTGCGATAGGCGACGACGACCTGCTTATAGTCGCCCGGCGTCACAAGCTGATCGTTGGCGTCGATCTGGAAGTCCTGGCGCGGACCGTCGAAGTTGCCCTTGGCCGCGTTGACGCTGGCGTTCGAGACAGCGGCGCGAAGGTCCTCAAGATTAATGCCGTAGGCGGAGAGCGCCGTCGGGTTCGCCTGGATACGGACAGCGGGCTTCTGGCCGCCGGAGAGCGCGACGAGGCCAACACCGGAGAGCTGCGAGATCTTGGGCGCGAGGCGCGTATCGACGAGGTCTTCCACCTGCGAGAGCGGGATCGTGCTGGACGTGATCGCCAGCGTCAGGATCGGCGCGTCGGCGGGATTCGTCTTGTTGTAGATCGGCGGCGCGGGCAGATTGGCAGGCAGGAAGCTCTGCGCGGCATTGATGGCGGCCTGGACCTCCTGCTCGGCGACGTCGATATCGAGCGAGAGGTTAAATTGCAGAACGATGACCGAGTTGCCGCCCGCCGAGGTGGAGGTCATCTGGCTGAGCCCCTGCACCTGGCCGAACTGGCGCTCCAGCGGAGCCGTGACGGTCGTCGCAACGACGTCAGGGCTCGCGCCGGGGTAGTACGTCACGACCTGGATGGTCGGGTAGTCGACCTGCGGCAGCGCCGAAACCGGAAGCTGCGTGTAGCCGACGATGCCGACCAGCATGATCGCCGCCATCAGGAGCGACGTGGCGACGGGCCGGAGAATAAATGGACGCGATGGGCTCAAGAAGCACTCCCGCGGGACTTGCGCCCCCCGCCCTGCGTGGAATGTCCTGACGGCTCAGGCGTCTGGCCGGGCAGGACGACACGAGTATTATCCTGCAGCTTCTCGAAGCTGCTGTTGGCAAGCACGTCGCCGGGGTTTAGGCCGTCGATCTGCGTGGTACCGCTGTCGGTGACGCCCGGCGTGATGACCTTCATGTGCGCGACGCCGTCCTGGACGAGATAGACGAAGGCCGTCGAGCCGTTGTGCTGGATGGCGGAGGACGGGATCAGCGTTACATCCTTGAGGGTCTTGGTCAGCAGACGGACGTTGACGAACTCATTCGGATAGAGCGCCAGATCCTTGTTGACGAAGGAGGCGCGAGCCTTGACCGTACCGGTGGTGGTGTCGATCTGGTTGTCGAGCGTCAGCAGCGTGCCGCTGGCCACCTTGTTCTGCGCGGAGCGGTCGTAGGCATCCACCTCCAGCTTGGCCGACTGGCGAAGCTGCGGGGCGACCTGCGAGAGGTTATCCTCGGGAATGGTGAAGATGGCCGTGATGGGCTGAATCTGCGTCACTACCGCAAGGATGGTGCCGCCGTTGGCCGTAACGACATTGCCCGGATCGACGAGGCGCAGACCCACGCGGCCGTCGAACGGAGCGGTAATGTGGCAGTAGCTGAGGTTGACCTTGGCGGCCAGCACCGCGCCCTCATCGTTCTTGACCGTGCCCTGGTTCTGGAGCAGCAGCTTCTCCTGGTCGTCCAGCGTCTGCTTGGGAACCGCGTTGCGGGCGAAGGCGGCGCGATAGCGCTCGACGTCCATCTGTGTCTGCGCCAGGATGTTCTGGTCGCGCTCGAGGACGCCCTCGGCCTGTTGCAGGGCGGCCTGGTAGGGACGAGGGTCAATGTCGATCAGCGAATCGCCCTTGCGTACCATCTGGCCCTCGCGGTAGTGGACCGCGGTGATGACGCCGTTGGCCTGCGCCGTAATCGACGAGGTGTAGACCGGCGTAACCGTTCCGATGGCATCGATGTAGACGCCGAGATCGCCCTTCCGTGCCGTCACCTCGGTGATGGTGACAGGACCGGCGCCCGCAGCACCGCGGCGACCGCTACGTCCGCCGCCGCCGGCGGCACCGGCCTGAGCGGGTTCCTTGCGGTTGAGGATAAAGTAGAACGCCGCTGCAAAGATCAGCAGCAGGACAACCCAGACGATGACGCGTACGGTCTTACTACGCTGTTTGGCGGGGGCCGCAGCGGGAGCCGGGTCGGCTCCCAGAGGTGGATGCTGATTTGCTTCAACGGACAATGTTTTCCCCTTGTCAGGCAGTAAAGGTGGA